>HF995324.1 GCA_000432335.1 Firmicutes bacterium CAG:646
GCAATCGAAGCACTGGAAAAGCAGTTGGCGAAAAAACCAGAATTGTTGGAGGTGAAGTGATGATTTTATTTTGTCCTGATTTAATCGGAAAAGAAGAAGTGAAAGCACTATGTGTGGGGAATGGTGATTTTGTAAAGCCAGTACTAAATCCATGTATCAAAGAAAAATGTGTAGCTTATAAGGATGGAAAGTGCATGAAGTATGGTAATAATGTTGAGGTGGAAGAAAATGACCAAAGATTGTAACGGCTGCTTCGGGGCAGCAGGAGACGATTGCCAGAAATGCCAGGAAGAAGCTGAGAAAAGCCAGAAGGAAGAGACTCAGGAATTATTTGAGGAGGTGCAGCATGTACAAAAACAGTGAAGGATACCCTGATCAGGTACAGGGAGAAGCCCTAAACGGTGTCAGACGAGAGGAACGGCAGCGAGCCCTGGAACGTAAACACGGGTACAGCCGTGGGCAGAAAATTGTAGTCGAAGCAAAAGTGCGGGAAGATAAAGGCAGCAGACGCATTTTTGTGAATAAGAAGATTACATATACAGTAAAACAACTATTCCCGCATTGTATTCTTCTGGAGGACAAGCATGGAATCAGAATCTGTCCAAGCTACACCAGACTAGAAGCAATGATACGTGGATCAGAAGAGGATTAAATAATTCAGGGAGGAAAGGCCGATGGATATCGTAACCGCTCTTTCACAATATTGTGAACTCCGGGAAGAAATAAAAGATCTTAACCGGAGGATAGAAGCAGATCAGCGTAGACTTGAAAAAATTGAACAGGAAGGAATGGTATCGGATTCTGTTAAGGGCACAAGGGCTGACGGTACAATCGGATCTATCCGGATCACTGGCTTTCCTGTTCCAGAATACGAAAAAGTAAAATCTATGATCAAGAAACGGTTGGCAAAATTGCAGATTATGGAGGATGAGCTGCAGGAGGCTTTAAATGCAGCAGATGATTTTATTAATAAGATTCCGAAAAGCGATTTAAGGATGATCTTCCAGCTTTATTACATAGACGATATGACATGGGAATTTGTAGCTATGAATATGAATTATAGGTTTCCCAAAAAGAAACCCCCTTATACGAAAGATAGTTGCAGGATGCGACATAACCGATATTTAGAAAAAAATAAAAAATTTTCATAAATGTTCGCCAGTGTTCGCATAATCTGTGATAGTATTTAAACTGGATTTAGTGGTTGAGATTATTAATCCTCCATCTCACGGCAGTCAGTTTCATAGCCTGGTTGCCTGAAGCAAAGGCATCTGGCAGCAGTCAGGTGTCTTTATTATTTAAAAAGGCAAGGTAAAAATATGGATGAAAGATATATATTCAATGCGGCACAAAATGAATACGCTGGAACGATTCATAAAATGGCAGATTTAGCATTGCAAGAAGGGTATAAATTTATTTTATTTAACGATCAAGTGTATTGTATATCAGAAGATATAATAATCAATACAGGATTAACCCGAAATGACATTTTCCGATATTTATGATAAAATATAAACATTATAGTTTGTTCGGAGGAAATAGGATGGAAAAACCAATAGTGTTTATATCACACATAACAGAAGAAAAGGAAATGGCTTTAGAATTAAAACAGTTAATTGAAGAAAGTTTTTTAGGAATGCTAAGCGTGTTTGTGTCATCAGATGAGAATAGTATTTCTAGCGGCTCCAGATGGCTTGATAATATTACATCGGCATTGGGAAACTGCGCGATAGAATTAATTCTTTGTAGCCCTAAATCAGTGAAGCGTCCGTGGATTAATTTCGAAGCAGGAGCAGGATGGATAAGAGAAATACCAGTAATCCCTCTATGTCATTCAGGTATGGAACCGTCTTCGCTTCCGGTTCCGTTAAATTTATTGCAAGCAGCTAAGATTTCAGAAATGTCAAATTTAAAATTAATATTTCCGGTTTTAGCAAGTGCAATAGGTGCAAAGTGCCCAAATGTAATGTTTGATGATTTTATTGGTAGAATGAAAGAATTGGAAAGAAAATATTCTTTCTGGAACGAAATTAATTTGAGCCTAAATCAACTTTATTGTAATTATCCAGAAATATTCGAACGGATTAAAAATGGCAATTCATTAGTAAAGTTAAGAGATACAGAATTGAAAGAATTAGAAGAAATTTTAAAACCTCTTACAAATAGAGGTTACATTTGCTTGTTAAAAACGGGGGATTGGGAACTTGCAAACCAAGGTATGAGATATGGCGTTGCTATAACGTCTTCTCAAGAGTATAAGGATTTGTTTTTAGATAAAGAGTGTAAATTCTATAATAGTTAAATATAAGAACGCACCCTTCGGGGTGCTTTTCTCATGCAAAAAAAATCATACCCTCATATATGATACCGAAACCCCCTACTCAGTCAAAAGGAGGTGAACCTGAGTGACAAAAAAACAGAAAAGATTTGTGGAAGAATACCTGATTGACCTGAATGCCACTCAGGCTGCCATCAGAGCTGGCTACAGCCCGGATACAGCGAAATCTATTGGGAGTGAAAACCTGACAAAACCTGACATTCAGGCGCGTATTGCAAAAGCCATGGCAGAACGCAGCAAGCGCACCGGTGTCAATGCTGACCGGGTGGTAACAGAGCTGGCAAAGATTGCTTTTGTAAATGCCAGCGACGTGATAGATGCCGATACGGCTACGTTAAGGCCGGATGCAGCTCCTGAGGACACCGCTGCAATTCAGTCGGTGAAGGTAAAAACTTTCGGTGAGGATGGACTGGAACGTGAAATCAAAATGGCTGATAAATTAAAGGCTCTGGAATTACTGGGCAAACATCTTGGTATGTTTAAAGACAAAGTAGAGGTGTCTGGTATTAATGAAGAAAAGAATAAACTTGATGATCTGCTTCAGCAGATGCGGGGAGGTGGTTAAGCTTCATGAGTTCTGAGAGACTGATACTATCAGAGAAGTACAAAGCCTTCCTGAGATGTGAAGCTCCTGTAGAATATCTTGAAGGGACCTGACCACTGCAGCAGGAAAAACTACAGTGGGCCTTTTTAAGTTTATGCTGAAGGTAGCTGAAAGTCCAAAGAAACTCCATATCCTTGCGGCAGATGATACCGGAGCGGCAGAGAAGAATATCATCAATAAAGACCTGGGGATTCTGGATGATTTTGGAGTTCTTGCAGAGTACAAAGGTAATGGATCCGGCGAATACAAGATGCCCCATATCCTGTTCCACACATCCGCCGGAGACAAGATCATATTTGTGATCGGCTATGGAAACAAAAGAAAATGGAAGGACGCTCTTGGCGGTCAGTATGGATGCCTGTACATTGATGAGATCAACACCGCGGATATAGATTTTGTCCGGGAATCTGCCATGAGATGTGATTATCTGATGGCAACATTGAACCCGGATGATCCGAACCTGGATGTATACAAAGAGTATATCAACTGTTCCAGACCTCTTCCGGAATGGGAAGAAGAAACACCAAAAGAAATTAAAGATGAGCTGAAAGAAGAACCAAAACCCGGCTGGGTTCATTGGTTCTTTTCTTTTAAGGATAATGCAGGCCTTCCAGAAGAGAAGCTGCAGAAGATTATCCAGAACACGCCAAAGGGAACCAAGATCTGGAAGAATAAGATTGAAGGTCTTCGGGGAAAAGCAACCGGTCTAATCTTTCCGAATTTTGACCGGAAGAAGCATGTTGTTTCTGCAGAATGGGTAAGGCAGCAGATAAAATCTGGAAAGCTGAAATTCAAGAAGTTTACAGCGGGGCTGGATACCTCGTATTCCAGTAAGTCACCGGATACCATTGCCATGATATTTCAGGGAATTACAGAAGACAGGAAGCTGATTACACTATCAGAAAAGGTTTATAACAATGCAAAGCTGGAAGTTCCTTTAGCTCCTTCCGATACAGCAGTAAAATTCATTGCATTTCTGGAACAGTGCCGGAAGGACTGGGGATTTGCCAGGGATGTATTTATAGATAATGCCGATCAGGCAACAATCACAGAATTAAATAAGTATAAGCGGCTAAAAGGTTGTCTGTACAGTTTTTATGACAGCTATAAAAAGGTTACGATTCTGGATCGAATCAATTTGCAGATTGGCTGGATCCAGCAGGGGTGCTATCTGGTTGTAGATACCTGTACGGAGCATCTGGCAGAGCTGGATTCCTATAGCTGGAAAGAGGATAAGGATGAACCGGAGGACGGACATGACCATACTATTAACAGCCAGCAGTACGCCTGGATTCCTTACAGGCATCTGATCGGCTTTGAGGAGGATAAGAAATGAGGTGGACGAAAAGATTGAGCGAAAATGTAAAACGTGGGATCCGAAGCTGGCTGAATGTCCAGGAAGCAAGTCCTGCCAATATACTGATTAATGAGACTTTAGATTACGAGGCAAATGCAATCAAAAACCGGATCTGGTACCGCGGAGACAGTGAGGAGCTGCAGCAGCTCTACAGCCAGATCGACACAGGGGTAGATAGATATAAATTCTGGGCTTGTAAGAGTACGCCAGGACAGGAAATCCGAAAGATCCATACCGGTCTCCCAGCATTGGTTGTAGATACCTTGGCAGGAATCACCCTGGCAGATCTGAATATCCAGATTGAAAAAGACCGGGAAGATCAGGAGTTGTGGGAGCAGATTGACAGAGATAATAAATTCCGTAAAAAGCTTGAAAAGGCGGTTAAGGAAACCCTCTACATAGGAGATGGGGCTTTTAAAATATCTTTTGACACAGAACTGAGCCAGTACCCGATTATTGAGTTTTATCCAGGAGACAGGATTGAACTGGTAACAGAGCGTGGACGGATTAAAGAGATTGTTTTTAAAACAGCATACAAGTATGACCGCCGGGATTATGTCCTGTATGAACACTATGGTTACGGAACAATCACGTATGAGTTATATCGGGGTGACACACAGGTTTCTAGGCAAAGTATTCCTCAAACCAGTAATCTGGTGGATGTGGCATTTGGAACGGACAAACCGGAAGAGGAATATATGATGGCCGTGCCGATCCAGTTCTACGAATCTGGAAAATGGGACGAGCGGGGACAGAGTATCTTTGACAAAAAGATTGATTCCTACGATGCCTTTGATGAGGTATGGTCACAGTGGATGGATTCGGTCCGTATGGGACGTGCGAAAGAATACATTCCAGACTGTTTGATTCCAAGAAATCCGGAAACAGGGGAATTGATGAGACCAAACCATTTTGATAACCGATTTATTGCGGTAGGAAACGACATGTCAGAAAATGCCAAGAATATGATCGATGTGGAGCAACCTAACATTCCTCATGAAAGTTATCTGGCATCCTACTGTACAGCCCTGGATCTCTGCCTGCAGGGACTGATCAGTCCGTCAACGCTTGGAATTGATGTGAAAAAACTGGATAACAGTGAGGCGCAGAGAGAAAAAGAAAAGGCTACGCTTTATACCAGAGACACCATCATCAATGCACTGCAGGTGGATATTCCGCTTTTGGTAGAAACTGTACTAAAAGCTTATAACGAGTTTTACAGGAAACCGGTAAAACCAGTAGAGGTGACGGTAGAATTTGGAGATTACGCAAACCCGTCCTTTGAATCCCAGATAGAGACGATCAGCAAAGCCAGACAGGGACAGATCATGTCGGTGGATGCAGCAGTGGACGAGCTTTATGGTGATGATAAGGACGATACCTGGAAACAGGAGGAAATCAAGCGGCTGAAGGAAGAACTGGGAATCGGAGAAGTAGAAGAGCCGGGCGTCAATCTGGAAGCTGGTGGATTTCAGGTGAATACAGGAGGAGCAGATGAAGGTAAAGGTGGCAAACAGAACATACAGAATGAACCGGAAGGAGTTCCAGGGGCTTCTTCAGATAGCAAAGGAACAGGTTCCAAAGGGAGTGTACGCAGTGGAAAAAGGTGATTATGCAGAATTGAGGAATGATCATTGTACAAGCACTACTCAGTTAAAAACTCTGATCTGGCAGTTCAAAAGTCAGGGGTTTAAGGTACATGCAAACGGGAGGTGATTCCGTTGCCCAAGATTAATGACCAGTACGATATTGGAGAGGTTTTTGAAGCGATTGAGAACGAACTGATCGCTTCCATGATCCGGAATTTGCGCCGGCACAAACAGGAAGAGGTTGACGAGAAAAAGCAATGGTCCATGTGGCAGGCGGAGCAGCTGAAAGCACTGGAAAAGTATAAAAAACTTAATCAGAAAAAATACGGTCAGCAGTTTAAGGATATCAACAAAAAGATTCAGGCTCTGATCAGCATTGCCAGATCGGAAGGGGAAATGTCTCAGGAGATTGCGATTCTGGAGGCTATCAGAAAAGGTTTCCCGGCAAAGAGAATATCGAAAGGCGCTACGGCAGAGTTTTTTAAGCTGAATGAAAGAAAGCTGGAAGCACTGATAAAAGCTACGATGAACGACATGAAAAAGGCTGAGACGGCAGTTCTGCGCATGGCCAACGATCAGTACCGAAAGATAATCTATAACGCCCAGGTATATGCCAATACCGGAGCCGGAACCTACGAAAAAGCAGTGGATATGGCCACAAAGGATTTTCTCTCTGCGGGATTGAATTGTGTGGAGTATTCCAATGGGGCAAGGCATACCCTTGCCGATTATGCTGATATGGCCATACGGACAGCCTGTAAAAGAGCTTACCTGCAAGGTGAGGGCGTAAAGCGTCAGGAATGGGGAATCCATACCGTGATTGTGAATAAGCGCGGGAATCCCTGCCCGAAGTGCTTACCATTCTGTGGGAAGGTGCTGATTGATGATGTGTGGAGTGGCGGACGCCGGAAAGATGGCTCTTATCCTCTTATGAGTACCGCAGTAGCCCATGGGCTTTATCATCCACGCTGTAAAGACAGTCATACTACATATTTCCCTGGGATTTCCACAGCGGATGATACCTGGACGAAGGAAGAGCTGGAAGCGATTGGACAGAATGCCAAAGAGGAAGCACGGCAGCAGTACGCAGAACGGCAGGAGAAGAGGTTTAGCCGGTTAGAGAAAAATTCCCTGGATGAGGAAAATCAGAAAAGGTACGCAGCCAGAAGAGTAGAGTGGAAAATGCAGAAGGAGTTAATAGCGAAACCGATTGAAAAAGTTGCTGATTCTGGTATAATCAACTTAAAAAGTGCGAATGAGGAAAGCTCAGTGACAGAAATACGGAATTTGGGTAAGATAAATATAGAGGTACTTGAAAAAGAATTTGGAAAGATTCAGACAGACGAAATTATTGTAACAAATGAGCGTATAGATCACATCAAAGAACGGCATCCGGAAGATTATGATTTATTTGAAAAGTACGGAGAGGAAAGTGTCTCGTCTCCAGATCTGATCATAAAGGATATAAAGCATCAGGGTACGGTGTTTATGGTGAAGAAATTACCGGAAACAAACTTGAATGTGGTAGTACGAGTGGTTCTTGAAACAGATGATAGTAAACTAAAAAATTCTGTTATGACATTTTACAGAATCCGAGAAAAAAATCTCAAAAAATTAATAGAAAAAAATGGGATGCTTTACAAAAAGGAATAGCTATTGTATAATATTCATATAGTAATAGTGGCTTTACCCAAAGGATTATTGAAGTAGAGATTGTGCTGCTACGCACCTACCGGGTCAAAAGAAATGCGGGAAAGGGCACACCCGCCAATAATCCTTTGGTTTAGCAAATATAGATTATTCATACCACCGTCAGAAATGACAGGTGATATTTTTATACCCATTTAGAAAGGTGAGTGCAAAATGAAAAAAGAAAAACTTTGGTATCGTTGGTCGGATTTTTCTGTTCCGTCAAAGATGGCTTTTATCTTGTCAGTCCTTGCATTAATAGCCGTAATAATGCGCTGAACTCAACTCGGTATGCTCCTATAAAGGCAAGGATAGAAATGATTAGGGCGAGAATATCCACCCATTTATCGAGTAAATAACGTTTCAAAGCGATGGAATTAAACTCTTTTGGGTGTTTCCCTTTATGAGTGAGAGTTGCAGAAATCAAAGCACCGCTGGGAACTCTGGATGTGGTTAAATATCCTTCTTTTTCCAAAAAATCAATAGAAGAAAGAAGTTCTTCGGTTGGTATGTTGGAAGGAAATCCTTTGTTGACTGAAAAAGTGCAGTCGGGACAATTCAGTAGATATTGAAGAACCTGCTTTGAAATTTTATCGACATTTAACATAGCGCTATACCTCCTTTTGTTCAGTATAGCAGAAAACAACGTTATCAACACGCAAAATATGCGTGTTATTTTTATACCCATTTTTAAGAAAGGACGAGGTGAAAAGTTATGAAATTTACAGAAGCATTAAGAGAAATGAAGGAAGGTAAGAAAGTAAAACTTCCGTCGTGGGGTGGTTATTGGTATTGGGATAAAGAAAAACAGACAGTAATGATTCAGTGCAGACCACAGGACTCTGATCAGGGAGATCTTCTTGATATCAGAGAAACACAGAGAGTTGAATATACTCTTTCGAATGTGGCATCTGATGAATGGATTATTGCAGATGAAACGAATTGCCCTGTTTTGGGTGGAAAAGCAGCATTTGGTTTTGGAGATGCAATCAAGTACGTTAAACGAGGATTGAAATTAAAACGTAAAGGTTGGAATGGTAAAAACCAGTATATCCAACTTGCAACAGGCATTTCTTACAAAGATGCTGACGGTGAGATTGTGAACTGTGAACACGATGCGATTGGCAATACAGCTATAGCTTTTGTGGGCACAAGTGGTGTTCAGATGGGGTGGCTTGCGAGTCAGGCTGATATGCTGGCTGATGATTGGTGTTTTGCAGATTAGAAAGGCGGTGATCCAGATATCTCCCGTTGAGACGCAGGGTGAAGCGTCTTATTTTTATGCTCCGAAGAGCTTAAACTACGCGGAGACACCGGGTTATCAACTGTTTTGTGAGACACACATAAAACTGTCAGGCGCAGACAGCGCACAAAAAACTGTAAAGGAGAAGAGAAATGGACAAGTCAATGAAAATCCCCATGAACCTGCAGCTTTTTGCAGAATCGGGAGGTGATCCGACAGGAGGAGATCCAGGCAGTGGAGCAGCGGGAAATCAGCAGAACACAAATAATCAGCAGGCAGGACAGCCCTTTCAGTTTGATTATGAAAAGCTGGCTAATATTGTTGCTGGAAAGCAGTCTGCCACAGAGGAAAGTGTCCTGAAAGGCTATTTTAAACAGCAGAACCTCACTAGGGAGCAGGTGGATCAGGCGATCGCAGCATACAAAGAGCAACAGGCGGCCAATACTCCTGATGTTGATGCACTTCAGCAGCAGGCGGCACAGGCGCAGGCTGCAGCACAGCAGGCAAACATTGAGAAAGAAGCAATGTTTCTGGCCGGAGAGCTTGGGGTTGATTTGAAAACCATGCCCTATGTGCTGAAACTGGCAGATCTGTCAAAGGTCGCAGATGAAAAAGGAACCATCAACAAAGAGAATTTAAAAGCAGCATTAAACACAGTGATGGAAGAGCTGCCACAGCTGAAACCAAGTACACAGACACCTCAGAGCGGATTCCGTCAGATTGGATCCGGCGGAGGACAGGGTGCTTCGACTACAGAGGATCAGCTGGCGGCAATCTTCGGAAATAAAAAATAAAGGAGAGAATGAAATATGGCAGTATACGAATACGCAGATCAGTTTGAGAGACAGCTGGCACAGAAATACGAAAGGGAACTGGTATCTTATGAGCTTACCCAGTCCAACTCTGGTATCAAGTTTATGAACGCCCAGACAATTAAGATCCCAAGATTAACGGTATCCGGTTACAAGGACCACAACAGAACCAATATGGGATTCAATACTGGAACAGTGTCCAACGACTGGGAACCGAAAAAGCTCACCCATGACAGGGATATTGAGTTTGCCATTGATCCTATGGACGTGGATGAAACCAATCTGGTGACGGAGATTGCAAATATCCAGAACGTCTTTGAGGAAGAGCAGGCAATCCCGGAGAAGGACAGCTATCGTTTTTCTAAGCTTCTTACAGAGGCAACTTCCTATAAATCCAAAGGTGCAGTTGTGGATGAGACAGTCCTTACAGTATCTAATATCCTGGAATGGTTTGATGAGCAGATGGCGATCATGGATGATAAATCTGTTCCACAGGAAGGAAGAATCTTATATCTGACCTCTGCAATGCAGAAGCTTCTGAAAAACGCAGATGGCATTACAAGAACCATGAGCGTAGGAGCTGCAGGTGTAATCAACCGTCAGGTACATGGACTGGATGATGTAAAGCTGAAACCTGTACCCTCTGCAAGATTTAAGACAAAATACAATTTCACAGATGGATGCGCTCCGGCAGTAGATGCAAAGCAGATCCACATGATGCTGGTACATCCATCCTGTGTAATCTCCCGCGATAAATACGCATATATGAAGCTGTTTACCCCAGGAACTGACAGCCGTACTGCAGACAAGTACGTATATCAGAACAGGTACTATACAGATACCTTCCTGATTGAAAGGAAATCCTGTGGTATTGCTATTAACAGGGAGGCACAGGGCTGATGAGAGCAGAAAAAGGAAATAAGGTCTATACGATCACAGAAGAGCAGAAAGAATACTATCAGAATGATGGCTTTGATATCTTTTCTGATGATGGAGAGATCATAGCCTATGGCATAGGGAAAAACGTTCCCTATGAGAAATATGCTGCTCTGAAAAAAGAAAATGAAGCCTTAAAAGAGAAACTTGCAGAGACTGAAACGCCCCAGGTAGACGAAAAGCCAGAGGAATCAAAGACAAAGCCTGCAAAGAAATGAGGTGACATAGATGCCGTATATCCCATATGCAACGGAACTGTATTATGAATCAGATTATGAAGGCAGTCTGATTCCTGGCAACAGTCTTCGAAGACTTCTCATCCAGGCATCAAGACATATCGACACCCTGACCTACAACCGGATTGTGGGCCAGGGATTTGATAATTTGACAGAGTTTCAGAAAAATGTGATTCAGGAGGTCGTATGCCGCCAGGCGGAGTTTGAATATGAAAATGCGGATGAGATTAGCAGTGTCCTGAGTTCATACAGCATCAATGGCGTATCAGCTCAGTTCGGCAGCTCCTGGAACGTATTCACAGACAGGGGTATTGCCATGAAAAGGGATGATTATGCACTGCTCTGTCAGACGGGATTGTGCTGCGGATTGTTGAGGTGATGGTATGAGATATCCCAAATTAGTACCGGAAAAGCTGTGTAAAACAGACATTATCCTGGAATTTGAACAGGAGGGGTTGAATGTATACGGCGAACCTCTTCAGACAATCAGCTGGAAAGGAAAATGCAATTACCAAGACAAAGCAAGAACGGTTTACACTGCGGAAAAGAAGCTGATACAGATTACAGGCACTGCCCTGATCAGCGTTGACCCTTGCCCAGAGCTTCCGGTGATATCCTCCGGTGCAGCAGAGATAATGGGAGCAAAACGTCGGATTGCGCAGGGTATGAAAGCCCGTAACCCGGATGGAAGTGTAAACTATGTGGAGGTGATGCTGGTATGATCAAAGTAAGTTCGGTTGTAAAATTGAATATGCCAAAAATAAAACAGCTTACACAGGCCCAGGTGACAGCTTTGGAACAGACGGCGGAAGCGCTTCATACCGAAGTGGTGCAGGCACAGGTATTTCCACGGGATACCGGAAACCTGCAAAATGAAAGTACTTTTGTAGATTACTCTAATAGCAGTAAAGGAAAAGTATCCATTGTATCCAGCACACCTTACGCACGGCGCCTGTATTTTCATCCAGAGTATCATTTCCAGAAAGGCGAAAATCCAAATGCCCGGGGTAAATGGTATGCAGACTGGATTCCGGGTGGATCGCAGGCCGATTTTGCAGTAAAGGCATTTAAAAATATCTATAGGAGGCTGACAGGTATATGACACTGGCAGATGCAAGAGATTATATTGCTTCTCTGAATATTACAGAGCCTCAAAAGGTCTATATGGGGAAACTGGATGCGAAACCAGATAAAACTATTGGGGTTTATCACAGCAAGCATCAGCATACTTATAAGACAGCTATCGGAGGTGACTCTTTGGAGTCCTACGGCACGAAATACGTCACCCTTCTGGTTCATTGGAATAAATCCCCAAGAGATACAGAAAAGGCAGCCACAGCCTTATTTGAGGCTTTGACAGCCACAAGGGAAGCACAGATCAACAATGAGACAATTAAATTTATTCAGCCGCTCTATGAAATACAGGATGTTGGTACGGATGATTCCGGCATCTATGAAATGGTCATAGAGGCGGCTTTTATTTATGCGAAAGGAGAATAGCATATGGCAGGAACAACAGGAGTATATCCATGTTATGAAAACCAGTTTCAGATTGACAAAGCCGCAGCCGAAGGCCCGGCATCTTATGTCAATATTGCAGACTGTGAGACTTTTGGGGTTGCATTTGACAACAATATTGAAGAGTGGACACCATTTGATACACAGGGCTGGGTGCGCCGGTTAATGACCGGAAAGGGCGTGACAATCACTGTTACAGCAAAGAGAAACGTAGGAGACGAAGGAAACGATCTGGTTGCCGGGCTGACATTTGAGAATGGAAGAAAGGTAGAAAAGAATTTCCAGTGGACGTTCCCAGACGGAACAAAAGTAGAGTTCCCGAAAGCGGTTATCAATGTAACAAATGTAGGAGCAGGCGATTCCACTGCAGTAGCACCTTTAGAATTTGAAATCATGAGCAATGGAAAACCAACCGTTACACCGAAAGGAGAATAACATGGCAAAAGTAGTAGACATTACAGAAAAACTTAGTTTTGACGAGAATCCAATCATGCAGATTGGAACCCTGGAAGTAGAAGTAAATGCAGATGCAGAAACTATGCTGCGTCTTATGGGGGCGTTTGGAAACAAAGGGGAGCTTCAGGCGGTAGAAGAGGCGTTGAACCTGATCTTCAAACCAGAGGATGTAGAAAAGATCTGCAATATCAAAAAAGGAAAGAAAAAACTTTCTGCAAAATCCCTGATGGTCATTGTGGAGGAAGCAATGAACCTTGTCATGGGAGAGGACGAAGCGGGAGAGTAGTGACCCGTACTATGATTTGGAGGGAGATTTTGATTTGATTGTGTCTTCCTTCCAGTCACAGTACGGGATACGGCTATCAAAAGAACTTCCGGCAGGAATGAAATGGAGCGAATTTCGAGATCTTCTTGTTGGATTAGGACCGGATACAGCTCTCGGACGTATTGTTTCCATCCGATCAGAGGAAGATAAGGAAGTTTTGAAGCATTTTACCAAGGAACAGAAACGGATCCGTAATGAATGGAGAGCCAGACGGGCAAAACAGATGAAACCAGAAGATATGAATGACATTCTGGAAGGATTTAAGAAAGCGTTCATATCCATGGCGGGAGGTGCGAAAGATTGAAAAAATAAAATGTAATAAATGCGGGCGGACGCTTATGAAAGCGGATGTCGTAAAAGGAGAAATCAAATGCCCGCGCTGCGGAGCTATTAATAAATTGAATTTCAGACAAGGGCAAGAGCCAATAGGCTGCACCAAAGAGTAGCAGCGCGTGCCTACCTTGCGTTTTAAGGTAGGTGAGATATATGAGTGCTACAAGCGTAGGCGAGATTGGCCTTGATCTGGTTGTTAATCAGAAAAAATTTCATAAGCAAATGTCCGGGGTGATGAATCTTGCCAAAAAGACAGGCGTTGCTCTTGCAGCAGCCTTCGGAGTGAAGAAGCTTGCAGATTTTGGAAAACAGTGTCTGGAACTGGGATCAGATTTACAGGAAGTACAGAACGTAGTAGATGTGACATTTCCTTCCATGACAGCCCAGGTGGATAAATTTGCAAAGTCGGCAGCAGGAAACTTTGGCTTGTCAGAGACAATGGCAAAGAAGTTTACCGGAACCTTCGGAGCCATGGCAAAGTCCTTCGGCTTTTCGGAACAGGCCGCCTATGATATGGGGTCTACACTTACTGGACTTGCCGGAGATATTGCTTCTTTTTATAACATCAGTCAGGATGAGGCATACACAAAGCTTAAATCCGTGTTTACCGGAGAAACAGAATCCCTGAAGGAACTGGGCGTTGTCATGACTCAGAGCGCTTTGGATGCTTATGCATTGGCAAATGGCTTTGGGAAGACCACTCAGGCCATGTCGGAAGCGGAAAAAGTGGCCCTCAGGTATCAGTTTGTGCAGAGCCAGCTATCAGCGGCATCCGGGGATTTTGCGCGTACCTCAGATTCCTGGGCGAACCAGGTGCGTATTCTGAAGCTGCAGCTTGACAGCCTAAAGGCAACCATTGGCCAGGGCCTGATCAATCTGTTTACGCCGATTATCAAGGTGGTAAACACGCTGATCGGGAAACTGACAACTCTGGCAAATGCCTTTAAGGCTTTTACAGAGCTGATCACAGGCAAAAAGAGCGGAGGTTCTTCTGCAGGAAGCCAGATCGCAGATATGGGAACTGCGGCGGCAAATGCAAGTACCGGAATGGAAAACGCCTCGGCAGCAGCTGACAATATGGCTTCTTCAAACAATGGTGTTGCGAAGTCGGCTAAGAAAGCTGCAAAAGAAATGCGGGCTCTGATGGGATTCGACCAGATCAATCGGCTGGATGATAGTTCAGAGGACAGCGATTCTGATTCCTCGGGACCTTCAGGCGGAGGAAATGCCGGAGTCGGCGGAAGCGCTGTGGATTTTGGCAGTCTTTCTCAGGGAGAGACGGTAATTGACAAGGTTGATAAAAGTGTATCGGCTTTGATCCAACGCTGCAAAGAACTTGCGGATATTTTTAAGAAAGGATTTCAGATTGGGTTCGGGGATTCAGAAAGTAAGATCGCCTCTATCCAGAAAAGTCTTGAAAATATCCGTAAGACTTTAAATGAGATATTTACAGATCCTAAACTGATTGAGGCTGCTAACCGGTGTGCGGATAAAATTGCGGAAGCGTTGGGAAAGATTGTAGGCGCAACGGCAAGAATCGGTCTGACGGCAGCAGATAACCTGATCGGCGGATTTGAAAAATATCTGAAGAAAAGCAAGACTTATATTCAAAAGAGAATAATCTCCCTGTTTGATGTATCTGGAGAGATTGCAGAGCTTTCCGGTGATTTTGCAGTAGCCTGTGCGGATATTTTTGATATATTTTCCGGTGAGGATGCCAAGGGAATTACAGCAGATATCATAGGAGTGTTTTCTGATGGATTTCTTGGTGTTCTTGACCTTGGAGGAAAATTCAGCAGAGACTTTCTGGGTCTTGTTGTAACGCCCATAACCCAGAATACGGATAAGCTCAAGACTGCTCTTGAATCTGTACTGTCACAGGTGCGTGTTGTCTTTGATGCGGTTCATACATCGGTTGTGCAAACCTTTGAAAAGCTGAATCAGGTATATGATGAGCATTTAAAACCGTTCTTTGATTCTTTAGCAAAAGGAATCTCTGACATTGTCGGGACCATTGCAGATGCATACAATCTTTATATTGCGCCGGTGCTGGATTATCTGGCAGAAAAATTCAGTACTGTGTGGGCGGAGCATGTGCAGCCTGCCCTTAATGGGATCGCTGATCTGCTGGGCAAGATTTTTGATAATCTGAAAGCTTTATGGGAAACGGCTTTGGTTCCTTTTGTAGAGTGGATCGTAAATACAATCATGCCGGTACTGGGACCGATCATTGCAGGAATCGGAGAGATTGTTCTTGACCTTCTTGCTGTTGTTGGTGATGTGTTTAAAGGGATCTCTGATATTCTGGGAGGATTTCTGGACTTTTGTACAGGTGCGTTTACAGATGATTTCAGTCTGTGCTGGGATGGGATTGGACAGATTCTGGAGGGATTCCAGACAATAGCGGGCTCTGTATTTGACTTCCTGCAGAAATATATCTTTACACCATTTATGGATTTTATAAAAGGTGTATTTGCTACAGACTGGTCTCAGAGTTTTGGGGTGTTTGGGCAGGTGCTCAATACATTTCTGGGTACGACAAAACGTATCTGGGGAAATGTCAAAAAGGTATTTAACGGCATCATAGATTTTATAACTGGTGTGTTTTCCGGAAACTGGGAGAGGGCATGGAATGGAATCAAGGATATATTCGGAGGCGTTTTTGACAGTTTGATTTCTCTTGCCAAAACTCCTCTGAATGCAGTGATTGACATTATAAACAGTCTGATGGATAAACTAAATTCCGGCCTGTCTGCCATTGAAAGTGCATTTTCCTTCAGCTACGATTTTACAAATCTGATTACCGGAACCAGACATTATGGACACTATGGTTTATCTCTTCCAAGAGTACCGACCATTCCGCATCTGGCCGAAGGCGGATACGTGGAAAAGAATACGCCGCGGTTGGCCATGATCGGTGACAACAGACATTATGGAGAAATTGTTGCCCCGGAAAATAAATTAAGGGAAATGGCAATGGAAGCAGTAAATGCAGTGGCAGGAACAGGCATTACCCGTGATGATTTTGAACGTATCATCAACCGTGCAGTCATGAGAATTATTGCAGCTTTATCCGATATGGGCTTTTATCTTGATGGAACACAAATTGCCAGAGCCAACAAGGCAGCGCGGGAGGTTATGGACATTAGATACAATACAGTGGGGATAGACTGATGGAAGAAAGAAAAATATTATGGTCAGGGAGTATCGTTCTCCCTGCACCAGTGAGCTTATCGGTAAACGATGAGATTATCTGGACCTCCGATACCGGGCGCACACTGGCAGGATACATGGTAGGTGATCCGGTGGCAGAAAAGAAAACGGTATCGATCAAATGGGGAGTACTCACAGAGCAACAGGAAGTGTTGATAAAAAATACTCTGGTTCCGGGGTATTTCCCGTTTTCGTTTCATGACGATGGAATAGATGTAACCATACAGTCGTACAGAGGAACTTTATCAAAAGAACTGCTGGGATGGTTTGGTGATGGAATTTTTTATTATAAAAGTGTATCCGTAGATATTATACAGAGGTGATGAAATGATTCCTACAACGAATGCATATAAAGAGGCAATTAAAGACAACCGAATACTGCATAATCGGGTGAAGATCATTTTTTCTGATGGAAGTACAAAAACGGTAGAGGATACTGACCTTTTCCAGTTCAGTATCACGGATGAAGTATCAAACAACGGAAGCTTTGACATAGGATCTGCAATCGCAAAGCAGCTTGTTATCAGAATTGACAATACAGACGGGTCATTGACAAAGAAGAGTTTTTCCGGGGCAGAGCTCCGGCCAAGATCCGGACTTGAAATCAATGGAAAAACAGAGTGGCTGGATAAAGGGGTTTTTCATGCGGAGCCGGGTAGGGATACGGGAGATATTATCACAGTATCTGCCTTTGATGAAATGATATCATTCGATCAGCCGTATACCAAGAGTAAATTGGAATATCCTGCAACCTTGCGGGAAATCCTTCAGGATGCCTGTAGCTGCTGTAATGTGAAACTGTCTCCGGATACGGCGGTATTTGACAATTCAGATTTCGCTGTAACTGCCAGACCGGATGATTCTTCTCTGACTTTCCGCCAGGTGGTTCAGTGGGTGGCGCAGATTGCCTGTAAATATGCCAGGATCAATAATGCGGGACAACTTACACTTCAGTGGTACCGGATGGAACTTCTGGATCAGGAAGTTTCTGACCTACAGGAAAATACCAATGTAGTAAAAATGAACACGTTAAAAAGCGGAAGCCTGATTGAAACAGACGATGTGACCATAACAGGAATACGCGTTACAGAAGAAAATAAAGGCGGAACTTCCGACGCGGATGTTGTTTATCAGTACGGAGAAGATGGGTATGTGCTGGAAATTACAGGAAATCAGCTGATTCAGGAGGGAAAAGGGTCCCAGGTAGCAGAATATCTGGGAAAAAGATTAAATGGGCTAAGTTTTCGTCCTATGAACGTTATTTGTCAAAGTGATCCTTCTGTGGAATCTGGTGACATTGGGCTTGTGATAGATCGCAAGAACAATATGTATAAAACAATCATTACCGGAATCCAGTACAACGGAGGCGGGACACAGACTTTTTCCTGTAGTGCAGAATCGCCGGTAAGAAAAGCTCTGACACGATACAGCGAAGCCACAAGGCTGCATAAAGAATTTCTCAATGGATTATCTCAGAATAAAACAGAATGGGAAAAGGCAATAGAAGATTTGAAAGATGCCATGATTACAGGGAATGGATTATATCCATTTACAGAAACTCTGGAAGATGGAAGCATGGTTCTGTATTTTGGAGATAAGCCTACTCTGGAAGAATCTACAATCCTGATAAAGTTTAATGCCAAAGGATGGGCAATGTCCACCAACGGTGGAGAAAGCTGGAATATTGGTGCGCTTGTAGATGGAGAGATGATTACAAAAATCCTGAATACCATTGGGCTGAATGCAGACTGGATCAATACAGGGGCGTTTGTAGTCAAGGATTCCCGCGGAAATATTGTTTTTCGAGCTGATACAGCAACAGGGCGCGTAGATATAGTAGCTGATAGTTTTTTACTTAAGGGAAATACGATCGACGAAATTACTCAAAATAAGTTAAATACATTTATTAATAATGTATACACTCCTGAAATAGAAAGTATACAGGCACAGGTAGATGGGCAGGTTGAGACGTTTTATTATGACTACGAGCCTACTCTGCAGAATATTCCTGCATCCCAGTGGACTACGGAAACAGACCGTCAGAAACATATGGGTGACTTGTTTTTTTGGAAGTCAAAAGGATTTTCCTATCGCTTTCTGAAAGATGGTTATATCTGGAAGTGGCAGCTGGTAAAAGACACGGATGTAACGAAGGCTCTGGCAGATGCAGCCGATGCATTGGACACAGCTGATTCAAAACGCCGGGTTTTCGTGTCAACTCCGCAGCCACCGTATGAGATAGGCGATCTGTGGGTGCAGGGAAGCAAAGGAGATATTATGCGTTGCCAGACTTCCAGGACGTCTGGAAGTTACTCGTCTTATGACTGGGTGAAAGCCAGCAAATATACAGATGATACTGCTTTAAATACCTTTATAAACGGAGAATTTAAACAACAGATTGAAGCACTGGAGCAGCAGACGGATAAAAAAGCAGAAACCTGGTATCAGTCAACTGATCCATCATACAGTTGGAGTACGTCTGAATTAAAGACAGAACATGTCGGTGATATGTGGTACAACACCGGAACACAAAAATATTACAGGTGGAATGGAAGTTCCTGGGTGGAACTAACGATTCAGCCTCCCAGTTCTGTATTTGACAAAATAGACGGAAAGGCTCAGATCTTCGTATCACAGCCAAATCCTCCGTATCATAAAGGGGACTTATGGATCACTTCCGCACAGAATGGTCAGGCAGAAATCAAAATATGCATCTACAAAAGAGAAAGCGGCTATTACAGTTCCAGTGACTGGATTGATACAAAATATGTGGATTTATCTGACGTCAATGGTGCAATCAATAAATACGATACCGGTCTTGGGCAGACGGAGGTATTTAACAAACTGACCAATGGAGGGCAAGATCAGGGGATCTTTATGAAAGATGGGATGCTGTGCATTAATGCAAATTATATATTGGCCGGAACTCTTGCCGGTAAATATATCAATGCAAAAGGCATCAGCGTGAAAAATATTTATAACCAGACGACGTTTTCTATTGACGACAGTGGAAATGTAAATATTAATGCCAGTACCTTTAGCCTGTCGGGAAATGCAGTTGCTACAGAGGATTATGTAGCCAATAAAACAGCCCAGGCATTATCAGAAGCTAAGATCTACGCAGACCAAAAAACAGGAAATCTCCTGAAGGGCGCTGATCTCTCTACAGAGAGCTTAAATCAGTACTGGAATACCTCTGGATCCATCATGCAGGGACAGTCAGACCCGGACGGTGGAACAAAAGCTGTAAGATTGTATGGTACATCTGGAGATTGTTTTATATCAGCCAGGTACAGCAACAACAACCCGGTAAAAGCGAAAGGACAGTATGAGCTCCGGGTATGGTTAAAATCCAATACATCACGCACGATAGTAGTCTCTCTTAACCGTGTAAGCTACAGCTGTGCATTAACCAGCACCTGGAAGCAATTCCGGTTTACCGCACCGGTTACAACACCCAATACACAGGGGTACGAAAATTTTACGATCGGAGGATTTGCAAGCATCGGATCCGGAGCCTACGTCTACGTGTACAATCCTGAGGTGGTACACAGTTATTCACCGGCGGATATCCTTGCCATGCTTACCAACAATGGCGCCATGGACGGGATCTATATGTATAACAATCAGCTTTATGTCAAAGGCAAGTACATTGATGTGGATGACCTGAAAGCCCTGAATGCGACGATTGGCGGATTTAACATTGGCAATGCATCCATTGCCAATGGATGTACAGGGCTGACATCAAAAACAAAAGGTGTATATATTGGTACAAACGGATTAAGATTTTATTCCAGTGATTACAATGGACGGGAAAGCAGCTTCACTTTTAATACGTCTAATGGTTCTTTTGCTATTGTTGGGGCAGCTATCAAACTGGGAGATTCCAGACTTTCTTATGATGATGGAGCCTTGACGGTTAAGTATGGTCTGCATGTTTATGCGACCCGCAGCGGTGATTTTGGAGATGGATCCACGGGAGAAATTATTTTTAAAGGACTTCCGACAACCAGTGGAGGAACACATCTTGTCCGGGAAAGCGGTACTGCGATCATTGCAGCGCTGTCCTCATCATCAAAACGATACAAAGACCATATTGCCATGCTAAAAGACACGGAAGCAGAGAAATTATTGGATATCCCGGTTGTGTGGTTTAAATACAAAGAGGGATATTTAATAAAGGGAGACCGCTTTGTAGACAAGCCTCTCCCGGGATTTTACGCAGAGGATGTTTACCGGGCGTTCCCGGAGTGCGCAATGGTCAATCCGGATACC
Organism: Firmicutes bacterium CAG:646; assembly: GCA_000432335.1. Taxonomy (GTDB): domain Bacteria; phylum Bacillota; class Clostridia; order Lachnospirales; family Lachnospiraceae; genus Oliverpabstia. The sequence goes on from HF995324.1 coordinate 20,925, forward strand.
TCTGTTGAGGACTGGAATTACCGTACCCTGATCCCGCCGATGTTAAAGCTGATCCAGAACCTATACAAAGAAATCAAAGAGTTAAAGGAGAATACAAAATGAATGCAAGACCTCTTGTTTTAGTAATCGAAGATGCCAAAAACGTGCTGATGAATACAGTGGTTAATGTAAAAGAACAGACAGGACTACCATCCTCCATACTGGACGGGATCATATCCGGGATTCTGGCAGATCTTCGGAAGGATGCCTGCAGTGAGATCTCCATGGCGGCTGCAAGAGAGCGGCAGGAGCTGCTAAAAGAACAGACAGAACAGGGAGAAGAAAAAAATCAGGAAGAAAAAACCCCAGAACAGGAGGGATGAAATGATTACAGCGATATTTAATCCAGACACCACCATGGCCTATGCTTATGGCCTGTGGCAGTACGACTATGGCCAGACCCTCCGGATCCAGGGCTTACATCTTCCGTCTATGGTAGCAATCCACTTTTCCCTGCAGGAGACCGGCGGCACAGCATTAAACCGTGTCGGTGTCACCAAGGACGGAGTGACAGATGTAATTATCCCGGATTCCATGCTGGAGAATGACGGCGCTACCAGAAACTATAACATGTTTGCTTTTATCTATCTGACTGATGACACATCCGGCCAGACGGAATACAAGATTAAGCTGCAGGTCAAATCCCGTCCGAAGCCGGAAGTATTCGACGGTGGAGAGAATCCGAATATCTTCCACGAGGCTGTCCAGGCAGTTCAGAAATCCGCAGACAAGGCAGCGGAATCCGAAAAACAGGCAGAGGGCTGGGCGCATGGCCGGGAAGACCTCCCGGAACGGGCACAGGACAATGCCAAGTATTATTCTGATCAGACGGCTGCGGATGCCAAAAAGACCGGGACAGACCGCAAGGAAGTGGAACGTTTGGTGGAATCAGTCTCCGGCATCGATGAGCAGGTGATAAAAGTAGAGAACCTTACCAAACAGGCGCAGACATCCGCCACCAACGCAGCCCTGTCAGAACAGGCTTCCAAGACCGCAGAGACCAACGCCCAAGCCGCTCAGGCAGGGGCAGAGACAGCAGAAGGAAATGCCGAACTGGCAGAACAGGGAGCCAAGGCATCCGAACAGGCAGTGGAGAAAGCAAAACAACTTGTTACCCAGATGGGGCAGGAGGTGCTGGACAATAAAAACCATGTTGATCAGATCGCACAGGCATTTGATCTTACCGCTCAGCAGGCTGTTGCCGATGTAAACAATGCAGGGCAGACCCAGACAGAACGCGTACAGAGTGCCGGAAATACGGCTGTAGAATCGGTTAAGGCAGCCCAGACCGCGGCAACAAAAGCAGTAGAGACAGCCAAGGCAGAAGCTGTTAAGGCAGTACAGACGGAAGGAACTACTCAGACTGGGAACGTGACCGCAGAGGGAGCAAAGCAGGTACAGGCGG
>HF995325.1 GCA_000432335.1 Firmicutes bacterium CAG:646
AGTGTAATATAATGATTTTATCACAGAAAATTCTGAAAAAAAAGAATAATCTGCATTTTAAGAAAATATTAAAAAATAACAGTGTGACAGGTGGATGTTCCTGCTGCAATATCACATGGTGGCATAAATATGAAATGAACAGATGCCAATAAAAGCGTAATGGATACCTATAAAGAAAAGAAGAGACACGCTGGATTCTGTGAACAATATCCGGATTTGTCGATATAATAAATAATATGCTGCTATTCGCATCAGCCTGGTCAGAATGCTATATGAACAGCACCAAAGCACAGTCAGATAGGTCTGTAGAATTGTGAATATCTTGACATTTTTGAAAGACCATGATATAAAAAAATAGAATTAAGTGTTGATTTTACAGATATCCGGAGATAGCTGTAAGAATCGGTGAAAAGGGAAACAGGTGAGAATACTGTGCGGTGCCGCCGCTGTGAGCGCATAGAAGCAGTTTTGCTTCACTGCATTTCATACAGGAATGTGGGAAGGAGCAGAACAATATTGCTGCGCGAAGCCAGAAGACCTGCTTAGTTCTTTTTTGCATCCACGGGCCATGGTCATGCAGAAAAACAAGGGGATACTGTATCCATATATGGGAAAACAGATGCACTGTCGGCCGAAAGGCGGCAGTGTTTTTTTGTTTACCAGGAAAGTAGTACATTCTGTACTAATCTTCCTAGTAAACACAAAACGCTCCGCGAGGATGCGACCGGATGCATGCGGAATATGACTGCCTACGGCAGTCTGCATCTGGCACGCAAAGCAGAACAAGTCCCTCAAGGATTGAGGGATTTAGGGAGTGATAAGCGGACTTGTCCGCTTTGTTCTGTAGAGGATAAGTAAAGATGGGCCGGATTATATTTTCAGGAGGAAAAAACAATGTGTAACAAAAAAATGCTCAGTATGATGATGGCTGCGGTTATGACAGTGGGAGTGAGTGCAGGGACGGTATCAGCAGAGACTGATTATGAACCAGTAACTATTACTTTGAATTTACAGCGTTCAGGTCTGGGAGAGAATGTAGAGTATACATTTACAGAAAAGCCATCTGCGGTAGTAGCATCCGGGGAACAAATGGCGGATCTTTTCTTTGATCTGGGGCTGGAGGATCAGATGGCAGGCTATACAAAAGGAAACTGCTGGAGCACAAAATCAGAATTTCCGGCAAGCGAGAAAGTTCCTCAGCTTCTGGAACCGGGACAGGCTCTTTCTAATATGTCAAAAGAAAAACTTCTGGAAACTGGTTGTGATTTTCTGATTGGCTGGGATTCTGTATTTGCAGATAAAAGCTTTAATAAAGACTTCTGCGAGGAAAATGGTATTGCAATGTATTTCCCGTATGTATGTTCAGATCAGGCCACCTTTGAAGATCTTTATAAAGATTACGAAACTCTTGGAAAGATTTTTCAGGCAGAGGATGTGGCAGCAGAAAAAGTACAGGCTATGAAGGACAAGATTCAGTCAGTGAAGGAAACCATTGGCGAGGATGCTTATAAAGATCCGGTAGAAGTGTTTGTTTATGATTCCGGTGAGGATGCACCTTTTACTGCATGCCAGGGAATGCCGGGAGATATCCTGAAGCTTGCAGGCGGTATTTCCATTTTTGATGATATTGAAAAAGGCTGGGCAACTCCTTCCTGGGAAGAAGTGATTGAACGTGATCCGGAAGCTATTGTAATTCTGGATTATACAGGTAAGGATGATATTGCTGCCAAAAAAGAATTTCTGGAAACCAGCGAGTATACAAAAGATCTCACAGCAGTAAAAGAAGGCAGAATTTATTCCGCAAGCTGCAGTGACATGCAGGGGTCAGCAGGAAGCGCGGCTACAGTGGAGCAGATTGCACAGCAGCTTTATCCGGATATGTTTAAATAAGAGGATGTTATGAAAAAGAGATCAACAGCAGGCGGGAGGAGGCATTTTGCCGTCCTTCTGCTTTTTATATTAGGGATGATCGCTGTTTTTACCTGTATTTCTGTGACTATGGGGGCAGTAGAAATATCACCGGTAAATATTGTGAAGATCATTATTAATAAAAGTTTTGGGCGTGAAATTTTTGATGCAGCATGGGAGACAAAAACAGAAAATATTATCTGGAATATCCGTTTCCCGAGAGTTCTGCTGGCATTTATTGTAGGAGCCGGACTGTCGCTGTGCGGAGTTCTGATGCAGGCTCTCACAAAAAATTCCCTGGCTGATCCTTATGTGCTTGGAATTTCTTCTGGAGCATCGGCAGGAGCGGTCTGCGCTATGGTACTTGGAATGTTCAGCATTTTTGGAGGCTATTCTGTGATTGTGGGAGCGACAGCCGGAGCAGCGCTTTCGATTATTATGTCCATGAAGATCGCTTCTGTTCGGGGACGTATCACATCCACCCAGCTGGTATTGGCAGGAATAGCCACTTCGGCTCTGTTTTCAGCCATAACAAATTTAATAGTGTATGGCGGGGGCGCGTCAGATAAGACAAAGACAGCGCTTTACTGGATGGTAGGGTCTCTGAGCGGAGCTACCTGGTCCCGGCTGCATTATGTGGCAGTGGTATTTATTATTGCAGTGGCAGTGATTTTTCTGTTTGCAAAAGAGCTGGATGTACTTCTTTTGGGAGATGATGCGGCAGAAAATCTGGGAGTGGATACCCGGAAGTTAAAATGGGTTATTATTGCTGCTTCTACAGTACTTACAGGAGTGGTGGTATCGGTCAGCGGAGTAATCGGATTTATCGGTCTTGTTGTGCCTCATATGATGAGGGGAGTTGCCGGTTCAGCACATAGAAGACTGATTCCGCTGGCACTTCTGGGAGGCGGACTGTTTGCTGTGATCGCAGATCTTCTTTCCAGAGTGCTGATTGCTCCGGAAGAATTGCCGGTGGGAGTGATATCGGCTTTTTTTGGAGCGCCTTTTTTCCTGTATCTGATCCGGAAAGGGAGCAGAGAAAAGATGTGAGGGAGGTTATGAGACAGTGAGTTTAGAGGTAAAAACTTTGGATTATGAGATCCGGGGAAAAGAAATTTTAAAGGATATTTCTCTTGAAATTCATACGAAAGAATTCGTAGGGCTGGTAGGACCAAATGGCTGTGGCAAATCCACTCTTCTGAAAAATATTTACCGAACTCTTCGTCCAAAGTATAATACAGTATTTATTGACGGAAATGATATTTTAAAACTGTCTTCCAGAAAAATGGCCCGGGAGCTTGCAGTAATGGCTCAGGAAAATAATATGGAATTTGATTTTAAGGTTCAGGATATGGTAATGTTCGGACGTTATTCTCATAAAAAATTTCTTCAGGGAGATACGTCCCGGGACAGGGAATTATGTGCGGAATATCTTGCGGAAGTGGGACTGGAGGGATATGAAAACAGATCTTATCTCAGTCTGTCAGGAGGCGAAAAACAGAGAGTGCTTTTGGCCAGAGTGCTGATTCAGGAAAGTCGGTACATTATTCTGGATGAGCCGACCAATCACCTGGATATCAGTTATCAGTATCAGATTATGGATATTTTGAAAAAACAGGAGGCAACAGTATTTTCTTCTGTTCATGATCTGAATCTGGCAGCTCTTTACTGTGACAGGATTCTTTTTATGTATCAGGGGAAGATCGTGGACGACGGAACTCCGGAAGAGGTTCTCACTTCAGAGAACCTCTGGAAATATTTTCAGATCAGGGCTCAGATTTCCCGGAATCCGGCAACTGGAAAGCTTCAGATTTATTATCTTCCAGATTGGATATAAAGAACATTTTTATCAGTGTCTTTTCCGGAACTGAGAAACCAGAAACAGGACTACGCCCACCACCAGGATAACAGGCAGCAGAAAGCTGAGTACCATAAACAGAAGCGCAAGAACAGCTGCCGCCGCCGCGATCACGATCAGCTTTCCGTACCAGGTGGAAAGATCCAGATGGTAGTGCCGGTGTTTGGGCTGGCCGTATTCACTGTCCGACTGATTTCCATAACCTGTGTTTTCGGTATGGTAAATATCCTGTCCTGAATAATCCGAGGTATTGGTTCCGGAAAAAACAGAAGGCTCTGCATCGGTATCGATCAGGGTTTTGGCAATCAGTCTGGGATCGCCCAGTGAATCCAGAACCTGTTTTTCCTTCTGTCCCCTTTTTATGGCATCCTGTATATAATCATGGTAATATTGTGTATGCGCAGAGGCTTTTGCCTCCGGCATCTGGTCTGAAAGCTGCTCGTATAAAATATTAAGAAATTCTTTTTTTGTCATGTTTATCTCCCGAAATCGTTATGAACGTTATTTTATTTTTGTGCAGACTTCCTCTGTATATCAGAAGAAAGTTTTATTCTATAAGCAAACATATTTTTTAAAGCTGAATAAGGATTTTGAAAATCTGTGTTTATTATGGGGAACATGGAAGGATTCTTCCTTTATGCCTGTCTGACACAGAGCTTTCTGCTTAATATCTGATAAATGTGTATGCATAGAATTACTGATATTTTATCATACAGAAAGAAATCATAATAGTTTTTGAAATATTAAATTTCCATAAAACAATTCAGAAGGTCCGGTAAATTTCATGGAAACAGAAGGATGATTTTTTAGGGCTGTTCCGTAAAAATAGCTTGTATACATTCTTTCCAGGTTATAAAATAAAAAACAGATGGTCTGATCATGTTTTTATGAAAAGGGAAACCAGTACAAAAAGGCAGGAGGCAGGAAACATGTTACGAACTTTTCTTGTGGAAGATGAAATTGTTGTCAGGGAGACCATAAAAAAGATGATTCCCTGGGAGCAGTATGGATATGAGCTGGTTGGCGAGGCTCCGGACGGGGAAGTGGCTCTTCCAATGATAAAAAATTTGAAGCCGGATCTTCTGATCACGGATATTAAAATGCCGTTTATGGACGGGCTGACCCTGTGCCGTATGGTGAGAAAGGATTTTCCTGAGATGAAAATAGTGATTCTCAGCGGATATGACGATTTTAATTATGCAAAGCAGGCGATAGCCATAGGGGTAGAAGATTATCTTTTAAAGCCCATTACAAAAAATGCATTTCTGGAGCGTCTGACAGAAATACGGGAACGCTGGGAGAGAGAAAAAGGACAGCGGGACTATTATGAAAAGTTCCGCAGGGAGATTCAGGAATACGAAAGAAATGCAAGCAGAGATTTTTTTGAAGCTCTTGTCAGCGGAAAAATGGATGTGGGAGAAATCTACAGACAGGCAGAGCGGCTAGGGCTTGATATTGTTGCAGAAGTCTACAATATCATTCTTTTTACAATGGATACCGGAACGGAAAGCTATGATATTTCTGAAGCGTACTCTGAGTGTGAAGCTCAGAGAAGAGAAAAAATGGAAGCTTTTTTTGTGGACAATGCAAATGCCATGCTCTTCCGTAACAATGCGTTCAGCTATGGCGTTCTTGTAAAGGAAAAGAGAGACGCGCTTTCTGAAAATACAGAAAAATGTGTGGAGTTTTTTAAGGGGATTATGAAGGGCGAAAGGGAGCAGGACTGGTTTCTGGCAGTGGGACAGCCGGTAGAAAGACTGAGCAGTATCAAATCCAGTTATTATACAGCTTCCAAAACCTTTGCAAGGCGTTATCTTTATGACGGCTCTGTTCTCTATTATAAGGATCTGAAACAGGAAGATACCAAAAGGGATAACAGCCCTTTTCTGAAAAAAATTGACATCAATGCCCTGAATCCGGCCACTCTGGAACGATTTCTGGGAAGTGGGCTTCTGGATGAGACAGAGGACTTTGTAAGAGATTATTTTCAGGCTATCGGCTATGAGGCAATGGAATCTCTGGTGTTCCGCAATTATGTGATATTGAATGTAAGGTTTTCTGTTCTGGGATTTTTGCAGAAATTAGGCTGCGAACCGGGCAGACTGGAAGGACAGGATACAGAGCAGGAGTTGATGGAAAGGGCTCAATCCATGGAAACTGCCAAAAAATACGCTCAGGATATTATCCGGAAGGCAATTATGCTTCGGGATGAGAACTCGGGAAACAGAAACCGGAGTATCCTGAAATCAGCCATTGAATATATTGATACTCATTATATGAATGAAAGTCTTTCTCTGAATACTGCCGCTCAGGTGGCAAACATCAGCGCCAATCATTTCAGTGCTCTGTTCAGTCAGAATATGGGACAGACATTTATAGAATATCTGACAGCTCTCAGAATGGAGCATGCAAGGGAGCTGCTCCGGTGTACCGGAAAACGTTCCAGTGAGATCGCAGCAGAGGTTGGATATAAAGACGCCCATTATTTCAGCTATCTATTTAAGAAGACACAGGGAATGACGCCAAGTGAATACCGTAAAACCAGGGAGGACAGAGGATGAAGAAGATCCGGCTGGAAACAAAAATAAAAAGAATCCTTCTCGGTACGCTGGTGCCCATGGTGGTATTAATGCTTCTGCTTCTGGCTATTGTTTCCAGGTATATTTCACAGTATGACAGACTTCTTGAGAATCTTGCTATCAGCAGTGAATTTAATCTTCATTTTAAGGATGATGTTGATCTTGGCATGTACTCTATTGCTGTAGGAACAGAGGAAAACAGCTATTTGCCTGAAGTGATGAAAAGTGTCAGGGATGCAGAAAAAATCTTGAACAAGCTGAAAGAAAATACATCCAGCAGTGAGAGCCGTAAAAATCTGAAGCATCTGGAAAGTTATCTGAAAAACCTTGAAAAAAGAATGGTGGAATTGACAGAGATCACTGAGTATGACCAGAAAATGGCTTCCATGGACAACAATATCCGGATTCTGACCCGTCTTATTGTAGAGGAAATGCAGAATTTTATTTATAACGAATCCATGTATCTGGTTCATATGGAGTCTCTTATGACACAAAGAGTCTATATGCTGGTGGGCGGCGTTGTGGTTCTGTTTGTGGTTACAGTAGGTATTATGCTGCGCCGTTCTTTTCGGTTTTCAAGAAGCATTACAAGACCTGTGACAGAAATCCTTGGAAATGTCAGGGAAGTAGGACGGGGAAATTTTGAGATTTCTGAAGTCGATACTGACAGTATGGAAATTGAGGAGCTGGATGCAGGAATCCGAAGGATGGCAGAGAAGATCGAGCAACTGCTGCAGAGTGTAAAAAAGGAAGAAGAAATGCAGCATCTGACACAGCTTCAGCTTCTTCAGGCTCAGGTGAACCCTCACTTTCTCTATAATACGCTGGACACCATTATCTGGCTGATCGAAGGGGGACAGAATGACGATGCTGTGGAAATGATCTCCAATCTGTCTGTATTTTTCAGGACCTCACTTTCAAAGGGAAACGATGTGATCACCCTTTCCGAGGAAAAAAGACATACAGTCAGTTATCTGGAGATCCAGCAGTCCAGATACCGGGATATTCTGGAATTTGAGATTCATATTCCGGAAGAATTTAATGAAGTTATGGTTCCAAAGCTGACGCTTCAGCCTTTGGCTGAAAACGCTCTGTATCATGGAATAAAAAACAAAAGAGGCGGGGGAAAAATACTGATCGAGGGAGAGAAAAGAGGGGACGATCTGATCCTGAGGGTAACGGATAATGGGCAGGGTATGAAAAAAGAGCGTCTTCTGGAAATTCAGCATGCGATCCGCACAGGAGAACGGGCCGGATTTGGACTTTCGGCAGTGGCAGAGCGGCTGAGACTTTATTATGGGGCCGGATATGGAATGGAGATTCATTCAGAGGAAGGCAGAGGTACTGTAATTGAAATTCGTATTGGTAAAAAAATTAACCTCTCATCATAAATAAATCAACTTTAATCGTAAAAAAATCAATTTGTTAAATTGAAAACAAAAAATTGATAAAAGACCATACATTTTTCCGAAAATATTCTATGGAGTTTTTGGTGGTTTTCGCTATAATAAAGACATCTTAAAAAACACCGAACCAAAAAGTAAAGGGAGGAAACGGAACATGAAGAAAAAAATTATGGCAGCAGTTATGACAGCAGCAATGGTAGCAGGACTTGCAGGCGCAACAAGCGTATATGCGGCAGAGGATACTATTACAGTTGGATTTTCACAGGTTGGCGCAGAATCTGACTGGCGTACAGCAAATACTGAGTCCATGAAATCCACATTCTCTGAGGAAAACGGATATGAGCTGATCTTTGACGATGCACAGCAGAAACAGGAGAACCAGCTGACTGCAATCCGTAACTTCATCCAGCAGGAGGTTGATTATATTCTTCTTGCTCCTGTAACTGAAACCGGATGGGATACAGTTCTTCAGGAAGCAAAGGATGCCGGAATCCCGGTTATCATTGTTGACCGTATGGTTGATGTTTCTGATGACAGCCTTTATACTACATGGATCGGAACAGACGCTCTTCTGGAGGGTCGTAAAGCAGCAGAATGGCTGAACGCATACGCAACAGCAAAAGAGATCAAACCAGAGGATCTTCATATTGTAGATATTCAGGGAACAATCGGTTCCACAGCTCAGATCGGACGTACACAGGGTCTTGAGGAAGGCGTAGAGAAATATGGCTGGGATCTTCTCGAGCAGCAGTCCGGTGAGTTTACTCAGGCAAAAGGACAGGAAGTTATGGAGTCCATGCTGAAGAAATATGACAATATCAATGTTGTATACTGTGAGAACGACAACGAAGCATTCGGCGCAATCGACGCTATTGAGGCTGCCGGCAAAACAGTAGGAACTGACATTGCAAACGGTGAAATCCTGGTTATCTCCTTTGATACAACAAACGCTGGTCTTACAGACACTCTGAACGGAAAAATTGCCTGTGATGTAGAGTGCAACCCACTTCACGGACCACGTGCAGAAGAACTGATCAAAGCTCTTGAAGCTGGTGAAGAAGTTGAGAAACTGAACTATGTAGACGAGGAAATCTTTGCATCTGACGATACTGTTGCTTCTGTAACAGCAGTAAACAGCCTTGAAGAAGAAGGCGAATATGCAGTTACACCGATCACACAGGAAATCATTGACGGACGTGCATATTAATTACAGAGCAGACTGACAACAAAAGTGGAAGCAGATAGGAAAGTCTGAGAAACAGGAAGTGAATCCGGAGCGTGGTACATAATTCGGAGAACCCGGATCAGTGGACCACGCTCCTTTTGCGCTCAAAATCAGAGAAGAAAATCTGTTTTTGGCATATTTTATATGATTTTACAGATAATTATAAAAATTTAGGGAAAGCAGGTGGAAAGAATATGGAACAGAATGTTGTGCTGGAAATGCGTGATATCAGTAAAAATTTCACCGGTGTCCGTGCTCTTTCCCATGTGGATTTCACTTTGCGTAAAGGCGAGATCCATGCGTTAATGGGAGAAAACGGTGCAGGAAAATCTACGTTGATCAAGGTTCTGACAGGCGTTCATGAATTTGAAAGCGGAAGCATCCGCATGGCTGACAAAGAAAAAAATATCATCAATCATTCCCCGCAGGAGGCGCAGGAAAACGGAATCAGTACCGTATATCAGGAGGTCAATCTGTGCCCGAACCTGACTGTGGCTGAGAATCTTTTTATTGGGCGTGAACCCCGTAAAATGGGAATGATCAACTGGAAAGAAATGAATAACCGTTCTGAAAAGCTTCTGGAAAGTCTTGACATTCACGTACCGCCTACCCAGATGCTGGATGAGTGTTCAGTGGCTATTCAGCAGATGATCGCCATTGCCCGTGCAGTGGATATGAAATGTCAGGTACTGATCCTGGATGAGCCGACCTCTTCGCTTGATGATGACGAGGTTGAAAAGCTGTTTGTCCTTATGAGAAGACTTCGGGATGAGGGAGTTGGAATTATCTTTGTTACTCATTTCCTGGAACAGGTTTATGCAGTTTGCGACAGGATCACAGTTCTTCGTAACGGCGAGCTGGTAGGCGAATATGAGACAAAGGATCTGCCGAGAGTCATGCTGGTAGCCAAGATGATGGGCAAAGACTTTGATGATCTTGCTGATATTAAGAGCGCTCATGAAGGAAAGAAGCCGGAGGCTTCAGTTCCGGTAATTGAAGCAGAAGGACTTGGACATAAGGGAACCATTAAACCATTCAATATTAAGATCAATAAAGGCGAGGTAATCGGTCTTACCGGTCTTCTGGGCTCCGGCCGTTCCGAGCTGGTACGCGCTATTTACGGTGCAGACAAGGCAGACTGCGGAAAACTGAAGGTCAACGGAAAAGAAGTAAAGATCAACAGTCCTCTGGAGGCCATGAAGCTTGGTATGGCATATCTTCCTGAAGACCGCAAAGCAGAAGGTATTATCGCAGACCTTTCCGTAAGAGAAAATATCATCATTGCCCTTCAGGCAAAAAAAGGTATGTTCCATCCGTTAAGCAGAAAGGAAATGGAAGAGGCGGCAGATAAATACATTGACATGCTTCAGATTAAAACAGCTGACCGCGAGACTCCGATCAAGAGCCTTTCCGGCGGCAATCAGCAGAAGGTGATCCTTGGCAGATGGCTTCTGACAAACCCGGAATACCTGATTCTGGACGAGCCCACAAGAGGTATTGACATTGGTACAAAGACAGAGATCCAGAAAATTGTCCTTGA
>HF995326.1 GCA_000432335.1 Firmicutes bacterium CAG:646
ATAAAAACCTGTTCCTCTATACAAAAATGCGGAATGTGGCGGGCCTTTCCACTACGGACGCGCAGAAATCCAGCGATATGTTTGCCAAGTGCCGGTACATGGATGAAATCACAGGCGGGCGCGGTGTAGTTTTTGCCACCGGCACGCCGGTTTCCAACAGCATGACCGAGCTTTACACCATGCAGCGGTATCTCCAATATGACCGGCTGCAAGAGCTGGGCATGGCGCACTTTGACTGCTGGGCCAGCCGCTTCGGGGAGACAGTGACCGCTTTGGAGCTTGCCCCGGAAGGGACCGGCTACCGGGCGCGGACCCGCTTCTCCAAGTTCTTCAACCTGCCGGAGCTGATGAACCTGTTCAAAGAGGTGGCAGACATCAAGACCGCCGACCAGCTCCATCTTCCCACCCCGGAGGTAGAATATCACAACATCGTGGCCCAGCCCACCGAACAGCAGCAGGAAATGGTGAAGGCGCTCTCGGAACGCGCTTCCCTGGTACACAGCGGCACGGTGGACCCGTCCCAGGACAATATGCTCAAGATCACCAGCGACGGGCGCAAGCTGGGGCTGGACCAACGGATCATCAACCAGCTGCTGCCGGATGAGCCGGGCACCAAGGTCAATCAATGCGTGGACAATATCATGCAGATTTGGCGGGACGGCGAGGCCGACAAGCTGACCCAGCTGGTGTTCTGCGACATCTCCACGCCCCAGGCCCGGCCTGCCAAAAAGGTAGCGAAGGCGCTGGACAACCCGACCCTCCACGCTTTGGAGGACGCGGTGCCGCTGGACGAGCCGGAACCGGCCTTTACGGTCTACGAGGACATCCGGCAGAAGCTCATCGCTAAAGGTGTGCCCGCCGAGCAGATTGCCTTTATCCATGAGGCCAACACCGAGGTGCGCAAAAAGGAGCTGTTCTCCAAGGTCCGCACCGGCCAGGTGCGCGTCCTGCTGGGCAGCACGGCCAAGATGGGTGCAGGCACCAACGTGCAGGATCGCCTGGTGGCGCTGCATGACCTGGACTGCCCGTGGCGGCCCGGCGACCTGGCCCAGCGAAAGGGCCGCATTGAGCGCCAAGGCAACCAGAACGAGACTGTCCATGTGTACCGCTATGTCACTGAGGGGACGTTTGACGCCTACCTCTGGCAGACGGTGGAAAACAAACAGAAATTCATCAGCCAGATTATGACCTCCAAATCGCCGGTGCGAAGCTGCGACGATGTGGACGAAACCGCGCTGTCCTTTGCCGAGATCAAGGCGCTGTGCGCCGGGGACCCGCGCATCAAGGAACGCATGGACCTGGATGTGGACGTGGCGCGGTTAAAGCTGATGAAGGCCGACCACCAGAGCAAGCAGTACCGCCTGGAGGACCAGCTGCTCAAAACCTTCCCGGAGGAGATCGAGAAAAACAAGGGCTTTATCGCCGGGCTGGAAGCGGATATGGCGACCCTGGCCGCTCATCCTCACCCGGAGGACGGCTTTGCCGGGATGGAAGTCCGTGGCGACACCCTCACCGACAAGGAGAACGCCGGTGCGGCGCTGCTGGACGCCTGCAAGGAGGTCAAAGGGGCCGACCCGGTGCCGGTGGGCAGTTACCGGGGCTTCACTATGTCGGTGTCGTTTGACGCTTTCCGGCAGGAGTATATGCTCCTGCTGAAAGGCCAGATGACCCACCGGGCGACGCTGGGCACAGACCCCCGTGGAAATCTAACCCGTATCGACAATGCGCTCAGTCAGATGCCCCAGCGGCTGGAAGCGGTGAAGAACCAGCTGGACAACCTCTACCAGCAGCAGGCCGCCGCCAAGGCAGAGGTGGGTAAGCCCTTCCCACAGGAGCAGGAGCTGCGGGACAAATCCGCCCGGCTGGCCGAGCTGGATGTACTGCTGAACATGGACGGCCGGGGCCGCCCTGCGCCGGAGGCGGTGCTTGCCAAGAGCAGCCGCCCCTCGGTGCTGGAGGGTCTGAAACGCCCGGTGCCGCCGCGCTGCCCCGAAAAGAAACCCAAACACCACGAACAGGAGGTGCGATAACATGAATACCGACAAAAACACGGCCCTCTATGAGAAGATGGCCGCCGAACAGGACAAGTTCCGGGACTGGCTGAAAAGCCAGCCCCCGGAGGAAATTCTAAAGCATACCTATGAGTACACGGTCCGGGAGGACATCCTGATGGCGATGGAGGAGCTGGATCTGCCCCAAAGCCGGGCCGCCGCGCTGCTGGCGTCGTCGTCCCCGCTGGCCGATGTCTACAAGGAGTTTTCTGACCGGGAGACTTCCTACATGGATGTGGTGCGGGACAGCATCGAGCAGCGGGCCGATGCGGCGCTGGACGCCCAGCGGGAACTGCCGCTCTACCGCCACGACGCCGCCTATGCCCGCGAACAGGGCGACCTGGATTTGTACCGGGCGTCCCGCCGCGCCAACATCGCCTGCAAGGAGGCCATCGAGGCGGCCATTTCGGAACATTACCGGGACAACCGGCTGGACAAGGACGCGGTACCCCAGGTGATCGAGCAGTTCGGCTACACCCGCATCCTCTATGTGCTGGCAAATACCGTGCAGCAGAAAGAGTGGGATGAGCGTTTCAGCCCGGCCAACAAGGCGTGGGCCAGGACGGTGGACATCCCGCCCAACCCGGACGGCTTTGGCGGCGAACGCAACCTGGACTTTGTGGTGGACAGCCACTCCGGCCTGGTCGATCTGTTCTTGAGCCAGGCGCGGCAGGATTATCTGCGGCTCCAGCCGCTGACGCCGGAGGAAATCCGTGCCGAGGCCGCCCGGCTTTTGCAGGAGCTTCGTGCGCCGGGTACACCCAACAGCCCCCACGGCACCCACTACATGGCCCGCGTTTCGCCAGACTTTCTGGCCCGCGCAGGCACCCAGGCCCATGACCAGCTGATGACGCTGCTGCCGTTCCGCAGTCTGGCGATCACCGGCATGAAGGAACTGCCCGGCACCTATGTCACCATCTTGGCCAGCGAGGACCGTTCCAAAGAGCTGCGCCAGCGCCGCCCCTCGGTCCGCCGCCAGCTGAAACAGGAGCCGCGCCCCGCTGAAAAGCCGGAGAAAAAATCCCCCATCTATAAGAAAAAGGAGCCGGAGCGATGAGCGCCCCCAAGCGCAAGCGGGAGGTGCAGCTGAACTTCCGGGTCTCGCCGGAAGAACTGGCGTTGATCGAACAGAAGATGGCCCAGCTGGGAACAACGAACCGGGAAGCCTACCTGCGCAAGATGGCCTTGGACGGTTATGTGGTGCGCCTGGAACTGCCGGAGCTGAAGGAGTTGGTGTCCCTGATGCGCTATTCCAGCAACAACTTAAACCAGCTGGCCCGCCGTGCGCATGAAACCGGGCGCATTTACGACGCCGACCTGGAGGATATATCCCGGAGGCAGGAGGCTTTGTGGGATGGGGTGCATCAGGTATTGACCCAGCTGGCAAAGCTGTCGTGACAGGGGCATACGCCCCGGCTGTGAGGGAGGTCCGGCGCGTGCAGACTGCATCGCCGGGCCTCCCTCTTTTTTTTCTTTGCCCGTATCGTTGCGTTTTGGTGGGGTGTGATTGATAATGGAGTCAGAAACGAGGTGATGGCTGATGTTGACGTTTGAAAACGTCTTGGAGATTTTTCATGAGTACCTGCTGCACGACCCGGAGGAAGAAGTTCTCCCTTGTAAACGCGGCTATGTCCGATTGACTTGGAACAAGGATTCCCGCTACTGTGTGGACGGTATCCTCTGCCGAATCCCGGAGGAACTGTTTGACCTGTTGCTCACGGATTACCAGGACTTTGAATTGCTCCGCCGGACGAAAGGCCGCCGGGAAGTTACAGAAGCCGATGAAAAAGCCGTGAAAGAACTGTGCCAGCCCTACCTGGACTGGCGGAAGGAGGCGCTGAAATGAGAGCGGTGCTGTTTATTTTGAAATTGGGGCTGAAAATCCTTGCCGTGCCGGTGGTGCTGGCGCTGACGCTGTTCACCTGGCTGTGCTTCTGGCTGCTGTATGTGTCCAGCTTCATCTTCGGCCTGGTCTCCACGGTGGTGGCGCTGCTGGGGATCGCGGTGCTTGTGACCTACTCGCCGCAAAACGGCGTAATCCTGCTGGTGATCGCCTTCCTGGTCAGCCCGCTGGGCCTGCCGATGGCCGCCGTCTGGCTGGTGGGCAAGGTACAGGACCTGCGGTATGCGATCCAGGACGCGGTGTATGGCTGAATAGGAAGCGAAGAATTGCCGGGAGTGAGTGCCCGGCAATTTTTTGACTTTACTTTCGTGCTAATTTTGCGTATAATATTAGCATGAAAGGAAGGTGAAGAACGTGAGCCAATTTCAACAGCTGGACCAGCTGATGGAACGTCAGGATGGGATGCTGCGCACCGGGCAGGTCCTCGCGGCCGGGATCTCAAAACCTGTTTTTTATCAATTCGTGCAGTCTCGTGGGCTGGAACAGGCGGCGCATGGGATTTATCTTTCCAAAGACGCCTGGGTGGACGCCATGTATCTGCTGCATCTTCGCTGTCCGCAGGCAGTTTTTTCCCATGAAACGGCGCTGTTTTTCCATGACCTGACCGACCGGGAGCCGCTGGCCTATTCCATTACGGTCAAGACGGGCTACAATCCGACCCGGCTCAAGGACGAGGGCGTTCAGGTCTTTACCATCAAGGCGGAGCTGCATGAGGTCGGCCTGACAACCGCGCAGACCCCCTTCGGTCACGATGTGCCGGTATATGATATGGAACGGACGATCTGCGATGTGCTGCGCAGCCGGAGCCATATCGAGATGCAGACATTCCAGGACGCTTTGAAAGCGTATGCTCGCCGGAAAGATAAGGACCTGCGGACGCTGGTGCGCTATGCCAAGCTGTTCCGGGTCGAGAAGATTTTACGCCAGTATTTGGAGGTACTGCTATGATAAAGACAGCCAGACAGCTGAAAGATTTGATCCGTAACCTGTCAAAGAAAAATGCTGCGGATGCGCAGGTTTTGATGCGCAACTATATGATGGAGCGTTTTCTTGAACGTATTTCTCTTTCCTCATACCGGGACAAGTTCATCCTCAAGGGTGGTATGCTGGTGGCCGCGATGGTCGGTCTGGACGCCCGCTCCACGATGGACCTGGACGCAACGGTCAAGGGGGCCAACGTCAGCGTGGAGGATGTGGAGAACATGATGGCCGAGATCATCGCCGTTCCCATTGACGACGGCGTTACCTTCCAGGTGAAAAGCATTTCGGAAATCATGGATGAAGCGGAATATCCCGGCATTCGGGTGACGATGACAACGCTCTTTGACGGGGTGCGCACCCCGCTGAAAATCGACATTTCTACCGGCGACGCCATCACCCCTAAAGAGGTGCGGTACAGCTTCAAGCTCATGCTGGAGGACCGTTCCATCGACGTTTGGGCCTATAACCTGGAGACCGTGCTGGCCGAAAAGCTGGAAACCATCATCACCCGGACCACGACCAACACCCGTATGAGAGATTTTTACGACATCGCCATCCTGCAACAACTCTATGGCAGCACTCTGGACCCGCACGTTCTCCATGACGCGCTTCTGGCGACAGCCCACAAGCGCGGCACCGAGCGCCATCTGGCCGAGGCCGCCGAAGTCTTTGATGAAGTGGAGGCCAGCCCGGTCATGCAGGACCTGTGGGTGGCCTATCAGAAAAAGTTTTCCTATGCGTCCGACCTTGGCTGGAATACGGTCATGGCTGCGGTCCGTCAGCTGTTCGCTCGTTGCGAGGGCACGGCATGAAAAAGCGTGGACACTACTGCAAGGTCTGTGGCGAGTATAAGGCAAACGAAAAGTTTTCCGGCAAGGGTCACGCCGCGCACATTTGTAAAACCTGCGCCGCCCTCCCGCCAGAAAAGCAGGCGGAAGAAATGGCACTTACCCGGCTGGTCAACCTTCCCTGGCGATTATCCAAAGAACAGCTTTCGTGGTTGAAGAAACGGATGAAAGACCGGCGGGATGCCGTGCGGACCTTGGCGACGGAACAATATGAAATGCGGTTCCCGCCCAGGATAGAACTGGATGAATTGGAAGATGACTTTGAGGAAGATTTCGATTTTTATATGGACGAGGAAACTGATATAGAGTAAACCGATGCGGTCTGTGATAAGCAGGCCGCTTATTTTTTGGAAAGGAGGCGGACCCCACATGGCCACCACCCGCATTATACCGCTGCACACCGGCAAGGGCCGCACGGTCGGCAAGGCGATCAGCGATATCATTGGTTATGTAAAAAATCCAGAAAAGACCGACCACGGCAGGCTCATCACCAGCTACCAGTGTGACAGCCGCGTGGCCGATGCGCAGTTCCTGCTGGACAAGCAGACCTACGCCGCCCGCACCGGCCGGGTGCGCGGTGCGGACGATGTGATTGCCTACCACCTGCGGCAGTCCTTTGTGCCGGGCGAGATCACGCCGGAGGAAGCCAACCGGTTGGGCGTAGAGCTGGCCCGGCGATTTACCAAGGACAAGCACGCTTTCATCGTCTGCACCCACATTGACAAGGCTCACGTCCACAACCATATTATATGGAACTCCACCACGCTGGAGTGTGACCGCAAGTTCCGCAACTTTTGGGGCAGCACCCGCGCCGTCCACCGTCTGAGCGATACCATCTGCGTTGAGAACGGTTACTCCATTGTGGAGGCTCCCAAGCGGCGCGGCCAGAGCTACAACAAGTGGCTGGGTGACGCGGCGAAGCCCTCCCACAAGGAGCAGCTGCGTCAGGCCATTGACCGGGCACTGGCGCAGAAACCGGCCAGCCTGGAGGAGCTGCTGCGCCTGTTGGAACAGGACGGCTTCACCGTTCACCGGCGCGGAAAAAACATCTCCATCGGCGCGGAGGGCTGGGGCAACAATGTCCGCTTTGACCGGCTGGGGGACGGCTACACGCTGGACGATCTGTTGGCGGTCCTCTCCGGCCAGAAAGAACATATGCCCCGCAAGCAAGCCGTCCCGCAGGCCGCTCCGCCGAAGGTCAATCTGCTGGTGGACATCCAGGCAAAACTCCAGGCCGGAAAAGGTGCCGGGTACGCCCGCTGGGCCAAGGTGTTCAACCTCAAGCAGATGGCACAGACCCTCAACTACCTGTCCGAACATGGGCTGCTGGATTATGCCGATTTGGAAACCAAAACAGCAGAGGCGACGGCCCGCTATAATGCGCTGTCCGATCAGATCAAGGCCGCTGAGAAGCGCATGGCCGAGATTGCCGTGCTGCGCACCCACATCGTCAACTACGCCAAGACCCGCGAGACCTATGTGGCCTACCGCAAGGCCGGGTATTCAAAGAAATTCCGGCAGGAGCATGAGGAGGAAATCTTGCTGCACCAGGCCGCCAAGGAAGCCTTCAACGAGCTGAATGTGAAGAAGCTGCCCACCATCAAGGAGCTTCAGACCGAGTACGCCCAGCTACTGGCGGACAAGAAAAAGGCTTACGGTGAGTACCGGCAGGCCCGCGCCACCATGCGGGAGCTGCTGACGGTCAAGAATAACGTGGGTCGGGTCCTGGCGATGGAGCAGACCGAGCCGCAACAGAAAGAAAAAGACCACGGCCAGCGGTGAGCTGGTCGCAGTCAAAAGCGTTCACAAGAACGCGCAGCCACAGATTGAAAATCTGTGTTCCAAGGGGGCTTGGGGGACTTCCCTCAACAAGCGCGTGGGGCTATCTGGATAGCCACAGGCATCGCTTGCCACTTTTGTTCGCAAACAATATCCGTATCCTTTACACGATGATTTACTTTTATTATCATAGTCGTAATAAGTATATAAACTACTTACATATAAGCACCTAAAATATGAAAGGGCTGATAAAATGATGACCTTTGAAAAGGTTTTAGAAGTATTCAACGATTACCTAAATAAAGATAGTGTTTTGGAGGTGGTGAACACTAAGCGAGGATACACCGTTATGATTTGGGATGAAAAAGATGAGCAATGGTTTGGTGTGGAACATTGCAAAGCCCCCGAGCTTTTACGGGATGCCTTACTTGATGGCTATCGTGATTTTTTAGAGCAACAACTTACTCATAACCGCAGGAGTTTAACCGAAACAGAAATCTTAGATATTCAAAACCGATGTGAACAGCTTTATGATTTGTGTGGAGAATAAAAAAATAACCTAAAAAGTGCGATAGCCTGTGTAGGTGTCGCACTTTTTTCAGTTGGCTTGGCTTACGAAAACAGCGTTAATTATTCCGCAGTTTCTCTTGCCTTTTTCAAGCCTTGAGCCGTAGCTTCCATCACGATAAGCTCCTTTTCTTCCATATCATTCAACAGTACATCAACTTGTTTGCGGCGATTGTTGTCGCCATCTTCATTGCATGGAAAAAAGAACTGGTCTACAGAGATGTCAAGCAAGGTAGTAATGAGATAAAATTTGTTAAGCCTTGGGTGCTGCCCCCTGTTCTCTATATACATAATAGAGCGTGGCGTAAGGTCTACCAGTTGGGCAAGATATTCCTGTGTCCACCCTTTTGCTTCCCGAGCTTTTTTTATCGCTATACCTAACGGCTTAAAATCAAGTTTTCTTTCATCTTGGTACATTTTAATATCATCCTATATCATTGTACATTTCGGGTGATGATATTTGAACGAAGTATGATTTTATGTTTAGTAGTGTATAATTTCGTATTAGTGGAGAGAAACTTGCTATTATTCGTCATTCCGTATATAATAATTATATACTCTTTGCGAAAGGAAGTTGATATTATGAATTACATTTCTGTGAAAGCCGCTTCTGAAAAATGGGGCATATCGGAAAGACGGATACAAAAATTATGTGAGGAAAATCGCATTGACGGAACTGAAAAATTTGGTCGTGCATGGATGATACCAAAAGATGCAGAAAAACCCGTTGATGGACGTATGAAAACAAGGAACAAACAGGAGGAGAATCATGGAATTTAATGAAAAGCTACAACAGCTTAGGACTGGAAAGAACTTAACGCAGGAACAACTTGCGGAGCAATTATATGTATCAAGAACAGCCATTTCAAAATGGGAAAGCGGCAAGGGTTACCCTAACATTGAGTCGCTCAAGTGTATTTCTAAATTCTTTTCTGTGACCATAGATGAACTGCTATCGGGCGAAGAACTGATTACACTTGCCGAAACTGAAAATCGTTCCAACTTGAAAAAAATTTACAGTTTCATTTATGGAATATTAGATATGATGGCGGTTACTTTTATACTTTTGCCGTTGTATGGTAACCTTGTTGACGGATATATTTATTCTGTCAATCTACTTTCATTTACAGACACTACCCCAATATATCTTGCAATCTATTGGATTGTTTTTATTGTTTTGATTGCACTTGGGATAGCGAAACTGATGTGTGTTTGTTTTGAAAAGGAATCATGGAGCAACATAATCACAAAATGCTCTCTCGTGCTGAGTACGCTTTTTATCTGCTTCTTCGCTGCGGCAAGACAACCCTATGTAACCGCCCTTATGTTTCTGCTATTTGTTGCTAAAATATTTGTCTGGATAAAGCAAACCCAAACAAAGTAAAATGCCATAAACCCTTTAAAATAGGCTCTGACACGATAAGTGTCGGAGCTTTTTTCGTGCTGACATCTATTGTGTCGGCATTGTGACGGTAGATTTCTTGGCTTCTATGCAATACTCGTGGATAATAAGATTGTGGTCAGCGAAAACAAGAACAGCAACCCACGGAAAGGAGAATCAAATATGGATTATATCATTGAAACAGAAAATCTTACGAAGCGATACGGAACAGCCACCGTTGTCGATAAGGTAAATCTTCATGTGCCAAAGGGCAAAATTTATGGTTTGCTCGGCAGAAACGGAGCAGGCAAAACCACAGCAATGAAAATGATGTTGCAGCTTGCTTTCCCAACGGAGGGAACGGTACGCTTGTTTGGCACAAACTATAAGGAAAATATCCATACCCTTTATAGCAAAGTAGGCTCTATTATCGAAACACCGGGATTTTACAGTAATTTAACAGGGTATGAGAATTTGCAAATTCTCGCTAAACTGCGAGGGGGAGTATCTAAAAGTGGAGTAGAAAAAGCTCTTGAAGTTGTGGGGCTGCATAAGGAGAAAAGAAAAGTCTTTTCCGATTATTCCCTCGGAATGAAGCAACGGCTTGGTATTGCCGCCGCCATTATGCACGAGCCGGAGCTTTTAATACTTGACGAACCGATTAACGGACTTGACCCCATTGGAATAGTTGAAATACGCTCATTTTTATCTGAACTTAGTCACAATCATGGCATTACCATTTTTATCTCAAGCCATGTTTTAAGCGAGATTGAACAGATAGCAGATATTATCGGCGTTATGCACGAGGGGCATTTAGTAGAGGAAGTGAATATATCCGAGCTTCACAAAAGGAATCGAAAATACATTCAATTTGATTTATCTGACAGTGAGATAGCCGGAAAGATTTTAGAAAACCACTACCACATGACGGATTTTACAGTGCAGGACGGTACGGTGAGAATTTATGACTTTAGCCAAAGTGTTGGAGAAATCAATCGAGAATTTGCACGAAATGGACTGCTCGTGACAAGGATAAATGATAGTGAGGAAAACTTAGAGGACTACTTTTCTAAACTGATTGGAGGTGGCGGTATTGCTTAATCTTATTTCTTGTGAATTATTAAAACTAAAGCGTTCAAAAATGGTGCTAATTAGTGTGGCAGGGGTATTATCTACCCCACTTTTGATGTTAATAGAAGCCTTGCAAACACATTTTGATAAGCCGGAGAT
Organism: Firmicutes bacterium CAG:646; assembly: GCA_000432335.1. Lineage (GTDB taxonomy): Bacteria > Bacillota > Clostridia > Lachnospirales > Lachnospiraceae > Oliverpabstia. The sequence continues at coordinate 10,741 of HF995326.1, forward strand.
TATCTTTACCTTGTCTGACATATACAGCGACAGTGTACTGTATATCATGCTGCTGGTAAACATTATGATATATGTGGCAATTGCAGCTTACTTGTTTAGCAGAGAGTACACAGAAAGCACCCTCAAAACCATATTGCCCATACCCATTTCAAGGACAAAACTATTAATTGGAAAATTTTGCACCCTGCTTCTTTGGATTGTTATGCTAACCCTTGTAACATGGGCAGGTATATTTATCGTTTGTGGGCTATATGACGCTGTCTTTACATTGGAGGGATATAGCTTACTAGTGGCAATAGTATGGCTCCCCAAGTTTTTGTTTGGCAGTATCCTGATGTTTTTAACAGTTTCTCCTTTTGTGTTTGTTGCTATGAAAACAAAAGGATTTGTCGCCCCGATGATTGGCTCTGCCGTGATTGTCATGGGAAGTGCCGCACTTTCAAATCAAGAATGGGGAGCGTTGTATCCGTGGACAGCCACCTATTTCTTGGTGCAGGGTAAACTTCAGAGTACCGGCTATCCTACACTGCTGTCTGTATCTATTATTATTCTTGTATCAGCAGTTGGTTTTCTTATGACCTTTCATCATTTTAAAAAGGAGGATTTGAAATAATGGTACTTGATTTTATAGAAATTTTAAAAGTTATTTTTCTTGGAATTGTTGAGGGTATTACTGAGTGGCTACCTATCAGCAGCACAGGACATATGATTCTTGTGGACGAATTTATCACACTTAATATGAGCGAAGCATTTAAAGAAATGTTTTTTGTTGTTATTCAACTTGGAGCTATACTCGCAGTGGTTGTAATGTTTTGGAACAAGATGTTTCCCTTTCAATTTAAGAACAAAGCACAGTCAATTGTTAAAAAGGATACTTTCTCGTTGTGGTTCAAGGTTGCGGTAGCTTGTGTACCGTCAGCTATTATGGGGATTCTATTTGATGATTATTTGGATGCTTACCTCCAAACCCCCATTGTGATTTCAATCATGTTAATCTTTTATGGTTTGTTATTCATTCTCATAGAAAATTGGAATAAAAAGCGTACTCCTACTACTATGGCACTTTCTGACATCAGCTATAAAACAGCAATCTTGATAGGGGCATTTCAAGTGTTATCACTTATACCCGGCACATCACGGTCGGGAGCAACGATTATAGGTGCTTTACTCATAGGAGTTTCACGAGTGGCAGCAGCAGAGTTTACTTTTTTCCTCGCAGTACCTACTATGCTTGGAGCAAGTGCTTTTAAGCTGTTAAAATTCGGGTTTGAATTTACAAGTGCAGAACTGCTCGCTCTTGTTCTCGGTATGGCTGTGGCATTTGCGGTATCTGTCTTAGTAATTAAATTCCTAATGAACTTTATCAAAAAACATGATTTTAAGGTGTTTGGTTGGTATCGAATTGTGCTTGGTATACTTGTTGTACTTATAAAATCTTAATAATGCGTTTTCTTTGTGCGCGAATAAAAATGCCAGTTGGTCCTTAAGATCAGCTGGCATTTTTGTTTCTGGGGATGGAAAACAACCCAGAGATTCTCGTTGTCGATCTCCTCCTGATTTTAGTTTGCATGGTGAATTTTGCAAATTGAATCTACAGGAGGTTAATAATGGGATTTAATTATGGATATGAGAAAAAGAAGTTTGATAGTAGATGGAAGCGTTTAGAAGTTGAGTATTGTGATGCAGGGATGAGCGAAGAACAGATTGCTGCCATGAAAGAATATGACTGGGCATGGTTTTGCAGTCAAAGGGTTTTTCAAAACCATACGCAACCAATACCTTGTGAACAATATGATGAAGTATGTGGTCAATCACAGCTGTTCCGAAAGTTTGCATCGTTATCTTATCAATGGGATGTTGATAAGATTGATCAAACGCGATATGGATGGTTGGCTTCGGTGGAAAACGAACAACTACTGTTGAGATTGAAGAAGCTGTCGAAGAAAGATTTGGAGCTATTGACATTACTTTTTGTGGATGGTTATCGTCAAATTGATGTAGCACGTCTTTGGCATTGTTCCAGAAGTGCTGTTGCACAAAGATTTAAAAAAATAAAAAAATTTTTGAATAACACTTAACAAATGAAGCGTATCAGTGCCTACCCATTGAGGGAAGAACATTCTCCCAATGTGGAGCTTGACAATTTCATAGACGGCATTTCCGGTACATAACCTATGTACGAGCGAATCAGGCACGCCGCGAAGATGGACAGCCCCAGGAGGTGATGAATAGGACTGTTCCGAGCGATCCACGTCAGCCTGATACCCGAAAGTGGCATTTCAGGGCGCGATGACTGCATAGGGGTTAAAGATACTTCCTCACGGCCTCCTAAAGACTTGGGGGGAACTCTGCGGCGCACGAGTAAAACGACGCTGTGGAGTTATGACAGCCGCGCCAGCGGAGACCGGAATGTCCCCATCGCCAGGGGTGCGTGGCAAATGTGGCGAGTAAATTTTTCAAAGTCAGATACCATGCGCTGGCAGCTTCGGTTGCCAGCGCATTCATGTGATTTTGAAAGCAACAACCACATCTTTGACAGAAAGGGGGACCACCTATGGAAAAATTGATTTCGCGGAAAGAGGCTGCCAAATTACTGGGGATTAGCATTGCCACTTTGGATGCAGCTCGAAACAGTGGGCTAATTTCCTATGTTCAGTATGTGCAAAATGGTTGCGTGTACTTTACAGATGCTGGCCTTCAGGAGTATATCGCAAAATGCACCCATCGTGCAAAGCCAGTGGAAAAAAGCGCTACATACCGCAAGCTGCGAAGTGTCCGAGCTTGAGCTGTTCCGTATCCTTGCTGGAACCTAATATGTCTGATAAAACAAAGGTACAGCGCTGGACATTATTCTTAGGAGGTGACGGAATTGGCAAAAAGAAAAAGGGCAATTCCTCAATATGGTACGGTCGTGCTTAACGGCATTGAATATTATAGAACCAGAGTCGAAGATTCGGATGGAAACAGAGTGGCGCTTTATGCAAAGACGCCCGAAAAGCTTTATGACAAGGAACTGGAGGCGTTAGAGCAGATTGACAGTACTACGTTTCGTCGAAGATCGCCTACGGTTGCTGAGTACTGTGAGAAGTGGCTGCTGATGCAGTCCGTCCATGTTCGGGCCACCACCTTGACAGATTATACCTCTAAGGTGCGGCGGCACATTATTGGAGGGCTGGGAGACAAGAGAATGGCTGATGTATCCCTGGATGACATCCAACTTGCCCTCGTACCTGTTTCCAAGAAGTCGGCTTCGGTTTATAAGTCTGTGGTGATTCTCTGCAAGTCCATTTTCCGGGCGGCCAAGGAGAGCCATGTGATTGACGAGGACCCGACCATATACCTGGATGCAAAGGGAGGAGTTCCCCAGGAAGAAAGACAGGCATTGACGGATGAACAGGTTGAGCGGCTTTTGGACACGATCCGGGATTTGCCGCCCTATGTATTTGTGATGATCGGTTTATATGCCGGTCTGCGCCGGGAAGAAATCCTGGCGCTGCAATGGGATTCTGTGTATCTGGATGCAGAGGCTCCGTACTTAACGGTACGGCGGGCATGGCACACAGAACATAACAGGCCGGTCATTCTTACCGAGCTAAAGACCAAAGCGGCACAAAGAAACATTCCTCTCCCGGTCTGTCTGGTTGAATGTCTGAAAGATGCAAAGAAAAAATCCACTTCGGATTATGTGATTGCCAATCGGGACGGTGATCCGCTATCCTATACACAGTTTAAGCGGCTGTGGCAGTATATTGTGACGCGGACTGCAAAGCCGAGAATGGCCAGAAAACTTGTGGACGGAAAGTATGTAAAATATATGCTTTACCCGAAACTTGGAGAAAAAGCCAGGAATAACGGCCATGTGGTATATAGCCTGGATTTTGAAGTGACACCGCATCAGCTGCGGCACACCTACATCACCAATCTGATTCATTCTTCGGTGGACCCCAAAACGGTACAATATTTGGCGGGCCATGAAAGCAGCAAAATCACGATGGACATTTACGCAAAGGTCAAATACAACAGGCCGGATGATCTTGTCAAAGCAATGGGCTGTGCCTTTGACTTATGGGACGCTGTGTAAGTTCCGAACAATTCAGAAAATGAAGTAAGAGCGAGACAAGGATGTCTCGCTCTTAGTTTTTCCTTGGCCGTATCTTTGATTCAATTTGAAATCTCTGATAAAAAGGAGGTGTAGATACATCACCACGCGAGAAAGGAAATTAATTATGGCAAAGAAGAAAAAAAACATACCTCAATATGGAACCGTCACACGAAAGGGTGTCCTGTATTACAGAACCCGGATTCTGGACGCAGACGGCAAGCAGGTGAGCTTGTATGGGACTACCTGCGAGGAACTGTACGATAAAGAGCAGGAGGCGAGACGCCAGGTAGCGGAGATCATCTTCCACCGGGAGCATCCTACTGTGGCCGAGTATTGTGAGAAGTGGCTGTTGATGCAATCCGCAAAAGTGTCGCCGGCTACACTGAAGGGCTACGCCTCCAATATGAAGAACTACATTATCAAGCCTTTGGGAGATATGTATATGGAGGAAGTAACAGCGGATGATATTCGTCTGGCGCTGATCCCATTGTCCAATAAGTCCGAGAGCCTGCACAATACGGTGAATATGCTCCTCAAGTGCATTTTTTACTCGGCAGAGCGGAGCCAGTTGCTGGAATACAATCCGTGTGAGGGGATTTCGGCAAAAGGAGGGAAACCGACCCAAAAGAAAGATTCGCTGACAGACCAGCAGGTGGAAGTGCTGCTGGAAACCGTCAAAGGACTTCCGCCGTATCTGTTTACCATGATCGGCTTATATGCCGGTCTGCGCCGAGAAGAAGCTCTCGCCTTGCAATGGGATTGTGTGTTCCTCGATGCACCCACTCCATATATCTCTGTGCGGCGCGCATGGCGATCAGAGCATAACAGACCGGTTATCTCTACAACGCTTAAGACGAAAGCAGCAAGAAGGGATATTCCCATTCCCAAATGCCTTGTGAATTGTCTGCGGGAAGCCAAGGCTGCCTCCAAATCGGAATATGTGATTGCCGATAGTGAGGGACAGCCCTTGTCATATTCGCAGTTCAAACGTGTCTGGCAGTACATCGTTGTTCGGTCTACCAAGGAGCGTACCTATTATAAGTATGTGAACGGACAGAGCATCAAGTACACTGTTCAGCCGAGTCTGGGAGGACATCAGAAAAACAATCCCAACATTGTGTATAGCCTGGACTTCGATGTGACACCGCACCTGCTGCGGCATACCTACATCACCAATCTTCTGTATGCAGGTGTTGACCCCAAGACGGTCCAGTACCTTGCCGGACATGAGAACAGCAAGACAACTATGGACATCTATGCAAGAGTAAAGTATAATAAACCAGAACAGCTATTCGATGTAGTAAATTCTGCATTTCATCAAGCTGTCCCCTCGTAAAAGTGGCCTGTTTTTTGGTTAAGGAATAGGACAACCGAGGGGCCGAGGCTCAAAAAAGCCCGGAATATCAAGGAAAATCATCGCTCAGACGATTGAAATACGGTCTCAAAGCAGCTCGTCGCGCTCCGCAGTTCAGCAAGCGATAATTTCAAGGTTATCAGAGAGAACAAAAAACGCAGAAGTTCAGCGTGTTCAGCCTTGTACATCTTGCACAAGATATACACAGTTTCTTACACGTTGCTTACAGGTTGCTTACAAAGAGAACTATATAAATACCCCGGAAATGAAAGTTTCCGGGGTTTCTTTATGTCTATATTTTATTAATTGCTTCAAGTTTGATTTCTAAATCTAAATGAGTATATACGGTTTCTGTAACACCTTTTCCTTTATGTCCAACAATCTTCTTTATGATCCTTTCATCAACTCCCGCTTCTGTAAGAAGTGAAACGCAGGTGTGTCGGGTATCGTGTGGTTTGTGTTCCATGTTCAATAATTCCATCATAGGTTTCCAATAAGAATCCCTGAAATTGCGGTCAAGGAATTTTCTGCCTTGTCTGTTGGTAAATACATATTCATTTCTTTTGTTTAGCCAATGTTCAAAGAATGGTACAATTTTTTCTGCAATAGGTACTTCTCTGATTCCGGCATCTGTTTTTGATTCTCTGACATAAAACCATCTTTCTTCAAGGTGTACATCTTCCGGTTTTAAATTCCAAAACTCACCAATACGCAATCCGGTATAAGCAAGAATTAAAGGAAACTGCAAATATTCATCTGATTCAACAGTATTCCAAAGAACTTCAATTTCTTGTTTGGTGAAGGGTTTGCGATCATATTTATTTGGGTTACGGTCTTTGTATTGTCGTATGTCAATGTATTGGGAATAGTCCTTGCTGCACAGGTCATTTTCCATAGCAAACTTATACATGACATTGAATAGTACCCGGAGTTTCCGCAGCGTAGGGTAATTCTTTCCGCAGGTGTCAACAATATTCTGCAAGTGGGATTTTCTAAGGTCAACAAATTTCATGTTATATAGCGGTTCACATAGCTTATATGAAGCATTGTAGCCATGAATATTAGATTGTGATATCTTTGGAAAATGCTCTGCTGACCACTTTTCAAATACATCTGCAAAGGTGGTCTTGTTGGCATCCATATCATACGGATTTTCATTGAAGTGTGCAAGTGCGTTCAATGCAAGTTGCTGAGATTCATAATATCCTAAGTATTTGTACTTCCAATGTGTAGTACCGTCTTTTCCTTCCTTGCGTGATACGGTGATTCGTACCGCCCAAGGTTTTCTCCTATTTCCCGGTAGCTTATACACTGAACCATAACCATTAGGTAATTTCATAAAATAAGCACATCCTTTCTTGTTATAAAGAAAAAGATGTGCTTATTTTTTGGGGGGATATTTTGAAAATTGGTATCCAATATAATCAATAATGGATTTGATTATATCATCAAAATCATCAGGAGGGATTTCATCAAAATTTATTGAAAAGAAAGTTATTACTTGCTCGCTTGTTAGAAAATTTCTTAACCAAGAATCAATATACGTTATTGGAGAATTTTTATATTTTTCTAACTCTTTTTCTATTTCTTTAAGAGTATCCCCCATAACGACATCAAATTGATCAAATATATTTGTACCATCCATTAGTTGAGATACAGTAACATTGAGGGCAGTGGCTATTTTTTCTAAAGTTTCTAAGGAAGGGTTTTTTTGTTCGCCACTCTCTAATTTAGAAACCATACTATAACTAATTCCACTAGCAGCAGCAAGTTTTCTTTGACTGATTTTTTGCTTTTTTCGTATTGTTTTTAGATTCTCTGATAATCCCATTTTCTCACCGCCTTGTAAGAAAAATTATACCATTGGCAGTGGGAAAAGTAAACACATCTTTTCTATAATTCATAATATACCATTGACAATGGGAAAAATCAAGAGTATAATCACATAAAACACCATTGGTAATGGTAGAAAGGAGAAAGTACATGAACAAAGAATTAAGGATAGCAAGAATAAGAGTGGGTATGACACAAAAAGAGCTTGCAAATTCTGTTGGGGTAACAAATAGGTATATATCTCTTATTGAAAGAAAAAATTTAATACCTTCTGCTGATGTAATGAAAAAAATATCTAAGTGTTTAGGGGTTTCCGTGCAAACATTATTTTTTGAAAAGTTAATTGACATGGAAGAGGGTGATTAAATGAGATATCGAATTGAATATGCTGACGGTAAGTGTTGTAACTTTGCCAACAACAGCAAAGAGTTAATCGAATGGTTAAAACTCCTAAAAGACGAAACTATCACTGATATCAGAAAACTATATAAAAATGGTGTATCAGATTCAGTCCTAGATATCTATCGGAAGTACATAAGGAAGTGAAGTAAAAAAATGAAAACATACTACTTAAAATTTAATGGGAAGCATCCGGCAGAATCAAAGGATAATCGGCATCCATTAGATAAACCGCCGGAGGTTGGTGACTATGGTGCAGCATATAGACCGGAGTATTTGAAGGTGGATATAGACGACTATAATCACAAAACAGGGGAATTAGAATTTCCAATCAGAGGAAAGCCAAGAAGTGATGTAGTAATTGCAATATTGGATGCACTGAAAATAAAATATAACTGCATTCTCACAGAAAAAGGGAAACATCTATTTTTTCGGATACCTGAACAGTTAAAGGAAAGTAAAAATAAGAGTTCCCGGTGGCTCTGTCCATTGGGGATAAAAATGGAATGGAAGTTTCCAACATCTGATGATCATATCCCGTTGCGGATAAACGGGGTAGAACGTAAATTTTTAAAAGGTTCTATTGATAATGAGGATGTGGATGAATTACCATATTTTCTTTATCCGTTGCAGATGGATAACGCTTCTTTCAAAGTTGAGTTCCCAGAAGGTGATAGAACGCAGCACTTGGGAGGTTATCTTTTCTACCTTGTAGGTAAAAAGGGATATTCAGCAGAACAGGCTTTTGAGGTTGTCCGACTGATGAACCAGTATATTTTTGATAGTCCTATTCCTGACGATATTTTGAGCAGTCAAATATTGAACGAAAGCACGTTTAATAAGTTGATTGGGATGGAGAAGGGTACCAAAAAGAAAGACATAAGCCCAGATTCGTTTAGAAAGTTTTTATCAGGGTTAGGAATGTCAATCAGATACAATGAATTATTAAATCTTGTTGAATTTGAGGACATACCAGAAGAGTATAACACAGTTACAGATATTCAAAACGTCATGCCGATAAAGTTGCAATATGGGTTTAGGCAATATACTGGATTGAAAAATATCGGTAAGCAGCAGGTGATTGACTTAATTATTTTGGAAGCTGATGAAAATTCCTATAATCCAGTTAAAGATTATCTGCAAGAAATCACATGGGATGGGATAGACCGATTTCCTAAGATTTTTGAAATACTGGGGGTTCAGAGTAGCCTTGAACAAAGTTTAGTCAGAAAGTGGTTTTACCAGACAGCAGCACTTCCATTTAATACTATTGAAAATCCAATTCAGCCAGAGGGGGTTTTGATATTGAAAGGTGCTGAGGGGATAGGGAAAACAAGATTCTTTCTCTTGATGTCACCTGTTCCGCTGTGGTTTCAGAGCCTTGACAAAGAACTGACCACCAAAAATAAAGATATTCTTATTCAAATGTTAAGTGCGTGGATTGGAGAAATTGGAGAAATTGACAGGACTTTCAAGGCAAATAAATCGGATGTTAAGAACTTCATGACGTTGACAAAGGATTCTATTAGAAAACCGTACGCTAGAGAGCCGATCACAAAGGCAAGGTCAACTTCCTTTTGCGGAACAACTAACAAAGATGAATTCTTGAATGATGATACAGGTTTTCGGAGATGGTGGGTTATTCCAGTCAATCAGAAAATAGATATGGGTAATTTTACACAGCCAGACAACATCCATCAGTTTTGGGCACAGTGTTATGCGGCGGTCTGTGAAAATCCACAATGTTTCCGACTTACAGAAGAAGAAAGGCAGCAGTTGGAAGAACGAAACAAGGAAGTCATGGAGATGCTCCCGGCAGAAGATGAACTTCGGTTACGCTTTGATCTTGATGCACCTATAGAAAAGTGGAACTGGGTACAACCGTCAGTATTAAAGAATTTACCTGATTATGATGTATCATATTATTCAGCAAAAGAAATAGGTGCAGCAATCCGAGCTATTATGAAAGATGTGCCGGAAATTCAACACAAACATAGCAACAGAGGAACTATATACCTTATTCCCCCATCAATCAATAATACTGATAGATACAGGAATAAGTGACAGTGGTGACAGTAAGTGACGGTGAAAAAAATACCTACTGTCACCGTTGGAAACCGCATAAAATCAATATGTTTTGGGTGTTGGTGACGAAAGTGACAGTAAATAAATTAAAAGTATCATAAAAATAAAGCTAGTAATAACTTACTTATAAATTATGAGCCTATATAGAAATGATAGTTTTTACAGTCACTGTCACCTTTTAAGAAAGGGGAAAAAATTATGTTTTGTCCAATAATTAAAGAAGAGTGTAAGAAAACAGAGTGTATGTGTTTTAAGAAGAAAAGAACAAGAAATATACAAACAGCAGGTGATAATCAGCCCGTTATTGGAGAGTGTAGCTTGATTAATGCAATTAATGAGGTTGAAAATATTACAAATGCAATCAACAAATTAGAAGCTACAATCAGAAATACAGAATTTTGTTAAGAAAGGTTAGGTAAAATTTATGAGTGGATTTTTATACAATCAGAATGAAACAATGAAGTTGCTGGGAAATCAAGAGATAATTACAAGAGATGATAAGGCAAGTGAAGGGATAAATGATATCATTACTGCTTATTTGAATGCAGATGGAGAAAAAGCAGTGAAATGGATATACCGAATGTTAAAAAATGGGATTATACGTGATTTGTTAAACAATGTTTATCGTTTGGGATATATCAATGGTAAAAGAGAAGAACGTGCTAAAAAGAAACAGCCCTTACATAATTGACTTACATAAGGGCTTGCCACATGGTAAACATATGACCTGAACAACCATAGTTTACCATGTGGCGGTGTATTTTATCAACTGATAAATGAAAATAGTTATATGAGTATTATATAAGATTATGCTACCCTTCCGGGAACGGTGTTGCAGCACTTGAACCGGACGGTGGTAATAATTCTGATGATAGTACAGGGAACCGCATTACAAATTTTTGAAAATGCTGAGTTCGGTCAAGTAAGAACAGTAACTATTGACAATGAACCTTGGTTTGTAGGTAAGGATGTAGCAATCGCATTAGGATATGAAAGAACGGCTGACGCAATCAGACAGCATGTTGAAGAGGAAGATAGAGGGGTCGGTGAAATACAGACACCCGGCGGAAAACAGAAAATGACAACAATTAATGAACCAGGCTTATATGCTTTAATCTTCGGCAGCAAATTAAAGAGTACAGAGGTAAAAGGGTAGTAACATTCAAGGATATTGATACCGTACATAAAAGACCTGATGGGACAGCGAAGAGAAATTTTGACAATAACAGATCTCATTTTGTTAGTGGTGTTGATTTCTTCAAAATTTCAATGAAAGAGTTCAGTACGAATATCGTACCCAACTCATATAAAGGTGGAAATCCCAATAATCTTGTAACTCTTATCACAGAAACAGGTTACCTGATGTTAGTGAAGTCCTTCACAGATGATTTGGCTTGGAAGGTGCAGAGGGAATTGGTAAAAATGCAACGAATACCGAACGTTTTACCGATTTTCAAAACAAACAAACAAATGCTTAAAAATGATTTAGAATTTCGGGTTTCTCTCACGCGTGCGTGCGTAGGAACTTATAAAGGGGTGATGTGATGGAATACATAGAGATTAAACAATTCAAAGAGAAAGTACCGCCTGATGCAGAATCAGCCACATTTCAGACAAAGGAAGGTAAAGAAAATACGGTTTATTTTGGGTATCAAAAAACGGGCTATGGAAAGAAACGCTTCTTTTTATGTCCTTGCTGTGGGAAACGTGTCACAAAACTATATTCTATGAGGTATGGATACAGATGCCGGGAATGTGGCGGGATAAACCCATATGAAGGAATTAAGAACATGACAAAGGGCGGTTCTGATGAAATCACCTATAGAATGTTAAAATATGCAGCAAAGCATGGTATTCAGTTTGAATTCCCTTTTGATTATTTGCAATTTGCGACAGATGAAAGGATAAGAAAGAAATCTTTTCTGAAATCGTTGAAGATATTACAGGGGCTTGAAAATATGCGGTTTCAGGCAATTATGAATAAAACCATATATGCATCTAAAGTATTATCAAGTGTCTGTAAAGGGCAACATCTGTTATTGCAAGAAAAATCACTTTATGATTTGAAAAACTGGATTTACAACTGGAATACAGGACAAGAAATAATTGTGCCGCATCCAAAACTATTTATTAAGTAAAGGCGGTGTTTTTATGAAGATTGATAAAGAAAAGTTGTTTGATCACATGGCTGAAAAGGGATTTTTCATCAAAGATTTGTGTAAGAGATTGAATATGAATGAACCATCATTGAAAAAGATTCTTGATCAGGAAAAAGAATTGGATGATAGGACTGCTTCTAAAATAGCCATTGTATTAAATGTTAAATTAAGGGATATAGAAAAGAAAGGTGAGGAATTATGAAATCTTTAGCTGAAAAATACTTTCAATCCATATTGGATAAGAAACAGCATATTGAGGATATGCTGGACTATCGAAAGGAATTACAGGAACGTGCTGCCAATATAGGCAGTATTGATATTTCAAAGGAACGTGTACAGACAAGCCACACAACAGACCGGGTTTCAACTATGGCGGTAGAACTTGCAGAACTAGATCAGACGATTGAAAAGAAAAAAATTGAATTGTGGACTGTTACAGATGAGTGCATAACAAAAATCAGAGAATTGCGTGATTTGAATTATATCAAGGTACTGCATAAATTGTATGTTCAATTTAAGCCCCATAAGCAAGTGGCAACTGAAACAAATCACCGCATTGGTTGGGTATTGAAAAAGCAGGAAGAAGCAATACAGTTATTTGATCAGGTACATTATGATTTCCTTTGTGAGTGGGTCGAAAAAGGAAGTGATTGCACTGAATAAAAATGAACGTGCATTGAACAAATTGAAATCTGTAGTTGATAAAGATGTTTATTTGACTTTGTTGGTTATGTTTGCCGGGGAAACAATTTATTTTCCGGCAGCAGGTACACCAAAGGAAAAGCAGGAACGGAACAGAGAAATAATAAAAGCAAAAGAAAATGGTGTTTCAGTTTCAGAACTAATAGAATCGTATGGTCTTTCTGAAAGTCAGATCAGAAGGATTTTGAAGGGTAAGGCGGTATAAAGTACCGTCTTATTTTTCTGTCATTTTCTAAGAAAGTGGTAGATGCATACCGAAAATATATTTGATACACTTGTTTTATATCAAATATATCAAAGAAAGGATGAAACAAAATGGAACTTGAAAAGTATATCAGAACTGCAAAAGAAGCCATAAACAAGGGTTATTTTGGTATTCAGGATGCGTTGATAAAGTATGATGAATCTCTGGAAAGATTAAAGTCAAGAGGATGGAACAGCAAAGAAACAGCCTATCAGCAGGAATATCAAAAAATTATTGCCACCTTCAATGAGGAAACAGAGGCAGCTATTTCAATCTGTAAGGCAGAAGTACAGAAACAGAAAGAAGCATACATGAAAGAAGTTGATGCTTATTATATGGCAGATGGTAGCAAGATTGATTTGAATGACATGAATCTAATTAAGTTTGGTGTCAACTTAAAGTTAGATGAAATAATAAGTATGACAAAAAAACATTTAGATAATCCTACCATGTTACGGCTTATTCATAAATATGTTCTTGAGGTTAATTCGCATTTACCGGAAGATAGAAGAATGAAACTGCCGGATAAGTACAACATTATGTTTATGAAAGTAGAAAAAAATGGAAAAGTTGAAAAGTCGTGCTTTGAGACTTTTGAACACCTTGCAACTATGGGAATGAATCACCCGGATAAGTCTTTCACCATGTATCAGGCATATCTGGATGATTATGAAGAAGATGCGGTTCTAAAACTATTAAAGGCTAAACCATTCATTGATGAAGAAACGCAGCAGCGTATCAATCAGATTGAACAGAAACGGATTGATGATCATAACAGTAAAAGATAAGTTAGCGGAAAGGAAAAAATAAATGACAGGAAGAATTAGTTTTTATGACAATACAAGAGGTTTTGGATTTATAAATGGTGAAGATGGAGAAAGTGTTTTCTTTCACATCAGTAATGTTTCAGTAACAAATGGGGCACTTTTAGAGGAAAATCAATTAGTTTCCTATGATGTTATTGAGACTGAAAAAGGCAAGGCTGCCGTTGATATTGTGCTGACACCAGTAGCTTAAAGGAAGGGGGAAAAACTATGTACACACGTGAGGATTTGAAGAAATCACTTGCAGAAGTGAAAGAGAAAATTGAAACTACTGAGATTACAGAAGAAGTATTTTTGGAAATTGAAAAAACATTGAAACAGATTGGAGAAAAACGGAGTGAAGTTCAGAAACAGATTTTTGATCTAGTATAGAATAAATTAAATTTCTGCTATATATTTTTGAGA
>HF995327.1 GCA_000432335.1 Firmicutes bacterium CAG:646
AATCGTGGAAAGAAATCTTAGAAAAACACGTGTTGGTAAAGTAGTAAGCAACAAGATGGATAAAACAATCGTAGTTGCTATTGAAGACCACGTAAAACATCCTCTTTACAAGAAAATCGTAAAGAGAACCTATAAATTAAAAGCACATGATGAGCAGAATCAGTGCAGCATCGGTGATACCGTTAAAGTTATGGAGACCAGACCGCTGTCCAAAGATAAGAGATGGAGACTGGTTGAAATCGTAGAAAAAGTGAAATAATTATATCGGTAAATTCGTGAAGGAGGAATACCAGCATGATTCAGCAGGAGAGTAGACTTAGAGTTGCTGATAACACAGGTGCAAAAGAGATTCTGTGTATCCGTGTTATGGGTGGTTCTACGAGAAGATATGCCAACATCGGTGATGTAATCGTTGCTTCCGTCAAAGATGCAACACCAGGCGGCGTTGTTAAAAAAGGCGATGTAGTGAAAGCTGTTGTTGTCCGTACTGTAAAGGGTGTTCGTCGTAAAGATGGTTCTTACATTAAGTTTGATGAAAACGCAGCCGTAATCATCAAAGATGATAAGACACCAAGGGGAACTCGTATCTTTGGACCAGTAGCAAGAGAGCTTCGTGAGAAACAGTTTATGAAAATTGTATCTCTGGCTCCGGAAGTATTATAAGGAGGTAGCCTGATGTTAAAGATCAAAAAAGGTGATACTGTAAAAGTTATCGCCGGTAAAGATAAAGACAAAGAAGGAAAAGTTCTGTCTGTAAAAGATGGTAAAGTCATTGTTGAAGGCATCAACATGATCACAAAACACACAAAACCTTCTATGGCCAACCAGCAGGGTGGCATTGTCAACAAAGAAGCTCCTATTGATGCATCCAACGTAATGGTTATGTACAAAGGAAAAGCTACACGTGTAGGCTTCAAAGTTGAAGATGGAAAAAAAGTCCGTGTTGCAAAGAGCACCGGTGAAGTAATCGATTAATTAAGAGAGGAGGCAATCAAAAGTGAGCAGACTGAAAGAAACATACAAAAATGAGATCGTAGACGCTATGATCAAAAAATTTGGATATAAGAACATCATGGAAGTGCCAAAACTCGAAAAGATCGTAATCAACATGGGTGTTGGCGAAGCAAAAGAAAATGCAAAAATTCTGGACTCTGCAGTAAAAGATCTGGAAACTATTGCCGGACAGAAAGCAGTTCTGACAAGAGCAAAGAATTCCGTAGCTAACTTCAAAATTCGTGAAGGTATGCCGATCGGATGTAAGGTAACCCTGAGAGGGGAAAAAATGTATGAGTTCGCTGATCGTCTGATCAACCTGGCTCTGCCCCGTGTACGTGACTTCCGTGGAGTAAATCCTAACGCATTTGACGGAAGAGGAAATTACGCTCTGGGTATTAAAGAACAGTTGATTTTCCCTGAAATCGAATATGATAAAGTTGATAAAGTAAGAGGTATGGACATTATCTTTGTTACAACAGCAAAGACAGATGAAGAAGCTCGCGAATTATTGACATTATTCAATATGCCGTTTTCAAAGTAAGAATAGGAGGGAAAATTCATGGCTAAGACAGCAATGAAAATTAAGCAGCAGCGTAAACAGAAATTCTCTACAAGAGAATACAATCGTTGCAGAATCTGTGGTCGTCCACATGCTTACTTAAGAAAATACGGAATCTGCAGAATTTGCTTCCGTGAATTAGCATATAAGGGACAGATCCCAGGAGTTAAAAAAGCTAGCTGGTGATCGGAAGCGCTTAATGAGAGCCAGCTGAAGGCGAAGCTCGAATTTAGTGCGAGATCGTTCGTGCCCCTTAGCAAGCCTGAGCCGTAAGGTGAAAGGCGAGCTTAGTGGAACGAACATTCCCGTCTAAACGGGGAATACCTAGTATAAATGAACTATACTGACATGAAAAGTCTAAATAATCAGGAGGAAACTATCATGACAATGAGCGATCCAATTGCAGATATGCTTACAAGAATCCGTAACGCAAACACTGCGAAACATGACACTGTAGATGTTCCGGCTTCCAAAATGAAACTGGCTATCGCCGACATTCTGGTAAAAGAAGGATACATCGCAAAATATGACATCGTAGAAGATGGTGCTTTCAAAAACATTCGCATCACTCTGAAATACGGTGCAAACAAAAATGAAAAGATCATCACTGGTCTGAAGAGAATTTCTAAACCAGGTCTGCGTGTATATGCAGGAAAAGAAAATCTGCCAAGAGTACTTGGTGGTCTGGGTGTGGCTATTCTGTCTACAAACCAGGGTGTTATCACAGATAAAGAAGCTAGAAAACTTCAGGTTGGTGGAGAAGTATTAGCTTTTGTATGGTAGGCATTGAGCACTTAGAGAAGACAAGCCGTTAGGCGAAGGATGAGCTTAGTGCGAAAGCCGTTCTGCGACCAAAGGGAGCAGAACTTCCTTGATTGACAGGGATTGAAGAAAGAAGCATACACACAAGTGTGCGAAGATACTGAAAACAGAGAGGAACAAACGAGTCCTCTCCGAAAATTTAAGTTAGGAGGAAAATGGTATGTCACGTATCGGAAGACTGCCTGTAGTTATTCCAGCTGGTGTAACAGTTGATGTAAAAGAGAATAACTATGTTGTTGTAAAAGGTTCTAAAGGAACACTGGAAAGAGAACTGCCTGTTGAGATGGACATCAAAGTAGAAGATGGTCAGGTAATTGTAACAAGACCAAGCGATCTGAAAAAGATGAAAGCTCTGCATGGTCTGACAAGAACACTGATTCAGAATATGGTAATCGGCGTAAGCGAAGGATACCAGAAGGTTCTGGAAGTAAACGGTGTTGGTTACAAAGCAGCTAAACAGGGTAAGAAATTGGTTCTTTCCTTAGGATATTCTCACCCGGTTGAAATGGAAGATCCGGAAGGATTGGAAACAACTGTAGATGGTAACAAAATCGTCGTAAAAGGTATCAGCAAAGAAAAAGTTGGCCAGTACGCTGCTGAAATCAGAGAAAAGAGAAAACCTGAACCTTATAAAGGAAAAGGTATCAAATATGCTGATGAAGTTATCAGACGTAAAGTTGGTAAAACTGGTAAGAAATAAATAAGGAGAGTGTGAAAATGATTAATAAAGTATCAAGAGCGGATGTCCGCACGAAAAAGCATAGAAGAATGCGTCATCATATCGTTGGCACAGCTGAAAGACCACGTTTGGCTGTATTCAGAAGCAACAATCATATGTATGCACAGATCATTGATGATACAGTTGGAAAAACATTAGTATCCGCTTCTACTCTTCAGAAAGATGTAAAAGCAGAACTGGAACACACCAACACAGTAGAAGCTGCAGCATATCTGGGAACTGTAATCGGAAAGAAAGCAGTTGAAAGCGGAATCAAATCTGTTGTATTTGACAGAGGAGGATTCGTATACCATGGTAAAGTAAAAGCTTTGGCTGATGCAGCAAGAGAAGCTGGATTGGAATTCTAGGAAAGGGAGGAGCGAAAACACATGAGACATGCAATCATTGATGCTAGTCAGTTAGAATTAGAAGAAAAAGTAGTCTCAATCAAACGTGTAACAAAGGTAGTTAAAGGTGGACGTAATATGCGCTTTACTGCCCTGGTAGTTGTTGGAGACGGCAATGGTCACGTTGGTGCAGGACTGGGAAAAGCAACTGAAATTCCGGAAGCAATCCGCAAAGGAAAAGAAGATGCTATGAAGAAATTAGTAACCGTAGCAAGAGATGAAAACAACAGTATCACACATGACTATATCGGTAAATTCGGAAGCGCAGAACTGCTGCTGAAGAGAGCTCCGGAAGGTACTGGTGTTATCGCTGGTGGTCCGGCTCGTGCCGTAATCGAATTAGCAGGTATCAAGAACATCCGTACAAAATGTATGGGTTCCAGAAATAAACAGAACGTTGTACTTGCTACAATCGCAGGTTTAAGTCAGTTGAAGACTCCAGAAGAAGTAGCTAGACTTCGCGGTAAATCCGTTGAAGAAATCTTTGCTTAAGGAGGGACTGGAAAATGTTGAAAATTACTTTAGTAAAATCTACAATCGGTGCGGTTCCAAAACACAAAAAGACGGTTGAAGCTTTGGGACTGACTAAACTGCACAAAACTGTTGAACTGCCGGATAACGCAGCTACAAGAGGTATGATCAAACAGGTGCAGCATTTGGTAAAAGTTGAAGAAGCGTAATTAGGATAGAAGGAGGTGCCACAATGGATTTATCTAATTTAAGACCTGCAGAAGGTTCCAGACAGAGCGATGATTTCCGCAGAGGCCGTGGTCACGGTTCAGGAAATGGAAAAACAGCTGGTAAAGGACACAAAGGTCAGAAAGCTCGTTCTGGAGCTCCAAGACCAGGTTTTGAAGGTGGACAGATGCCTTTATACAGAAGACTTCCAAAGAGAGGATTCAAGAACAGAAATACCAAAGAAATCGTTGGTATCAATGTAGATGCTCTGAACAGATTTGAAGATGGAACAGAAGTTACCATCGTTACTCTGGTAGAGAGCGGACTGGTTTCCAATCCGAAAGACGGAGTTAAGATTCTGGGTAATGGTGAGCTGAACAAAAAACTTACCGTAAAGGTTACCGCTGTAAGTGAAGGCGCAAAAGCAAAAATTGAAGCAGCAGGTGGAACAGTAGAGTAAGAGGTGATCTCATGTTAAAGACTCTTCAAAATGCGTTTAAAGTGAAGGATGTCAGACATCGGATCTTCTATGTGTTAATGATGCTGGTGGTTGTGAGAATTGGCTCACAGCTGCCGGTTCCTGGTGTAGATAACAGTTATTTCAAAGACTGGTTTGCAGGACAGAGCGGTGACGCATTCAACTTTTTGGATGCATTTACCGGAGGCTCATTTTCACAGATGTCCATCTTTGCGTTAAGTATTACACCGTATATCACATCATCCATTATCATGCAGCTTTTAACGATTGCAATTCCTAAGTTAGAAGAAATGCAGAGAGATGGAGAAGACGGAAGAAAGAAAATCAGTGCGATCACCCGTTATGTTACTGTAGGATTAGCCCTGTTTGAATCTGTTGCTATGGCGATTGGATTTGGTAATAAGGGACTGATTCCGGATAACAACGCAGGTAAAATTATCGTAGTGGTTGCAGCATTGACTGCTGGTTCTGCATTCCTGATGTGGGTTGGTGAACAGATCAATGAAAAGGGAATAGGAAATGGTATTTCCATCGTTCTGTTGATTAACATTGTCTCCCGTATCCCAAGTGATATGGTGACGCTTTATGAAACGTTTATGAAAGGTAAGATCATAGCAAAAGCGATTCTTGCAGGAGTTATTATCTTTGCAGTGATCGTGGCAGTTGTGGTTCTGGTTCTTATCTTAAACGGAGCAGAAAGAAGAATTCCTGTTCAGTACTCCAAGAAAGTACAGGGCAGAAAAATGATGGGCGGACAGTCCAGCCATATTCCTTTAAAAGTAAATACAGCCGGAGTAATCCCTGTAATCTTTGCTTCTTCTATTATGTCCTTCCCAAGTGTGATCGCCACATTTATGGGTAAGACAGGAGGAAGCGGATGGGGAAGCAAGATTCTGGCAGCTCTGAACAGTAATAACTGGTTTAATCCGCAGCAGTCCTGGTATTCCGTGGGACTGATTCTGTATATTGTAATGGTAATTTTCTTTGCTTACTTCTATACATCCATTACCTTCAATCCTCTGGAGGTAGCCGATAATATGAAGAAGCAGGGTGGTTTTATCCCTGGTATCCGTCCGGGAAAACCGACAGTAGATTATCTTACAAAGTTATTAAACTATATTATTTTTATCGGTGCTGCAGGACTTACCATCGTAGCAGTGATTCCATTCTTCTTTAATGGCGTATTTGGCGCTAATGTCTCTTTCGGAGGAACATCCATCATTATTATTGTGGGTGTTATCCTGGAAACATTAAAGCAGGTTGAATCCATGATGCTGGTGAGAAACTACAAAGGTTTTTTAGATAACTAAAAGGTTGTGGCGTTTTACGCCACAGCCTTAAAGTGTATATAGCGATAAAAAAGAGGAAAAGGAGAGGGTACTATGAAACTTATCATGTTGGGAGCGCCTGGTGCAGGTAAGGGAACACAGGCGAAGAAGATTGCAGAAAAATATAACATTCCTCATATTTCCACAGGAGATATTTTTCGTGCAAATATTAAAAACGGAACAGAATTGGGAAATAAGGCGAAAAGTTACATGGATCAGGGGCTCTTAGTTCCTGATGAACTGACCTGTGATCTGGTAGTAGACCGTATTAATCAGGAAGATTGCAAAAACGGATACGTACTGGATGGATTCCCAAGAACGATTCCTCAGGCAGAAGCATTGAAAGCTGCTCTGGAAAAAATGGGAAGCATCATCGATTATGCTATTAATGTGGAAGTTCCGGATGAAAACATTATCAATCGTATGAGCGGACGCCGCGCCTGCCTTGCATGCGGATGTACGTATCATGTTGTGTATAATGCGCCGAAAACAGAAGATATCTGCGATGTATGCGGAGCAAAACTGGTTCTGCGTGATGATGATAAGCCAGAAACTGTTAAGAAACGTTTGAATGTATATCATGAACAAACACAGCCGTTGATCGATTTCTACGACAAAGAAGGTGTATTAGTAGAAGTTGACGGAACACAGAATCTGGAAGATGTGTTCCAGGCTATCACCAAAATTTTAGGAGCGTAAAACATGTCTGTATCAATAAAGACTGCCAGGGAAATAGAATTAATGAAGGAAGCCGGCCGTTTGCTGGAGCAGGTTCACGATGAACTGGCAAAAGCCATCAAGCCGGGAATTTCAACCTGGGAAATTGATCATTTGGGAGAAGAACTGATCAGAAGTTTTGGTTGTACCCCGAATTTCCTTCATTATAATGGATATCCCGCATCCATCTGCGTATCAGTGAATGATGAGGTTGTACATGGAATTCCATCCAAAGAAAGAATTCTTCAGGAGGGAGATATTGTCAGCCTGGATGCCGGACTCATCTATAAAGGTTACCATTCTGATGCTGCCCGTACCCATGCGGTGGGAGAGATCAGCCAGGAGGCAAAACAGTTGATTGAAGTTACCCGTCAGAGTTTCTTTGAGGGAATCAAATACGCGAAAGCCGGACACCATCTTCATGAGATTTCAGCGGCTATCGGCGCTTATGCGGAAAGCTTTGGATATGGAGTGGTGCGGGATCTTGTAGGACACGGGATTGGAACCGCGCTTCATGAAGATCCTCAGATTCCGAACTTTGCTCAGAAACGCAGAGGGATTCGTCTGGTTCCGGGTATGACACTGGCGATCGAGCCTATGATCAATATCGGAAGACCGGACGTATGCTGGCTGGATGATGACTGGACAGTAGTGACAGAAGATGAATCGCTGTCTGCTCATTATGAAAATACCATACTGATCACAGACGGCGAGCCTGAGATTCTTACCTTATCAAAATAGGGATGAGGTGACAGGATGAAGGAATATGGTATCGGTATGATGGCAAGATCCCTTGCCGGACACGACAGGGGAAAAATGTATATGATTCTTTCTCAGGATGAACAGTATGTCTATCTGTCAGATGGCGTGTACCGCACAGTGGGCAAATTGAAAAAAAAGAAAAAAAAGCATATACAGATTGATTGCAGGATTCCAGAGGAAATCCAGAAGCTGCTGGATGAGGGGAGACCTATCCAGAACAGTGATGTCATCAGAGCAAGAAGAGAATACGGCAACAAAAACAGGGAATAAAACAGGAGGTTATGAGATGTCTAAGGCAGATGTTATTGAAGTAGAAGGTACTGTCCTTGAAAAACTGCCCAATGCAATGTTCAAGGTAGAACTGGAAAATAAACATGTGGTTCTGGCACATATCAGCGGAAAACTGCGGATGAACTTTATCCGTATCTTACCGGGAGATAAAGTGACCATGGAATTGTCTCCCTATGATCTGACAAAGGGAAGAATTATCTGGAGAGATAAATAAGAATTGAAAAAGGGGCTGTCGCATGGGTGACATATCTGGAATATTTATACATTTTACGCTTTCGCTAAAAATGTATAAATATTTCTGAATTATGTTTCATGCGGCAGCTCTTTTCTTTTTTAGACAAGATATAACGCCAGAAAACGTAACTTCAACGGCTTCAACACTCTCAGACATTGCAAACCTGCCGTCGGCATCCTATAATAAAAATATAAAGTTTCTCTGGAAAAGATTACCGCTTTGATGAAGGAACTGTTCTGACGGTTTCTGGGATACAGGCAAATCTGAAAAATTTAAAAAAGCACGTATCGTCTATTCGAGCCAGGTCTGGCAAAATACAGGTAATATTTTTCCAGAGGAGCTCTTTTCTTAGATTTCCTTAAAAAATCCCTTGCTTTTAGGTATAAGGAGTGCTATACTATAAAACGAGCTTTTGTGTAGCACTCTTTTTTTGTGCGCAAATTCAGAAGTTCACACACCTGGTCAGAAGACCAAATAAGGAACCCGTGAGGGACACCCCAATGACCTTTGGTCATAAGAGAGGAAAGGAGGATTCAAATGAAAGTTAGATCATCTGTAAAACCTATCTGTGAAAAATGTAAAATCATTAAAAGAAAAGGAAGCATCAGAGTAATCTGCGAGAATCCAAAACACAAACAGAGACAGGGCTAATCCGTCAATTAGTCTGACTGTTTGGAGGCGAGAGCTTCAAAATTAAGTGCGGCTGCAGTAGGACACATGTGGATGTGTTGTACTGTTTAAATATTATAATGAGAGAAACTTCGGAGTGGTGTACCGAAGAGCCTCCGGCGGATGAACGCCGATGAGAGCGTTGCATCCTTTATAATATTGCTTAATACCGGCCAAGCCGGAAAGGTCATGGAAACATGGCTGGATGCTTACATACCGGCATCCCAATTAGGAAAATATTAAACGATCAGCAAAGACACAACATTTCAGACGTATGCAGAAGCATATGGGCTGTCGCGGCTGATCAGACAGAAAATGGAGGAAAAATACATGGCACGTATTGCTGGTGTAGACTTACCAAGAGAAAAACGTATTGAGATCGGATTGACTTATATCTACGGAATCGGTAGAACAAGCGCTACTCGTATTCTGAAAGAAGCAAATGTAAATCCGGACACCCGTGTAAGAGATATCACGGATGAAGAAGTAAAAAGAATCAGTGCTGTAATCGATGAGACTCAGACTGTAGAAGGTGATCTGAGAAGAGAGATCGCTATGAACATCAAACGTCTGCAGGAGATCGGATGCTACAGAGGTATCCGTCATAGAAAGAGCCTGCCGGTTCGTGGTCAGAAGACAAAGACAAACGCAAGAACCAGAAAAGGTCCTAAGAGAACTGTAGCAAACAAGAAAAAATAATTGATTTGTAATTCGTAACCATTCAAGAAGAATATAAGAAAGTGTAGGTTAGTTTTTAAAATGGCTAAAGTGACAAAGAAAACGACAAAACGTCGTATTAAGAAAAACGTTGAACGCGGACAGGCACATATTCAGTCATCTTTCAACAACACAATCGTAACATTGACAGATGCTGAAGGAAATGCTCTTTCTTGGGCAAGTGCAGGTGGTCTGGGATTTAGAGGTTCAAGAAAATCTACTCCTTATGCAGCTCAGATGGCAGCAGAAACTGCTACAAAGGCAGCATTAATTCATGGTCTTAAGACCGTTGAAGTATTCGTTAAAGGACCGGGATCAGGAAGAGAAGCGGCAATTCGTGCGCTCTCTGCATGCGGACTTGATGTAGTAAGTATCAAAGACGTAACTCCGGTACCACACAATGGTTGCCGCCCACCAAAACGTAGAAGAGTCTAATTTAGGAGGTCAGTAGATTATGGCAGTTAATAGAGTACCTGTTCTGAAAAGATGCAGATCTTTAGGTCTGGATCCAATCTATTTAGGAATTGATAAAAAGTCCACAAGACAGTTGAAAAGAGCAAACCGTAAAATGTCTGAATACGGTCTGCAGTTAAGAGAAAAACAGAAAGCAAAATTCATCTACGGCGTTCTGGAAAAACCTTTCCGTAACTACTACGAGAAAGCTGATCAGATGCCAGGTCTGACAGGTCCAAACCTGATGTCTCTGCTGGAACTGAGACTGGACAACGTAATCTTCCGTCTGGGATTCGCAAGAACCAGAAGAGAAGCTCGTCAGATCGTTGACCACAAACACGTACTGGTAAATGGCAAACAGGTAAACATTCCTTCTTACCTGGTAAAAGCTGGTGACCAGATCGAAATCAAAGAGAGCAAACAGTCCTCTCAGAGATACAAAGACATTCTGGAAGTAACAGGCGGAAGACTGGTTCCGGAATGGCTGGATGTTGATCAGGAAGCATTCAAAGGAACTGTAAAAGAAGTTCCTTCCAGAGATGCAATTGACGTTCCAGTGGATGAAATGCTTATCGTCGAGTTGTATTCTAAATAATAATAGTGGGTTGCGGCTCACCCTTTTTGAGTGGGCCGTTTTCCATATGTTACCCTCAATGAAACAGAATATCCCAATAAGGAGGGCCTGGTATGTTTGATTTCAACAAACCAAAAATTGAGATTACAGAGATTTCCGATGATAAAAAATATGGCAGATTTGTTGTAGAACCGCTGGAAAGAGGTTATGGTACTACTCTGGGTAACTCCCTGAGAAGAATCATGTTGTCCTCACTGCCGGGCGCAGCAGTCAGCCAGGTGAAAATTGAAGGCGTTCTGCACGAATTCAGTTCCATCCCAGGCGTCAAAGAAGATGTAACAGAGATTATTATGAACCTGAAGAGCCTTGCAATCCGCAATAGCAGCGAGAGCAATGATCCGAAGGTTGCTTACATTGAATTTGAGGGAGAAGGCGTGGTTCGGGCTTCTGATATTCAGGTAGATCAGGATATCGAGATTATGAATCCGGATCAGGTGATTGCTACCCTGAATGGCGGACCGGACAGTAAACTGTATATGGAACTTACCATTACAAAAGGTCGTGGTTATGTCAGTGCAGAAAAAGGAAAGACAGAGGATATGGCAATCGGTGTGATTGCTGTAGACGCTATCTATACACCGGTAGAACGTGTGAACCTTACGGTACAGAACACCCGTGTAGGTCAGATTACAGACTTTGATAAGCTGACTCTGGATGTTTATACCAACGGTACACTGGACCCAGACGAAGCGGTCAGTCTGGCAGCAAAAGTCTTGAGCGAGCATTTGAAACTCTTTATCGATCTTTCTGAGAATGCTAAGACAGCAGAAGTTATGATCGAAAAAGAAGACAATGAGAAAGAAAAAGTTCTTGAGATGAATATCGATGAGCTGGAACTTTCCGTTCGTTCTTACAACTGTCTGAAGAGAGCTGGTATCAATACAGTAGAAGAACTTTGCAACAGAACTTCTGAGGATATGATGAAGGTTCGTAATCTGGGACGCAAGTCTCTGGAAGAAGTGCTGGCGAAGCTGAAAGAGCTTGGATTGCAGCTGAATCCGGGAGAAGAATAAAAGCGCAGAGAAGATTTGCGACTGCCATCCACAGGATGGTAGGGTAAAGAAGAATTTGTAGAATAAAAAGCAGTATAGCAGTAAGACCGAAGAAGCGTGGTATACTGTTCCACAAATGGAGGAAAATAAAATGGCAGGATATAGAAAACTGAGCAGAACATCTGCACAGAGAAAAGCATTGATCAGAAACCAGGTAACAAATCTGTTATATCATGGTAAAATTGTTACAACAGAAGCAAAAGCAAAAGAGATCCGCAAAGTTGCAGAAGGTCTTATTGCTCTGGCGGTAAAAGAGAAAGACAATTTCGAAAAAGTAACAGTTACAGCTAAAGTTGCACGTAAAGACGCAGAAGGCAAGAGAGTGAAAGAAGTAGTTGACGGTAAGAAAGTTACTGTATATGATGAAGTACAGAAAGAGATTACCAAAGACGCTCCTTCCAGACTTCATGCAAGACGTCAGATGATGAAAGTATTCTACCCGGTTAAAGTTGTTCCTACAGAAGCTGCCGGAAAGAAGAAAAATACAAAGAACATTGATATGGCTGAGAAGATGTTTACAGAGATCGCTCCAAAATACGAAGGTCGTAACGGTGGTTACACAAGAATCATCAAAATCGGACCTCGTAAGGGTGATGCAGCGATGGAAGTTGTTCTGGAGCTGGTTTAATCTGAATATTGTAAAAATTGCCGCAACTAGTATAGAATAAACTAAATTTCTGCTATATATTTTTGAGA
>HF995328.1 GCA_000432335.1 Firmicutes bacterium CAG:646
TTGAATACATATTTACTTTTTTATAATATTCAATCAGTTGCTCAAATGCCTTAAGCACATCTCTATTTCTACCTGCCCCCTGCATAGCTGAATTTTTTCTTTGAATATAATTATATAATACTTTCTTCTCATACTCAACATTTCTGCATTCTAGTATATATATATAATTAAACAATAAATCTTCAGCTATTGTAATATTCTCCGAAAAGATCAACTGCTTTTCACTGATAATTTGTCTCTTATAAATTTTATTCCACAACGCAGTGTTCATATATATCAATTCTCTATCATTTTGAAAATTCATATTTTGTTTTCGCAATTCATCGCAAGTGATGACTTGTTTAATATTATTCTCTTGATCTCTTACATTTGCATCAAAAACTAATAAATCTGGCTCTTGTTTTTTTTTCAACTCTTCACAAATATTGTAAAGTGCATTTGATTCAATAAAATCATCACTATCAATAAACCATATGTATTTTCCTTTTGCCATCTGTAATCCTATATTCCTTGCATGAGAAACCCCATGATTTTCTATGTGATATACAGTAATTTTCTCATATTTTTCAGCATACACATCACAAATCTCTCCACTTTTATCTTGCGATCCATCATCAATTAGTATTACCTCATAATCACTAAACTTTTGCTCTACAATAGCATCTAAGCATTTTCTCAAAAATTTTTCCACATTATATACTGGTATAATTATTGAAAACTGCATTTCTTCCTCTCCGTTTCTATTTCTCATTTTTTTCTATTTTATTGCCAACTCCATCAAATAAATGATATACTCTTTATATATAATTCAACGCAAAGGAGACTATTATGAAACATAAAGTATACATCACCTGTCTCCACCTCAAACATGGTGGAGTGGAAATGGCCATTTCTTTACTAGCCAATGCTTTAACAGCTCGGGATTACAACGTAGAAATTTTATGTACATATAATTTCGGTACTCCTGTTTATCCCCTTAATCCCAAAATAAAAATACATTACTTGACTACTGTTTTACCTAATAGAGAAGCTTTTCAAATGGCGCTCCATTCAAAAAATCCTCTAAAAATCTTAAGAGAAGGAGCTCACGCTTTTAAAACTCTTTATTTAAAAAAACATTGTCTAAAAAAAGCAATTTGCAGCATAAAGGAAGGTACCATTATTTCCACCCGTAACGAAGATAGTATTTTATTATCCAAATACGGAAACGCTTCGGTAAAAAAAATTGCTCAATTACACCATGATCATAAATTCAATAAACATCTAATAAAAGATTTTCAAACTAAATATAGTAACATTGACTATTTTATTTTATTAACCGATTTATTACGCGATGAGATTTCTGCTTGGATGAATCCCTATAATTCAAAAACAAAATGTCTTACTATTCCTAATTTTATTGACTTAAAAGAAATATCTCCCTGTCTACCGCAAAAAAAGAAGCAAGTAGTTGCTGTTGGTAGACTCCATACGGATAAGGCTTTCGAAAGATTAATTAAATCATGGAAACTTGTTCATGATCTTCATCCCGATTGGCATCTTAAAATTATTGGTAATGGTCCTTTACAGGAAGATTTACTTTCTTATTGTCAAAAATTATCTTTAGAAGACAGTATTACTTTTACAGGTGCACTGGAACACACCGCTGTTATGAAAGAAATGGCTTCTTCCTCTATTTATGCAATGACTTCAATATCTGAAGCTTTCCCATTTGTATTGCTGGAAGCAATGAAAAACTATCTCCCAATCGTTGCATATGATGTGAGGGTCGGTCCAGGCGCCCTTATTCAGGATTCATATAATGGCTTTCTGATTCCTGATGACAACTGTCCTGAATTTGCCAATGCCATTTGCAAATTAATTGAATCTCCTACACTTTTGCAATCTTTCCAAAAAAATGCTTTTACATTTGTTCAGCATTTTTCTGAAGATTGTATAATGCAAAAATGGCTATCCATTTTAGATTAAAAGAAAGGCTGCTTTTATAAGCAGCCCTTCTTTCTGCCATTTATTTCTCCTGAATCTCTTCCTTCTGTTCTTCAGTAAATCCTTCTGTACTTTCTTTCATAAACATAATCTTTATCGTCATTAAGAGTAAACGAAGATCCAAAAATATGGAATAATTCTGTATATAAATCAAATCCAACTGTAACTTATCATATGGGGTTGTGTTATACTTTCCATATATCTGAGCATATCCAGTCAATCCCCCCCGTACTTTCAACCGATATGCAAACTCCGGAAGTTCATCCGTATATTTTTCCACATGTTCCACTCTTTCCGGTCTCGGTCCAACCAAACTCATATTTCCTACAAAGATATCAATCAACTGAGGCAGTTCATCCAATCTCGTTGCTCTTAGAACCCTTCCCACTGGAGTTATTCTTGGATCCTTATCCGCAGCTGGCTGAGATTTTCCATCTTTTTCCGCATCCACAATCATACTTCTAAACTTGAAAATATCAAATTTATTTCCATTCAAGGTAACTCTTGTCTGTCTGTAAAACACTGGACCTCCATCATATAATTTAATCGCTGCAGATGCGATCAAAAAAATAGGGGAGGTTATAATCAACATAATTCCTGACACAATGATATCCATTGTCCTTTTCATTACCCGTTGTTCAAAGTTCAATCCACGATTTCTATACAGAAGCAATGGCGTGTCAAATATATGCAGACTCTCTGCTCCTCGAATTAAAATATCTGAAACTTTCGTGGTAGAATATGCGCGAATATCATTCGCATAGCAGAATTTCAAAATCAAATTTCGAGTTTCCGAATGAAGGTCGTAAATAATTACTCCCTCATATTGAGGGATGATTTCTTTTATTTTTTCAAATCCTATAGAAATATCGACTATTTTTTCAATCTTATACTTATCTTTTCTGGAATCTACTTTTTGTATAAATGCCGTTGGATCATACTCTCCGTATATAAGAAGCATTTTTCTGGGCGGAAACAGCTTCTTAAAAATAAATTCACTAATCCAGGCGCTGATCACTACTACGATAATATCAAAAAAAGTAATTTTAAGCAAAGGCAAAGCTGTTACAAATCTCACGGAAATCAATACAATTTGAAAATAAATCATAACATTTGCGCATAACATTGCAAGACACTGGGAATATATAATGTTCGATTTTTTCAGATATCCTATTTTTAATCCTCCGAAGATATATAAAAATATTATCTGATACAATATATACATCGCCGCCATCAACCAATGGCCTTTCTGAAAAAAAGGAAATACCGTATACGGATTATAGCTTTTGACCCAACTATACATAAAAAAAGCCGTTTCACATGCCACAAGTCCAACCACCAGCAGCACACGAATTATTCTTTTATACTGTTCATTATCTTTCTTCATTTTTCTTCCTCTCTTACCGTATTTTTTAATTCCTATTTTTTCTTACAGCACATGCATAATATAAAATCCATCCGTCTGCCCACTCAATTCACACCCACTGGCTTTATAGAATTCAAGCACTCTTTCGTCCTCTTCTGGAATCACAAAGTAATCCATATCCATAGCTTTTATCGCCTCATGAAATTGTTCTGGACTCACAAGATCTGTCCATGTGGTCAGATACGTATATTTTACGATCAGCTCATAATTTTTTTCAGTAACAGCATTCACTAATTGATCGGCTGAACCTGGAAACAATCCCGGAATTTCCTCTCGTGCAAAGATAGAAATGATACTCGGGTCATACTGACACACTTCATACACCATCCAGTCGGGGTAAGCCACTTTCGGATTCTTTATTCCATGTTTATGAAATTCTTCTGATACATGCAATACTACATCGGTAATGTAAAAATCATTTTTTCGCACCCCATAGCCGGGAGCTCCTTCTGAAAAATACGCCGGACTTCCAAATATAACCACGCCTGCCGCTACTGCCGCCAAAAATACGCCCTGTACAACTTTCCATTTTATCTTTCCCACAATCCATGCCGTTAAGATTCCTGCAAGTAATCCTAGCGGAATCAGCCAGAAAAAACGATAGTACCGATCCGACAAACCTATGAGTTTTCCTGCAATCTCTATTAAAAATGGATTACACACCGTAACCAAGAAAATCAGATATGGATATATGCCCAAGAGACGATATTCCTTTTTTCTGGCGAATAATACCAACAGCATCAAAACCGGGAAAATATACCATAGCTTGCTTTGAGCCATAAAAAACTGGAAGTTCTGCCAGACAAAATCCCATCCATACCCTTCCGCTGTAATACCTACCATACTTTTCTTCCTTTCATCCTATCACTACTCTCCATATTCCTTTTGATATCATCATGTAACACAATAATTCTATAAGATATATTCCCACCAGCAACACATACTGGAGGAAACCTTTTTTGCTTTTATAAGCAAAAACTCCCGGAACATAAAAAATAGTAACAAGAACTGGTATTACCATCATAGACGACATACAAAATGGCAATGAACCTATTTCTATGATTAAACTCTCTATAAAGCTTTCTCTGTCAAATTTATTGCAAATACTGCGAATCATCTGAAGCAACATAACAGGAATAATAAGCACCGCAAGTATTGTTTTTCCTTCAAACGCCCGATAAAAGAAAAATCCTCCCGGCGTATACGCAGAATAGGTAAAGAATGAAATCAACAACCACACTGCCCAGGCAATAACTGCTTTCCCTCTTTTTTCCTTAAACACAACACACCCGATCCGATAAATCACCATATTACTCAGAATAATCACAACAGCGCCCATAACCTGACGCCAAATAATCAATGGATGAATACCCGTAATATATGACAGCATAGAGTTATGCGCTGTATACGTCAACAAAACATACAACGGATCCAATTCACTCCTCAAAACGCCTGTATACTGATTATACTGTTCTATTGTATTCGTAGCAACCGATCGAGCTGAATCTGCGATATAGTAAGAGGCATCCGCAAAGCTTCCATAACTGATATTGTTCGTTATGACAACAATTTGAATGATAACACCAATAGCAAAAATCAGTGTCATCCCCCACCAATCCTTAATCTGTGTTTTCTTTGCAAATTTGATCCAATACTTTCTATTGAAAAGCAAAGATACCACTACTGCAATCGTAACAAATATAAGCCAGCTAATGCATAAATAAGACAATGGCATCAAAAGTACTTTCATCGGTAATGCAAAAATCTGAAACAAACCAAAATACAGAAAAAATCCTATTAATAAGGTATCTATAATGGAAAATGATCCCAGTTTTTTTCTGCAAGTTATAAATGACCCAAATAGAAAAAATAATATTAACAATCCCGGAATGAGTAACCAGGAAAATATACTGCTATTCATAAGCATTCCTTTCTTCTCATTTTATCTGTTGTTTAAAGCTCTCTCTCCGCCAATTCAAATGCCGAAGCAATCACTTTATCCATATCATAATACTTATATTCTGCCAGTCTTCCTCCAAAAATCACATTTTTTTCCTCATCTGCCAATTTCTTATATTTTTCAAATAACCCTTGATTCTTTTCATCGTTTACCGGATAATACGGCTCCATTCCTTCCTTCCATTCTGTGGGATATTCCCGGGTAATCACCGTTTTATCCTGCGTTCCATATTCAAAATGTTTATGTTCTATAATTCGTGTATATGGAGTCTCCCGATCAGTATAATTTACAACTGCAACTCCTTGATAATTTCTTTCGTTCAGCACTTCACTCTCAAACCGTAAACTTCTATATTCAAGCTTTCCAAAACAATATTCATAGTAAGAATCCAGTGTTCCCGTATACAGAATCTTATCACCCAGTCCCATGTATTCTTTCTTATGTTGATTAAAATCAATACCCGTCTTTATATCACACCTCTGAAATAAAGCCTGTATCAATACATTATACCCACCTATGGGAATTCCCTGGTACAAATCATTAAAATAATTGTTATCATACGTATAACGCACCGGAAGCCGTTTGATAATAAATGCAGGAAGATCCTTGCATTCTCTTCCCCACTGTTTTTCCGTATATCCTTTGATCAACTTTGTATAAATATCTGTCCCCACCAGTGAAATTGCCTGTTCTTCCAAGTTCTTTGGTAATTCTTTTATGATCGCCCGCTGTTTTTCAATGATACTTTTGGCTTCTTCCGGTGTACGGCATCCCCACATTTTATTAAACGTATTCATATTAAAAGGCATATTATACATCTCTCCATGATAATTTGCCATTGGAGAATTCGTATAGCGATTAAACTCCACAAGGGAATTCACAAAATCCCAGACTGCTCGATTACTCGTATGAAAAATGTGGGCGCCATACTTGTGAACATGAATACCTTCCCTATCTTCACAATACAGATTACCACCAATCTCATTTCTTTTTTCTAGTACGAGACAGCGTTTGCCCTTTTGTCTTGCCAGATAAGCAAAAGTTCCTGCAAATAAGCCACTACCCACAATAATATAATCATACTTCTTCATGCACATTTTCCCATTCACTCCAATAAATATCCCTCTTGATATGATTTTTCCAGATAATCTGGATTTACATAGTATAATCCTGTACGAAATTCTGATATCTCATCACTGATAAAAGATGTAAATATTTTCATCAATTCTTCGACTTCTTCTCCCTCTTTCGCACAGTCTTCTATCATAATCGCATATAAGCGCCCAATATCCATAAACCCCGGAATCGTATACTTACAATTCGTGATCGTGTCAAACTCCCCCTCCGGTATCCGATACCATTCAATGATTTCGTCTCCTACCTGTTCAAAAGTCAGGCAGTGATTCACTTCTGCGTCATGCAGTTGTTTTCGAATCCCTTTTTCCCCCAGCTTTTCTACCACAACTCCCCGTCTGTTTTTGGTGATTCTGGCTACATACTCAATCAGAGAACATACATAAAAGAAATCATTTTGCTCTTTCGCTGTCATAAATCACTTCACTCCTTTGATATTTCAAACAATCTAAAGCTGCCAATGTATGAAAACTGATCTGATGTGTTGGGTACTTAAACTCTGCCAAAGCCCAAAACTGTTTTCTGGTAATCTTTCCTGTTATAAAATCATTTACATAATTCCAAATCGTATCGTTTGCCATAGGACCTTCCACAATATCATATCTATGAGTTTTTCCACTACGGCATCTGGCAATAAAATCTAGCCATTCTTCTGTCATCGTTTCAAAGTATAATACTTGCAAGGAATCATCTGGCTCATATTGATAAATGTTTATAATTGGTTCTCCTTCACCTCGATTTGCCCACCGAACAGCCTGATCCAACTTTTTAGTACAATAGAACCCCCATGAAAAGTCTTTTGTATATTTCATTTTCCTAACTTCAGGATATTCTACAACTTCCTTACTGGCATGATATAAAATCAATGTATTCTCTCCACCTTCCCTTTTTGTCATAACGTCTCACTCCTCCGATACGTAGGTACCATCTCCTGCACTGCCTCCCGTATTCCATCCCCATCCTCATAAGCCATTCGCTTCAGCTCCACCAACTGTCTCCAAAATTCTTTATTGTCAAAGTTAATAGGTTTTGCGATAAAAATCCGTTCATGAAGCGTCTTTTTAAGTCCCTCTTCATCCATCAGAAGCTCTTCATACAGTTTTTCTCCCGGTCGGAGTCCTGTATAAGCGATCTCAATGTCTTCACCGGGTTTATATCCGGAAAGTTTGATCAGATTTCGAGCCAAATCATCGATTTTCACCGGCTCTCCCATGTCCAGAACAAAAATTTCTCCTCCCTTGGCGAAAGCCCCTGCCTGCAATACAAGAGATACCGCCTCAGGAATCGTCATAAAATAGCGAATCACATTTTTATCGGTAACGGTCACAGGACCGCCTGCCAGAATCTGTTTTTCAAATAAAGGAATCACGCTGCCGTTACTTCCCAATACATTTCCAAACCGTACCGCTACAAATTCCGTTTCCGATTCCCGGTTCATCCCCTGAATGATCATTTCGCATAGACGCTTGGATGCCCCCATGATATTCGTAGGATTCACCGCTTTATCTGTGGAGATCAATATAAACCGTTCACTTCCATAGATATCTGCTGCCCGGGCTACATTCAATGTGCCAAATACATTATTTTTAATCGCCTCATTCGGGCTTTCCTCCATCAAAGGCACATGTTTATGCGCCGCCGCATGGTACACAATATCCGGCTGATATGTTCTGAATATCTGCCCTACTCGATGCGTGTTTCGTACTGACCCGATCAATACTTTCAGGTTCAGTTCCGGATGTTTTCTCTTTAATTCCTGCTGAATATCATACGCCGAATTCTCGTAAATATCAAAAATCACCAGTTGTTTCGGTTCATGACCTGCAATCTGCCTGCACAGCTCACTTCCAATAGAACCTCCCCCTCCAGTGACCAGAACCACTTTATCCTTCACATAGCCCAGTATGGATTCAATATCTGTACGGATAGGTTCTCTCCCCAACAGATCGTCAATATTAACCTCCCGGAGCTTGGCAATGCTCACTTCCTCATTGATCAACTGATACATTCCCGGAAGGGTCCGCAGCTTACAGCCTGTCTCTTTACAGATGTTCAGTATTTTGCTTTTTTCCTCTCTGGAGATGGTCGGTATTGCAAAAATAATCTCCTGCACCTTATATTTTTTTACAGCCCAGAGAATCTTATCTCTGCCTCCCACAATGGGAATTCCCTGAATACGACTTCCTTTTTTCACCTTGCTGTCATCAATCACACAAACCACCTTGCTGCTCAGGTGGGAACTACTTTGCAGCTCTTTTATAATCGCCAGTCCCGCGTCTCCTGCGCCGATCACCATAGTGATCACCGGCTCCTCCAGAGCCGTCACATGAATTCTCTGCTTCAACATCCGCAAAAGCCGATAGGAAAATCTCCCTGCCATCATCATAGGAAGCAGAAGCAAAAAGTATAAAATATAGTAAGATCGCGGCATACGATATTCCAACATATACGTCCCCACTAACTGCAGACAGGAGGACACAAGACATGCCACGGTCAGATTCAGAAGTTCCGTCACACTGGCATATCTCCACAAACTTTCATACAGAGAAAAAAAGGCAAAAATTAAAATGGTAACAATAACATTAATCACCGTATAATGCGCCACGGATTCCAGATATATTGGTTTAATATACTGGGGATGAAATTCATACCGAATCAACAGCGCCATATATTCTGCAATTAGAATCGCCAATACATCGTAAATAAGTAAAAGAGAAATTCGGATTCTCTTCTTTGGATTTTTTATTTTTTGAAGCATATCTCTTCCCTATAAATCTACAAAATTTCTTACTATCCGGTACATTATATCATACCACTTTCTGTTTTTAAAGGTTCATGGCACTTTATTAGGGTTATTAGGCATTTTGCACGAAAAAAGAGCCTGCATTTTCAGGCTCTTTTTCTATATTTATGCATTTTCTACACTTTACTATTCTTTAAATATTCGGGTCTGTTGGATCCCAGTTCTGACTTGCAGGAATCTTTGGTGTTGACGGTTTGTCAAACGGTGTATCTGCCGTATCTGAAATCGTCACTTTTGTTCCCAGACCACAGTTGTCATAGATCCATTTTGCATCACGTACTGTCAGACGAACACATCCATGAGAAGCAGGTGCTCCCAATTTATTGTACTCTGCTGCACTCAGATTGTAGCTGGTCATGTTGGAGCCCGCTACAGAGTGGAATAAAATTCCTCCATTGATTCTCGTACAATACTGACCGTAAGAAGGTCCCATCAATGTATGCCAGCGATATTTTGCCGGTGTACGGAAGGTTCCTGTTGGCGTCGGTGTACCAGGCATACCTACAGAGCATGCAAATGTTTTCACCGGAATGATGTAACCGTTTCCTCCATCCTTTGCATACACAGTAACCTGACATTTTGCACGATTTACTGTAATCTCATAAGAGGGCTGAATGCCGATCACGCTGTCCAGATCCTGTACCAGCGCCCCGTTGGAATTAAAGTAATATTTATACTTTCCAATATATTTCCAACCGGTAGCCATCACGCCACTCTCATTAAAATGATACCATTTGCCATCTATCTTCTGCCAGCGATTCTTCAGATAGCTTCCGTCTGCCATCTTGAAATACCAGGAATTTCCACTCTTCTCCCATTTACCGCCATACACAACCGGATCATAATTTGGAATCCATCTGCCGTCTGCACCCACGTAATAGTTTCCTACCCATGTGTTTGTTGCCATAGCTCCATTTGCGCCCACATAGTAATAACCATCAATCCATGCATTTGCTGCCATAGCTCCATTTCCATGCAGATAATACCAGGTTCCATCTACTAATTGCCAGCCAGTCTGCATCGCTCCACTTTCATTGGAATAGTACCAGGTATTCCCTAAGCGATACCAGCCGGTCTGCATTGCTCCGCTTCCATTCAGATAATACCAGGTCTTTCCGTTTGGAATGATCCAGCCAGTCTGCATTGCTCCGCTTCCATTCATGTAATACCAGGTTCCATCTACTAATTGCCAATCCGTCTGCATTGCTCCGCTTCCATTGAAATAGTACCAGGTATTCCCTATACGCTGCCAGCCCGTTGCCATAGCTCCGTTTCCTGCCAGATAATACCAGGTTCTTCCGTTTGGAATGATCCAGCCAGTCTGCATTACTCCGCTTCCATTCGCATAATACCAGGTATTTCCCACCTGATACCAGTCTGTTTTCATTGCGCCAGTTTTCTCATCTAAATAGTACCAGCTATCTCCCTGTCTGAGCCAACCACGGAAAATCACTCCATTGTCGTGCATCCAGTACCAGGTACCATTGATCAGGTTCCAGCCGCCACCTGTCATAGCGCCGCTGCCATCACTGTGATACAAACTTCCGCCAGCATCTTTGAAGAAACCGGTCTGCATTACTCCGGTCTTTTCATCCAGATAATACCATTTACCGTTAATTGCTCTCCAACCTGTTGCTGTTTTTCCATTTTCCATCCAGTACCATTTGCCTTCCACCTGCTGCCAGCCGTTTGCACCGGTGGTCTCTACTTGATGGGCTACATTAAAATAGTACTGCTTTCCTCCGATGGTTTGCCAACCGGTATAATTCTGAAGAAGTCCGGTAGACTCATCGAAATAGTACGTCTTTCCATC
This sequence comes from Firmicutes bacterium CAG:646, assembly GCA_000432335.1. Classification (GTDB taxonomy): domain Bacteria; phylum Bacillota; class Clostridia; order Lachnospirales; family Lachnospiraceae; genus Oliverpabstia. Next base: position 11,123 of record HF995328.1, read on the forward strand.
TGCTGTCTGGAATCCCTTCTGAACCTTTCCCTCCTGATCCAGAAAGTACGTCAGCTCTTCGCCCTGGTATGTAATTTTCTGAATGCCTTGTTTGTCTGCGCTGGTATTGCGGCTTCCATCTTGTTCCAGATACCACCATTCATCTTCCGCTCTTTTTACCCATCCAGTTTTTACATTTCCCAGACCATCTTCCACATAAATCCATTTTCCGGATTCATATTCCTGCCAACCATTTTTGTTCTCCAGTTCAACGCTTCCATTCGTATAAACGTAATACCATCCCTGTGACTCCTCTTTGATCCATGAGTCTTTTTCTGGCTGAGATAAGTATCTTGGAGCATCTTCTTTCCCGCCGTTTTCATAAAAGAGATAGCTTCCTTCTTCCAGTTTTGCCTCCGCAAACTTGTCGCTATTCTCCGCTTTTGTCACCTTCTGAATTCCAGACTGAATCTTACCATCTTTCAGAAAATAGATGTGTTTCCCTTCTATCCCTTCAAATTCCAGTTCAAACGCACCTGTGGAATGAGCTTCTGTCCCATCTCCATTTTTTACCTGATAGACTTTATCTCCATTTTCTTCTTTCACTTCATACGTAGGCTTTCCCTGAGTTTCTGTATTTTCCTGCTCTTCTGTACCTTCCGTATCTTCTTTATCTTCTGCCGTCTCCTGTGTTTCTTCTGGCTGTACATTCTCTTCTGTCTGTACTTTTGCCTCTGTTTCCTGTCCCTGTTCTTCCACTGTACTTACAGTTTCGGCTTTATCCTTCTGTATTTCTGCAGCAGATACCGGAACTGTCACGGATAAGACGGTCATGATACCAAGTCCAAATAACAGACTTCTTCTTCTCTTCATCCTTTTACTCCTCTCATACTGACATTCTCTTGATACTTTCTTTATTCTATTACAAAATATGGATGATTTCAAGTTATACCTTCTAAATCTTGGTATATTCTTATGAATTTTACATTTCAGCAACAGAAAATTCTTTTAAATCCAGAAAAAGAGCTGTTGCCTTAGGGACATCTCCAGAAATATTGCTGAATAATGTTTAAAGCGACAGCTCCTTCGTTCTTTCTTATCTTACTTCTGTTTTAAATGTTCGGATCTGTAGGGTCCCAGTTCTGACCTGCCGGAATCTTTATCGTTGCAGGCTTATCAAACTTGTTATCCAGGTAATCTCCCACATATACTTTTGTTCCCCACTCGCAGTTATCATAAATCCACTTCGCATCCCGTACCGTCAAACGGATACACCCATGAGACGCCGGCTGTCCCAACATATTGTACGCTGCTGCACTGAGGTTATAACTGGTCATATTATTTCCTGCTACCGAGTGCAGCCATATACCAGTAGTTGTAATCTGGCTGCAATACTGTCCATAGGATGGTCCCATCAATTCCTGCCATCTCTGACGGTTAAAAATGTGGTGTTCCCCTTTTGGCGTTGGCGTACTCGGAAGTCCCACAGAACATGCAAAAGATTTTACCGGAATAACGAATCTTCCATCTTCTGCTTTTGCATATATCATAACCTGACAGTTGATTCGATCCACGGTAATATAGTATTCTTTCTGTTTTCCAAGGATAGCATCTACATCCTGTACCATATGACCTTTTTCATCAAAATAGTATTTGTAACCATCCACCCAGTTCCATCCAGTAAGCATAGCGCCCTCTGTATCAAAACGATACCAGTCACCGGAAATCTTCTTCCACATATTCTTAAGATATGTTCCATCTTCTCTCTGGTAATACCATTTGGAACCGCTTTGAACCCATTTTGCTCCCGTAAGATCCGGATCGTAATTCGGTCTCCAACGACCATCAGCTCCTACCCAATACGGACCTACCCAGGTATTCGTTGCCATAGCTCCATTGGCTCCCACATAATAATAGGTGTCAATCCATCGGTTCGCTGCCATAGCTCCGCTTCCATCGGAATAATACCAGGTTTCATCTACCTGATACCAGCCGGTTTTCATAGCTCCATGTCCGGGTGTTAAATAATACCAGGTATTTCCCAAACGCTGCCATCCAGTTCTCATCGCTCCGTTTTCTCCCAGATAATACCAGGAAATTCCAAGCTTAAGCCAACCGGTCTGCATCGCCCCGTTTCCACTCATATAATACCAGGTTCCATCCACCTGCTGCCAGCCTGTCTGCATCGCTCCACTCTCATTAAAATAATACCAGGTATTTCCTACACGTCCCCAGCCAACAGCCATAGCTCCATTTCCATTCAGGTAATACCAAGTTCTTCCATTAGGAAGAATCCAGCCTGTCTGCATCGCTCCGCTTCCATCGGAGTAATACCAGGTATTCCCCACCTGATACCAGCCGGTTTTCATAGCTCCGGTTGCTTCATCTAAATAATACCAGGTATTTCCCTGTCTGAGCCAGCCCCTGAAAATCACTCCGTTATCATGCATCCAATACCAGGTATTTCCAATCAGGTTCCAGCCGCCTCCCGTCATAGCTCCGCTTCCATCGCTATGATACAAACTTCCGCCTGCATCCTTGAAAAATCCGTTCTGCATCACTCCGGTTTTTTCATCCAGATAATACCATTTACCGTTGATTGCTCTCCAGCCACTTGCTGTCTTTCCATTTTCCATCCAATACCATTTACCATCAATCTGCTGCCAGCCATTCAGTCCTGAATTTGCCAACTGATAAGAATTGTTGAAATAATATAATTTTCCATCAATCGTTTTCCAACCGGTATATTTCTGAAGAACACCATCTTTTCCAAAGTAATACGTCTGACCGTCTACTTTCTGGAAATCAGTCTGTGGTACACCGTCGGCATTCAAAAAGTACTTTTCATTTCCTATGGTTTGAAGCCCTGTTTTTCCAGTGTCACGCTTTCCTTCTTCATCCAGATAATACCATTTATTATCTAACTGTTGCCAGCCATTGCGGATACTTCCGACTCCATTTTCAGCATACAGCCAACACCCTGTTTCCACTTCCTGCCAGCCGTTTACATTCTGATTTACCGCTCCCCCGGGAGAAAGGCACACCCAAGTTCCATCTGTTCGATGATTCCACTGATCTGTTTGTGTTTCATTCGTTATCCAGGCTCCATATTGCCCCGGTTCTTCTGCATTTTCCTCAAAAAAGTACTTTTTCCCCACTTCCAACTGCGCAGCTGGAGTCAGTTTTCCACCATTCTGTGCTTCACCGACCTCCACGATACCACTCTGAGGACGTCCCTTTTCAAGATAATAAATCTTTTCACCTATCAAAAAAGCGCCGGTTGCTTCCGATGCAACCTCTCCCTGCTGTTCATCCTTCACATATAATTGAAATCCCTCAGATTTATCACCAAAATGCCAGAATTCTTTCTGTTCTTCCTCTGGCTCTCCTGTTTCATTTTCTCCTTCAGTTTCCTCCCCCTCAGGCAGGTTCTCTTCTACTGTACTATCCTGTTGTCCCTCAACCGAAGAAATGACTGTCTGTTCCACATTTGCTGCTGCGACAGGTACAGTCATAGATAATGAAGCAAGAATTCCCAGCCCGATCAGCAGACCTCTTCTTGTTTTCATTCTCTTCCTCTCCTCTCTAAAAACATTTCCATAATCTTCTATATGATGCCGAAATCGTTGAAATGCAAGGCGCAAAACAATTCTTCTGGCATTTTTATATATTAGTACAATTTTCCTCATATTTCAACGAATTTCCCCTTTTTAATTCTTACAATTCTATTTCATAATCATAAAATACTTCATGGAAATCTTGACATTCTCCCGTATCTCATCTACAATCATAAAATATTAAACATCCCAACATTTCCGGAGGATACCTATGTTAAAAAATGAATTTGAATCCTGCTATCGGCAAGGAGATTATGAAGCTATTGCTGCGTATAAAGTCGACAATGCAGTTATCATGGCTGCCGGTTTTGCTTCCCGGTTTGCCCCTCTTTCTGAGATTACTCCCAAGGCTCTTCTGAAAGTAAAAGGCGAGATTATGATCGAGCGGCAGATTCGCCAACTTCGCGATGCCGGTATTCCGGATATCTATGTGGTTGTCGGCTATAAAAAAGAGATGTTTTATTATCTGGAGGAAAAATATGATGTCCACATCATAGAAAACCCCGATTATACCACGCGAAACAACCATTCTTCTATCTATGCTGTCCGACAATATCTGGGAAATACTTACATCTGCTCCGCAGATAATTATTTTATGGAAAATGTATTTGACGCTTATGTATATGAACCTTATTATTCTGCTGTTTATATGAAGGGAGAGACTGACGAGTATTGTCTTTCCACAAATTTTAATGGAAAGATCACCCATGTAAAGATCGGAGGCGCCAATGCCTGGTGTATGATGGGACATTCTTACTGGAACAGAGAATTTTCCCAAAAATATGTGCAGCTTCTGGAAGCCGCTTACCCCCTCCCGGAAACCCGGGATATGTACTGGGAAAGTCTCTATATGCAGAATTTGGATCAGCTCACTCTTTATATCCGAAAATATCCTGACGGAATCATCCGTGAATTTGATAATCTGGATGAGCTTTGCCTTTTCGATACGTCCTATATCCCCTATAGAGATTCTTTAAAAAAAGAAATCTCGTCAGAATAGCCTCTGGCGGGATTTTTTCTTGCTCTCTTTTGTGTCGGTTTCTGTGTATTTTTTGAACTTTGATATTTTTTACTGTAACATAAGATTTAGCAAGGGCGTACGCCCCATTTTTTACATTATCACTCAGGAAAGGAGTCTAAAATGAATCACATTTATGAATTACCACTTGCTCTGGGCATTCATGCAACTTACAAGGGTTATCACTTTCTGGTGATGGCTCTGGAACTCACTCTGGAAGATGACGACCGGCTTCTCTATGTCACCAAAAATCTCTATCCCACCGTAGCTCACCATTATCACACCACCATAGAGTGCGTGGATCGAAATCTTCGAACCGTTGTCAGAAACTGCTGGAATTCTGACCAGCGAAATCTTCTTCAGAATATCGCTTCTTATCCTCTCAAATCCTGCCCAACCGTAACAGAATTTATCGATATTCTTCATTGGCATCTTCGAAAAAAAGGTTTTTAAATTTTTTTTCATTTTTTTCGACATTTTCCCCCTGTTTCTGCGTTTCTATTATAGGAGAGTCTGTAACTGTATCTTTTTGGAGCAGTTACAGGACTTTTGATAAAACTTCCACGGAAGGAGAAAAGAAATATATGTACACAAATTTTCCGAATTCTATCGGAATACCATTTCAGGAGGAACTACATCTATGAACACGGTAGAATCTCTGCCTTTTTCTCTGGGCATTCGCACCAATTATAAAGGCTATTACTATTTGGTAGATGCTCTGACCTTAATCATGGAGGATGAAAATCGCCTGTTATCCATCGGAACAGAGCTTTTTCCTGCTATTGCCCTGAAGTATCAAACCGATGTGCGATGCATCGAGCGGAATATCCGCACAGTTATCAAAGTCTGTTGGGAATCCACCGCCTGTCAAAAACTGCAAAGCATATCGCCCTATCCTTTGGAATCCCCGCCCACAGTGGGAGAATTTCTGGATATCCTTTTCTGGCATCTGGTTAGGGAGAAGGAGACAAAAAAACAAAAGAAAAGAGCATCAGGTGTCAAAATCTGAACCTGAGCAAAGAAAAATTTACACGAAAGGAAAAATAAAAAATGTACACTCCTGAAACTCTTTTACTGTCATTGGGAATCCGTACCAGCTACAAAGGATATGCTTTTCTTGTAACGGTACTGGAACAGGCTCTGGAAGATGAAAGCCGGCTGCTTTCTTATACCACCAGAATTTTCCCCTTTGTCGCTGATAAATATAATACCAATGTAAAATGCGTGGAACGCAACCTCCGCACCGTCATCAAAGTATGCTGGAATTCCCCTGCCCGCAAAAAACTGAAGGCTCTCTGCCCTTATCCACTGGAAGGACAGCCCAGCGTAGGAGAATTTATTGATCTTCTGTTCTGGTGTCTTTCACACCAGAAAAAGAGAGGCTGATGTTTAATTTACATCTATGTGTGGAACAATTCTTGCTGTTACAGACAAGATTGTTCCACATACCCCTCTTTTGACCTCAACATCTTATTTTTGCAAACGGAAACTATTTTGAACCCCGAATTTTTTCAGGAACAGATGGGGGATGTGTTAAAGTATGGCTTTTTTACAATTATAATAACGCCCACCGTTATAGTAAACGTTACTGTTTCCATATAAACCTTTAAGCTCTTGTGTTGTCGGCAGATTTGACCTCAATCGGAATAAGCTGACCGTCACGCTGAATAACAAAATCTATTTCAGCACCACACACTCTGGCATTCCGCCTATCACAAGATACTGACAATAGAGCTGCATAACCGCATCGACAGTCCCAAAAACATACTTTTCGTATAATTACGGATCTCCTTATTAGCACCAACCCTTCTTGACCTCTCCTGTCGCTATAAAAAGGATGCTGCCTTTTGGAATTTTCCTACCAATCCTTTCCTTGTTGATAATTTTAGACATAAAAAAATCGCCACCAACTATAAATGACGATTTCTGAAAATTATTTTGTTGTTATCGAATAAACCAACTGTAATCCTTACGGCAATCTAAAATATACTCTACATACACCGTATCATCTTGTATTTGATAGAGGACAAGATACCACTTCTCAATAAACATCTTGTGATATTTATTCGGTGTGATATAGGGTTCTTCAAAAAATGGGAAACGCTGCGGCATCTGGCAGAGGGAACGCATAGCAGTCATAATCTCTTTCTTTTTTGCCGCTGATCTTGTGGTATTTATTCGGTGTAATATAGGGTTCTTCAAAAAATGGAAAACGCTGTGGCATCTGGCAGAGGGAACGCATAGCGGTCATAATCTCTTTCTTTTTTGCCGCTGTTGCTTCTTTGTTGACCTGTGCCATAAAACGGATATGTGTTCCCAACATTCTCTTTGCCCTGTCAGAAACAATGACTTTGTATCTCTTGTTCTCTGTCATACGCTACACCTCTGCAATCACATCATCCCACGCACGACTCGGTCTGCCATTTTGACCGCACCGACTAAGATGAGCATATTAAAAATCAACTCACCTACATAACTCCACACCATCGTAACTGCCGAGCAGCAGGATTGACCACGAGCGGTGCTGCAGCAAAAAGGGAAAAGATAATACCGGCAAACACAATGATTGCTCTCTCAAGGCAGACCGCAGAATAACTCTTAATAAAACTCTTACCTACACTCTGGCTCAGCTCTCCTGCAATAGAAGAACGGTCAGGATACTCAAATATGTAATAGGGGTAAAAAAATAAGCGTACCACTATTTCTAATGATACGCTTATCTGTCCTTATCCAAGTGAATGTCGCCTACATTTTTGTGACAAGGTGGACACTACATAGATAAATATATTTTAAAAAACCTTTATTTTTCGTTTGTGTTCCCACACCCGATATCTATTACCACCGAAACATCAAAATAG
>HF995329.1 GCA_000432335.1 Firmicutes bacterium CAG:646
GTGTCAAATACTGCCCAGACGGTCGGCTTCACAAATCTCTGACTCCCCTGTGGTTATCCACGTCTCCGCCAGTTGTCAGAGATGTTTTAAATTGATGATGAAATGGTAACACATTAATTATGGTTTGTCAATAGTTTGTCAAAAAAATATCAAATATTATGTTGTATTTGTATATCTGATATAAAAAAACTGGATGAACTTTATATACATTGCACAAGTAAAGTGTGATACGACTGTGATTGTAAATCGGGAACCGTCAGAGAATTACCTGGAAGTTCCGGTGAGTTTTTTCAGAAGCCTGCAGCCGTGACTGTACAGGGAAATGTGGCTTTTGTGAAGGTCAAAGAAATATCCTGTTCCTGTAAAGCTGTCAACAGCAACTGAAAGAAAGGTTGCGTTCAGATGAGGATCAATAACAGTTTCTGCAATAGCGCTGTTGGTGGAAATTTCTTTCAGGGTTGTTTTTGTGTCTTCTGTTACCCCATTCTGATACATAATAATGATCAGACAGGCATTTTGCCTGCTGCAGTCAGAACTGTTAAAGCTGTCAATTTCACGGTCAAGTGTTGCAGACAGGTCGGTGGAATCTGTAAGCTTTATATAATAGCGAACCGAGTCTTTCCAGAAAGAGAATTTTTTGCGGTAATAATAACCGTTTTCATACTGGAATTTATTTTCGCTCAGACTCTGCTGTAAAGTCGTTCTGCTCATGGCAGGAAGAGAAGTAAGTTCCTGACCGTTCAGTTTTTTCTCCTTACGGTCTGCTTCCCACAGCACAGCATAACCGATATTTTTCAGAAGAAGAATAACTGCTGCGATACCAAAGATAACAAAGCCGCCTATAGCAATTGCATCGCCGTTTTTTACATGATACTTCTGGAAAAATATTCCGGCAATAATAAAGCCAAAGGCAATAAAGAAACAGACCAGACCGGCAAAAAACAGCAGAAGACCTCTTTTTTCAGAACGGAGCTGTTCCTGTTCGTCAAATGTTTCAGGTACCTGAGAATTTTCATCTTTCATATACAGATTTCTCCTGAGATGTAAGTGTAATATAAT
>HF995330.1 GCA_000432335.1 Firmicutes bacterium CAG:646
GCTGGGATTTTTGCTTGTATGTCTTGGGATTGATTTGCATGCATAAGACAACACCTAGCAGAACAGTGGACTGCTGAATAGTTCCTATTTTGGTAAAAAACTAGAAATTATGTATTGACAAAGAAATGGTTATCAGATATAATAAATATCGCTGAAGACGAACAGCAATCGAAGCGTGGCTCAGTTTGGTAGAGCGCTGCGTTCGGGACGCAGAGGTCGTGGGTTCGAATCCCGTCGCTTCGACTCCTTGGCAGGGGCACCGGAAAATCCTTTATTTATAGGGTTCTCCGGTGTTTTTCGTTGTTTCCTACTGTATCTAAAACCTGCTTGTCTGATGCAAAAAATCCTGTTTTTTGGGCGTTACACAAAATTCTGTGAGCTTTGCGAAAAAGTCATTATAACCGATGCATTTGTTCGCAGTAGTATTTTACATTGTCCCATTTGGCATCGGGCGCGATCCGATGGTCAGGACAGGGAATATAACCGCCAAGAGCAATCAGAGACTGAAGGCGGCGGATTTCCTGATCGATTGCTTCCTTATCTTTGGAGAAAACATTTTTGTTCATGCCGCCAACTCCGCGGATTTGGTCGCCGTAGATTTTTTTCCAGGGGGCAATGCTGGCGTTCCAGGTGCCGACTTCAATGGGGAACATGGTATTGACGCCATGATCCATCCAGGTAGGAATCAGAGAATCAATCACTCCATCGCAGTCAAGGGAGATTATGTCGATTCCGTGTTCGTTCAGAAGTTTGGTGATTTTTTGATAATGAGGTCCTACTTTTTCATAAAATACATCAGGGATCACGAGAGGACCGTTTTTAAAACAAATGTCTTCCCAGAAATGTGCGAAGTCAAAGGTCCATCCTTGATTCAGGACGTATTCGACTGTCTGGAAGCACAGAGTTCCTACGGTATCGATAATTTCGTCGTAGAGGTCCTCATCATCTGCAAAGAGATAACTGATTCCTTCTACACCCATGATATCTCTGATTCTTCCGAAGAGACTTCCGCAGTGCAGTCCGACAGGAGTGTCCGGGTGTGCAGTTTTTATCTGTTCATAGGCTTGAGCGGAAATGCGCTCAGGCTGAAACTGAAGACGCCATTTATATTCTTTTTCCCAGGATTCTCTGTCTTTCAGGGTGTGTTCTATTTCAGCGGGAATTGATCCGGCATCTTCTTTTTGTAAAACAATAACGCCGTCGCAGTTGCGGATCATCCGTCCTCCGGAAGGGTAGGCGCCCATATCTTTTGATTCGAAGCCGGGATTTAACCCGGTATTTGGACTAAAACAGGTGAGCCAGTTAAAGTCAAATCCTAGTTTTCGGGCAATGCTGTCATCATATTCATTTCCATCGCCCCATCCCAGATATTCTTCTTTCGTAATGTGTCCCTCCTGATACCATTTTTCTAAGGTTTCGTTCCAATATCCAAAATGGACTACGGGCATACGATCATAAGGCTGATAATGAAAAATTGCTTTTACACGTTCTCGATGATTCATAATGATATTCCTCCTGTATCTGGTTGAAAAACTTGTGTTTTTTACTATAATAGTCATAAGAAATGAAGAATACAATACAAAAAATTGTTATAAAATAAAGGAAAATTGTAGTATGATAGTAGAATATGATTTGTCTTCTGTAAAAACCCTGGATTCCTTTTCTATCGCTTCTTCGGGAGAGAAAGAAGCTTTTGCCTGCGGGGTAGATATGGGAGGAATTTATGAGTGTGGGGAATCTTATTATACTTATCGAGATTCTTGCAGCGTGTCTATTTTGTTGTATACTTGTCAGGGGTGTGGAGAAATTTCTTATCGGGATTATCAGGGAGAACTTCCGCAAGGTTGTATGGTGCTGTTGGATGGGAAATATCCCCATCGCTATGGAACGAAAAAGAATAGTAGGTGGAAATTTGTCTGGATGCATTATCTGGACAGATCGCCGTGTACTTTTGCAGACTATTTTTATAAAAAAGGAATCGTTTTGCAGAAAGTACAGGTGGAGAAGGCACTGCATTTTTTTGAGAGGACAAAAGATTTGGCAATGCATCCAAATGTTTTTCAACAGATGGAAATTTCTCAGTGCATTTCCGGTTTTTTGTATGAAAGTGGCGTATATAGGGAAAACATAGATGGGCAAATATTGGATGGCGGAGAGCAGATCGTTATTCAGGCACAGAACTATATGCAGCGGAATTATCAGAAAACAGTGTCGTTGGAAGAATTGGGGAAAGTGTGTGGTGTTAGTAAATTTTATCTGATCAAGTTATTTGGAAGATGGGCAGGGATGACACCGCATCAATATCTTTTGCAGGTGAGGATTGGTCATGCGAAGCTGTTGTTGGTATCAACGGAAAGAACGGTGGCAGAGATTGGAGAAGTGGTGGGATTTTCCGGGTGCAGTATTTTTATTGAGGCTTTTAAAAAACATACAGGTCAGACGCCTTTGGAATTCCGCAATGCTGGAAAGTAAATGAGTGTGTTGGAAGTGACGGATTGAGCAGTAAAATGTCGAAATATTTATAAAGATGAAGAAGAAATGAGGTTGCAGTTGTTTTGTGGTATAAGTAGAATTAGACTGGAAAACGTTTTTCAGGAGATTATTTCCTAAAATCGTTAGAAATTGTATAAGGAGGGATTGGAAAAATACTCCAAATAAATTTTTGGTGTACTCCATTTGGAGTAAAAATCTGCCATTTTTCGTGTAAACTTATGATAAAGGAGGAAAGGTTACATGAAGAGAAAAGAACAGCAGATATGCCAGAAAATTTATGAGGAAAATGTAGAAAGAATTCTATGGTATCTGCGTAGGCGGTATAGTTGGCTTGAAGAATCAGATATTTATGATATTATGCAGGACACTTGGAAAGTAATGTGTGAGCACATTCATGATTTGGAGGGGCGAAGTGAACCGGAACGTTGGGCGTGGCTGATTACAGTGACGAAGAATAATGTGATATCATGGATTCGTTCAAAGGCGAGAAAAGAGGAGTTGGAGGAAAAAGTTCAGGACAGATTTGGCAAACTTTCCTGTTTTACATCCACAGAGGAAGTAGCCTTGCAGAGAATTACGGCGGAAGGCGTTTTGGAGAAACTATCGTCGCGGGAAAGAGAAATTCTTTTGAGTAAATATTTTAAAACGGCAGTGACAGATGAGGATGAAGAGCGTAAGAATGCTAAAAACTGTAAACGCTATAGAGCCAGAAAGAAATTGCAGGAGTATATGAAAGAAGGTGGAATGGATGAGTAAGAAGAATATCGTGAAGGAAGATTCTGAGTTTCGATATCTGGAAGAGCATTTTGAAGAGATGATGGAAGAAATGAAAAAAGATAAGTTAACTCAGGATTTTCAGATTTCTCAGGAGTGGGATCAGAAATTTCGGAAGACCATTGATGAAACCTTGGAAGAGTTACGGAAAAAGAGCAGGCGGCGCAAAATAAAAAATGCAGTTATTGCGGCGGGGGTTATATTGGCAGCAACAGCGTGCGTGGATTATAGTATGGTAGCGGTGCAGGGCGAGGGACTGCTGGATATTGTGGAGAGTGTTTTTGATTCAAATGAAAAAAATTATACTATGTATGGGACTCAAGAGGAGCTGTTTTTAGAACAGGATAATGAGGAGGAAGTGTATTTTGATATAACTTCTTTGGAGAAGGCATATGAGGAAATGAATGAGGTGGTTTTATATCCAATATTTTATATCTCATACATTCCCGAACAATATGTGCTGCAAGAAGCGAAATACAATAAGGTGTATAAAATGATTAATATGATTTTTGAAAAAAACGGTCAACAAATTTATATTTCGCAACAATTGATATCTGATGAAGATTCTTCGGGAATATTAATAGGAGATGAAAAAATAACAGATGTAAAAAATGTAAAGTTGGGTCAAGATATTCCTATATATAAAAGTAATCAGGATGATAGTTTGGTTTTTGCAGTGCATCATAAAACAGGGATATTGACATTTGACGGAATATTGAGTTTGGAAGAATGTAAAAAAATTGTAGAAGGTATTTATTACGAATAGTCTGGAGGAGAAAAGAATGAAAAAGTGTATAATTATGATTTTGGCATGTGTAATGTTCTTGACATTATCCACAAGTGCAAAAGCAGATATGATAAATTCAGCAGAATGGTATGAATTGAAGATTGATGAAGAAGAAATTACACCTTTGTTAGAGAGAGATATAGTTCCTTATGCAAAATATATCATGAACGTACATACGACAATAACTAAAAAGAGTTCATCATCAGTAGGAATTAGAGCAGATGTATACTGTAGTCAGACAGTGAGTAAAATTGATATTACGTTTTATTTGCAGAAAAAATCAGGTTCTTCTTGGGTAACAGTTGGTACGAATAAGATATCAGTGGATAATGTGTCTAATACTGCAAAAAGCGTCACTGCCACAGGAGTTTCTTCGGGTACATATCGCGGGAAAGTTATGGCGAGAGTGGTGGACAAATATGGATATTCAGAAAGTGCAACAAGCTACACCGGAGGAATTACAATTTAAGGAGTAATTTATCAGGGAAAGGTAAGTATTAAAATTTGCTACCTTTCCCTCTCATCCACCCGATAGCTTTCGAGGATTCCTTTTACAGTCTTATATAAGTGTGGTTTCAATTCTTCCAGCGGTACCGGCTGCTGATATAATATTGCATTGTAGCTGGTGCCGCTGACAATTTCAAGTATCATATACATCATCAATTCCGGTGAGCTGTACGTATGGGCAGCATTTTCCAGCATAGTTGTAAATATAGTTAGAATAGAAGGGGTGCCTTTTCCTGGAGTATAGATCAGAGAATTTTTCACAAATCCCCAGCTTAAGTGTTTGGAAATCAGAGAAACCAGATTATGGTTAGCGTCAAGCTGATCTAATATATGGTCGATAACGAAAAGAATCTGTTCTTCAAAGTCTGTAATTTCCGAATGTGCCTGAAGTTCCAGATAAGCAGCCTCAAATACCTGACTGGCTTTATGAGCAATCAGGTGATTGCGGATGTCATATTTATCTTTAAAATAAAGATAGAAAGTTCCTTTGGCAACCCCGGCTGTATTTACAATATCCGAGATAGAAGTTTTTGAAAATCCATTATTGATAAACAGAGAAAAAGCGGAGTCCAGAAGGGAGTCCCTTTTTTGTTGTTTGTTATTATCTATTTTTCCCATATTATATCCCTCACAATTTCTTGGGTATTTTTAACCCTACATCATATTATAGTGACCCCTTTTGTGAAAAGTCAAACAGAAATCCCGTCTGGTCTATTGTTTCGCCTTAATGCATAAAAATGAAAATGACTAACGGTCAAAATTTTACACTTTCAATATTGACTAACGGTCATTTATAATGTATAACAATAAATGACCAATAGTCATAAACTTATTTTAAAGGAGGAGACATCATGGAGAAGTTGGGAAGGAAGATTGTAAAGCTTCGAATTCCGATTTTTATTATCAGTATTCTGCTGTTGATACCGGCAACAATCGGTTATATCAATACCAGAGTAAATTACGATATTCTGTCTTATCTGCCAGATGATATCGAAACGATAAAGGGGCAGGATATTCTGGTGAATGAATTTGGAACAGGCGCGTATTCCATGTTCATTTGTGAAGGAATGGAAAATAAAGATGTGGCAGCATTGAAACAGAAGATTGAGGATGTGGAGCATGTATCAAAGGTGGTATGGTATGACAGTCTTATGGATATCAGCGTACCTATGGAAATGCTGCCTGAAGAAGTCCGCACAGCGTTTAATTCGGATGACTCCACGATGATGTTTATTATATTTGATACCACGACTTCTGCAGATGAAACGATGGAAGCTATTGGAGATATCCGCCATATTGCAGGAAAACAGTGTTTTTTGAGCGGTATGTCGGCGGTGGTAACAGATACGAAGAATCTGGCGGAATCAGAGATTACAATTTATGTAGTGATTGCGGTGATCCTTTCCAGTATTGTGCTTGCGCTTACCATGGAAACGTATTTGATTCCTGTATTCTTTTTGCTGAGTATCGGTATGGCGATTTTGTACAATATGGGAACAAACATACTGACAGGAGAAATTTCTTACATAACAGAAGCTTTGTGTGCCGTACTTCAGTTGGGAGTGACGATGGATTATTCTATTTTCTTGTGGCACAGCTATCAGGAAAAGAAGGGAATTTATGGAAATGATCATAAGGAAGCTATGGCGCAGGCTATTGCGGCAACAATCAAATCAGTGGTGGGAAGCTCCATTACGACAATCGCCGGTTTTGTGGCTCTGTGCTTTATGAGTTTTACGCTAGGCTTGGATCTGGGTATTGTAATGACAAAAGGTGTGGTCTTTGGCGTACTCTGTTGTGTGACCGTATTGCCTTCTATGATTATGATTTTTGATAAGGCTTTGGAGAAGACGGCGCATCGTCAGTTGATTCCAGATTTCCCGAAAGTATCAGAATTTATCGTAAAACATCACGTACTTTTTGCAGTGGTATTTGTTTTTCTGTTTGTTCCTTTTGCATATTTTCAGGCAAATACCCCGGTGTATTACAATCTGGATGCTACTCTTCCCAAAGATCTGGAAAGTATTCAGGCAAATACCAAACTTCAGGAAGAGTATCATATGGGAGCAGCTCATATGATTTTGGTGGACAAAGAAATTACAGATAAAGAGAAATATAAGATGATTTCTGAGATGGAACAGGTAGAAGGTGTGAAACAGGTTCTGGGGTTGGAGACAGTGATCGGTCCTGCCATGTCGAGGAGTATGATTCCGGAAGATATTCAGGAAGTGCTGGAAAGCGAAAATTATGAATTAATGCTGATTATGAATGAATATCCGGTGGCTTCTGATGAGGTAAATCATCAGATTGATGAGTTGAATACTGTTTTGAAGAAATATAATCCTAACGGTATGTTGGTGGGAGAGGCTCCTTGCACGAAAGATTTGATTGAGATTACGGATCATGACTTTAAGGTGGTAAGCGCCGTATCGATTCTTGCTGTATTTTTCATTATTCTGTTTGTGTTTAAATCTATTTCCTTGCCGGTGATTCTGGTGTTAGTTATCGAGGGAGCTATTTTTATCAATATGGGTATTCCGTATCTTACCGGAACAGAGCTGCCCTTTATCGCTTCTATCGTTATTGGAACGATTCAGCTGGGAGCCACTGTGGATTATGCGATTTTGATAACCAGTCGTTACGAAAAAGAACGTGGTTCAGGAAAGAGCAAAGGTGAGGCGATTCGGATCGCGCATCAGACCAGTATCCGGCCGGTAATGGTATCAGCGTTCAGTTTCTTTGCAGCTACGTTTGGCGTGGGTGTTTATTCTAAGATCGATATGATAAGTTCTCTCTGCCTTCTGATGGCCAGAGGCGCATTGATCAGTATGTGTGCGGTATTGTTGTTCTTACCGGCTATGTATTGGTTATTTGATGGATTGATCTGTAAGACGAGTAAAAATTTCAAACAGAAAAAGCAGGAGGTAAAATCATTATGAAAAGAAAATATGTGCAGGCAATGATGGCGGGTACGGCAGTAATGTTGTCTATGGCAGTTCCGGTGACTAGCGTTTCTGCGGCAGTTCCGGAAAAAGAGCAGACTGTTTATGTGAATGCTGACCAAAATGGTAATACAGAAAAAGTGATTGTGAGCAACTGGCTGAAAAATACCGGGAAAGAGGCTTCTATAACGGATAAAAGCAGTCTCAGCGATATTAAAAATGTGAAGGGCGAGGAAGAATTTACCCAGAACAGCGATGGAACAATCACCTGGGCAGCAGGTGGAGAAGATATTTATTATCAGGGAAGTACCAGTGAGGAACTTCCGGTAGCGGTGAAAATGACGTATTTTCTGGATGGAAAAGAGATTCAGCCGTCTCAGTTGGCAGGAAAAAGCGGAAAAGTGAAGATTCGTATTGATTATGAAAATAAATCCAGTCAGACCGTGAAAGTAAATGGAAAGGAAGAGCAGATATCCACTCCATTTATGATGGCGACAGGAATGATCCTGCCTACAGAAAAATTTTCTAATGTGGATGTGACAAATGGAAAAGTGATATCCGACGGACAGAATGAAATTGTTATGGGAATTGGATTCCCGGGACTTTCCGATAGCCTGAAACTTTCTGAAATCGAAGGTATGGAGGATACGGAAATTCCTGATTATGTAGAGATCACTGCAGATGTTACGGATTTTTCACTGGCATTGACAGCGACCGTGGCAACGACAGGAACTTTGAATGAGCTGGGAATGGATGATATTGACAGTCTGGATGATCTGAAGAGTAGTCTGGATGAACTGACGGACGCTTCTACGGCTCTGGTGGAAGGAAGCAGAGAGCTTTCTGATGGTATCGATCAGCTGAATTCTTCTGCAGATGAGTTTGTAAGCGGGCTGAATAGTGCAGATGACGGCGCGGGTCAGCTGAAAGCGGGAATTGATATGATGAATGGACAGAAAGGTCAGTTGATAGACGGTGTAAATCAGTTGGCGGGAGGATTGCAGACTTTGCAGGGTGGCTCTCAGGCTCTGAAAGAGGGGGTATCTTCCTACACAGAAGGAGCGAATCAGTTGTTTGCGGGCGTCAGTCAGGTAGATGAGGGAGCGAAAGCCCTGAAAGAGGGAATCGATACCATGAATGAGAAAAAGACGGAATTGGCGCAGGGTGTAAAAGATTTGGGAGCAGGAACTGAAAATCTGAGTAAGGGAACCGAAGAATTTGCGTCAAATTTGAAAACGTATACCGCCGGAGCACAGAACCTTTCTAATGGTTTGAAGGAACTTTATGGCAAGATGGAGCAGTCTCTCCAGATTTTTGCAAAATTGCCGGAGACCATGAAAACGCTTCAGAATAATGTGGGACAGTTAGCGGCCGGGGCAGGAGAACTGGCAAGCGGAGCAGCCGAGGTTCAAAAAGGAGCGGCAGCGATGCAAAATCAGTTGGAAAGTCTGAAAAAAGGCGTAGAGACAGCGAAAACTACGGTAGGCGGAGCAGCAGCTCTGGTGGATCAGATACAGTATTCCGATACGCAGGCATTGTCCCAGGATGCAACGGCGCAAGCGCAGAAAGCGGCTGCTGGAAAACTTCAGCAGGCAAACGGTCAGCAGAAAGCAAATGTGGCAAGTGCACTGGATGCCGCAGGTGTATCGGAAGAGCAGAAAACAGCAGTTCTGGCGAGTCTGGGAGAGATTTCCACCGATGTGTCGGATATTCAGGTTACAGTTTCTGATGATACAGCGGCTCATAATGCTGAAGTAAAAGCAAAATTGGCAGGAGCGCAGCAGGGTCTGGAAGTGATTTCTGGTGAACTGGGTAAAGTTCAGATCGATCCGAGTACTTTGCAGCCATTGACAGATGGAGCAGCGAAGGCTCAGGCAGGAGCAGCCCAGATGCAGGCAGAACTGAAGAAAATGGGTGAAACCATGAATGGAATGGGAGACATCCAGACGGCGGTTGACGCTATGCTGAAAGGTGTGAAAGACTTGAAGGACGGAAGCGAAGCTCTTTGCGGAAATAATGAGGCTCTGAATAAAGGGGCAGAGAACCTTAATCAGGGAGCAAAACAGCTGAATGAAGGTGTGAAGGCGCTTTTGAAGGGAACGGAAGCGCTCAGTGACGGTATTGGTCAGCTGGCAGCGGGGGCAGATTCTCTTACAGGGGGAACCGCTCAGTTAAAAGCCGGAGGAAATGCATTAATTGCCAATAATTTTGCATTGAACAGCGGAGCCGGAGAACTGGCAGATGGAAGTCAGGCGTTGTTGGCAGGCGGCTTACAGCTACAGGCAGGAGCTGGTACCCTCAGTGATGGAATCAGTCAGTTGGCAGCGGGAGCAGGCAGCTTGAAAGAAGGAACCGGAAAACTGGCAGCCGGGGGCAAGACCTTGAAAGAAGGAACTACAAAGTTGTCTGATGGAGGTCAGGAACTGGCAGAAGGTATGGAAAAATTCGATAAGGAAGGGATCCAGGAACTGGCAGATGTGGTGAATGGTGATGTGCAGGATGTACTGGACAGACTGGATGCGGTGGTAGACGCAGATAAGAGCTACACAGCTTTTGACGGCTGGGATAAAGATCAGGATGGCAGTGTGAAATTCCTGATCGAGACAGCGGGAATCGAATAAGCCCATACGTTAAAATTTTCAGGTGAATCTATGGCAGGAAGCAGATGCAGACAGGCGTGGACGAGAGAATCAGAAATGCCTTTGCAGAATGCTTCCTGCCTTTTATATTTTGACAGAGGGAAAAGCCGTTGCTTTTTTGCAGGGTGGGAGTTAAAATGCATAAAAGAAACATGTATGGAGGGAAATGAAAAATATGACAGAGAGATTATTTTATCAGGATTCCTGGATGAGAGAATTTTGCGGAAAAGTCCTGGAATGCAGGGTATGTGAGGAAGGTTTTCAGGTGAGATTAGATCGGACAGCATTTTATCCAGAAGGAGGCGGACAACCGTGGGATACGGGCTATCTGAATCGGGTTCGGGTGCATAAGGTTCTGGAACAGGAGGGGGAAATCTGGCATTTTGTGAAGGAAGCTCTGGAGCCGGGAATGAAAGTGACGGGGAAAATCGACTGGGAGAGAAGATTTGACCTGATGCAGCAGCATTCTGGGGAACATGTTGTCAGTGGGCTGATCCATGAAAGATACGGATATAATAATATTGGATTTCACCTGGGGACGGAAACGATCACGATTGATTTTGACGGTGAGATTCCAGAGGAAGAGCTGCGGGAGATAGAATATCAGGCGAACCAATATGTGTGGGAAAATCATCCCATTCAGATTACATATCCTGAGAGAGAAGAACTGGAGACGTTAGAATATCGGAGTAAAAAGGAACTGACCGGTCAGGTGCGTATTGTCGCATGGCCGAGGGCAGATGTGTGCGCCTGCTGCGGTGTACATGTAAAAAGTTCCGGTGAAATTGGACAGATCATGCTTCTGTCTTCTCAGAGGGCAAAGGGCGGCGTGCGTATTGAGATGCTGTGCGGCGTAAGAGCTTTGCGGTATAGTAACCAGTTGAAAGAACAAAATCGGAAAATTTCAGGTCTGCTTTCGGCAAACTGGAAAGAAACAGCGCAGGCGGTAGAACGTCTTTTGGAAGAATATCAGAAAACCAGATTTCGGCTGGTGGGAATGGAATATGAGAAGATTGCAAGAATGGCAGAAGAGAAAAAAGGTCAGGGAGATCAGTTGTTCTTTGAAAATCAGATGTCTGCGGAGAGCGCCAGAAAGCTGGCGGCAGATGTGATGGAAACCTGCGGGGGATACTGTGCAGTGTTTTGTGGTAATGATCAGGACGGATATCGCTATGCGATTGGAAAAAAAGACGGTGATTTGCGGGCGTTTGTAAAAGAGTTGAATCAGAAACTTCAGGGACGGGGCGGGGGCAAAGCGTTTTTTGTACAGGGGTCCGTACAGGCATCTCAGGAAGAAATTCAGAATTTTTTTGAAGAATACAGAGGCAGAATATGATACAGGTACATGGGTTTCAAAAACTTACGTTATTAGATTATCCGGGAAGACTGGCGTGTACGATATTTTTGGGAAGCTGTAATTTTCGGTGCCCGTTTTGTCAAAATTCCGGTTTGGTGCTTGCACCGGAGCAGGAGCCGACCGTTCCGCTGGAAGAGATTATGGAGACCTTGAAGAAACGTCGTGGGATTCTGGATGGGGTCTGTATCACAGGGGGAGAGCCAACAGTGAGCCGAGAACTTCCAGAGATTGTAAAGGAAATCAAAAAGCTGGGATATGCGGTGAAACTGGATACGAACGGTACGAATCCGGGCATGGTAAAGACCATGGTGGAGAAAGGTCTTCTCGATTATGTGGCAATGGATATTAAAAATTCTCCGGAAAAATACAGGGAGACAGCAGGAGTAGAAAACATAAATCTGGAAGCAGTGTGTGAGACAGTGGAATTTTTAAAATCAGGAAAGATAGAATATGAATTTCGTACCACTGTTACCCGGGAATTACATAAAAAAGAGGATTTTCTTAAGATCAGAAAATGGCTTTCCGGCAGCAGGCGGTATTTTCTTCAGGCATATCAGGAGTCAGAACAGGTGATACGCCCGATTTACAGCAGTTATTCCAAAGAACAACTGGAAAATTTCCGCCAACTGCTTCTGGAAGAGATTGAACAGGTGGAGCTTCGAGGCGTGTGAAAAAACATTAATAAATGATCCGGTACCAGTAACCGAACTGTCCGGGGCGGATAATTTCGCTGCGGGCAGGTTTGAAGTTTGGAAAGCCGAACATTCCGGCAAGAAAATGTTCTGTTTCCTCATAAATTCCGGGAACAGCCAGCACATATTCTTCCGGCTTTCCCTGCTGCATTTTTCCCAGCAGGAAGTGGTGATAAGTCTGATACTGGCGGGTAAGAAACTGGTTACTGCCAATGTGGAAGGATTTTTTTGCCAGATCAGGGATATCTTGTGGGGATAATTCCACGCATTGGTGGATTTCATCATCAAAAAAAGGGTGTACTTGTGGATAAGTAGTTTGAATTTCTTCCCAAAAGGAGAGGGAAGAATCTGGCGGAGCAGGATTTTCCACGGTTTTTTCTTTTTCAGGAGTTTCGATTTCTTTGACAGACGCTGCCTGAATCTGAGAATCATCTTCTGCCAGAGTAAAGAGGCTGGGATTTAAAACGGTCTCCTTCCAGGCTGTTCCGAAGATTTGGTTGTTATCAGTGCAGATGAGAAGACCTCCCAGATCCTCGAAGGAATAGGGGAAACCACCAATATTTTTCAGGGGGAGCATATAGCGGCCGTAGACGGTTCCCTGGTGGCAGTTTGCATTTCCCAGAGGAATCCCCAGAAGTTGGTCATTTTCGTGGACGAAGGCAAACACCTGAAATTTGGGGAGGAAAGGATAGGGCGGAAGTTTCATATGTACTTCCAGCCGGCATTGCTGGTTGCGTATTTCCACCCGGGAGAAACCGCAGTTTTTTGATTTTTGATTGTTCTGATATTCATAAAGATAGGAGATGAAACGTTGATATTCGGACAAATTTTGCACTTCCTTTGGGAGTTTTCTATGAAAGCATATGCAGAAAAGAAACCGGGTATGACCGGAAGCGAAAGGAAAAGATAAAATGACAGAGTTGACAGCCACGAAAGAGTGGAAAGAGCATGAAAAATATATGCGGGAGGCGATCCGTCAGGCAAAAAAAGCCTATGTTCTCACGGAAGTTCCTATTGGATGTGTGATCGTTTATGAAGGCAAAATTATCGCCCGTGGTTATAATCGGAGAAACACAGATAAGAATACGATTTCCCATGCGGAAATGAATGCGATCCGAAAAGCAAGTAAAAAACTGGGAGACTGGAGACTGGAAGGGTGTACCATGTATGTTACGCTGGAGCCCTGTCAGATGTGCGCAGGGGCGATCGTCCAGGCGAGGGTGAGCCGGGTGGTGATCGGCAGTATGAACCCCAAGGCGGGGTGTGCCGGTTCAGTGCTGAATCTTCTGGAAATGGATCAGTTTAATCATCAAGTTGAGGTGGTGCGGGGAGTTTTGGAGGAAGAGTGCAGTCAGATGCTGTCAGGATTCTTCCGGGAACTTCGGGAGGAAAAAAAGAGGAAAAAACAACTATTGACGGGAGAAAAGCAAGGCAGTATAATGTAAAACGAGTCAATCAGGAGATGTACCCAAGTGGCTGAAGGGTCCGCACTCGAAATGCGGTAGATCGGGCAACCGGTGCGAGAGTTCAAATCTCTCCATCTCCGTTTCAGAATAAGAATCTCTCATAGAATTCAATGCTTTTAAGTAGTTGATATTCAGTGGGAGATTTTTCTTTTAGGAGTGAAAAGCATATGAAGACACCATTTGGAAATTTTTTGAAAAAAGCTTTATTTAAAAAAGTATTTTTTGTGGTTGTTTTGGCGGGCGCAGTGCTGGGTGGTTTAATGAATGGCAGAGCAGTATATGTATGGTTTGGAAATGACATATTTGCATATCTGCTGGGAACAATCTATGCAGTGCTGGGAATTCTGGTTCTGTTCCAGAATAAAGTTATGGAAAAATGGAAGAATAAGCGGCTGGAAATGGTAATTGGAATTTACAGTTGTTTTTATATTTATGACTTTATGGGACTTCTTTTGTGGGTAATTCTGTCCTATTTGTTTTCTATCTCAGATACTTTCTGGGCTGCAGGCGTCTGTTTGGTAGATTTTTTTGCGGTGGCTCTTGTCACCGGCGGTTATCTGTATGCAAAACAAATAAAATGTAAACCGTATACGGTATATCTGGGAATGAAAGGTGAGATGTGTCACATTGTGATGCTGAGTGATATTCATCTGGGGGTTTTCGTGGGAGAAGAGCATATGCGGCGTATTGTAGAGAAGGTAAATCGGCTGCAGGCTGATCTGGTAGTTATCTGCGGGGATATTATTGATGTGAATAATCATATTTTAGAGGATGATGGGGAACTTGAACGTATTAGTTCTTTGTTTCGGGAGATTCGGGCAAAGAATGGAGTATTTGCAGTATTGGGAAATCATGATCCTCAGATAACGAATGAAAAATTCCAGCATTTTTTAAAAAGTTCCCATATCCAGTTGCTGCATAATGAAGTTATTCAAGTTTCTGGTCTGAATTTGATAGGGAGGACAGATCCGAGTAATAATGAGCGAAGTCCGATAGAAATTTTGTGGAAAAAGGTAGATTCTTCCAAAGTGAGTGTTGTATTGGATCACAATCCAAACTATATTTCTGAATCTGCGAAATGTGGAGCGGATTTGGTGCTGAGCGGTCATACTCATAAGGGACAGTTTATTCCGGTCACATATTTTACCAAGCTGGCAAATGAAAAACATTGTTTTTACGGAAAAGAACGATTTGGGAAAACACAAGCGATTATTTCTTCGGGAGCTGGATTTTTTCAGCTTCCAGTGCGCATTGGAACCAGTAATGAGATTGTGGATATTCATATAATGTAAGAGGGGATGATAAAAATAGATCAAAATAAAAAGACAAAGAAATTATAAAATGCGCACCGCACCTCGAACTTCTCTCACAGACGTTACTCCTACAGTTAACTCGGCTCAGGCACCCTTACGGCACACAGAAGGTTCTGCTTAGTGCTGCTTCATTCCTGACCTGACACGGTTCACAGAGTTCTGTTGCGTAAGACCCAAACGTCAACGCCACTTATAGAAGGCAGCTCTGCAAGAAGAAGCCCTCAGATTGGTATCACCCCTGCTATAGCGGATTGCAGGTACAGGGCACCGCTATCTCCCCGGCTGCGCATTTCCAAGTATAACCTGTGGGGGAGGAAAAGTCAACGAAAATGATTTGCTTTACGAAGAAAAAATGATATGATACAGACAGACATCTTTTGATTTCAACATTTTATTATGACAGGAGGAAGTTATGGCACAGGTAGTATTGGGGAAGGCGGGCGATTTTACCGTTCGCTTTGTGAAAGAAAAGGAGCAGTTGGAAGCATGGGGTTATTCCCAGGTGAAAGGAATCTACGAACCGGAATATCTGAATGCGTTCTTTTTACCGGAGGAAGAGGGGAAGGGCGTACTTTTCATGGGGCTGGGGGAAGAAGATCCCAAACGGGCAGGTGCAGCGAAGGAGTTGGGTGCAGCCTGCTGTAAGGAAATGAAAAAATTAAAGATTACGTCGTTTACCATCTGTCTGGGTGATCTCTATGAAGAAAATCCTGAACGTGAGGTTCTTATTGGATGGTCCGAGGGGATTTATCTGGCGACAGAAGCGGCGGCTACTTATAAAACAGACCGGGAAGTGACAGAATATACCGTAGGACTGGAAGGTTTGGAAGCGAGTGCCGCCTGTTATCTGGAAGAGGGACATACGCTGGCGGAAAGTGTTCTTTTTGCCAGAGATATGACTAATATGCCGGCAAATTACCTGTATCCGGAAAAATTCGCAGAAAAGATCTGTGCGTTTGTGGAGGATACGGGGATTGAGACACAGGTACTGCACCGGGAAGATCTTCAGGAGAAGAGGATGGGAGGTATTCTGGGCGTAGGAAAAGGCAGTGAATACGCTCCCTGCATGGTGATCCTCAGATACCGGGGAGATCAGAATACAAAAGAGATTACCGGTCTTGTGGGAAAAGGTGTGACAGTGGATACGGGCGGTTATTGTATCAAACCGGCGGCTTCTATGGGAGGAATCCGGGGAGACATGGCAGGGGCAGCAGCAGTGGCAGGAGCGATCCGGGCGCTGGCAAAGCAGAAGGCAAAGGTTAATGTAACGGCAGTCCTGCCAATCTGTGAGAACCGTATATCCGGCGGTAGTTTTGTGGATGGAGACGTACTCACCTCCTATAGTGGAAAAACTATAGAAATAGCAAATACGGATGCGGAGGGAAGACTGATTCTGGCAGATGCGGTCACCTGGGCAGTACAGGATGAAAAAGTGACTCGTGTGCTGGATATCGCTACGCTGACCGGAGCAGTGGTGGGAATGTTTGGATTTACCATTGCAGGGGTACTCTGCGATAATGATGCGCTGTGGGAAGAGTTTTACAGAGCATCGGAAGAAACAGGAGAGAAGTATTGGCGGATTCCTTTTGGAAAAGAACATGAAAAAATGTTGGAAAGTCAGGTGGCAGACATAAAAAATCTGGGCGGTTCCGTGTGCGGAACAATTACAGCAGGACTTTTTATCCGAAGCTTTGCTCATAGAATTCCATGGATTCATGTGGACATTGCAGGTACAGCCTGGGTGGATGAGCCTGTCTATGCATACCAGGAAAAACTGGCTACTGGCGCTGGAGTAGATACGATTTATCAGTGGTTGTTTCAGTAAAGACGGGGAATCTTTTACTTGTGAGGGATAAAAAAATAGGCTATAATACATCTGAATGGATTTCCCATATCTTAAGACGATAGGACGTGAAAAAAATGAAAAGGATAGGTTTATTGACAAGCGGTGGAGATTGTCAGGCGTTAAATGCCACTATGCGCGGTGTGGTAAAAGGTCTGGCGAATAACATTGATGAGCTGGAAGTATACGGTTTTATGAACGGTTATAAAGGATTAATCTATGGAGATTACCGTATGCTTACTGCTAAGGATTTTTCCGGTATTCTGACTCGCGGCGGTACGATTCTCGGAACCTCCCGTCAGCCGTTTAAACTCATGCGGGTGCCGGATGATAAGGGACTGGACAAAGTGGAAGCCATGAAGCAGAATTATCATAAACTGCGTCTGGACTGTCTGGTGATCCTGGGTGGAAATGGAACGCAGAAAACAGCCAATCTTCTCCGGGAGGAAGGGCTGAATATTATCCATCTGCCGAAGACCATCGACAATGATATCTGGGGAACGGATATGACATTTGGTTTTTACAGCGCGGTTAATATTGCTACAGAGGCTATCGACTGCATCCATACGACAGCTTCTTCTCATAACCGGGTGTTTATCGTAGAGGTTATGGGGCATAAAGTGGGCTGGCTGACATTGTATGCAGGTATCGCCAGCGGTGCGGATGTGATCTTAATTCCTGAGATCCCTTACGATCTGGACAAGGTAGTGGAGGCTATCGAGGGAAGAAGAAAACGGGGAAGCGGATTTACGATTCTGGCGGTGGCGGAAGGCGCAGTATCCAAGGAGGATGCCAAGCTTTCCAAAAAAGAGCTGAAGAAAAAACAGGAAGAATATGCGAAAAAATATCCTTCTATTTCTTATAAGATCGCAAAAGAAATTGAAGATCGTACCGGTATGGAGATCCGGGTGACGGTTCCAGGTCATACGCAGAGAGGCGGAAGTCCCTGCCCGTATGACAGAGTACTGTCCACAAGACTGGGATCTGCCGCAGCCGGACTGATCCTGAATGATGAGTATGGATATATGGTAGGCATTGTCAATGGAAAAACCAAGAAGGTACCGCTGGAAGAATGCGCAGGCAAGCTGAAAGTGGTAACTCCGGATGCGCAGGAAATCCGAGATGCCAAGAGAATGGGAATCAGCTTTGGAGATTGATAAAAAGGGAGAACATCTATGAGTTACACTGCTCTGTATCGAAAATTTCGTCCCAATACATTTGAGGATGTAAAAGGACAGGATCATATTGTGACAACATTGAAAAACCAGATCCAGGCGGACCGTATCGGTCACGCCTTTTTGTTCTGCGGTACCAGAGGAACAGGAAAAACTACGGTGGCTAAGATTCTGGCAAGAGCAGTGAACTGTGAGCATCCGGTCAATGGAAGTCCCTGCAATGAATGTGCTGCCTGTAAAGGAATCTTGTCGGGGACTTCCATGAATGTGATCGAGATCGATGCGGCTTCGAATAATGGCGTGGATAATATCCGTGAGATCCGGGAGGAAGTCGCCTATCGCCCTACACAGGGAAAATATAAGGTATACATTATTGACGAGGTTCATATGCTGTCGGCAGGAGCGTTTAATGCGCTTTTAAAAACCCTGGAGGAGCCGCCCTCTTATGTGATCTTTATTTTGGCAACAACAGAAGCTCACAAGATTCCGGTGACGATCCTGTCCCGGTGTCAGCGGTATGATTTTCATCGGATTTCTATCGATACGATTACGGAACGACTGAAAGAACTGATGGAAAAAGAACAGGTAGATGCAGAAGAAAGAGCGCTCCGTTATGTGGCAAAAGCGGGCGACGGTTCCATGCGAGATTCACTCAGTCTGCTGGATCAGTGTATCGCCTTTTATCTGGGAGAAAAGCTCACTTATGACAGGGTGCTGGATGTGCTGGGAACCGTGGATCATGAAGTGTTCAGCAGACTGCTCCGGCAGGTTCTGGCAGGAAACGTTTCAGGATGTATTCACATACTGGAAGAACTTTTGACTGGAGGAAAAGAACTGG
Source organism: Firmicutes bacterium CAG:646 (assembly GCA_000432335.1). GTDB lineage: Bacteria > Bacillota > Clostridia > Lachnospirales > Lachnospiraceae > Oliverpabstia. The sequence goes on from HF995330.1 coordinate 18,827, forward strand.
GTCAGTTTGTGAGTGATTTTACCTGGTATCTGCGGAATCTTCTGCTGGTAAGGACGTCGGAACATGCGGAAGAAGTACTGGATGTATCTACAGAGAATCTTCAGGCGCTTTTGGAAGAGAGTGAAATGATCGAGAGCGATACGCTGATGCGCTATATCCGGGTGTTTTCAGAACTGTCCAGTCAGCTTCGCTATGCCACCCAGAAGCGGGTTATGGTAGAGATTGGGCTTATCAAACTCTGCCGACCGGCGATGGAGACGAATTTGGACTCGGTGCTGGATCGGCTTCGTGTGCTGGAAGAGAAGATGGAGCGGGGCGTTCCGGTGATATCGGCGCAGGGAGTGGCAGAGGGTATTTCTTACGGAGAAGGCGGAAGCTCTTTTGTGGAAGAAACAGAAAGAGAACCTGATGTAAAACCTGAAAAGGCAGCCCCGGAGGATCTTCAGAAGATAAAAAATAACTGGAAAATGATCGTTGGACAGACGGAAGGGATGTTCAAGTCATTTTTGAGCACCGCAGTTCCAAAGTATAATGGAAATACGGGTGAAAATAAGCTTTTTGTAGAATTTACCAATGATCTGGCGCAGAATTGCGTGGAAGATCCGGCGAAGAAAGAACTTTTGGAAGCTTTGATCACCCGTCAGATTGGAAAATCGGTAGAGGTAGAGATGCTCCTTAAGAAAAGAGATTCACATAAGGAGTTGGCAGAAATCTCTGTTGATGATATATTAAAGCAGGCGGTTCATATGGACATTGTTGTAGAAGATGAACCGGATGAAGAATGAGATGACAGAAACAGGAGGAAATGACAGTGGCAAAACGTGGTGGATTTCCGGGTGGAATGGGTATGCCCGGCAATATGAATAATCTGATGAAACAGGCGCAGAAGATGCAGAAGCAGATGGAGGAGAACCAGAAGGCTCTGGAGGAACAGGAATTTACAGCGACTGCAGGCGGCGGTGCGGTAGAAGTGACTGTAACCGGTAAAAAAGAAGTGACAAAAGTGAAGCTGGCAGAAGAAGTGGTAGATCCAGATGATGTGGAAATGTTGGAGGATCTGATCATGGCAGCGACAAATGAAGCGCTTCGCAAGATGGAAGCAGAAACGCAGGCAGTGATGTCAAAGCTTACCGGCGGACTGGGTGGAGGATTCCCGTTCTAATATGGAATACTACAGCAGTCATATCAGTAAATTGATCGAACAGCTTTCCCGACTTCCGGGAATTGGGGCAAAATCGGCGCAGAGACTGGCATTTCATATTGTAAATATGCCGAAGGAGCAGGTGGAACAGCTTGCAGGTTCCATAACGGGCGCCAGAGAAAATGTAAAATACTGTAAAGAGTGCTTTACGTTGACAGATCAGGAGCTTTGTCCGATTTGCGCTAATGAGAAACGGAATCATAAGCAGATCATGGTGGTGGAAAATACCCGAGATCTGGCAGCTTATGAAAAAACAGGGAAATATGACGGCGTATATCATGTGCTTCATGGAGCGATTTCTCCTATGTTGGGGATTGGCCCTAATGATATCCGCTTGAAAGAATTAATGCTGAGACTTCAGGGAGACGTGGATGAGGTAATCATTGCTACCAATTCCAGCCTTGAAGGAGAAACTACAGCGATGTACATCAGCAAATTAATCAAGCCTACCGGAATTCGAGTGAGCCGTATCGCCAGCGGCGTGCCGGTGGGAGGCGATCTGGAATATATTGATGAAGTTACACTTTTGCGGGCTCTGGAAGGCCGGGTGGATTTGTAATAGTGAGGGTACTGAACAGTTACAAGTTTTTGAAGAATTATATGCGGTATTTGGGGAATACTGATAAATATAAAGAAAAAGTGTCTGAAATGTTGCATGGAGTATAAAAATGTGGCATACTGATACCGCTAAAGAATAACAGTTGATATCACCGAAAGGAGAACAGAATGAATAAACTGGAGCTTCAGAAAATGGCAAATGAAGTCCGTAAGGGTATTGTAACATCTGTCCATGCGGCAAAAGCAGGTCATCCAGGTGGATCCCTGTCTGCGGCTGATATTTTTACATATTTATATTTTGAGGAGCTGAATGTAGACCCTCAGGATCCAAAGAAAAAAGACAGAGATCGCTTTGTATTGTCCAAGGGGCATACTGCGCCGGGATTATACAGCGCATTGGCTCACAGAGGATTTTTCCCGGTGGAAGATCTGACGACACTGCGTCACATCGGTTCCTATCTGCAGGGACATCCGGATATGAAAGGAATTCCAGGAGTAGATATGTCCAGTGGATCTTTGGGACAGGGAATCTCTGCGGCAGTGGGAATGGCGATCGCAGGAAAACTGGATCAGGCGGATTATCGTGTATATACTCTTCTGGGAGACGGAGAGATCCAGGAAGGTCAGGTATGGGAAGCGGCTATGCTGGCTGGATTTAAAAAGCTGGATAATCTGGTGGTGATCGTGGACAATAATAATCTTCAGATTGACGGGGAGATTACAGAAGTAAATTCTCCATACCCCATTGATAAAAAATTTGAAGCCTTTAATTTCCATGTGATCAACATTGACGGAAACGATTTTGATCAGATTGATGCTGCGCTGAAAGAGGCGAAAGAAACCAAGGGTATGCCTACGGCAATCATTGCAAAAACGGTAAAAGGCAAAGGCGTATCTTTTATGGAAAATCAGGTAGGATGGCATGGCGTGGCTCCCAATGACGAGCAGTATGCAGAGGCCATGAAAGAACTGGAAAAGGCAGGTGAAGCATTATGTCAGATGTAAAGAAGATTGCAACCAGAGATGGATACGGCAATGCCCTGGCAGAGCTGGGAAGAGAGCATGAAGATGTGGTAGTACTGGATGCAGATCTGGCAGCGGCTACCAAGACCGGCGTTTTTAAGAAAGAGTTTCCGGAACGCTTCATTGACTGTGGGATTGCGGAAGAGAATATGATGGGTGTGGCAGCAGGTTTGGCGGCAGCAGGAAAGGTTCCGTTTGCCAGTTCTTTTGCTATGTTTGCAGCGGGACGTGCGTTTGAGCAGGTGAGAAACTCTATTGGATATCCTCATCTGAATGTAAAAATCGGAGCCAGCCATGCAGGAATCTCCGTAGGTGAGGATGGAGCGACCCATCAGTGTAATGAGGATATTGCTCTGATGCGCACGATTCCGGGAATGGTGATCATCAATCCTTCGGATGCTGTGGAAGCAAGGGCAGCAGTAAGAGCAGCATATGAGATAGACGGACCGGTGTATATGCGTTTTGGACGTCTGGCAGTGCCGGTGATCAATGACCGCCCGGATTATAAGTTTGAAGTGGGTAAGGGAATTGTGCTGAGAGAAGGAAAAGACGTGGCGATCATCGCTACGGGTCTTTGTGTAAATTCCGCTCTGGAAGCGGCAGAAAAGCTGGCGGAAGAAGGTATTCAGGCGAAAGTAATCAATATGCATACGATTAAACCGCTGGATGAAGATCTGGTAGTAGAGGCGGCGAAAGAAACAGGAAAAGTGGTTACAGTAGAAGAGCATTCTGTGATCGGCGGACTGGGAAGCGCTGTATGCGACGTACTGTGCGAAAAACTTCCTACATCTGTTCTGAAAATCGGTGTAAATGATGTGTTTGGTGAATCTGGACCTGCTGTGAAGCTTCTGGAAAAATACAGACTGGATGGTCAGGGTGTGTACGAACAGATCAAGGACTTCATGTAATCAAAATAGATGTGAATATATGGGAAAACAGGGAGCGGGGGTATTTTCTCCGCTCTTTTGCGTAAAAATAGAAGTGATGAATGGGAAACATGGATAAATTCAGACAGGAGTGAGGCATATGTCAACAGTATTACCGATTCCAAAACCGAAGATTTCATCGGCAGATATCAGAAAAAAGAGATTTGAGACGAAGGAAGAAAATCAGGAATTTTATGAGTGCATCAAGGATATTATTTCTCATCCGGTGGTCTTGCAGATGAAGAACTTTTATCAGCATTGTGATACGGACTGTTATGATCACTGCCTGAATGTGGCGTATAATAATTTTCGTATCTGCAGACATCTGGGGTTGGATGCACGTTCGGCTGCCCGGGGAGGGATGCTTCACGATCTTTTTCTTTATGATTGGCGGCAGCACAGGAGAAAGACGGGGGACAGGCTTCATGCGATCACCCATCCTATTGCGGCTTACAAAAATGCCCGAAAGTATTTCAAGCTGAATAAGATTGAAAAAGAGGTGATTACAAAACACATGTGGCCGGTTTCGGTGATCCCTCCTCGATATGCCGAGACGTATGTGATTTGTCTTACGGATAAATATTGCGGTTCCAGAGAAATTGCAGAGCATTACTCTGGTATTTTAAATAATAAGTTGTGGGGACGTCCATTTGCGTGGATGATGAAACGGGCATTTGCCAGCCTTCCAAAAATCGAAGGCATTCAGGAACTGGCTCCGGAGAAGGATTCGATGGAAAGTGCAGCCAGACCGGAATCTTTTGCCCAGCAAAGGCGGCGGCACTCTTCCGGTTGGGTCCATGCATCCGGCAGGAGACATCGCTTTTCATAGGTCAGGGGAAAGGCCCGCGTGATTCCGGCAGTAATGGTTTCTGCCATCTGAACCACGAAAGACAGCCGGGTAGTTTGCAAAAGAAGCTGTTCAAAATTTCCGGAAGTATTTAAGACTCCGGTGATAAAGATATCCCCTACAGGCGGGAGAGATTTGTGGACACCTGCGCCGGGGCAGATGGAACCGGTTCCTACGGTGATGAATCCGACATGTTTTGGGGAGCCCAAAGAGGCATCTATCGCAATGGTAAGAGCAGATGGATGTCTCTTTTTGATTTTATTCAGCGTTTGCTCCAGATTCAGGGCATGTACAGGGTAATCGAGGGTACCGTAAACATGAATATTTTTCCAATGACAGCGCGATAGCTGGTGTCCTACCAGAGGACCAAGACTGTCTCCGGTAATCCGGTCACTGCCGATACATACAAAGACAATATCCTCCCAGACAGGATTTGTTTTCATAATACATTTCTTTAACAGATGAGCCAGTTCGCAGCTTGCGGAGGGCTTTTTTTCGTTGATATAATAAACAGAACGTTTTGCTGACATATCACAACATCCTTTCTTGATTCCTATGATGTTAGAATTTTATCCACTCCTCTATAGAATATTCAAAGAAAAATGGAAAAATGTTACAGAATCTTTTAAAACGGGTGTTTTATAAATTGGCGAAAAATGTCAGAAAAAAATCCGTTCCGGGCGTCATAAAATGATAAAATCCGCATAAAACTCATGGTATGCTGATGCCTAAAAGGGGTGAAGGATATGATAGAGATTATCTATAAAGAAGAGCAGAAAAAAGCGGAAGGAAACGAAGAATTTTTTGAGGTTCCTAAAAACATCAGACAAATCGGAGAGATTAAAGGGCACCAGAAAATCTATATAGAGGATTACGCATATACGTTTTTGAAGAAAATTTCCAGAAATCAGGAAAAGAGTGGGAAAGCGGCGATACTTTTTGGAAAATATCACTGGCTGGAAGGATGTTCCTACCTGTTTATCCGAAGCGCTTTGGAAATACAGGATCAGGAGGTGTCTGCGGAGCATATTGTATTTTCGGATAAAGTATGGGGACAGGTTTATGAGGACAGCAGAAAATACTTTCCTGAGCAGGAAATTGTGGGATGGTTTGTGAGTTTGCCGGGATTTAATATGCAGATGAATGAAGTGCTATTGAAAACGCATTTGAATCATTTTGCGGGCAACGACAAGGCGCTTTTTGTACTGGAGCCGGGAGAGAGCGAGGAAGCCTTCTTTTTGTATGAAAATAATCAGCTGGTCCGCCAGCCTGGGTATTACATTTATTATGAAAAAAATGATCTTATGCAATCGTATATGATAGAGATGAGTCAGAACAAATCGATTGAAGAAACGGAAAAGGTTCCGGATCGGGCAGTTGTGGATTTTCGTAAGGCAGTAAAAGAAAAAAGAGAAGAGACAGAAAAAGAGTCACAGGAAACAAAAACACCGTGGAAAAACTGGGTATTGGGGGCGAGCGCAGCGGCGGCAATTCTGGCAGTGGGCGTCACATTTTTTCAGGGATATCATAAAATGGTTGGGAATTTTCAGCAGTTATCCTCTGATGCAGAGCAGAATATAGAAAGTCAGATGGCGTCGACAGATCAGGTAGAGGCGACACTGATTCCGTCAGTGATACCGGAGAGTGAAGGTTTGTTAAAAGAAGAGGAAGAGGCGGCGGACAAGCTGGAAACGGAACAGACGGAGAAAATGGAGGAAGTTCAGAAAACGGAAAAACAGGAGCAGCTGCAGGAGACGGAAAAACCGGAACCAGCAGGAGAAGAACTTGAGGAAAAAGAGAAGCCGGAGGAAGGAGCCGCGGTTCCTGACGGGGAAGCTTCTGAGACGGAAGAGACGGCAGCGGGGATGCAGAGTGGAGGGATTTTGCAGGAATACGTGATTCAAAGAGGAGATACCATGACCAGTATTTGTAAAAATAAGTACGGTTCCATTCAAAGACTGGATGAGATTTGCCGATTAAATGGAATTGCACCGGATGATATCATCTATGCGGGACAAAAACTTATGCTTCCAGAATAAGAGGAATTTATTTGCCTGAGAAAATACATTGTGCTATGATGTAAGAAACAATGACTGAATTTGGTTGGATAAGGGGAATATATGAATTTTAAGCAGAAGATAAAAAATATGGGAGGAAAAATAGCCGCTATTTTTCCGGGTCTTTCAAAAGAAAAGGAAGAGCAGGGACCGATCAATAGCGTGTCGGAATATAAAGAGCGGATAAGACGATATCGGCAGAGAACGTTGTATCGGATGCTTGCGGGTGCGGGGATTGTTGTAGTTGGAGCGGTGGGCGGATATTTTCTGGCTGCAAATTGGACGTACAAGACGTACGATGTGGTGACGGAATATAGTCAGGAAGATGAAATTTCAGCGCAGTACATGCAATTTGGGGAATACATTCTGAAATATGGCGGTGATGAGATCTCGCTTTTGGATCGTCAGGGGAAGCCGCTGTGGAATGATCCTCATGCAATGAATAATCCGGTGGTGGATGTGTGTCAGGGATATTGCGTCGTCTATGATAAAAATGGTAGTGAAATGGTCATTTTCAATGAGAAGGGGAAAGTGGGAAATATTCAGACCAATTTGCCTATTCTGAAGGTGCGGGTAGCGTCTCAGGGGGTGGTGGCAGCCATTTTGGAAGATGGTGATACTACCTGGGTCAACGTCTATGATTCAGATGGAAATGAGATTGTAACTGCGAAAACCAGTATCGACAGTCCGGGATATCCGGTGGATTTGTCCATATCGCCGGATGGACTGCTTCTGGGAGTCTCTTATCTGGGGGTGAAAAATAATAAACCTTCCAGTTATGTGGCGTTTTACAATTTTGGAAATACGGGTCAGAATCAGATGGATAACATGGTCAGTGGGTATACGTATTCTAAAACACTGGTTCCCCAGATACAGTATCTGAACAATTCCAAAGCAGTGGCTTTTCGGGATGATGGTTTTGTGATTTTTGAAGGAAAACAGATTCCTGAAGAATCCAAGGTGGTTACTGTGGAAGATGAAATTTTGAGTACATTCTGCGACGACGAAAACATTGGTCTTGTATTTCGGAATACGCAGGGGGAATCACCTTATCGAATGGAATTGTACAGCAGCACGGGGCGGTTGAAATGGGAAACAGGCGTGGATATAGCGTTTGAACACATTATGGTAAGCAAAGATCAGATCCTTTTATATAATAGCAGTGAGTTTGCCGTTTATTCTATGAATGGAACCTGCAGATATCAGGGCACTTTAAAAGAAGGAAGTGTTCAGAATATTTTTAAGGTTGCTCAAAATCGTTATATGGTTATCATGGAAGGTGGAATGGAAACGATAAAACTTGGATAAGCGGGAGTGAGGATATGAACTGGCTTTTTTGGATGCTGTTGCTAATGATTTTGATTTTTATAATCCAGGGATTTCGCAGGGGGCTGATCCGAACGGCGTTTTCCATGTTTTCGATAGTTATTGTGACGGTGGCTACGATGTGGCTGAATCCATATATTGGAGGTGTGATCAGAGAAAATACGGACTGGCAGAAAAAACTGGAAGAAAAATGTAATGAGCTGTTGATGGAGCGGCTGGCGGAACAGTTGGAAATGTCGAATGCTTCGCAAAATTCTTTCATTGAAGAAATGCCATTGCCGGAGATTGTGAGAGAGAAACTGGCAAAAAATAATAACTTAGAGACGTATCAAGCTCTGGCGGTGGAAAATTTTGCAGGGTATCTTTCGAGATATATAGCAGCAGGGGTTGTGAGTGGGATTACATTTCTTATTTCTTTTGTTGTTGTATGGATTTTTATAAGAATTCTGCTGTGTGCGGTAGATAAGATTACAGAACTTCCGGTGATCGGGGGACTTAATCGGCTTGGAGGAATGCTGCTGGGAGTAGTGCAGGGAGTTTTATGGATCTGGATCATATTTCTGCTTATTACATTGTTTTGCGATACGCAAATGAGCAGATATTTAATGGGAATGATTCAGGAAAATCCGGCGCTTCTTTGGTTATATGACAGGAATTACCTGGTACAAATGCTTATGGAAATCTTATTGCGATAAGTGTGGCGATAAGATTTCCATTTTTTTGAAAAAAGGTGTTGACAAATGAATGGGTGAATGATATTATAAACGAGTTCTGTTCGAGAGAACAGCAACAAAACAAGTTTTTGAAAAAAACTTAAAAAAGTTGTTGACATCGAAAAGAACTTGTGATATGATATCAAAGTTGCTTGCGACGGAGTCGAAAAAGAACGAAAAAACTTCTTGAAAAAACTTAAAAAAGTTCTTGACAAAGTCAAAACAACATGATAAAATATCAAAGCTGTCTGAGACAGCGAAGAAC
>HF995331.1 GCA_000432335.1 Firmicutes bacterium CAG:646
TTATTTTATCTAGCACAACAAGTTAATTTATCATTTTAGAAACAGTAGCTGCAGTTTCTGATAGTTCGGGATTTTGTTTTGCTTGTCTCATCAATAAAGAACTTAAAGTCTGATACATCTGATTTTGTGCAGCGTATCCTCCCGCATAAGTATCATCAAAATATTGTGCGATCATGTTGGTTACGGTAGCAAAACGCTGGTTTTCTAACAGACGGTTGACCACATCCGGGTGAACCTTTCCTGTATATAGATTTCTGGCTGCCTGTGCAGAAAGTCCCAGTTCCGAAATATCATAGTTCTTTCTATCGGGGATATTTGTTTCTCCCAGAAGAAAGTCTGTAGATACATTAAAAACTCTGGCAATCTGCAATACCTGTTCGCTGCTTAATTTATCTGAATTTGACCGGAGAAAGCGACTAAGCGTGCTTTCGCTCATTCCAATTCTCAGAGCAAGATCAGATTGAGTTACTTTATATTCTTTCATCAGATCTAAGATGCGGGTACGGAGCGTTCCCGGTAAATATTGTTGTTCTATAGGCTTAGCCTCCCTTCATCAGTTGAATTTTTCGGATACAAATCTTCATTTCAAAACAATTATATTCCATTTCATATGAAATATCAACTCAAACCAGAACTTATGTTCGTGTAAATTTTCGCCGTGATTTCTTGCATTTTTGCAAGATTTCGTGGCGTTATTTTTATTTCTTGCATAGTTGACGGATTTTTTCGATGTAGTGATTTTCCTTCGTATATTCAAGCAGATGAATAAATCATCGAGAAAAATAGAAGGAGGAATCAGGAAGATGAGTATTTTTGAAACTGTGAAGGCAGCCGTCACACCCAAACAGGCTGCACAAACTTATGGACTTCGGATGCAGAGAAATGGTATGTGCCGTTGTCCATTCCACAATGACAGAACTCCGAGCCTGAAGTTTTATGATGATCATTATCATTGTTTTGGTTGTCAGGTGACGGGAGATGTTATTGACTTTGTGGCACGATATTTTGATATCAGTCCATATGAAGCTGCAAAGAAACTGGCAGAGGATTTTTCTGTTGTTCCAAATGATCATGCTGCCCCGGTAAAACCAAAACGTCCGTATCTGGAAAAATTTAGGGAAGATGAGAGGATGTGCTTTTCAGTATTGGTGGATTATCTGCATCTTTTACAAAAGTGGAAAGTACAGTACGCACCGAAATCACGTGATGAAAAGAATTGGGATGACCGATTTGTAGAAGCATGTCAAATGCTGAGTGTGATTGAACATCTGGTGGACTTGTTTCTGGTGGCAGAATTGGAGGAGCGTATTTCAATGGTAGAAATGCTGATGAAAGAAGATACTATTTATCCATTGAAAAATCGTATGGAACGTCTGAGAAGGGAGGAATGTTATGACAAGGGACAGGAAATCGCATGATAAGAACCTGCCTGTATGGTTTGATGGGCAGAGTATTAACGAAGCTCTATTTTGTGAAGAGTTCTTACAGCAACGTAAGATTATTTTTGCAAACAGGGCTTTTTTTACGCCAGATGGAAGAGTGACAGATGAACTTATGCTGCGGGGTGAGATTTATGAACGTCTCAAAGGCTGCGTGGTCAGCAATATTCCACGAAAGATCAGTAATATCATGGAAGTATTAAAACTGGAAGCACAGGTAAATGACTTTCCTCCAGAACCGGGGAAGATTCATTTGGACAATGGGACGCTATTTTTAGATGGAACATTTTTGGAAGGAAGGCAGGAGATTGTTCACAGCAGACTGCCGGTATCCTACAATCCGGATGCAGGAGAGCCAAAGCTGTGGCTTTCTTTTTTAGATGGACTTCTTTATCCGGAGGATATTCTAACATTACAGGAATTTATTGGCTACTGTCTGATTCCCAGTAATAAAGGTCAGAGAATGATGGTCATTAAAGGAAATGGCGGTGAAGGAAAATCTCAGATCGGTGTGGTGCTGACAAAGATCTTTGGGGCGAATATGAAAGATGGCAGCATCGGAAAGATTTCTGAGAATCCATTTGCCCGTGCAGATTTGGAGCATATCCTGCTGTGTGTGGACGATGATATGAAAATGGAAGCTCTAAAGCAGACAAATTATGTAAAATCAATCGTAACTGCGCAGGGTAAGATGGATCTGGAGAGAAAAAACAAGCAAAGTCATCAAGGATGGATGTATGCAAGACTTTTAGCATTCAGTAATGGGGATTTGCAGGCACTTTATGACAGAAGTGATGGATTTTACCGCAGACAGCTTGTACTGACTACAAAGGAAAAGCCTGCAGAGCGATTGGATGATCCAGACCTTGCAGAAAAGATGAAAGAAGAAGCTGAGGGTATTTTCCTATGGGCGTTTGAAGGCTTGCAGCGATTAGTAACAAACCGCTTTAAATTTACGGAAAGTGAACGCATCAAAGCCAATAGAGAGTCGGTAAAACGTGATAATAACAATATTTTCGATTTTATGGATTCACAAGGGTATATCCGATTGAAGGTAGATGCTTCGATCAGCTCAAAAGATTTTTATAAGATATACCTGCTGTGGTGTGAAGAAAATTCACTTACTCCGCTTAAAGCTAGAAGTTTCAGTGATGCGATGGTTGCAAATGCAAAAAAATTCTATCTGGAACATACCAATAAGATCATAAATTCTGCCGGACGAAGGGTATGGGGATTTACTGGTGTAGAGTCTGTGTTTAAACCGGATAACAACGGGTTTTATGACGCTTCGCAATGTACGTACGTACCAGAAGAATGGAGAGATTGAAATTCGGTTTGAGGTGGTACGTATGTACACAGCGTTTTTTCATTATTCTCACTGCATAGTAATGGTACGGAATATGAAAAAAGGATAAAAAACGAGCTTCAAAATCACTGAAAATGAAAATAACAAATTTATTTGCTGCAAAGTGAAAGGATTTCACTGAAAAGAGATTATCTGATTAGCAAATGATTGTTACGAAAATGTGTGCTTTTGCATTGTTTGATGTGATGGTTTTCCAAACAGTGAAGTAGGAAAATTCTGTTGATTGGGAGAATACCGCATGGGAAAATAAAAAATCAATTTTACAAAAAAGAATATTTTATGAAACAGCGAAGCGGATACGCCATAGAGCGAACCGACTCCGCATTTTTATTAAGAAAAATTGGAGGTATTAGGAATATGAATGTACGAAATGAGATTAAGGCACAGATTGTACGTGCCGGCTATACTATGCAGGAGGTAGTGGACAGGCTTTCAGAGGAATATGGCTGGAGTGACAGCGTATCCAATCTGTCCGCAAAGTTACAAAGGGAAAGTATCAGATACAGAGAAGCTGTGGAGCTGGCTGATGTGCTCGGCTATGACATTGTTTGGCAGAAAAGGAGGGATGCATAATGGGAAATACACCGCAGTATGCAATTCTTCGATTTGCAAAATATGAAGGTCCGGAAATCAGCCAGATTGAAGGCCACAATGAGAGAACAAAAGAAAAATATAACAGTAATCCGGATATTGACACCAGCCGCAGTCATTTGAATTTTCATCTGGTAAAACCAGAGAGGAAATATCGTGCCGAAGCGGAAAAGCAGATTGCTGAAGCCGGATGCCGTACCCGTTCCGATAGTGTCCGTGTAGTGGAGGTTCTGATCACAGCTACACCAGATTTTTTCAAGGGAAAGAAAAGGGCAGAGGTGAAAGAATTTTTTAATGAAGCCTTGGAATTTATAAAACTGCATCAGTCACCGGAAACAATCATATCAGCTGTGGTGCATATGGACGAGAAAACTCCCCATATGCACCTTTCTTTTGTCCCGCTTACAGAGGATAAGAGATTATGTGCAAAAGAGATTTTGGGAAATAAGAAAAAGCTGACATGGTGGCAGGACAGGTATTGGGAGCATATGGTCAGAAAATATCCGAATCTGGAACGAGGCATGAGTGCTAGTAAGACGGGGCGTGACCATATTCCGCCAAGAGTATTTAAGCAGATGACCCGCTTGACCAAGCAAATGCAGAAGCTGGATGCCATACTCTCGGACGTGAAACTGACGAATTATAAGGTGCGAGCGGCACAGATTGCTGATTTTCTGGAGAAGTATATTCCAGATGTGGCTGCCATGGAAACGCAGATGAAAAAGTATGAGAAATGTTTCACTACAGCAGAGTCAGAGAAAAAGGCGTTGAAAAAGAAAAATGCTGACTTGTCGGAAGCGCTGAAAAAGAGCCAGCAGGAAAGTACCCTTAAAAAGATTCAGGAATTGAGATTGCAGAATGACTATAAACAGGCAAAAGCGATTCTTGCCCGTATCCCACCAGAAATTATTAAAGCATATACACAGCGAAGTACGATGAAGAAGGAGGTTGATCAGTATAACACATTGGAATAATGATGAATGGAATGGATTTGCAGATCTATTGGCGAATCTGATAGAAAAGTATGCGTCTGTTCTGGATATTGACGACCTTCCAGAAGTAAAACCAATAGGCGATGGAAGGGGTAATACTACAGTTAATGATTCCGATAAGAATTTCGCGGATTCGTGCATTGATAGTGAGAAGATTGCATGATATAATTGAAACGTGAAAATAGTGTCCAAACTCTATGCGAAAATACGAAGTATAGAGTTTGAACACCTTACTGGGTCGGATACGATTTTCTTAAAGTCAGGAAAATCGAAAAATGGTGATGGGAGGAATAGCGTGAATAATCAGGATACAATGAAACAAAAATCACATATGATCATATACAAAACAGAAGATGGATTAACGAAGATTGAGACAACCTTTGATGAAGATACCGTCTGGTTGTCCATTGACCAGATGGCTGAACTGTTCCAGAGAGATAAATCAACGATTTCCAGACATATCAAAAATATTTTTACTGAAGGTGAATTGCAAAGGGATTCAGTTGTTGCAAATTTTGCAACAACTGCTTCTGACGGAAAAACCTATCAGGTGGATTATTATAATCTGGATGTTATCATTTCCGTTGGTTATCGTGTAAAATCCAAACGTGGCACACAGTTCAGAATCTGGGCAACAAATATCTTAAAAGAATATATGAAAAAAGGCTTTGCCATGGATGATGAGCGTCTGAAAAATTTAGGTGGCGGTGGTTATTTCAAGGAATTACTTGAAAGAATCAGAGATATCCGTGCTTCTGAAAAAGTGTTCTATCGTCAAGTGTTAGAGATTTATGCTACCAGTATTGATTATGATCCGAAAGCAGAAATTTCAATCCAGTTTTTCAAAAAGGTTCAGAATAAAATCCATTATGCCATTCATGGACAGACTGCGGCAGAAGTTATTTATACAAGAGCTGATGCAGAAAAGGAATTTATGGGACTGACAACTTTTGCCGGAAATCAGCCAACTCTCAAAGAAGCTGTGATTGCAAAGAATTATCTGGATGAAAAAGAACTTCGTGCTATGGGTCAGCTCGTATCCGGATATCTGGATTTTGCAGAACGTCAGGCAGAGCGCGAACAGGCTATGACGATGCAGGATTGGGCTGGGCATCTGGATCGTATCCTTACTATGAGTGGTGAGAAGCTGCTTCTTGGAAATGGTAGTGTTTCCCATAAACAGGCGGTTGATAAAGCTACAGATGAATATAAGAAATATAAAGCGAGAACGCTTAGTGATGTAGAGCAGGATTATTTTAATTCTATAAAAATGTTAGAGCAGAAAACAGAGAAAAAATGATAACGAATGTAGTAAACATACTATACGATAAAAGGGTGAATCGGTAATGTATAAATTTAAGATAGATAAAATTCTAGCAAACAAGTCTAATGGAACTGAAGAAATAATTCCCAAAAAGATTAATGTATTAGTCGGTCCAAATAATTCTGGGAAAAGTAGATTTTTGAAAGAAATTAGGGATTATTTATCGGGAGATAATCGAGATATTAAAATCATTAATAATATAGAGTTTTCATATCCTAAAGATTTTTCTGAACTGGATAAAGCATATAATGTTACATCTAAAATGATAAAAGATCAATATGGAAATTGGATGCTCAAATCTTATTCTAACAAGCCTACGCAAATCTTAGACATGACAGCAAGTCTTGAGAGTTATTTTACTCGAAATATGAATACTATTGGTGGTAATTGGGTGGAACACTTTGAAGGAATTGTTGAAAGAAAAGATAAAAACGAATTTTTTAATTGGTGTGGCTCTTTGTTTTATCAATATATGGGAACAGAAGAACGCTTGACTATTTGTAAAACACAAAAAAATTATGGATTAGATAGCAATAATACTAATTATTTATCTTCTTTTAAATATCAAGATGAATTGCTTAATGAACTGGCAATTAAAGTTAAGCAGTTTTTTAGAAAAGATATTTGTTTAGATGGTCAGACTTTAGGTGATCGTTTAGTGTTCAGAGTGGGTGAAAATTTTGATTATATTAGGAGTGCAGCGAATTATTCAGAGGATGTTGCACTAAAATTATTTTCAGAAAGTATGCTTGATGATCAAGGGGACGGACTAAAGAGTTTTGTTTCGACGTTTTTGTCTTTGAATCATAAAGAACAGGATATTCTTTTGTTAGATGAACCGGAAGCTTTTTTACATCCGCCACTCGCTCGCAGGTTAGGAGAAATGATAGGTGATTTTCAGAATGAAGATCGTATCATTTTTGTTGCAACGCATAGTGTAGAAGTGTTAAAAGGAATTTTAACTAAGAATCAAGATGTTAATGTAATAAGAATTACTCGTTCAGAAAATGGAAAAAATGAAATTATGCAATTAGACCGAGAAATATTAAATTCTATTTTGCAGAATCCTTTGCTTAGAGTATCACGGGTATTAGAAGGAATCTTTTGTGAGAAAGTTATTATTACAGAAGCTGAGGCGGATGAATTAGTTTATCAAGAATTATCTGAAAAGATAATTCCTGAATCAGGGGTATTTTTTGCGCATGGACAAAATAAACAGACATTGGCAGTTATAGCAGAATTATATCAAAAGATAGGTGTTGCTTATGAAATGATAACAGATTTTGATGTGCTAAGAGTTTCATCGGAGTTTTATAAATTTTTAGCACTCATGCCGATGGAAGAAAAAGAACGACAGAAGATTAAACATTATGCAGAAGTAATAAGAAAAATCGTGGATGATTCAGTTGATGTAAATGGTATGGAAGAAAAAAAGGCGGAAGAAGTAAAAAAGGAAAAACGCAATGAAGTGTATCATAAGCAGGGAGTAAGATTTTTTGAGGAAGGATTGAAAACAAAGATAAGAGAAACTTTTGATTATTTGAGTGGATTTCATTTGCATATTTTAGAAACGGGGGAATTGGAAACTCTATTAGAAGAGTATGGCGTAGAATATAAAGAGAAGAAAATATGGGTAGTTGATGCAATTAATAAAATTGCAGAATTGACAGATGAAGATATTAAGCCAGAAAGTAAAGTGTATCAATTCATTTATAAAGTCATTCAAAATGAATAGCCTTATTATCCGAAATAGTATTGAATGGCGAGGTTGATGAAATGAAGAAAGAGAGAATTAAAGTATACATATATACCCGAGTTTCCACAACAATGCAGATTGACGGATATTCATTGGATGCACAAAAATCCAGAATGAAAGCATTTGCTGATTATAACGATTATGAGATTGCAGGGGAATACGAAGATGCCGGAAAATCAGGGAAATCCATTGAAGGTAGATTAGAATTTAATCGTATGATGGAAGATATTAAATCTGGTAAGGATGGTGTTTTATACGTTCTGGTATTCAAACTTTCACGATTTGGAAGAAATGCGGCAGATGTACTTTCTACCTTACAGATCATGCAGGATTTTGGTGTAAATCTAATCTGTGTGGAAGATAATATCGATTCTTCGAAAGATGCAGGAAAACTAATGATTTCCGTATTGTCAGCAGTTGCAGAGATTGAGCGTGAAAACATCCGTGTTCAGACCATGGAAGGAAGAATTCAAAAAGCCCGTGAAGGGAAATGGAATGGTGGATTCGCTCCGTATGGCTATTCACTGGAAAAAGGGCAACTCTTTATCAATGAGGAAGAAGCAGAGGCAATCCGTGTCATTTTTGATCAGTATGTACATACAGATATCGGGTCAAATGGTCTTGCCAAATATCTTGAGAATCATGGTATTCACAAGATTCAGAGACAAAATGGTAAAAATCCGTTGTTTGATGCATCACTTATCCGTAGGATACTGAAAAATCCTGTTTATTGTGGAAAGATTGCTTATGGAAGAAGAAAAACAGAGAAAGTACATGGTACGAGAAATGAGTATAAACTGGTAGAACAGGATAATTATTTGCTGGTTGATGGCTTGCATGAAGGTATCGTATCAGAGGAACTTTGGAATGCGGCGCAGGTGAAGCTGTTGGCACAGGCAAAAAAATATGAAAAAGTAAATCGTGGTAAAGATACGAAAGTGCATTTGTTGTCCGGTATTGTCAAGTGTCCGATTTGTGGAGCCGGGATGTATGGAAATAAAAGTATCAAACATAAAGCTGATGGTACAAAGTATAAAGATTTTTTCTATTATGGCTGTAAGCATCGCACTATGACTCGTGGGCATAAATGCGATTATAGAAAACAGGTTCATGAAGAATTGCTGGATGATGCGGTAGCAGAAGTGATTGTAAAACTGGTCAGCAATCCGAAGTTTGCTGCTATGATGCAGGAAAAGATTAATATGAAAGTAGATACAACGGCTATTCAGCAGGAGATTGAAAACTATGAAAAGCAGCTACGGCAGAGTTATTCTACAAAATCTAAACTGATGGAAGAAATAGATTCTATGGATCCAGATGATAGGCATTATTATAAACGTAAGGCAGACCTTGATGATCGATTGTACAAGATGTATGATAAGATTGAAGACACAGAAAGTTTGCTGATCGAAGCCAGAGCGAAGAAGATGGCAGTTGAAGCAGAGAAACTGACTGGTGATAATATTTATAAGGTGTTGATTTATTTTGATAAGCTGTACTCCGTTATGGATGAACTGGAAAAACGTAAGATTATGGAATCGTTGATTTCTGAAATCCAGATTTATGAAGAACGACAGCCAAACGGACAGTGGTTGAAATCCATAAAATTCAAACTTCCGATTATTGAAGAAGATATGGAGCTGAGTTTGGACAATAATACCCATGTCGAGACTATTGTGCTGATACAAAAGAAAAACTCGTAGAAATCCTTTAT
>HF995332.1 GCA_000432335.1 Firmicutes bacterium CAG:646
AGTGTAATATAATGATTTTATCACAGGAGATTCAGGAAAAAAAGAATAATTCTGAGGTTTTTATGGAATTATTAAAAAAATAACAGTGTGACAGACGGCTCTTTGAAAGAATTTTTATTTTGCTGTTTCTGTAAGTTTTTTCAGAAGTCGGCAGCCGTGGAAATACCAGGAAAGGCGTTTGTTGCGAAGGTCAAAGAAATAGCCGTTTCCAGTCTGGCTGTTGACAGCAACAGGAAGAAAGGATGAATCATTTTTGGGGGATATAACAGTGTCTGCAATAATAATGTTTATAGAAGAATCTTTCAGTAATTTTTTGGTAGCTGCTGTGAGATTGTCCATATACATTACGAGAATCAGACAGGAGGCAGTGTTTCTTCCTTTCCGACAGATACCGTCAAATCTGTCAACTTCCTGATCTATGGTTTCTTCCAGATTCCAGGACGGAATCAGCCGAAAGTAGTAATGGACAAAGCAAAGCTGCCAGAAGGAAAATTTTTTTCGGTAATAATAGCCATTTCCGTCGTTTTTAAACTGGTTGGAGAGAAGGAGATACTGAAGGGATGGATGGCTGATAGAAGGAAGCACAGTTAATTTGCGGCGTATGAGCTTGTTCTTTTTAACAGCAGATTCCCACATCAGACCATCGAAGAAATTTTTTACAATAAGGAATAGGCCTATAGTAGAGAAAATAAAAAATCCTATAATGAAAATGCGGTCTCCATCCGGAGAATTACTTAAATGAAGATCATTGATCAAAACGGCTATCAGGATACAAACAAAGCTGATAAAAACACAGACCCATCCGGCAAAAAACAGTCGAAGCCCTCTTTTTTCAGGGCGGAACTGTTCCTGCTCGTCAAAGGTTTCAGGTACCTGAGAGTTTTCATCTTTCATAGATAGATTCCTCCTGAGATGTAAGTGTAATATAAT
>HF995333.1 GCA_000432335.1 Firmicutes bacterium CAG:646
CCGAAAAAGAATATACCGAATCTTATGGAATATGCGAAAATTTTGCGTGTGCAAAAGCGTGTAAAAGAATTGATTGGAGTGTGGTTGTAATGGCAGATATAGCGGCGTCCGTTCTGGCAAAACTCAGAAATAAAGCAAAGGTTTCTGGCATCAGTTATCAGCAGTGTCTACAGCTTTTTATGCAGGAAGAATTTTTAAGAAAACTTTCGAAATCTGGATATGATGATTTTCTGGTACTAAAAGGCGGTTTGTTTATCTACACTCTTACAAACTTTGAAAGCCGAGCCACCATTGATGTTGATTTTCTGCTCCGTGGATATTCAAATTCAATAAACAATGTTAAGGATTTGATTTGCAAAATAATTGATACACCGACAGGCAACGATTATATTGATATGACTGCAAAGGGCTTTGAGGAGATTTCTCCGCAGAGAAAGTATCACGGCATCAGCACACAGATTATCGGACGGATAAAGAATGTGCGAGTACCGTTCAATGTCGATATAGGTGTAGGAGATGTTATCGTACCAAAGGCAGAACAGCGTAAAATCAATACGCAGCTTCCAGACTTTGAAGCTCCTGTAATCAAAACCTATTCCCTTGAAAGTACCATAGCTGAAAAGTTTGATGCCATTCTGCAACGCTTTGAGCTGACGGGCAGAATGAAAGATTTTTACGATATTTATTATCTTTCAAGAACATTCGATTTTGAGGGAGCAAAATTACAATCCGCTGTATTTGAGACCTTGCAGCGACGTGGCACTCCCTAGGACCGAAATAGTTTTAAGCGTGTTGTCGCACTTGCCGAAGATGAGGATATGCAAAAGCGTTGGAAATATTTTTTGAAGAACATCAAAGATAATACGCTTGAGTTTTCTGTTGTGATAACGGAAATACAGACATTCCTTGAGCCTGTATTTAAAGCGATAGTGAATGAAGAAGAGTGGCTTGATTCTTGGAAAAGCCGCCATAATATGTGGATAACCAACCTAACGAAAGGTAAATGATACTAATGCAGCCAATAATAAAAGATATTATTTTATCAATTTCGGATGATGTTGTAAGTAATCTTACGCAATCTTTTGAAAAGACATACTATGGAAAAATGAATTACTCCAGTAAAAACACTATTCTTGATTCTGATAATAAACTTTTGAAAGAAACAATAGGATTCGAAATAGCATTTATTCATGTTATTACATACTTTTTGGCATATAGTATGAGCTGTTCGCATGAATATATGCATATACTAAATATTCTTGATACCGATAAATTATTTTCATGGTTTAAAATAAAAGATAATAGTATGTTTTTACAATTAAATGATTGTAACATACCCACAGAAAAGGAAATATACGAATTAATAAATGAGCATGACAAATTTATTGATAAAGATGTTAAGAAAAAATTAGGACAGTTTTATACTCCCACAGGAATAGCAAAAAAAATGGTGTTTGAAGTTAGAAACGAGTTAAAAGATCTATCCGAACGAGATTTAGTGGTGGATCCTGCCTGTGGAACTGGTGTTTTTGTTGTAGAGACTGTTAAGCAGATGAGTGCTTTTCTTTCGTTTGATGAATTAATTAAGTTTGTTGAAAACAACATGTTTGCCTACGATGTAAATCCTTTTTCGGTTATTGCAACGAAGATAAGTGTTTTAAATACATTGTTGGAGATAGCACCTGATAGCGTGCATAAAAACAATCTTTTACTTGGTATTCCAGCACTAAATAATATAAAATGGAAAAATACAATTGTAGATAAAGAGGAAAAAGAATTTTCAATTATACTTGGCAATCCCCCCTATTTTAAATTAGATTCCAAAGCATTAAAGGATATAGATGGGTATGATGCCATAATATATGGTCAGCCAAATATATATTCTCTGTTTATGCATTGGGGAATATCTCATTTGCGTACCAATGGAACAATGAGTTTTATTGTACCTCAATCTATTCGTTCTGGGCTCTACTTTAAGAATCTTCGTGAGGAAATGAAAGAGTTGAGAATTAAATCAATATTACACATTGATTCGAGACAAAACATATTTGACAGAGCAGAACAAGCAGTTTTTATAATTTGTTTGCAAAACAAACCTGTATGTAACACTAAAACTAGAATACAATTTATCAATGGCAATCAGAATGTGTTATCTGAATTTTCAATATCTCGTTCAAAATTAATGATGGGTAAAGATAATAACTACATGTTTATTATTAACAAAAAATCTGAAATGTACGATGTATTGGAAAAAGTCTATAAGAATGGCACAACGCTATCTGTCAATGACTCATTAGTGAAATTCTCTAATGGTTTATTTGTATGGAATCAACATAAAGAATCACTCGCCGATTCATCTGATAAAGCTATACCAATTGTGTATGGTGGAGATGTTCAGCCTGTAAATTTCCAATTCATTACCTCTTGGGCTAACGATGAACGAAAGGCATTTGCGAGAATAACTGATAAAACTCGTCCTTATGTTTTATCGGGTAAGAGATTATTGGTACAACGGACAACTAACTTTGAAAAGGACATACGATTAAAAGCATGTCTAATATCTGATGATTTTTTGGAAAATTATGATAGTTACTTTTTAGAAAATCACGTAAATTTCTTATGTTGCAACTCTGGAAAAGAAGAAATTTTAACGGATGAAATAATGTATTATTATTTGGGATTACTTAACTCAAAACTAATAAATTATGTTTTTATAAGTAAAAGCGGTAATACGCAAGTATCGGCAAACGAATTGAATCTACTGCCATTTTCTAAAAATAATGTAAAAGATATTTCGGCATTTGTATCAAAATATTTGTCAGAGTTAAGAGAACATCAAGAAGAATTGGATAGGCTTGTATGCGAAGCATATGATTTATCCGTTAATGAAATAAATATGATTCTAGATTATTGAGGTGAGGCATTTATGAAAAAACTACAGTTTAAAACAAATTCCCGCCATATTAGCCAATTAGGGCGTGAGCTTGTTACAGATTTTGTTACAGCATTAGTGGAACTTATTAAAAACTCTTACGATGCGGATGCCTATGGTGTGAAAATCATTTTGGATAAACCCAATACCCCACAAAGCAGGATTGTTCTAATTGACACTGGTACAGGAATGACACAATCGGACTTCGAAAATAAGTGGATGGTAATTGGTACAAACAATAAAATTACTGAACCTTATACCCCTAAAGGTAGAAAAAAGGCAGGAAAAAAAGGTATTGGTAGATTTTCAGTTGAACGTTTAGCAGAAAAAGTTCAAATTTACTCATTTCCAGAATTTGAACCACCATATAGAGTAGATATTAACTGGAATAGTTTTGAGGAAATAAATATTCCTGCATTGACCCAAAGAATTGGTATACTAAAAGACCATCAAGAATCTACAGCTGCAAAATTCATTTGTAATCAGCTTGAGTATTTTATGGTTACTGATAAGATTCTTCAAGAAGATAAAGATACTGTGGAATCGATACTTGGAACAAAAAGTTTTGAATACCCTATGTTTTATAAAAACGAAACACTCAGGCTGCTTGAAGATAAAGTCGTACCGATAATAAAGAAATATGAAGACATTGAATTACTGATTGGCGATGTTTCAAGTTCATTGGATACTATAGATTCACAAAGCGAATCAGAAGTATTTACTATGCTTGAAGAGTTATATATTAAATTTAACTTATCTAAATCTCAAACTGGTATGATTTTAATCATGGAAGGTTTGAGAGATGAATGGAAACAAAGAGATATCGACAAACTACAAAAAGAATTACGCTTATTAGTAGCTCCAGATTTTATCGAAAGCGACCCATTCAAAATTGAACTAGTTGCTCCCGAATTTAAAGTAGAGGATATTGTATTAGTCAATGAAATTCTTGACTTAAGATATGCAAAAATTGATGCTGAGATTTTTGATAATGCTCAAAAATCACGTATAACTTATAGTGATAAGGAAGGGAAAAATGACATCGTTGAGGAGAACTATGAAAAGCCTTTGTTATGTGGAAATCTGAAAGCGGAGATATACTTCTTCCTAAGAGACAGTGCAAATTTATCTGATGCCGAGTCTGGATATAATTTTAGATTTGCTCAAAGAATTCTAGACACGTATTGTGGCATTAAGATTTATCGAGATAATTTTAGAGTTAAGCCATACGGAGATATTGGGAATGATTGGCTCTTGCTTGACCAGAAAAAGGTAAAAGATACACACGGATATCTTGTGGGTAATAATCAGGTTATAGGTGTGGTTAAGATTGGGGATGAGACCAATCCTCTATTGATTGATGCGACCAACAGAGAAGGAATTATAGAAAATGAAGCTTACTCGCAGCTTGTCAGCTTTTTATCTAAATGTACAAATCTTATTAGTGATGTCAGAAGAAAGGCGTATTTGGCTGAGCAGGAAGAAATTCAAAAGCTTGCGGACGAAAAAAAGAAGATTGATTCCCAATTCGAAAACTTAAAAGAGCTATATAAGGAAGATGATTTTGTAAAACAAATCGGGAAATTATCTTCTAATGATGAAGAAGTTTCAGCTCAAAAAATTGATGAACTTCTGGAAACATATATTGCGCATACTGAAAAGAAGAAGCAAGGAATTGAAAAAATCCAAAATGATTATAATAGACACTATTCAGAAACGCAAAAAGCATATCAAGCAAAAATTGATTTTCAAGAAAGTGAATTGAATCTTTATAAAAATCTGGCGTCATTGGGCATGCTAACGGGATCATTTGGACATGAAACAAGTGACATTGTTAGCAGAATACAAACGAGTTTGCTTCTTGTTAACCTTTATTTGGATAATGGTATGGATATAAACCAAATTAAAGATGTTGTATCTATTGTTAGTGGAGATTTTGACCGTATATATGCATACAGTAATTTAATTGTTAATTTTTTGCGCAAACGAAAGAGAACTATTGATTCAGAAATTAATCTCAGTAGTGCATTAAAAGAAGTTGGCGGTTTTTATCAAACCATAGTTAAGTCTTTTGATATCACTTTGAATTTTGTGTGTGAAGATACGATAGAATATAAAATTAAACAAATTGACTTTGAGTCCATTGTCATCAACATGATAACAAACGCTTTTGAGCAAGTTAAGGGACGAGAAAACCGTAAAATTACTGTTACTATTTCCCAGAGTGCTTCACATTTAATAATCTATTTTGAAGATTCGGGGGCGGGGGTTCCAGAAGGAAAAGAAAAAGAGATTTTTAGACCTTTTGAAACTACAAAAGAAAACGGAATTGGATTAGGATTGAATATTGTTAAAGATATTGTAGAAAAATATCATGGGGATATATCTGTTAAGCGTTCTGAAACTATGCTTGGAGCGAAATTTATTGTAACATTACCAAAAGGAGATGAGTAAGATGGATGAATTGATTGGTTTGTTTATTGAAGACGAAGCTGCAAATGTTGACATATACACTCGACTTTTTGCTCTTGAAGGATTGAAACTTGATTGTCTAGATAAACTTCCATTAACAGTTGACAGCTATTATGATATTATTTTGGAGAAGAATGTAGATTTCTTAATTATTGACTTTCATTTAGAGAAACAGGTCACATATAAAGGGATAGATGTGCTAAGAGAAATACGAAAACATGATAGTACAATCTATGCTGTTCTTTTAACCAACTATGAACTTGATGACTTTGCAGACCAGTTTGGTGATTATGACTATGAGTTGCAAAAATCAGAAATTACTTCTCGATATAAAGATGTTGCAGAAAAGATAAAGAGAGCTTGCGGTTTAAGAAAAGAAAATTTGATGTATAGAGCTGTTGAAATCAAGCAACAACAAGATACCGAAACTATTCGATTATTACAAGAAATTAGCTCAAAGTTGGATGAAAAAAAATAACAGAGGATGTCATTATGGAATATATAAGAAAACAACGTTGGGCAAATTACTTAAGCCCTAAGTGCAAAGAATACTTAAGAAATGACTTTTCTCATGAATGTGCATATTGCAAATTGCAAGAACAAGAAGTAGGAATAGTTGGTTTGGACTTTTTTGAAATAGACCATTTTAAGCCGCAGTCCTTGAATTTGCCTGACACACATAAATATCATAATTTATATTATTCTTGCGAAAAGTGTAATAACGAGAAAAGTGATATTTGGGATACAAAACTACTCGACCCTTGTACTGATGATATCTTTTCTGGGATTAACCCTGCAATTATAGGAGGAAAAAAAGAGAATCATTATAAATATATTGCCAAAAACGATAGAGGAACATTTTATATTAATACCTTTAAACTTAATTCCAGAACACAAATCCGTTTCAGGAAAGCAAGAGAAAATCATGAAAACAGCTTACACACGATTAATACTCTGATTGATGAAATACTATTGAAATTTCAACACAATGCCGAATTACACGATTTGAAGGATTTGATATTTCAATTAGACAACCTTAGACATTTAAAGCAACAAGAGCTTGACAAGCTGCCTAAAGATGAAATGTTCGAAAAAGCAGAAGAATATCTAAATGATAAGGGAATTGAAAACAGTCTGGTATTTGAAGAGTATAATATTGATTTTAAGATGAAATTCAATGGTAGTACATATTATTGCGAACTTTTGGTAGATAACTCACTGGAAGAAAAAACAGAATATAGAAAAAACATAAGTGTAGAAAAGTTGACTACTTGGTTTGAAAAATTAAATTCTAATTTTGGCATTTTGTTTTATTATCCCAGAATAAACCGCATGTATTTTTATCCTGTTTCAAATAACATGACACTTCCAGAAATTACTGATGGTAAAAAAATAAGACAAATAAAAATCAATGACAAGTGTTTATTATAGAAGGTTAGACTGAAGGACATTATTTCCTTAACTTGAGGTAATGAAAAGGCGGAGTCTGGGATGGGCTTATTGAAAGAATTATCAAAGCAAATGACTTGAGATTTTGTAAAAGGATTTACCGTTGCTAATTTAACCTATTGTGCTACTTCAAATAG
>HF995334.1 GCA_000432335.1 Firmicutes bacterium CAG:646
ATGGAAATTGTTTTGAAAGATGCCTGTTCCGTACCCATGGAGATTATGGAAAAATGCTGCGAGGCGATTGACATTATTGTGGAATTTGCGGCAAAAGGTTCTACTCTGGCTATCAGTGACGCCGGTGTTGGCGTAGCATTCTGTAAAGCGGCTCTGAAAGGGGCAAGTTTGAATGTTTATATCAATACAAAATCCATGCAGAACAGAGAATATGCAGAAGAATTGAATGCAAAATGTGATGCGATGCTGGAAAAATATACAAAACTGGCAGATGAAGTATTTGACAGTGTACTGGGCAGACTGAAATAAGGGGGAGAACAAAAATGGCAAAACAGTTATTAGGAAAAGAAGTAACCGCAGCATTAAATGAGAGAATTAAAGGAAATGTAGCAGCGCTGAAAGAAAAAGGAATCAATCCAACTTTAGGTATTATTCGTGTAGGAGAAAATGGAAGTGACATTTCTTATGAGAGAGGAGCAACCAAACGTTGTGAAACTCTTGGAGTAGAGTGTGTAAAATTCCTTCTTCCAGAAGATGTATCTCAGGAAGAACTGCTGGCTACTATCGATAAAGTAAACAAAGATGACAGCATTCATGGTGTATTGTTATTCCGTCCGCTGCCAAAACATCTGGATCAGTCTATCATTGAAAATGCGCTGGATCCGGCAAAGGACGTGGACTGTATGACAGACGGTTCCATGTCTGGCGTATTTACAGGAAAACAGGTAGGTTTCCCTCCATGTACTCCGCAGGCTTGTATGGAGATTCTGGATCACTATGGAATCGATTGTACAGGTAAAAAAGCGGTTGTTATTGGTCGCAGTCTTGTAGTAGGAAAACCTGCTGCTATGATGCTGATCAAGAAAAATGCGACAGTTACCGTTTGTCATACAAGAACTGTAGATATGCCTTCTGTAGTAAAAGAAGCAGATATTGTTATTGTCGCTGCCGGACGTGCAGGTGTTGTAGATGACACCTATCTGCGAGCAGGACAGACAGTGATTGATGTGGGAATTAACGTAAACGCAGAAGGAAAATTGTGTGGAGACGTTGATTTCGCAAAGGCAGAGCCTATCGTAGATGCAATCACACCTGTACCGGGCGGTGTAGGAAGTGTTACCACATCTGTGTTGGTAGGTCATGTGGTAGAGGCTGCTATGAGAAAATATCTGTAATTGTATATTGCAGTATCAAAACCCCAAAGCTGTTGGAATTCAAAGTCTTGAAAATCCCCGGTCTTTGGGGTTTTCTTATAAAAAAGATTTAAGAAAAATGCAATATTTTTTTATGATTTACATAATTGACAAAAATTAGCGCATATGTTTAAATGTTTGACGATAGGAAACTGTAAGGGGAGAGAAACAGTTTTCTGATAATGTTAATATTCTTTCCAAAGATAGATTTGGAGGCTGACATGAAGACGAAAGAAAAAGGGAAGAAAAGGAATCGAAAAACAATTTTAAAGAGAGCGGGGATTATTATTGGCATATTGCTGTTTTTTGTGATAGCGGCAGCGGGCGCTATGCTTGCAGTGGATGCCAGCAGGATTAAAGAGCAGTTTGGAATGAAGATAACTGTAAATGGGAAATCTATGTGGGGGAAGACAGCAAAAGAAGCCGCAAAAGAATTTAATGAGGAATTTCAGGAACATCCGGTAAGCATCCGTGAAAATGGGGAAGAGATATACCGTCTTTCCTTGGGTGAAGCAGGATATTCTCTTGATACACAGGCTTTGACACAGGCTTTTGAAGAAATTATCAATGCGCAGAAACCAAAACTGCAAATATTTAAAAAACCAGAGAACAAAGAAGTGGACACTACGCCGGTATGCTCAGAGGAAGCATTTGCATCTGCTTTTACCGCGGAGCAGGTGGGCGGAGAGAGACAGGATTCGGCAGACGCTTATTTGAATTATGATGCAGAGCAGGGAAGATTTGTTATCGTTCCCGAAGTAAACGGGACGAAAATTTCAGATGTTGATTTTCAAACGTATGTAAGAGGTGTTTTGGATGGCTTGGTTGCTAAGAAGGAACTTCCCGAGGTTCTGGAAGTAGATTTGGATAATTCTGTATACATAAAGCCCAACATTACCTCTCAGCAGGAAGATTTGGTAAATCAGATGAACAGTCTGAATGGAGAGTTGGACGCTTACCGTAATACGACGATCACACATCAGTTTGGTGAGACTACGGAAGTGTTAAGTGGCGATACGATTTGCTCCTGGCTGACGGTGGAAGGGACGGAGGTTAAACTTTCGGAGGAGCCGGTAAAAGAATATATTTCTCAACTGGCAGCAAAGTATAACACGATTTATCGGGACAGAAATTTTAAAACCAGTACGGGAGAAACTGTGAAACTGGAACATAATGAATATGGATATCAGATTGATCAGGAAGCAGAGCTCCAGCAGCTCCTTACAGAACTGAATTCCGGCAAAGAGATTGCAAGAGAGCCTGTCTATAAGAAAAAGGGATTTAAACGAAACGGTACCGATGATCTGATGGGAACTTATGTGGAAGTAAGTATTGAAAAACAGCATCTCTGGCTATATAAAGATGGAAAGCTAGTTACCGAGACAGATGTGGTGACAGGGATTCCCAAAGAGGGAACTGCTACCTATAAAGGGGCGTGGCCGATTGCCTATAAGGCGAGTCCCTATACGCTGAGCAGTGATTTTTACGGATATGAAGTTCCCGTTAATTACTGGATGCCCTTTGTTTATGGGCAGGGACTTCACGATTTGGAACGTTCGGCATATGGCGGAGATATCTATAAGACGAATGGAAGTCATGGATGTGTGAATTTGCCAGTGGATCAGGCAAAGATTATTTACGAAACCGTTTCCAAGGGATATCCCATCATTCTATATTAGTAGGTAAAAAATAAAAGAGGTTGTCGCTTTAAGGCGGCAGCCCCTTCTGTTTTTACAGATTTTTTATGGTTGCGGTAGTTTATTCCTTGCCTTCTATGAGGTATTCATAAGATACGTGAAAGATTTCTGTAAAAGCTTTCAACTCTACGTCTGTAACATATCGTTTTTTCGTTTCAATTCTTGTAATTACATTTTTATCCATGTCATATCCTTTTAGCTGTAGCTGGTAAGCTAAAAATCTCTGGGACATATTATTCTGGCGGCGAAGTTCCATGAGTCTCTCGCCAATCAAATTTTTTTCTCCATCCAATGTTTTAGGTCTTGGCATATTTTTAATTCCTCCTACAGATTCTAAGAGCAGAACTTGTCTCACTTTTATAGATTTTATATGGATTGGAAATTGAATAGGTTGTAAAAGTGAGACAAATGAGAGGAACTTAAAATCAAAGATAGGAAGTCTATGTGCGTTTTTTTAGAAAATATTTGATATAGTGAAATAGAAATTGTATAATAGCGGAAAGAATGCAGGATAGGGGGGATTTTATGGTTACTAAAAGATTAGCGCGGAATGGTATGCGAGGTCGGAAAAAGACTACGGTACTTCTGGTTCTGGTGCTTACCTTTACTTTTCTTTTTATTGTAGCGGCGATTCTTCTGGAAACAAGTATGACGGAGACAAAAAAACAGCAGCGTCAGCAGTTGTATGGCAGGTGGCATGCAGCTTATATGGAAGCGTCTCCTGAGGTGTGTGAACAGCTTGCAGGAGAAGAGAAAGTCTCCCGTATGGCAAAGACAAAGCTTCTGGGTGAGGATGCGGCTGCCGGAATGGTGGGAACGATTAACCAGGAAATAATGGAGACAGGAAATCTGACTCTTGTGCAGGGGCGGCTTCCAGAAGCAGAAAATGAGATTTTACTGGAAGCAAGTGCCGCAGATCGATTAGGTCTTGACGATCCGGTGGGAAAAAGCATCGGGCTTACCATCCATAGACCTCTGATTGTGGAAGATCTG
>HF995335.1 GCA_000432335.1 Firmicutes bacterium CAG:646
GTGCGCCTCGTCCACAAAGAGCCGGTCCACGCCCAGCTGTTCAAACGTCACCACATCGTCCTTGCGGTCCTCGGCTTGCAGCTTTTCCAGCCGCGCCTCCAAAGACTTTTTCGTGCGTTCCAGCTGCTTGACGGTGAACCGTTCCCCGCCGCTGGCCTCCACCTCGGCGATACCCTCGGTGATTTCCCAAATCTGCTCATGCAGCAGCCGCTCCTGGCGTTCCTTGCTGATGGGGATTTTCTCGAACTGGGAGTGACCCATGATGATGGCGTCGTAGTCGCCGGTGGCAATACGGGCACAGAACTTCTTGCGGTTGTGCTTCTCGAAGTCCTTTTTGGTTGTCACCAGGATGTTCGCGGACGGGTACAGACGCAGGAACTCCGAAGCCCACTGTTCGGTCAGGTGGTTGGGCACCACGAATAAGCTCTTTTGGCACAGCCCCAGCCGTTTGGCCTCCATCGCGGCCCCTACCATTTCAAACGTCTTGCCCGCGCCCACCTCATGGGCCAACAGCGTGTTGCCGCCGTACAGCACATGGGCGATGGCGTTTTTCTGGTGTTCCCGCAGGGTGATGGCCGGGTTCATGCCGCCAAAAACAATGTGGCTGCCATCATATTCGCGGGGGCGGGTGGCGTTCATTTCCTCATTGTACTGGCGCACCAGCGCCTGCCGACGTTCCGGGTCGCGCCAAATCCAGTCGCGGAAAGCATCCCGGATGGCCTGCTGCTTTTGGGCGGCCAGGGTGGTTTCCTTGGCGTTCAGCACCCGGCGTTCCTTGCCGTCCGCGTCCTCCGCGGTGTCGTAGATACGCACATCCCGCAGATTGAGGGAATCTTCGAGGATTTTATAGGCGTTGGCGCGGCTGGTCCCGTAGGTCGAATAGGCGGCCACGTTGTTTTGCCCCACGACATTTTTGCCGGAGATCTGCCATTCCGCCGTAAAGGGGGTGTAGTGGACTTCAATGCTGCGCTGGAGGTAAAAAGGCGTGTCGAAGGTCTCGTACATGAATTGCTGGATGTACTCCTTGTCGATCCACGTCGCACCCAACCGCACCTCGATCTCGGAAGCGTCCAGGTCTTTGGGCTGGGCAGCGGTCAGGGCCTCCACGTTGACCGCAAAGGCCGGGTCCTGCTCCGCCGCCCGCTGGGCCTGGCGCAGCTTCCGGCGCACGTTGCCGGAGAGGTATTCATCGGCGGTCACATAATGGGGCGTTCCGTCCGGCTCAGTCTGGCCCGGTACACGGAAGATGACACCGCGCAGCTCGTCAGCCAATTCTTCGCCGGTTTTGCCGGTGAGCTGTTCCATGTAGGCCATATCCACGCAGGCTTTTTCAGAAATGGAGACCGCCAGGGCCTCGGAGGCGGTGTCTACGGTGGTGACGGCCTCATGTGGCTTGATCGTGCGTTTGGTGAACATATCTGCCTTGCGCTCCAACCGGCCATCCTCGTCCAGCACCTCCAGGGCACAGAGCAGGTAATAGCTGCTGTCATCGGCAAAGGCCAGCCGGTTCGCCCGGTCATTGATAAGTCCGTACTTGGCGGAAAAATCGTCATAGCGGCGGTTCAGTTCGGCTATCTGCGCCCGGATGTCGGCATCCGGCGCGGCGGCGTCCATCTCCAGGTCGATGAGCCGCTGCACACAATCCCGCAGCCCCACCAGCCCTTTGACGCGGGCCTCGGCGGTGGCGTTCAGGTCGGGGCGCACCATGCGGCTGTTTTCCCGGAAGTACACCGCGCCGTCCACCACCGTGTAGGAGTAGTTCTTCACATTGGGGTCAGCCGGGAGGGATTCGTCGATGTCCTCGCCCTCGCCCAGCTCCGGCAGCGCGGCCTCCTGGTAGGTGCCGCGAATGTACTTCACGGCATCGTGCAGCTGATCGGCCAGCTCCAGCCCCTCGATGGGGGCCACGGTGTAATCCTGTTTGCCGTATTGGGTGCTTTCGGCGGTGGGCCGCCCCAGCACCATCTCCGGGTGATCCAGAAAATACTGGTTGACCGTGAAGCCTTCCTCGGTCCGGCCGGTTTGGGTCCAGTCCGGGGCGATGTCCAGCGGGCGGTCCCGCTTTTGCAGAAACAGGATGTCGGACACCACATCGGTCCCGGCATTGGCGCGGAAAGCGTTGTTGGGCAGGCGGATCGCCCCCAGCAGCTCGGCCCGCTGGGCCAGATACCGGCGCACGGTGGAATCCTTGGCGTCCATTGTGTAGCGGCTGGTGACAAAGGCCACCACGCCGCCGGGGCGCACCTGGTCCAGCGCCTTGGCAAAAAAGTAGTTGTGGATGTTGAAGCCCAGCTTGTTGTAGGCTTTGTCGTTCACCTGGTACTGGCCGAAAGGGACGTTACCGATGGCAAGGTCATAGAAGTCCCGCCGGTCGGTGGTCTCAAAGCCCGCCACGGTGATGTTAGCCTTGGGGTAGAGCTGCTGGGCAATCCGCCCGCTGATGGAATCCAGCTCCACGCCGTACAGCCTGCTCCCGGCCATGCTCTCCGGCAGCATCCCGAAGAAATTACCCACGCCGCAGGACGGTTCCAGAATGTTGCCGGTGCGGAAGCCCATCTGCTCCACGGCCTCATAGATGGCGCGGATGACGGTGGGGCTGGTATAGTGGGCGTTGAGGGTGGAGGCCCGCGCCGCAGCGTATTTCTCTGGGGTCAGCAGTTCTTTCAGTTCCGAATACTCGGCATCCCACGCGGGTTTGTCCGGGTCAAAGGCATCCGCCACGCCGCCCCAGCCCACATAGCGGGACAATACCTCCTGCTGTTCCGGCGTGGCCTGCCCGGTGGTCTCTTCCAGATATTTCAGCAGCTTGATCGCCGCCACATTGGCCTGGTACTTGGCCTTGGGGCCGCCCTCGCCCAGATGGTCGTCGGTGATGCGGAAGTTCTCGGCGTTGCGGCGCAGGTTGTCCCGGTACTCCTGATAGGCCGCCTGTTCGGCTGCCCTCTGGTTGGGGAAAGTCTGCCACTCACCGTTCACCGGGATGGCGACCGGGTGATCCGGCTTTTCCTCCGGCTGCGTGTCCGGCGTCGGTTCAGGCGGCGTGGGTTCCGGCCGGTCAACGTGCAGCCGTTCCACCACCACGTCATAGGGAAGTCCGTTTTTGTCACCGGGGTAGACGGCCACCGTCTCGGAGTGGAACGCCGGTGCCTCAGCAGCTTCTTCAATGGGCTTGGCGGTTTCGGCAGGTTCTTCCACGGCGGCAGGGGCTTCCATATACGGTTCATCCTGCTCCTGCACAAAGCCGTCCAGCTGGCGGGCATATAGCCCGCGCAGCAGCGGTGCAACCTCATCCCAGCGGAAGAACAGCATGGCCAGTCGCTTCTCGTCCGCGTCCAGCACTTCCAGCTCGATGCCTTCGGGTATGGTTCGGTAGTCGGCGGTATCGCCGGTCTCCAGCTCCATCGTCTCGATGATGTCAGGATAGGCCCGGCTCAGCCACAGGGCGACCTCCCGGTTGCTCTTGCCGGTGCGCAGCAGTTCGGAAAGCTCCGCCTTGTTCGGCGCGCCGATCAGGCCGTGGGCCAGCACGTCCCGCAGGTCCTGGTCCGCCGTGTCAGGGTTGACGGGCAGGAACTCGGTGTAGAAGTCGTTGCGGTTGTCTGCCCGCAAAAGCTGCTCGAACCGCTCCCGGCTCTCGACCCGGTAGATGGGATAGCTCATGCCGGTGGGCAGCAGCTGCACCGTATCCTCCCGCAGTTCGGTAATTTGATGGGCGCGGTCATCCAGATAGACGGTATTGCCCACATTGTAAACCGGGGCGGACGGATCGTAGGCGGTGCGCTCCGGGATGGTGCCCCGGATGGCGGCATATTCCTCGTCCGACACCGTGATGTCGATCTCATGGGTGGGTTCGCCGCTGCCAATGGTGAGGGTGTCGCCCTCGCGGGTGACGGGCTGGCCGGATAAGTCCGGCACAGGCGGCTTTGCCGCTGCCTCGGCCTGTTCCTCGGTTGCGACGGCCTCCACATCCCGCATGACCTGCCGGATGAATGGATCACTGTCCAGCTTTTCCGGGTCCACCACCTGGCCGTTCACGATGCCGCGCTCGGCCAGGGCCTCCCGGATGGCGATGGAGTCGATGTTGTCAAATCGGTCCTGCTCCGCCTCGGTGTAGAACCGATCTTCCTTGATGAGCTGGACGATCCGGCGCTGCACCTTGGGCCAGGGCACGTCGCCCGCCGCGCCGTCCACCGTCACAGGCAGGGCCGGGAGATCATCGCCGTACTCCTGCCGCAGCCAGGCGGCGGTATCCTTTTCACGGGCATGGTCCTTCATGTAGCGGACAACCGCGTGCTTACTTTCAATATTGCCGTTCCATTCCTGGATGGCGGCGTCGATCTCCGCCTGGGTCAGCGCCCGGCGCACAGGTTCCGCCTGCGCAGCGGGTTTGGGCATAGAAAAAGCAGAGGGCGTTTTCACACTCTCTGCTTCGTCGATTTTATGGATTTGTTCCGCTTCGGAGAGGAACAGGTTTAAGGTCAGCTGTTGATAAGTTCCGCCAGCAGGATCTCCTCCGCCTGGGCCTTGCAGGTGTTCATCAGGCCCACCCACTGCATGGGGTCGCTGGCTTTCAGCTGCTCCGTCGCGCCCGCTGCCTCCGCCAGCCGGGGCATCATCTGCTCCAGACGGCTGTTCGCGGTCTCGTCGATCTCCCGAAGGTGCGGGTACAGCTTCTCGCTCATCAGCAGCTGGTTGTAGAGGATGGGCCGGTGTTCCTTCAGGTACGCTTTGCGCATCCTGCCGTACTTGCCCAGGGGCTTCTCCGGCTGTTCGGACAGCTTCAGGTCGGGGATCAGGTAATCGCCGTTCCTCGTGTAAGTCAGGTTGTTTTCCATGTGTGGCACTCCTTTCCGCGCCCTTGGCGCGCTCATAGTTCTGGATGGTGACGCCGATCTGCCGCAGTACCTGCTGGTTTATCTGGCTGACCGCCGTGCCCAGCGCCCCCACGGTGGCGGGGGTGTTGAAGTCGAAGATCGCCATGAAATCCTCATGGCTGAAATACTGCTCCGGCTCCAGCCCACAGCGGGACATCAGGGCATAGGTGATGCTGACAGCGGCGGTGGATTTGAACTGGACTTCGATGTTGTACTCATCGTACTCTTCCAAAAAGGAACCGTCAACGATAGGGAGAATATCCCGCCGGTGGTCGGCCCAGTATTCCTCCGCCAGCTTGGCGGCCACATCGGCCAGCTGCTGGGCCAGGTCGCCGCCGCTCACATCATAGTTGCGTTCCAGCATCGCCATGACCGGCGCGGTGTGTTCCTCGTTCATCGTCCACAGCCAGGGGGTGCGGGAGTGTTCACGGGTGCCGGTGTCGGAAATGTCGAATACATACCGCAGTCGGGGCCGGTCCCCGGAATCATCCACCAGGGCGATGCCCTTGGACCCGCGCCGCACATACCGGCCCATGCGGTTGTTCCACAGGTCGTACTCGGCGCAGGCGGTAGCGTCCGGGCGCTGGGCGTAGATCATCAGCTGTTCATGGAACGGATATTTGTAGAGGCGGGCGGCGGTGGTGAGAAAGCCCGCCCACTCCTGCCAGCTGCCGGTGAGCTGCCGCGCCACCTGGTCGGCCATCTGCGCGTATTGTTCTGCTTTGGTTGGCATGGGATTCTGTCCTCCTTCCTGGTCTTATATAAAAGCAGGGCGGCACGGTGGCCGCCCTGCGGGTCAAAACAGTGTGTTATTCATCAAAATCCGGGTACAGCTCCAGCTCGTCAAACTCGGCGTCGGTCATGGCGCGCAGCTTGGCGAGGGTACTGTCGGTCAGGGCCAGCAGCTCGTCCTCGTCCGCCTGCAAGTGGCCGCGCATCTCGGTCAGGGCCTCGATGGCCCCCTGGCGGGTGCCGGGGTTGTAGATGCACAGCAGGTTGGTTTCCTCAAAAGTCAAAGCGTTCATATCAGATCTCCCTTTCCGCGCTCTTTTTGGGCGCTGTCTTTTTATGTTCGGGTTTGGGCTGGCTTTTCAGCTGCTCCACAACGGACTTCCGTTTTTCCGGCAACTCCCGTTGGGGCGGCTGCCGCTGGCCGTTGTTGAGAATGCCGTCGATCATGCCGTAGTCATCCTCCACGGCCATTTCCGCATTTTTCAGCGGGTTGTCCGGCAGGAAGCCGGGAACCTCGGCAAAGCCGAAGCTGTCGCAGTAGTGACAGGATACCTTGCCGTCCCGCTTGATGGCAACGATGTCGCTGACGCTCATGGACGGGTGACGGTAGTCGGCGGGGTGTTCATTGTTGAAGCGGTAAAAAAGCTGTTCGGCAGTATCGCCCTTCAAATCGGAGGGCAGCAGCGGCGCGGTGTAGACTAGATCGTAGTTGTCCCGCTGCGCCGTCTGCCCGATGGACTTGAGCCATTCCAGCCCCTCATAGCGGATGTCCCGCAACTCGTCGGTGTGCTTCACCTGATAAATAGCGAAGCAGTCGCCCTTGTGATCGAGGAACGCCTGCTCCCGTTCCTGCTGGTGGTCCATGCGCTCCTTGACCTGAGCATCGAAAGCCGGGCTTTCCTCCCATTCCTCGCGGGTGACGGCGAAGATCCCGTCGTAGGCGTCCAGGTCGGTGGTATCAAAAGCCATCGCCGGATTCTCACCCTGCTGGACGATATAAACGGTCAGGTCGCGCTCCATCAGCTCATAGGCCCGCTCTTTGGAGAGGGGCAGAAGGTCCCCGTCCAGATAGCCGCTCTTTTCCAAATCGTCCTGGGTCAGCGTGGGGTCCGGCATGGGGTACTCGTCCAGGTGCTGCTCCGGGGCGTCCGGCAGCATGGTAGTTTCCGGGGCGGCGGCCTGGGCCGCTGCCTGCATCTGCTGGACAGCCGCCTCCTGCAAAGTTTCGATCATGGACAGCGGCGCATACTGAATGGATTGGCCGCCCATGTCGTGCATCTCGCAGATTTTCAGCGCGGCGGTGGACAGGGGCAGCTCCGGGGCGTCCAGCTGGCCGCCGTCCAATGCCCGCATTGTGCCCTTGTCGTAGATAGTGTAGTCATAACCGCCGTCACAGGGCTGGACGTGGAGGTACAGCCGTCCGTCCAACTCATAGAGCTTTTCCGCCTGCGCCTGGGCCTTGACCTGCTCAGCCGTCATACTGCCATCTTGAAGGGCGTTGTGCAGTTTTACACACTCGTCATAGGTTCCCGCATAAAGTACCTCTCCGGGGATAAGGGATAAATCATCCGCAACGGTATATTCCTGGATATAGGTACTGTCTGCCGGTGAGGTACGCTCAAAATTGCTGTGGAGCTTGTAAGCATGGCGGGCGGGAGCCTGCATGGGGACCTCCGCCTCCGATGCGGCTTCCTGCTGCGGCACTGTCTGTTCCGACTGGGCGGCCAGGTCAATACCGCGCTCCTTGCAGATAACCTTATAGTGCCGGTCAATGTCCGCGATCAGTTCCCCGGCCGCCTTGTTGATGGTCTCCAGACTGGCCCGCAGCTCCGGTAGCTCCTTACCCTGGCTCCAGTTGGCGATGTAGCCGAAGCTGTTCTCGCCGGTCTGGATACCGTAATACTGGCAGACGGCATAGGAAATGCTCTCGGCCTCCACCTCCTCGGTGTTGCGGTCTTTCTTCTTGGGCGGCTCCTTATCACCGGCCCTGGCCGCTTCCTCCTGGGCCTTGGCGTAGTTGTGCAGCTTGCTGTGGGCGATCTCATGGACGGCGGCGGAAACGGTCTGCACCTCGCTCATGCCTGCCCGGATGGCGATGCGCTGCTGGTCCGGCGAGAAATACCCGTCCATGTTGGCGGCCATCGGCTCCACGGAGAGCGGCACCGGCGCGGACCGGCGCAGGGCCTCCATGAAAGCCTCGTAGTTCTGGACATTCCCGGACAGGGAGGACGCCAGCTCCGGCAGGGGCTTGCCGTCCGTCTGGCTCACATCAAACACCTTCACCGGGCGGAACATGGGGATCTCAACTTCCCGTTCCTCCATGACCGCCTTGCCCTCTGCATCCAGGATGGGGGCTTTGGTGTCCGGGTCCAACTTCTGTTCCTCGATCTTTTTCTTGAACGGCGTTGGCGCGATGATGGTAATACCATGCTCACCCTTTTTCACATGGCGCTCAAACTGATTTTTCCACTTGTTATATCCGGCTACCAGCGTGGCGTCCGGCTTCTGCATATAGATGAGCATGGTGTTGTTGACGGAATAGCGGTGGAACCGGGACATCACAGACAGGTAGCGCATATACTTTTCGCTCTCGAACAGCTCCTTGATGCCCTGTTCAATGCCCGCCGTGATTTGCTGCAACCGTTCCCGGTTGGTGGGTTTGTCAGCCATGATGTTCACTCTCCCTTCTATGGCCGAAATTTCAGCGGTGTGTTCTGCGATCCACTGGTCCTGTTCCTCGGTGCTGCTGTCGAGAAAGGTGTCCAGCAGATAGCCCATGTAGTCTTTTTTTTGGACGGCCTCCAAAAAGCGCGGGTGCGGGTCCTCGTCCGCCGTCTTGGGGGAATAGTCGGCCTCCCATTTTCGGAGCAAGTGATAGTAGTCCGTCAGGACGCGCCAGCCGTGTTCTCGTTTTTCTTTCCGCACCTGCGCCTCGGTTTTCTGCCGGACATAACTTCGCCGGATCGGGGCCTTGCTGTCATAAGAAAGGCCAAAATCCTGGGCCAGCTTTTCAGCGGCCCCCTTGGGGGACAGGTCATAGAGCCGGGCGGTGAAGTCGATCACATCGCCGTCTGCGCCGCAGCCAAAACAGTGGAAACGGGTGTCCACCTTCATGCTGGGGTGGCGGTCATCGTGGAAGGGGCAGCAGGCCATACCGCCGCGCCCCACTGCGATGCCGTAAAGCTCCGCCGCCTCTCTGGCGGTGACGGACTGTTTTACGACTTCAAAGACGCTCTCGCCCATGCTTACTTGCCGCCCGCTTTCGTGACGGGTGGTTTGTACCCGGCGGCCTTGGCCCGTTCGCTGGCGGCCTTGCGGCGCTCGGCGCTGTACGGCTCCCGCACCGATACGCAGCGTTTGGGCACCGTAAAGGTCTGACGGTCCTTTTTCACGATCTGGTCCGGGTATTTTTCCGCCAGCCGCCGCAGCTTTTCCAGCAGGCGCGGGTCGTGGGAATAGACCTCGGCGGTGGCCTCGGCCTGGTTGTAGAGGATAATCGTTTCCTGTTCATACAAACTCAGTTTCATTTGCCGCCGCCTTTCTGCCGGTCAAATTCCAGCTTGAAGTTGACGTACTGGCCGGTATCTTCCAGCACCACGGTGGCGTCGTAGGTCTTGCCGCTTTTCTCGGAGTACAGCCCGGTCACATGGGCGCGGCCATCTTTCAGCAGCGCCGCCACAATGGCCTTGGTGGGTTGTTTGCGCTTCGCTGCCCACCAGTTGTTGTTCTTCCAGATCGCAAATTTGCAAGATTGGTCCTGACAGAAGAAGCCTTTTTGCATTTCTGCAATTTCACCGCCGCAGCGGGGGCATTTGCCCACCACCTCGCGGGGCGGGGCAAACAGGTACTCGCTGCCCTTGATGACCTGATAAGTTCCCACCAGCTCCTTCAGCATGGCGGTGATCTCAGCCATGAAGTCCTCCGGGGCCAGCTCGCCGCGCTCGATCTCGCCCAGCCGGTACTCCCACTCAGCGGTCAGCAGCGGGGATTGCAGTTGCTCCGGCAGGACGGTAATCAGGGAAATGGCATCGTGGGACGGCAAAAGCTGCACGGTTTTCTTGCTCTTTTTGCGTTCCAGGAAGCCGGTGGACACCAATTTCTCTAAAATTCCGGCGCGGGTGGCGGGGGTGCCCAGCCCCTTGCGCTCGGCGTCCTCCGGCATATCGTCTTTTCCGGCAGTCTCCATCGCAGAGAGTAAGGTATCCTCAGTGAAGTGCTTGGGCGGGGTGGTCTTGCCCTCCTTGACGGCGGCACCGGCAACCGGCAGCGCCTGGCCCTCGGTTAGTTCCGGCAGGGCCTTGTCCTCGGAATTGCCGTCCGGTTCCACATTTTTCATGCTGGCCCGGTAGGCGGCGTCCAGCGCCCGCCAGCCGGGCTGCTTCACCGTGCGGCCTTTGGCGGTAAACTCCGCACCAGCGCAGTCCACAACAACGGCGGTTTCTGCAAAGTTATAGGGCGGGGCCACCGCGCACAGCAGCCGCAGCGCCACCAGCTCCAGAATGGCCCGTTCACCCACCGGCAGAGCGGACAGATCCGCCTCGCGGATGTTCCGGGTGGGGATCACCGCATGGTGGTCGGTCACTTTCTTGTCGTGGATGACCGCCGCCGCATCGCAGGAAATGGCGATGCCTTTGCGAAACGGCATGGCGTTGGCGACCAAATTCACCAGCACCGGCAGGCCCTCGGCCATGTCGGAGGTCAGGTAGCGGCTGTCCGTCCGGGGATAGGTGCAGAGCTTCTTTTCATAGAGGTTTTGCAGGTAGTCCAGTGTCTGCTGCGCCGTGAACCCCAGCAGGCGGTTGGCGTCCCGCTGGAGAGTGGTGAGGTCATAGAGGGCGGGCGGCTTCTCGGATTTGTCCCTGCGCTCCACCTGCTTGACCGTCACCGTACCGCCCTGGCAGGCAGTTTTCAGCTGTTCGGCATCGGCTTTTTTGTCCATGCGGGCGCTGGCAGCGGTAAAACCGGGCAGGTCCAGAGCCACAGAATAGAACGGCACCGGCTTGAAGGCGTCGATCTCTGCCTCCCGCTGGACGATGAGGGCCAGCGTCGGGGACATGACCCGCCCGATATTGAGGGTGCGGTGGTACAGCACCGAGAACAGTCGGGTGGCGTTGATACCCACCAGCCAGTCGGCCTTGGCCCGGCAGAGGGCCGCCTGGTGCAGCCCGTCATAGTCCGCGCCGGGGCGCAGGTTGGCAAAGCCCTCCCGGATGGCGGAATCCTCCATGCTGGAAATCCACAGCCGTTTCATGGGCTTCTGGCAGCCCGCCAGGCAGTAGACCGTGCGGAAAATCAGCTCGCCCTCGCGCCCGGCGTCGCAGGCGTTGACTACCTCGGTCACGTCCTCCCGCCGCAGCAGGGTGCGCAGCACATCGAACTGATCCCGCTTGTCTTTGGCGATGGTGAAGCGC
This sequence comes from Firmicutes bacterium CAG:646, assembly GCA_000432335.1. Taxonomy (GTDB): domain Bacteria; phylum Bacillota; class Clostridia; order Lachnospirales; family Lachnospiraceae; genus Oliverpabstia. Next base: position 11,018 of record HF995335.1, read on the forward strand.
CAGGACTCCGGCAAAATGGGCAGGTCATCATAGCGCCACTTGGCGTAGTCGGGGTTGTAGGTGGCGGCGTCCGCCAGCCCGGCCAGGTGCCCCAGGCACCAGCTCACCAGCCAGCCGCCGCCCTCCAGGTAGCCGTCTTTGCGGGTAGCAGCGCCCAGCACGGCGGCCAGGGATTTTGCCACAGAGGGCTTCTCAGCGATCACCAATCGCATCTTCCTCTACCTCCATTTCTTCGTTGGATTTTTTCAGTTTTCTGGAAACGCTGTTGCCATCGTCCAGAAGGCAGTCATAACCGACGTTGTAATCATAGCGGTACAGCTTTCCCAGCAGGTCGTTGATGATGACACGGCAGGCCAGCAGCACCCGCGTCTTATCCACCTGCATGAGCTGGTAACGGCGGTAATCGCTGAAATATTCCTCGCGCAGATGTGTCCGGGCGGCGGTTTCCTCCATCAGAATGTCGATCACGTCCTTGTCGCCGTCCTCTTTCGCGCCCTCGGCATAGTTCAGCATCTCCATCACCATCGGGAAGCTCTGCTCATCCTTCGGGGCTTCCTCTTTGAGATAGCCGATCAAGGCGCAGAACAGGAACCGGGCCGCTGTCTGCTCCGGCTCGGTCAGAGCGGAAAGGGTTTCCTGCCCGCTGGGCAGAAGTTTGTTGCAGACAAAATCGTGGACCTCGCCGCGGAACAAGTGGCGGATGGCGTCGATGGACAGCGCCGGTTTGGAGGTGTCTGTATCGTCCTCCACTTTGTAGATTTCAAATTCTTCTTCGTCTGTCTTTTTGCGCACCTTGGCGAGCGCCGTGCAAACGATGTCGCCGCCAAAGTAGACGCCGAAGCAGATCAGGTCGAACACAATGAGAAATTGGATAAAATAATTCATTTTGCTTTTCTCCTTTCGCGCAGCCACGCAGTCAGTTCTTTGTGGCAGAAGCCCACGCAGGGCTGGCCGGGGCGGTAGGTTCCGCAGCCATAGCAGGGGGGGCCGGGAGATAAAGAGGGAGGACGGGAAGCTGCCTTCCCGCCCTCCGGCCTGCGCGTCATCATGGGTTCATAAGGGCTGTCGGTGAACCGGGTCATTTGGCCGGGTTCTCGCTTTCCTCATCGCCGCCCCCGCCGGCGTCCTCCGGCTCGTCAGATTCCTCGGTCTCCCAAGGGTCCTCGTCCTCCTGTTCGGTATCGTCCTCGCCGTAGTCGTAATCATCCAGGTTGTCGCTGCCCTTGGTCTTGGGCTTCTGCTTGATGAATTTGAAGTAGACCAGCGCACCGATGCCGCCCAGCACAGCCAGCACCACCAGCAGCATCGCCGGGTTCAGCCCTGCCGGTTCCTGTTCCGGCTCCGGCTCTGTTTCCGGGTCAGGGGTGGGTTCCGGCTCCTGGCCCGTACACTCTGCCATATTCACGGCGCACACCGGGCAGGCCGTATTCACCGCACCGGCGGCGCACTTTTCCGTGCAGTTGCAGACGGCGGGCGTTTCCTCCGCCGTCTCGCCGTCCTCCATCAGCGCCTCCAGGTCGGCCTCGTCCACCTGGTTCAAGAAGTGGACGGCGGTCTCCTTGTCCTCGTTGGCGCGGTCAATGAGGATGTAAAAATAGTTACCCGCCTTGGTGGTGACGGTGATGAGCTGCTTGTTGCCGCCAAAGTCATCCACCAGGGCGGCGTTGCCCTCCGGGGTCAGGGCGGGGCTGTCCTCGGTTTCCTCCACCACCACGTTGCTGTCGTTGGTGGCGTCCGCCGCCGGTGTGGCCGTGGGCGCAGGGTCAGTGCCCTGGGCAAAGGCGGTCACAGAGAAGCCGCCCATCAGCATCAGGCAGGTGCAAAGGGCGGCAAAGGTTCTGAAAATCTTTTTATTCTTCATGGGTCATTTCCTCCTGTTCGGGATTGGCAGAACCCACCGCCCGGCCGGGCACCATGCCGCCAGACAGCATGGCGGACAGCTGGGCCGGGGTCATACGCAGGGCGCGGACCATCTGGACGATCTCCAGGTTCTCCGCCTCGGTTTTCTGCGCTTCCAGGTCTTTCAGCTTTTCCTGCTGTTCCGCGATCTTCTCGCGGGTTTTGGCGATCTCCTGGTCGATGCGCTCGATTTTGTTTTTAGCCATAGTCAAATCACTCCTATTCTTCATAAAAATTTGTCACCAGTTCATCAAGCCGTAGCCCTTGATGCACTCGTAGGTCAGGAAATAACTCTTGATTTTGCAGGCGTCGCCGGAATTACCCTCTACGGTGTAAACCCGGCTGCCGTCGGTGCCCACTACGATGCCCACATGGTCGGCGCTGCCATCCAAGTCCCAATCGAAGAAGATAGCGTCGCCTGGGGCGATGTTGGCGTAATCCCGCCCGCCCCATTGTCCGTGCGACTGGAACCAGGGGATGCCCTGGGACTGGCAGGCGGCAAAGCGCGGCTCGGAAAGGCCCATCTGGCCGTAACACCAGGACACGAAGCAAGCGCACCACTCCACGCGGGAATTAAAGCCGTACCAGCTCCAATAGGGCTGGCCGCCCACGTTGCCCACCTGGCTTTTGGCGATGTCCACCACCGCCTGATTGCCGGGCCGGGTGCCGTTGACAAACTCCACACCGGCCAAACTCTCGGAATCGCTGGTGTCGGCGGACCCGCCGCCGAAGATCAGGGGCTTGTTGCCCAGCGTCTGCCGGTACACCTGGTACATTTCCAGCTGATCCGGCGTCAGCAGCTCCAACGCCACGGAGGAGATGGGCTTGCTGGTGAGGGTCACATTTAAGATGTAGTAGTTGTAGGGCACTTCCACGTCATACTCGTTGCCCTCGCTGTCTGTCCGGGTCTCGGTGCGGTAGCGCACCTCCACTTCCTCGGTCAGCGTCAGCTGGTATTGGGCCGCGAAAATGCGTTCCAGCTCCGCCTGGGCGCTTGCCCGCGTGTAGCCTTGCAGCACAGCGGACAGGTAGGCCGCCAGCTCGTGGGGGTCGTGGCCGATCATATCCAGGTCATAGCGGTACTCGTCATAGCCGGGGTGGCTGCTCTCGATGTTGTCGATCTCGGCTTGCAGCGCGGCCTCCTTGGCGGCGTAGTTGGCCTCCACCGCCACCAGCTCCGGGTCATCCGATGGGTAGGTGGTGCCGGAGATCATCGAACCGATGCTCTGCGCCATCATGGAGCAGGAGGACATGGTGTTGAGCAGCAAGCAGACGATTAAAAATAGGCCCAGGGCGATGCCAAAGCCCTTTTTATGGCGCATCACATAGGCCCCGGCCTGCTGGGCTTTCTCCTTGACCGTCTTGGCCGCTTTGCCGGTCTTTTGGGCGGCACCGGCGGCGCTCCCGCCGGACTGTGCGGCCCGTTTGGCGGCGGCGTACTGCTTCTTGATCTGCTGTTTCTGCTGCCAGCGGGACAGCGGGTTGCTGGCTGCCGCAGGGTTTTCATAGACAGACTTCTGGAACAGCGCCTCGATGTTGGCCTTTTCCAGCTTCCGCTCGGCCTGGGCGGCCTTGCGGTAAGGTTTCAGTTTGTGGCTGCGGTAGCCCTCCCTCGCCAGATGCACGCCGGTCTCTACGGCTTCCTCAGACTTGTGGGCGCTTTCCACGCCCACGTTACCGTCCTCGGTCTTGCGGATCTCCTGGTGGAGCTTGCCCGCCACTGCGTTGCCCGGCGCGTCCCGCACTGTATGGGACAGTTTGGAGGGCGGCCGGGGCTTATCCTCCAGCACCAGCTTGGTCGTGACCTTGCCGGTCTTGGGGTCCACCTCGGCCCGTTTGACCTGCTTTTTCGGGATTTTTGCCTGCGCCTTGTCCGCTTTGACGGCGGCCTTCTCCGCCTTGCGGATGGGCTTTTCCAGCGCCGGGTCCGCCCGTTCTTCCTCCGTGAAGCGCAGGCGCGGTTCCTTAATCAAACCATTCCCCCAGCATGAGGGAGGCCGCCATGCTGGAAAGCTCCGCATAGGCCGCCAGCCCCAGCGGACCCACGAAGCGGCACTCGGTCAGGCAGGCGTAGAGCTGGGCCACTACGTCGGCCAAAATCTGGACCTCGGTGCCCTCCAGCACAGTCTCACCGGCCTGCCCGCGCTGGACCTTGGCGGCGCACAGAATCTCCACCAGCCGCAGCAGGCCGGTCTCGCCGGTCTCGGTCAGTTCAGCGGCCTGATCCGCCGCCGTGCGGCACTCGGAAACGGCGTCCGCCATCGCCGTCAGGAGCGCGGTGCGCTGGGTTTCCAGCGCCCGGTCCAGAAACATCATGTGGTCGTTATGCAGAATTTCGGGTTTCATCGTCCATCAGCCTCCTTCATTTCCTGGGGTTTGGTCGTCATAATGCGATACAGTTCGGTGTTTTTCGGGAAGTGATCCACAAAGGGCAGAATCGTGGAGCCGTAGAACAGCAGCCCCTCGCCCTCGCCGGAGTGGGTCACATAGGACAGCTGGTGCGGGGAAATGCCCAGCTGCCGGGCCAAAATCTGCCGGTCGCCGCCCGCCTGGTTGAGCATATACACGAAGTCGGAGTTTTCAAAGATGTTCTCCACCTCGCGGGAAGAAAGCAGGTCCTTCACGTTCTGGGTGATCCCGGTCGGGATGCCGCCCCACTTTCTGAACCGCTTCCAAATCTCCACCGTATAGGCGGCGGTCTGTTCCTCTTTGAGCAGCAGGTGCATCTCGTCGATGTAGTAGCGGGTGGACTTACGGGCCGCCCGGTTGATGGTGACGCGGTTCCACACCTGGTCCTGCACCACCAGCATCCCGATCTTTTTCAGCTGCTTGCCCAGCTCCTTGATGTCATAGCAAACAATGCGGTTGTTGATGTCCACGTTGCTGCGGTGGTTGAACACGTTGAGGGAGCCGGTGACGTAGATTTCCAGCGCCGTGGCGATGTACTGCGCCTCTTTCTCATCCTGCGCCCGCAGCAGGTCGTATAAATCCTCCAGAATGGGCATATTCTCCGGGCGCGGATCGTTGAGGTAGTCCTGATAGACCAGCCGCACACAGCGGTCAATGATGGTTTTCTGTACCGGCTGTAATCCGTCCTTTCCGCCCACGATCAGCTCGCACAGCGACAAGATGAAGTCGCTCTTCAGCGACAGCGGGCTTTCATCGTCCGAATAGTCCAGGTTCAGGTCCATCGGGTTGATGTAGTTGGTGGAGGTGGGCGAGATTTTGATGACCTGCCCGTGCAGGCGCTCCACCAGCGGCGCGTACTCGGCCTCCGGGTCGCAGATAATGACATCATCCGAAGTCAGCAGGAAGCAGTTGGCGATCTCGCGCTTGGCCGAAAAGCTCTTGCCGGAACCGGGCGTACCCAGAATCAGGCCGTTGGGGTTTTTCAGCAGCTTGCGGTCCACCATGATGAGGTTATTGGACAGGGCGTTGATGCCGTAGTACAGCGCCTCTTTTCCGTTCTGAAAAAGCTCTTGGGTGGTGAACGGCACGAAGATGGCGGTAGAGCTGGTAGTCAGCCCCCGCTGAATTTCCACCTGGTTCAGCCCCAGCGGCAGAGAGGACATCAAGCCTTCCTCCTGCTGGAAGTCCAGCCGGGTCAGCTGGCAGTTGTACTTCTGTGCGATGGAACTGGCCTGGAAGATGTTGTTGCCCAGCTGGCGGGGATTGTCGGCGGTGTTCAGCACCAGGAACGTCACCAGGAACATCCGCTCGTTGCGGCTTTGCAGGTCCTGCAACAGCTTCTTGGCCTCGGCCCCGTAGGTGGCAAGGTCGGACGGGATGATGTCCATGTCATACCCGGCGCGGACGGCCTTTTTCTGTTCCTCGATCTTGCTGCGGTCCAGGTCGGTGATTTTCCGCTTTACCGTCTTGATGGCCTTCACCTGATCCACCGACTGGATGTGCAGATTCACAATGAGGGAACTTTCCATATCGAGAAAGTCCGCCAGCATACGGTCATTCAGCTCCGGGGCCAGAATCTGCACGAAGCTGACGGCCCCGTACTTCTTTCCCATGCGGAACTGCTTGCCGGTACGGAACTCGAAGCCGGACGGCGCGATAAAGTCCTTGGTGGAAAGGCCGCTGGGAGCCAGCCAGTCCCACTCGAACTGGAAGGGCGCCTGCTCGTCCATGTGGAAGATGGCGTGAAGCTGGGCCAGCCGGGCTTTGCCGTCCAGAACCTCGGCGGCCACGCCCAACCGCTTAAAGTTGTTCAGCACATCGGTCTCGATGCGCTCCAGACGGGGCTTGGCGGAGCGGATGCTGTCGGCCTCGATGGAAAAGGTCAGGTACTTGGTCTTGATAAGGCCGTTGTTGCCCCGCGCCAGCTGGTTTTGCAGCATCTGCGTGTACTCCACCCGGATGGGGTCAAAGTCATCCCCCTGGGCCGGGATGGTAATGCTGTTGGCGAAGGTCTCCTGGGACGCCGCCAGGTTCAAAAAGGACAACTGGAAACGGATGGAGCTGTCGAAGTAGTTGAGGAAATCGCACCAGCCTTCAAAGATGGCGGTCTTGTCCTCGTTCTGGCTGAGCTGGTAGTTGATGTCCTGGAACTGAATGGTCTTGGTGTAGCGGCCATCCGCCACCTTGCAGATGCCGTCCGGCCACATCCGCTCATAGGGGATGCTGTCCTGGGCGGACCGCTCCTTTTTGCCCGTGCGGTTGGCGCGGGCAATCGCTGCCTCGATTTGTTTGCGTTCGGCGCGGGTCAGCTTACGCCGGGGTTTGGTCTGCGGCTCTGCCGGTTCGGCCTGCCGCTTTGTCTTTGCCGCGAACAATGTCATACACCTCCTTGTCGAGATTTGCCTGCCGCTCCAACACGGCATAGAAGTTGTTGGTGCGGTAGGGGCGCTGCTTGGGCCGGATGACGGCCACCTTGAGGATGTTGCCGATGATCTTTTCCAGGGGCTGGCCGTGTTTTTCATACATCGCCAGCATGAAAAAGGGCAGCATGACGAGCATCATGCACATGGCCGCCACGCTGTTGCCAGCAGGCCCCCGGAGCAAAAAGAAAAGCGGCACGCCGATGAGCGCCCCGCAGCCGAAGCAGACAAGCTGCCTCTTGGTTAAGTTGAACGCGACCTTGGTTTTGACTTTCGTCAGGTCTTTGGGTACGGGTACATAAGCCATTGGTAAATTCCCTCCCTCCGGGTCAATGTGCGTTGAATACGGCTTTGGACAGGCTGCCGGTCTTGAACAGCGTAAAGCAAAGCAGCACGGTGTAGCCCACGCAGCTCCAGATTGCCATGATGATGTCCTCCTCGGTGGCGATGTTCTGCACCAGCACGGCGTAGATCGCCACGCAGACGATAATCAAAAACGCCTGGAAGCCCAGGGCCAGCAGGCTGCGCAGGTAG
>HF995336.1 GCA_000432335.1 Firmicutes bacterium CAG:646
ATGTCGTGCAGCTGACACCATTCATCAATCTTCATTCCTTGCGGACGGCTTTGACAGTCCCTGATTAGTTCAGCCCATTCATTCAAACGGGTTTGCTGTGCAATTAAACTTGTGTGAGATTTCATGACTCACCTCCTGTAACAAGGTCTAAAAAGTTGAGCACTAAACTATTTGGACTTTGTAGTGATGAGTCTATTATCTCACATTAGATGATTTTGAACAGGTACTCGCTATTTTGCGTTTACTGTGATTCTTACCGGCTCTGCCGAAAAGTGATTGAAGATTGCAAATCTGCAAAAAATCCAAAAGCATACCGCATCAGGCAGAATACCAGCTCCACGATTCACTAAAAAAAGAGCTTCAGGATCTCGGTGTTACAAAAATCCCAAGCTCTGACAAAATCCAGAAGCAAATTGAAAATCTTGAATCTGAACAGGCTGCTACTGTCCGGGAAAAACAGGAATTACAGAAAAAACAAAAGACACTGGATATCATCAGACAGAATTTCACAGCACTGCTTAATGCTCCTGAGATCAGTTCAGACTTACTTTCAGCAAAACGGGAACCTATTTCTGTCACAAGAGATAAATAAGATTGCACTGGCAACTCACTCATTTTCTTCCAAATCTTCCCATGATTTCAAACCCATTTCCTCCCAGGTGACGCCATACGGTGCACCTCCGGAGGTATTTGTTTTTGGGTTATGCCAGTTATATAACAAAACGAAAAGACCGGGATTTCCCGATCTTCTCATATTATTTATGGACTTTTCTTTTACAAATACTAAATATGGCTAAGGATATTCCCATTAAGGAAAGCCACATAATTACATTCGTATCGTCTCCCGTTTTTACATTTGGAGTGCGGCTGCTTTTATCACCCGATGGTTCTTCTGAAACTGGTGGCGTATTCGTGGTAATTGGTGGTATCGATTCATTTTTAAATTTAGGTTCTGCCGTTACATTCCAAATTATCTGACCATCATAATTACCTGGAACTGTTATGATAAAAGGTTCGCTTTGATATACTTGATTGCTAATTTGTGTTTTTTGTGTCTGGACAAAAAGATACACTCCTTTTTCCAGATCTCTGTACATAACTTCTCCGTCTGAGTTGGTCTTTCCGGACATTCCTTTGATGTTGTTATCCTGTACATATTTTTCCAGTTTTTTTGCAGCTTCTGCCTGAGCGGAAGAATCATCAAAATCAAATATGACTCCAGACTTTGCAAACTCACTCACTAATGCCCATGAATTATTTTTATATGTTCCGACCTGATACATCGTAAATTCAGTATTACTTAGCTTATATACCGTGGTCTCATCTTCAACCGTTGCTTTTAATAATATACTTCCCAGATCATTCGCAGACACAGGTAACGGAATGAGGAGTAAAAGCATACACATCACACTGGCCATACACATATATATTCGCTTACGTTTACTTATTCTGCTCATGTTTTTTCTCCTTCCTGCGTTTATGTAACTTAATGCTCACCCATATGATGATTAAAGCAATAATTCCAGCAATCAATAGAATCAAATTGAATGGGATTGTGCGCTGAAGACCAACTTCCTCATCTACCTTCTGTGCCTCTTCATACGGAATTCTAGTGCCACGTACAAGCAGTCTGTGCGTGTTAACTGCATAAGGAGTGCATGTGACCAGTGTTACATAATCCTTGCCCTTTTCAATCTGTAAAGAATCTGTATCTGATGGCAATACTGTCAGAATCTGATCCACCTGATAGGCAAAGGTATGATGAAGAACTTTAATATAAAATACATCTCCAACCTCCATCTTGTTCAGGTCGGTGAATATCTTGGCATTTGCAAGTCCACGGTGTCCGGATAATACCGCATGACAGCTCTCACCGCCTACCGGAAGCGAGGTGTTTTTCAGATGTCCTACACCTGACTGCAGTACTTTTTCGGATGTTCCATGATAAACCGGAAGAACAACATCAAGCTTTGGAATATCAATATATCCCATCATTCCAGTGTCATCAATTTTTAAAAGTTTGTTATACTCATCATCTTCTGTCTGGTTTTCATTGCTTTCTGAAAATGGATCTGCTATGGAACCAATTCCGATCAGGCTTTCGTTATATTCCTGTGCCTGTTCGATCATTGCATTCTCCTGTTCTTCCGACAAATGAGAAACTTCCTGTTCATAATCTGTAGCAATCGTTGTGCTGTTCATCTGATTAATGTAATTACTCACTACCGGATACAGGATTAAAGAAAATGCCGCCAGATATCCGATTCCTCTTAGTATTTTCACTACTTTCTTCATAATACCTTTCACCTTTTCGTCTGTTTCTTCTGAAATACCCAGTCCACACTGGACATTTCAGAAAAAGCAGACATCCTCCCGGTACGATACCGGGAAGATGAACTGTCTTTTTATCCATTCTTAAACTTCAGAATGCCTTAGTTTTTTGCTTTCTTTTTGCCAAAAGCTTTGCTTGCTGTTAATGCACCGAAAAGAACGATACCAGCCAGTGTTACCATGAGGGCACCCTTGCTACCAGTAGATGGAAGCTGTGCACCTGTCTTGTTTTCTACAGGTACTTCTGGAGAAGTTTCTGCACTGTTGCTTGTTGAACTATTTGTTACATTATTATATGTATAAGTTACAGTATAGCTTGTCAGTTTTTGGGTTACTGGATCATAGTTTGCTTTAATCTCAACCTTGATGTCGCTGAGAAGTTTATTGTATCCTTCTGGAGCTTTTGTCTCTCTTAAGTAGTAAGTTCCGGCATCAAGACCTTTTACAAGAACTTTACCGTTGTTACCAGATACAATTACATCGGATTTGAAACCTTCTGCTGCAGCTTCCTCAGATGTTGCCACACGGTATTCGCCATCTACTACTTTTTTAATGTTTACCTTGTCTCCAGCTACATCACCTTTTGCCTTGTAAAGCTCGAATTCTGCATCTGCAAGTCCAGTCTTAGTCGCATCTTTTAAATAATATTTGAAGATTGTGAAATCAAAAGTATGTACATCTACTTTGCTTGGTTCAGATTCACCTTTTTCACCTGTTCCTGGCTTATTGCTGTATTCAACAGTAGCCTTGTTGGTGTTAGGATCAAATCCAGTTACGGCATCTTTATTTAAGGTTGCTGTATAAGTTACTGTGATTGCCTGACCTACTTTGTCTTTATTAGAAGCAAGGAAATTGTTCATTGTAATTGTAATGTCCTGTCCGTTCTGTGTTAATGTATAAGTATTATCGCCAGTACCTGCAGTAACATTCCGCACATTTTCACCTGATCCAACTGTCACAGAAGTAATTCCTTTAAAAGTAAGTCCTGTGGATAATGTATCCTTGAAGTTAAATACATAAGAAGTATATCCAGTCATATCCGGTACTTTAGATGTCAGTGTGTAAGTCACTTCATCACCAATGTTGACATCATCTGCATTTTTGTCATTTACTTTTTTTACTACTGTGGGGTAATTGCTCTTCATGTTAATTGAAACTGTAGTGTCTGTAACACTGACTAAAGATGCTACGGATTTTACTGTCTCATTTCCAGGTGCTGTAGATGTATCTGTTGCACCTAATGGATAAACCACATAGTATCCATAATCCAGGTTATTAATTACCGTATTACCAGCGGTTGTAGGTGCAGTTGTATGAGTAGCATCTACAGTAGTTTTATTCTCAAGAATCCAGCCCAAGATATCTTTTGCAAACGCTGCGCCATTCCTTCCATCTTTTCCGACCTGATCTTTAACATAGTTATATGCCGCTTCACTTAAAGCTTCACCTGTTAAACTTTCAGATCCTGATATTCTAGTATTATTCTTAAAAAATCCTTCATATGCACTGTTCAGTGTATAAGCTACATTATCGCCACTTTTTGTTGCGGTAAAAATCTGATACAGATCCAGAGTCTTTCCTGCTACTGTATTGTTGACTGTCAGGGTTCCTTTTGGAGCATCTGCTGCAAATGCAGTCATGCTCATGGACAGTATCATGACCATTGCCATCAGAACTGCCATAAATCTTGATACTAATTTCTTCATGTTCCTCTTCTCACTTTCTTTTGATTTTTTATTGGTTTGCTGGGGATTCCTTCAGCCTTTACGGTGGAAGTTCCCTACGCAGCCATCTCTCTCTCATGACCCTACTCCCTCTTTCCTACATCGTCTGTTTCCTTTTCTTTCTACGTCCGGTATAAAGCAGGAATGCTAACAACAAACCACCGGCTATGATAAACATCATAATACCCTCGCCGCCGGTATCCGGAAGCAATGCAAAATGTCGGTTGATAATCGTGAAGGTAAATCCATCATCAGAGCTTTTTATTGTAGTTGTATATCCGTTTATTTCCGTTTCCGTAACAGAATATTCATAATAATGCGGTTTTTCAGCATCATCTTTTATGTAGGCTGGAAGAGTTTCAACCACTTTCTGCCATGTAGATTTTGAGATATCACCTTTTATTTCATAGTTTTCATATCCCGGCACAACTTCTGTATGTTTTGTTCCTTCCGCATCCGTCCAGCTTCTGGAAATTGTAACCTTAATAGTGTCTGGTCTGATGTTGTCCATATTCCGGAAATCTTTCCATACCTTATTAATGGTCAGATTTACAAATTCATCACATGGATCCTGTGTATCAGATGGTTCCGGTGACGTGCTATCCCCTGTATTTACAGTAGTTTTGGCATCTGACATCAAAACCGCTTTCGCATCTGATACATAAGCATTCAGATCTGCTGTTTCAGAAGAATCTTTTGTTGCCATAACTGCATTCTGCAAGGTGTTATACTCATCTACCTGCACTACATGTTTTACTGAGAAGATGCTCCATCCATTTTCCTGACTGAAAGTATCTGTCAGAAGTTTCGAATTCTTTTTGATCTCATCAAAACTAATCGCCGGTTTTCGGTAGATACGATAATTGTTATTCTCACCTTCTACACCTGCTTTTGTATTAAAGTCATATACAGAGTTCAGATCACTTTTTCCGCTGAATGGTCCCACCAGCTTAGATGTTCCACGGACCACATCGCAGTAATACATGTTGTTATTTTTCAGCAGTCCTTCATCGTTGTAACCTACAAATCCACCGCTTCGTCCATCCTTTGCACCACCATCTACATCATTTCCGGCACCGCCGGCATAGACATCGTATCCCGTACTGATTCCATATACATTACTGTCTGTAATTTTTGTCCTATTTGCCTTAATCAGGTTGACACTGATATTGGACTTTACATCATTATCTCTCGTTATGATTCCGTTTTTGTCACATGGAAGCTTGATAGAAGAATCTCCAATCTTAATGATTGCAAAATCTGTCTGCTGATCATTTTCTGTCGACTTTTTAGACAGCCCGACAGAAATATCCAGTCCCAGCAGATTCACATGGAGAAGATTTCCTTCATACAGCGCATCAACCTTCACAATTCCAAGATTAATATGCAACAAGTCGGAATCCTGGATCTTATCCAAATACAATGCCCTTACAAGCCGATTCAGAACTACGAATAATGCATCCACCACTGTAGAATCCAGTTTTACATCTGCAAGATAGGCAAAGCTTGTTCTTCCGGCAAAGCCACCAGCTGTTCCACCGGATTCTACCAGTTTCAGACTATTTTCCTGATTTTGATCATCTCCTGCATTGCATCCTGACATTCTGGCAAGATTTGCGTAGCCGATAAATCCTCCGGCGATCTGCTCCTTTCCGCCTTTACTCTGAACCGTATAACCACCAGGCACTCCTGTCACGCTACTGTCATCTATGTGGGAACCAAAAATATCCAGAACGCCGAGGGCACCGCCCAGAAGCTGTCCAAATTTATCTCCCAGCACATCCAGCTTCTCCATTTTTACAACTCCGCTTTTTCCGGAGTATCCTACAAAGCCACCTACGCTGTTCAGGCCTGTTACATAATTTAATCCTGTTACGCTGCTGTTTTTGACAGATCCATTTAACAGGGAACCACCAAATCCGCCAGCTGTTCCGCTGTATGTAACCTGATTATTCTGTCCTGCATCTGTTGCTGTGTTAGCACTGACGCCAAGCCCTGCATCGGGACTGCCTGTGACATTTCCATAATATACATAGCTTCGGAACGCATCCAGCACATCGGTTCTTCCAAGTTTTAAAAGATACTGTAATACCGAGGTCTCATTACCTGCACTAATATTTGCAGCACCGGAAACATCCGCAATACCGAAGCATCCACCCGCATATTCACCGGCTACTACAGAACGGATCTTGTCTGCACGGATTTCGCTTCCTGGATTATCTTTCTCGCCAAGGATCGCTCCGCAGAGACTTCCTGCAAATCCTCCTGCTGCTTTTGCGTACCCGGTATTGCTGCCATTTTGATAGGTTCCGTTTACGATCACGCCCCAGTCATCCCAGGCTGACACAGATGCACAGCGGATGGTGGAAACAGTAGCATTTAGAACCTTAATCAGCTCTGCCGGAGCATTTACCCTAAGAACATCCAGAAGCTTATTCAAAAGTCCCTGCTTTGTAGCTGTATCAATAGCTGCCACACTACCTGGATCTACTTTTCCAGCAAAACCGCCTACATAGAAAGTTCCATCTACACGCCTTAAATTTGTGATACTGCAGGAGTTGGTTCCATCTCCCCAGATTTGTCCACCGATCATCCTTCCCACATAACCTCCGGCAAATCCTGCCGGGTCTTTGTCTGCAATACCAGTTGCTCTGATCCTTGCACCGGAACGATATCCTTCCACATGGGACTGTTTCACAACCGGCACAAAAGTTTTTAATGCTGCCAGACTGTCTGCACCTATAATCTTAAGGCCTGCCAGTGAAACGTCACCTGTGTTTGCCACAGAACCTGTAAGCATCTCACCAGCGAATCCACCACTGCATCTATAAGCCTCTGCTGACTGAAGATCTGTTGCAGTTCCATTTGTTACGGTACCGCCTTCCATCCGACCTACATAACCTCCGGCAGAACCTCCTTGTGTTGCTTTATTTGCCAGAATGCTCCTTCCTGCTGTGACTGCGTATCCATATGCATACTGAGAAATGATCTCATCTAACTGTTCTTGATCATTGACTTCACCAAGTGCCTGTAATTTATTACCGTAACTTCCATAAGAACCGACAGCGCCAACCCATTTGTTCCAGGTATCCGTATCCAGTCCACGAAGCGGTCCATAAACAGCTGTATTCTTTTCTGTCGGATACACTGCCTGAAGAAGCGTCAGCGGATTATCTAGTTTGATAAGACCGAATAAAACCTTCAGACTTCCTGTGTCTGCAACATTCGCACACCGCATCAGTCCTGTATAACCTCCGGCATATTCCGTTCCATATACGGATCGGATACGATAGGCCGCACATTCCCTTACGGTTCCTGTATATTCAGAGCCTTTCCAGTTATCCGTATTGTTCCCCCAGATCTGACCGCCGTAGTTGTAACCTGCATATCCTCCGGCAAGTCCACGGTAAATTCCATCATCACTCTCAGCCTGAGCCCTCACAGCACCTCCACATGGAATACTTGTTGTTTCACTGTTTTTGATTACTGGAACAAATGCCTGTAAAACGCCAAGAAGATTATCTGCCTTGATCAGTCCTCCAAGAGCACTTAATCCATCTACCACATCTGCCGCACTCCCCGGCTCCATGGTTCCAACATATCCACCGGCACTTTCACGCCCTATGATATGTGCAAAATTATAAGAATTACTATTCTGAATGTGAACTCCAAGAAGTTCTCCTGCATATCCACCGGCTTTTCCGGTATCACCGTCTCCATCTGTTGCAAGAACATTAAATCCGCCTATCGCTCCGTAAACATCTGAACTGTCTATAATAGATGCAACTACGGTCAATGCTGATAACAGATTTGTAGCAGAAAGTACATGATCCAGAACGCTTGCACCTCCGATAGCCGCCGTACTTCCCATAGCAGCTTTCCCAATATAGCCGCCGGCATAACGATAACCACTTACCGCATATGCACTGTCGCTTCCGTAATAACTGCTACCATCTTCCTGCTGCAGATTCTTTGGCTCACTGACACCTGTATGCTGCAATTTATTTACATCGGAATTGCTGATCTGTACACCAGTTCCGCATCCGATAAAGCCTCCGGCACTTCCGGCATCCGCATCGTTGGTGCTATCTTTTTCAAGAGTACCTGTAACGGTAACGGTAAACCCTTTTTCTACAGAATTAACACTGGCATTACTGATCACCGGAACAAAAGCATTGACCAGGGATAGTAATCCTGTCAGATCAACCAGTTTTGTAAGAATTGATGATTTAGCTCCAATCTCTGCAACTGCTCCAGCTTTTACCAGACCTCCGAACCCTCCAGCATAACGAAGGCCTTCTACTTTTAAAAGATTTTCTACTGCCGTTCCTTTTCCGGAATCAACAGCATTTGCTGAATTATCTACATGACCGCTTTGCATCTCTCCAACGAAACCACCTGCATAGCCTTCTGCGTTTTCAAATCCTCTGTCAGCTGTAACAGTCAATCCATCTGCTGTACCAGCAACTTTGCAATTTGTAATTTTGCTGGATGTAGCCTGCAAGACACTCGCCAACTCTTTCAGACTCAGAATCTTACCAAGAACACTGTTCAAAAGATCTCCTGTTGCATCTCCTGCCTCCGCTGCACTTCCGGAACGCATGATTCCGATATAGCCACCGGCATGATACGGTGCTGTGACTTCTTTTACATTGGTCACATCAGAGTTCTTCACCATGACTGCTTTTCCATTACCGATATATCCTCCAGCGTCTCCAAGCGCCACATCATCATTCTTTCCGGATGCTGTTACAACTAAGTTGTTTCCCTCAATAGAAGAATCGGAAATTCTCGGATAAGCCACATCCATGACACTGAGAAGTTGATTTACATTCAAGAGGCCCAGTAACTTAACAGAACCTGTCTGTGCCACATCACCAGGCATCAGCCTTCCTGCAAAACCACCGGCATAGCTGGTTCCCTTTATATAAGAGAGTCCAGTAATATTTGTTGTTGCAATCGCACCAGTCTCGCCTTTGGTTGTTCCATCCTCACTATTCGTGTCTGCTTTGAATCCGGAATTGTTGTTTCCATAGTTGATATCTACTGCCTGTCCGTCACCCACAAAACCGCCCGCCATATCAGCGGATACCTGAGGATCAGAACCATTCGAAACATAGGCAATAGACGTATTATTGAACTCCGGTCTCAGGGCGCTGACCACTCCAAGAAGATTCTCCAGTTGGATTCCTGCTGGTAATCCGGAAGATGTGACAGAATCTCCTGCACTTGCCAATGCATCTCCAGCTTTGGCAAAACCTGCAAAGCCCCCGGCTTTTCCGGATGCTGCAGATGCAGTAACCGTTTTCAGGTTGCTGATCTGTGTGTTCCTTGCTCTTCCACTGATGCATTCTCCAATAAAGCCACCGCTATAACCTTGCTCATTTTCAGTAGACACACTATATCCTGACGAAACACCTGTAACAGTACTGTCAACTGTAAATGTCTCAATCATCTGGCCTACAGAAAGGAGGCTGTCAATTTTTAGTAGCGGTAATCCAAGAAGCTTAATACCGCCAACATTGGCAAGGGTACCGCTTCCGAAATATCCTGCAAAACCGCCTGCACACTTTCCCGCCGTTACGGAATTCAGATTTGTGACGGATGTTCTCCTTACTTCTCCACCTGTTCCATAACCGATAGTACCTCCGGCACAACCATTCTCCTTATCTGACGCAGTAACAGTAAGACCGGAAGAGCCTCCATTTACGGAACAGTCTTTACATTCAAAACGCATGTAATCCGCTGCTGTAACTGTTCCACCAAGGACATCACCGACACTGGTCATTTTCGCATAGCCTAAGATTCCTCCTGCATTCTCTGTTGCTGAAACCTTCATAGAGGAAACTGCATTGATCTGATTCACACGGTCTGCAAATTCATAGGTAACGCCAGTCTTATTAAGCATTCGCTGGATGGCTTTTGTAGTTGACTTTGAATCGTCTGTAAGTTCTAAAGTATTGGAAATCTGGACAGCCCCTGCATATCCTACAAGTCCACCGGCATTTTTACCGTTTGCTGTTACAGAAATGCTATCTCCTGCAATGGTGCATCCGCTTATAACAGAAGGTCGAAGTCCCACCAGATTCAGAAGATCCATGTTGGTTACTTTACCATTTAACAACCCTGTAAGAAGATCCTTTACAATTACCAGAAGTCCCTGGCTTTCATCAATATCCGCTACATCACCAAGAGTTGCTATACCGGCAAATCCTCCGGTATAATCTTTTCCAGATACAGCGCCAAGAGAGGAAATACTGCAGTCCACCGCATAACTATTTCGCATTTCTCCTATAAATCCGCCTGCATAACCACTTTCTTTAGATGAGGTTCCCTGTGCAGATACGTTTACCGCTCCGTCGATTCTACAGTTCAGCATAACTGTATTGACCGGGAAATTTCCCATAAGTTCAATACCAAGGCTGCTTAATGCACCTACCACGACTGCATTCGCAGAACGTCCCACAAATCCACCAGAACAGTCATTTCCGGACACTGTGGTACTTCCACCTACAGAACAGTTTTTCATCACTGCACCGATGGCTTCCCCGGCGAATCCACCGGTACTCTTCTGACCTGTAACAGAAGTGTCACCGCTTACAGAACAATTCTGGATACTTGGATTGACATAGCCTATCGGAATAAGATTTTTTACACTGAGTAATCCTCCATTTAAAAGGAGAGTCAGCAAATCACCGGCTCCAAGCAGAGGAATCAGATTCAGAATTTTGGTTAAAGTAGTAACCAGGCCTCCTAATCCATTTGATATGAGGTCGTACTGTGTCATACCACTGACATAACCTGCGAAACCACCGGTTCGGTCATTTGCATTGGAAACTCCATGTAAATTTTCCACATTGCAGTTTTCAATCTGGATATTTCCTTTTACAACGCCAGCAAAGCCACCTGTTGCCAGAGATTGCGGATCCGGTTTCAGTCCACTTAAATTTCCAAGCAGGAGCTTCAGCACACCTCCAATCAAACTGATATTCTGTTTAACTTTTGTTGTAGTAGTAGAAACCGTCACATCAGAAAGGGTAATATTTTTCACAGTGATTGGATTTTGGGATATTGTAAGGGATGTAGAATATGGCGTTGTCAGATTTCTGAAAAATCCAATACCATATTCTGCCTGCTTGTCCTGATCAACGGAAGTCGCCTGTGAAATATTGATATGGCTGATGGTTATACTCTGACCTTCAACCATTCCCTTTCGGCCTTCCATGTTTCCCTGATAATTGTCAATAGGATCCCAATCATCATCTTCTCCATTAGAATTGGTCCCCTCTTTGGAAAGCTCAATATCACGAAAGATGATGTAATTCGCATCCTTGCTATATTTATATCCGGTGCCTGCAATATTGGTATTGCTACTTTTGGATGTATCATAGGTAAGGACGTAAGTTTTGTTCGCATCAACCGTAATACTTTCCAGATTCGCATCATCTGAAAAATCACTTTCATCCTCACCACTTGTAAAGGTTTCATCATTACTTCCTGTCTCAGCTGCTTCCTCGCTGTCTGGTGGAGTCATATCAATCGAATTGCTGTCTTTTACAGCTGCATCGGCTTCAACAGATGCAGCTTCGGAAGCACTGGCAGTACTTTCTGTTGCAGTTACTGTCATATCAGCTGACTCCTGAATCGTACTGCTCACATAGTGATATCGTTTTGTGGCACCCGTTCCTAACAAAGCCCCACCATCCTGCTCATCTGTATCTCCCAGCTTATGGTCACCTTTTTTATTTCCATACAATTCTTTTCCAGACCAATTATATGTGTCATTAAACTTCACAATATCCGCATCACCCGGATAATACAGTTCTGTCTTGTATTCTGCTGTATCCGCTGCCGGTTTCCAGTCTGTATATCC
This sequence comes from Firmicutes bacterium CAG:646, assembly GCA_000432335.1. Classification (GTDB taxonomy): domain Bacteria; phylum Bacillota; class Clostridia; order Lachnospirales; family Lachnospiraceae; genus Oliverpabstia. The sequence goes on from HF995336.1 coordinate 11,929, forward strand.
TCCTAACAATCCCGACTTTTTCTCTCTTGTTTCATACACTCGCCAGATTGGCTCTGTCACATCCGTATCTGTTCCGATTGCCCGAAGCTGTGTTTCATTTCCAATCAGAATATAATTTTTATCACCAATCTTTTTTACCACCTGACCGAAATAATTTCTTCCTTCATAGTCGGACGGATATGCGCTAGTAATATCCTGAGTTGTCTCCTCTGTCCCAGCCTTATTTGCAAGAAGCTCCGGTGTTTCTGTTGTAAATGAAGAAGCAAGCACATAATTATGTGTTTTGCTGTAAGTAAGATAGGAACCATCTTCCAGTGTAAAAACCTGTCCCATTCCAACTTTTTCAGCAATATAATCCTCGCTCATTACAGGTTCGCTGTCTGAAGATTCCCCTTTCATCAATTCAAGCTGGTATCGGTTATACACATAAATCGTATCAGTCACTGAATCATATACTGTGTTGCCCGTGCGCTCTGATGATGAAGTGATGCTACCTGTAAAATCTGATGGGAAGTTCCAGACATTTTCATTATCTATTGGAATATCATTCATCAAACAATAGGAAGCGTCTGATGCATAGGTAAGTTCTGCACCATCTGCAAGAACCTTATCCCCTTCACCAACATTTCCATCTTTGTCTCCGGAAAACATCTGTGTTCCTGTACCGATTTGCAGAAGTTGCTGGTAATTGTAGATACATATTTTTCCATCTTCATAATCTGGATTTGCTTCTTCCAAAGTATCTGAGGTGTTTTCATCCTCGATAATTGTTTCTTCTCCATCTGTAAATCCTTGATCTTCAGAATCACCAAATTCCTCTGTTACTTCAGAACTAATATCTGTATTTGGCTCTGATTCTCCTTCAAAAGAATCAGGAATATCACTTTCCGTGATATCAGATATTTCAGATGTATCACTGCTGAAACCATCCTGTTCCGATATATCTGTAATTTCACTATTGGTCTGCACATTCATTCTTTCTGAATCTTCAGCATTCGCAACTACGACTTGCGAAGATAATAATGTAACACACAGAACAACTGCTGTAATTCGTCTTAAAACACTCAATTTCTTGTTCATAAAATCGCCTCAAATCTTCTGTCGTGCTTGACTTTTTGTTACTTTTAACCACTCTGGCTGCTTTGCTGCCGCCGTCAAGCACTGGATCAGTTTTTTAGAAAATGCTCCGCATTCACCATTTGAAATCATCCGTATTGCTTCTTCAGGTTCATACTTTCTTTTGTATGGCCGATCATTGATCAATGCATCGTAAGCATCAACAATCCCAACAACCTGTGCACACATTGGAATTGCATTTCCTTTTAAACCGTCTGGATATCCTGATCCATCATATCTTTCATGGTGATGTCTGCATATTTCATAGCTATATTTGTTCAGCTTTTCCGTTGTTATCCCCTCTGGGAATCTCTGGGTCATCGCTGCACCTACTAATGGATGTTGCTTTACTACACTCATTTCTTCATCCGTCAATTTTCCATTTTTATTTAAAATTTCAATTGGTACTTTTATATTTCCAATATCATGAATCGGTGCTAGATGAGCTACAGACGTAATTTCTTCATCTGTAATTCCATATTCCGGATATTTTTTCTGTAATTGAAGATATATCTGTTTCGTATAGAAACTGATATCGTCTTGATATCCTGATTCAACTAACTGATTATGATTCAATACAGTAGTTAAAAGTGATACCATATCCCAATACTGCTTTGCCATATCCTGTTCTTTTTTTATGAGTTCCCGTTCCATCTTTATAACTGTGTTCTGGATAATCTTCTCATTATGTAAGGTAATAATTGCAGTATTCTCATTTGCATCTATATATTTTTTTGCTTCCATCCAAATATATGCATTCTTATCTTTTCCCGTAATTCTGCGATACGGAAGATCCTTTTCCATACATCCATCAACTAGTCTTTCTTCTAATCCTTCACTTGACAAGAAGTCATAAACCATTTTTTTGTCAGAAGCATACACATATCTTTCTACATACTGGCTTATGAACTCTTCATAGCTTTCTGTATTTTTTACTCTCTCATACACTTCACGGATATGCGAGTACACACACTCGTAGCTTTTTTCCTTTAAGTTCAGCTTTAACACAACATAAAATCGTCCAAAATATTCATCTTCTCCAGGGCGGATAACGTCTGAAACCTTTACGCTCTCTAATTTATTATTGTATGTATTCTGCAAACTCAACAAGATTTTATGTATCTTGCAGGTATCTTCTAAATTTCTGGAACAAAAACGATCTTCTTCCAAACAACGATTAATTGCCATTGTTTCCTCTACACACGATATAATTTCCATCAAAGAAATGTTCTCCGGTTGTTTTGCCAGCATATAGCCGCCATTTGTACCTTCACAGGCAGTGACTATTTTTGCATCTTTCAGTTTTTTTGCTATTTTAGGAACATAATTAGCAGAAACATTTAGCTTCCGTGACAATTCCGATGTAGATACCATCCGTTCCTGTGCTGCTAAGTAACATACGATTCTAATTGCGTAATCCGTCGAATTTTTCAGTTGCATCGTTATCCCTCTAATCTAAACCCTGCGAAGTCTTAGTTTATATCAAAAAAAATATCAAGAATTGATATCTTCAATGTTTTTCGCTGATAATCTTTCTTATCAGTTTCGGTATTATACGCTATTAAATTTATAAATATAATGCGCAACGGACGAAAATTTTTTAACGTTTTTTTGTTCGAAGTGCTCCATTTGCGATAAATTGACAAAAAAACGAACCACACTAACCATGTGATTCGTTATCTTTTATAACAATTCAAATATTTTTAATATAATAATTCCATTTCGGACAGCTAGCATCTCAGCTATGTTATCGAAGTCCATCCCCGTTAGTTTTACTATTTTTTGCAAACGATACGAAACTGTCCGGGCATGCACGCCCATTAGTTCAGAAGCTTTTCGAATACTCTGTTTATTATTCAGATAGCATTCCAGCGTATCAATCAGTTCTCCATTTTTCTGAATATCATACTGATGAATTTCATGCACTGTATCTGGTATATATGTTCTTAATTGCTTTTTATCCTTAATATTTACAAAAATGTGAAAAAACCCTAATCTCGAACAATCCACTACTGTTTTATTTGTATCTCCTACTATTTTTCTAATGACATCAATATACTCTATTGCAATTTTTGAGTCTGCGAAAGATTCTTTCAGATTATGGTAACCCTTAACCTTATTTCCTACCCCAATCAGAAATTCGTATTTCGATTTTTCTTCTTTCAATTGCTCTTGTATCATTCTTTGGAACTCTTCCAGTTTTTTTCTTAAATCCTGTTTTCCTTCTGTCCTGTTTTCTTTATGAATATATGTAACCTGGTTCGTGTTACAATAAATATACTCTCTCGGTACGAAATCTAAAATTGCTTTTTCTATAACCTCCATCTTTTTTCTTTGAAAAACAGTAAAATTATCTTTATACTTTTCAGTTTTCAAATAACAGGTGACAACTCTATAATCTTCAGTCACACCAAGTTTAAGCAAGCTTGCAACATCTTCTTCTTCCGCTTCAGACAAGGATCCATTTAACAATCTGTACTCCAAATCTCTATGATATTTTTTCTCCATATTTTTATCAGTTACAATTTGAGTCAGAACATATAATAAAAGCGGCATTAAACTATCTAATGTTATAAAATCCAGTTCTCTTAATGGTCCACTCACTTCCGAAACCACCAAATAAAACGTGCACTGGTTTAAAATGTTGATTTTTCTAATATACTCAATATTTTTTCTCTTTTGCCGCATATATTCATATCTCGAAATAATGTTGGGAACATACTTTTCATAACCATCTGCGATTATTAAATCACTTTCTTCTGATGTGCCTGAATACATGTAGTGGAAATCTTCATCATACAAAGCTATTGGATTCCCAAGTATCCTCCCTGCTCTGTCAAACAGATTCTCTAATGATCTGTACTCACTAATTCCTTCTGGAAAAAGGCGATTAAATTCATCACGTGTCATTTTAGAGTAGACTGCTTTTGCAATTTCTATATTTAATACCTGCGGCAGCAAATATTTAATAATCGGCCAATAGTTAAAATCCTGTGGAATCTCTAAAACCGGAATACTATGTTCATTGCAAAAAAGCAATAAAGTTTCAAACAGCTCATTTTGATGTGGTGTATTTTGAATTCTTTTCACAATAAACCCGCTTACCTGTTTTTTATTTAATTCTTCCAAATGACTTAGCATCATACGCTCATCCAGCTTTTCATAAATCATCAGAGATGTCAGAAGGAGTTCACCTCCCACCAGAAATTTTTCCATATCCGGCGCTGCAATAATCCGAGCCCCTTTTATTTCTCTATTGATTCCTGAATTGTCACTAATTAATTTCATTCCTGGGAATTTGTTCGAGTCGATAAAGTCTTTTACTGTGTATCCCATTCGTGTTTGTACCTCCATGTTAATTTAGATCTCGCTCGCATAATCCTTTGTATTTGTAAGAATTTTCTTACAGTATATGCCATCGTTACTCCTTATCCATTGCCAAATCAATACAACATAATATCTGTTATGTTGTACAGTGCCTCTATTAACCTGTTCTACCCTATTTCTGCAAGTCATTCATTTCCTCTAAAAGAGAACTTTAAACAATAAAAATAATAAAGATTATAGCCGATTTACAAGGAGCGGTACTTAAATAGGACACAGCTACAAAAAAATCAGAAAGGAACTATGTAATATGAACAGCATAACAGATAACATGGTGTTATTTAC
>HF995337.1 GCA_000432335.1 Firmicutes bacterium CAG:646
TCTGTTGTAGGGGAGAACGGCGCAGGGAAAACTACTTTTGTCAAACTTCTTTGCAGACTGTATGATCCCACAGAAGGAAAAATTTTATTAAATGGAATTGATATTCGGGATATTGATTATGATCAGTATATGGCAGCTATCGGTTCTGTTTTTCAGGATTATAAATTGCTTTCTTTCACCCTGAAAGAAAATATTGCTTTTGGTTTAGCAAAACAGGAAACAGATGAAAAGATTTATGATCTGTTATGCCATAGCGGCTTGCAGAATAAGATGGAAAAACTTCCGGAGGGCATGGAAACTTATGTTTATAAAAACTTTTCGGAAAACGGGTTTGAGCCGTCTGGTGGTGAGGGGCAGAAAATAGCTCTTGCCCGAGCAATCTATAAAAATGCGCCGATTATGATTCTGGATGAGCCGACTTCTGCGTTAGATCCCCGGGCAGAATATGAAATTTATCAGCGCTTTTCTGAATTGGCAGCGGGAAAAACAGCAGTATTTATTTCTCATCGTATGTCCAGTTCCCGGTTCTGCGATTATATTGCAGTTTTCCAGAATGGAGAAATTACGGAATATGGAACCCATGAGGAATTGATGGAAATTCAGGGAACCTATTACGATTTGTTCCAAATGCAAGTGCATTGACAAAATGAAAAAATGTATATATACTAATATCACTAAGTAAGTATACTAAGTAGATATGGAGGGATTATGATGAGTAAATCTAATACGGTAACCTGTTCGTTTACGATGGACAGGGAGGTGTACAATGCTTATAAGAGTATTGTGGCTGGGAACGGCGAAAATGTAAAAGGTAATCTTGTCAGGTATATGAGGAGTGTTATTCGCTATGGAATCCCTAATGCTGATACGATTGCAGCGATTGAAGAAGTGCAGAAATTGAAGGCAGATTCGAAGAAGAAAACTTATGGTTCTTTTGCGGAGTTGCTGGGGGATTTGGATAATGAGTAAGTATCAGATTGTTCAGACCGGGAGATTTAAAAAAGATTTGAAGTCGATGATAAAGCGAGGTTACAATATAGACTTGTTAGGGTTTGTGGTAGATACTTTGGCAGCAGGACAGGAACTTCCAGCAAAATATAAAGATCATGCGTTAGCAGGGAACTATAAAGGGTGTCGTGAGTGCCATATTACCCCGGATTGGCTGTTGATTTACGAATTAGACGGAGATACGCTATTTTTGTATCTGACCCGGACGGGTTCTCAGAGTGATTTGTTTTATCCAAACTATTTAGTGTAGGGAACAGAAGGTGATAAAAATGAGAATCATGGAATTTAAAATGGAACGTCAGGGACTTTTGCAGGTAGGTCAGGAGGTCGAGGTGACAGAGAGTCCTCTTCCCACTTCCCATTATTACACGATTCAGCCGATGATCGCCATGAGCCGAAATTATCAGGGATATGAGCGGTTGCAGTCCCGGAAGGGGATTGTGAAGGATATCCGTGAGACGGATCGTGGATATTATACGGATGTAGAATTTGACGAGGAGGAACTTTGAAGTGGAGTATGCGGTACATGAAATTGAGCCAGTCTGGGATAAAAACAGCCGAATTTTGATTTTAGGAAGTTTTCCATCGGTGAAATCCCGGGAAGGGAAGTTTTTTTACCATCATCCCCAGAATCGTTTTTGGAAGGTGATGGCAGCGGTGCTTGGAGTTCCGGTTCCTGAGACGGTGGAAGAGAAAAAACGCATGCTTTTGGACCATCATGTGGCGGTTTGGGATGTGATCGGTTCCTGTCAGATCGAAGGTTCCAGCGACAGCAGTATTCGGGACGTGGTGCCAAACGATCTTAACCGAATCCTCACGGAAGCGCCGGTGGAGAAGATTTTTACTAATGGGGCTACGGCGTGGAAGATGTACAATCGCTACACAAAACCAGTGACAGGAAGGGAAGCGGTGAAGCTTCCGTCTACTAGTCCTGCAAATGCGGCATGGTCGTTGGAAAAACTGGTGGGAGAATGGAAAGTGAAGATAGGGGAAAGTCTGGTGTATTGAACGTATATCCAGAATATTTATACATTTTACGCTCAGTCTGCGCTCACTTTGAGCTTGTAATCTCAAAGCGTGCTCGACAAATTCGCTGAAAATGTATAAATATTCCTGAATAATGTTTTGTAAAGCGTTATTTCCTTTCAGTGTCCTATTTCTTATACCAGTCTTTTTCAGATTGTTCAGATTGTTCAGGTTGAAAGGCGTGTTAGTTTTTAGTTTCCGGGGCGGAAAGTAAGGGAATCATCGGTCATGGAGTCGATGATCGCCAGAGATTCCAGCCGAACCCCCATATCACGGATCATTTTTCCGCCAGCCTGAAATCCTTTTTCGATGACGATTCCGGCGCCTTCCAGAGTTGCACCGGATTTTTTTACAATCTCAATCAATCCCATCAGAGCGCAGCCGTTGGCAAGAAAGTCATCGATCAGCAGCACATGGTCTTCCGGTCCGAGAAATTTTTTAGAAAGAATCACGTCATATACTTTTTTGTGGGTAAAGGACTCCACTTTGGAAGTATACATTTCTCCATCCAAGTTCAGGCTCTGGGCTTTTTTTGCAAATACCACTGGTACATGAAAATACTGAGCTACCAGACAGGCGATTCCGATACCGGAAGCTTCGATGGTCAGAATCTTGGTAATCGGCGCATCCTGAAAGCGGCGTTTGAATTCTTTGCCCAGTTCATTAATAAATTCAATATCCATCTGATGGTTCAGGAAACTGTCCACTTTCAGGACATTCCCCGGTTTTACGATACCATCTTTTAAGATACGTTCTTCTAAAAGCTGCATGTTTCTATCCTCCTGAAAACAAATCGAAAGTTTAATGGTCTTATAATAACCCCTTATTTTACATAAGGCAATCCTTTTTGACAAAAAATATTAAAATCTTCCCCGGAGAGAACTTGTTCTTTCAGAGAAGGGCTGATATAATAGACAGGTAACGGTAAATTTTCAGAAGGGATGAAGGAGGGAACAGGATGAAAGAATATGAGGCAATTAGGGAGATTATCAATCAATGTCCTTTGAACCATTCCCGCGATCAGCTTTTTGAAGAGATAGAATGTGAAGATCCCGAGATTTATATTCAGCAGAAATTTCAGGGCAGAGATTTTACCTATGAAAAGATTGTTCAGGAGGACGGCAGTATTGTATTTGATATTTTTACAGCCGGCATCCATCAAAGATATACATTTTCGGAGATTTAGACGGGAGGGTCAATGAAAGAACAGAGTGCAGTTCATACGCACGTTCTGGAAGATGGAACGGTGGTTCATCATAGCCATGGGCATCATACCCATACGCACCAGAACACAAAAGCAGTTCTGAATCGCCTGTCCAGAGCCATTGGTCATCTGGAATCCATCCGCAGGATGGTGGAGGAGGGGAGAGACTGTTCAGAAGTATTGATTCAGTTGTCTGCCGTAAAATCTGCCATTAACAATACAGGAAAAGTAATCCTTCAGGATCATATCGAGCATTGTATTGTGGATGCGGTACAGGAAGGAGATACGCAGGCGTTGGAAGAGCTGAATAAGGCAATCGATCGCTTTATGAAATAACAATAGAAAAGAGGTTTAAGAAATATGGCAAAAGAATGTAATAGCACATCTTGTACAAAGGAAAGCTGCGAAGGCTGTCCAAGCAAGAAGCCCCAGAGTATGCTGGTGGATATGAATAAGGATTCCAAGATCAAACATGTGATTGGGATTGTCAGTGGAAAGGGAGGCGTGGGAAAATCCTTTGTAACAGCTTCTCTGGCAAATCAGATGGCACAGAAAGGATTTAACGTAGGAATTCTGGATGCAGATATCACTGGTCCTTCCATTCCTAAAATGTATGGTTTACAGGGACCGGCGCAGGCAAATGACGAGGGAATCTACCCGATGACTGCAGAAAATGGCATTAAGGTTATGTCTGTCAATCTGCTTCTTCCTCAGGAGGATGAGCCGGTGATCTGGAGAGGACCGATTCTGGCAAATATGGTAAAACAGTTCTGGAGTGATGTAATCTGGGGAGATCTGGATTATCTGTTTGTAGATATGCCGCCGGGAACCGGAGACGTGCCTCTGACAGTATTTCAGTCTTTGCCGGTGGAGGGAATTGTGATTGTTTCTTCACCGCAGGATTTGGTAAAGATGATTGTGAGAAAAGCTTACAAGATGGCGCAAATGATGAATATCAAGGTGCTGGGCGTTGTAGAAAACTACAGCTATGTATTGTGCCCGGATTGTGGAAAAGCTATCAAGATCTTCGGGGAAAGTCATATTGACGAGATCGCTGCAGAGCTGGAGATGGAAGTTTTAGGAAAGATGCCGATCAATCCTCTCTATGCGGAGGCTGCTGATCAGGGTGCGTTCCACACGGTAAATAATGAGTATGTGGAAAAAGCAGTAGAAAAGTTATATCTGATGGGGAAAGAATAAGAAAAATTTTTATCAGAGGAATATATGACAGAAATATATTGCATGACTCAAAAACATAAATATTGGAACGAAACTATATGTTTAGCTGAAAGATGTTCGTGGAAAGCAGGTCCCTATTTGGCAGAAAAGATGAAAAACAATGACTTTGCTGCCTGGGAAAGAGTGTTTGTTGCTTGTGTAGGTGGAAGAGTGGCAGGATTCTGTACATTTGCTGAAAAAGACGAGTTGCCAGAAGAATATAAGTTTACGCCATTTATAGGATTCGTTTTTGTTGATGAACCATATCGTGGTAATAGAATATCAGAGCTAATGATTCAAAATGTAATTTTATATGCACGTGGGCTGGGATATGAAAAAATATATATCATGAGTGGAGAAGTTGGCTTATATGAAAAATATGGATTCGAAAAAGTAGGCGACTATGAAACAATCTACGATTCAGTTGATCAACTGTTTGTTAAAACAATAGTATGATGTGAGATCAAAGGTAAAAATAGAGGAGCTGTTGCGTGAAGTGCATATC
>HF995338.1 GCA_000432335.1 Firmicutes bacterium CAG:646
AACATGATCACTGGTGCTGCTCAGATGGATGGCGCTATCCTGGTAGTAGCTGCTACAGACGGTGTTATGGCTCAGACAAAAGAGCACATCCTGCTGTCTCGTCAGGTAGGTGTTCCTTACATTGTAGTATTCATGAACAAATGTGATATGGTTGAAGATGAAGAGCTGCTTGAACTGGTAGATATGGAGATCCGTGAACTGCTGACAGAGTACGAGTTCCCGGGAGATGATACTCCTATTATCCAGGGTTCTGCTCTGAAAGCTCTGGAAGATCCTAACGGAGAATGGGGCGACAAGATCATGGAACTGATGGATGCAGTTGACAGCTGGATTCCTGATCCAGAGCGTGACACTGACAAACCGTTCCTGATGCCTGTAGAGGACGTATTTACTATTACTGGTCGTGGTACTGTTGCAACTGGTAGAGTAGAGCGTGGTATTCTGCACCTGAACGATGAAGTTGAGATTCTGGGTGTTAAAGAAGAAACAAGAAAAACTGTTGTAACTGGTATCGAAATGTTCCGTAAACTGCTTGACGAAGCACAGGCTGGTGATAACATCGGTGCTCTGCTGCGTGGTGTTCAGAGAACAGATATCGTTCGTGGACAGGTTCTGGCTAAACCAGGTTCTGTAACTTGCCACAAAAAATTCACAGCTCAGGTTTACGTTCTGACAAAAGACGAGGGTGG
>HF995339.1 GCA_000432335.1 Firmicutes bacterium CAG:646
CCATCCATAACGATCTATAATTCCCCGGCAGACCACCGGGGAGTGTACGTGGCAAGACTATTTGAGAGTGCAGTACCGGCGCCGCTAAATACATTTGCAACCAGCGACAGTATTGAAGAATTGAGAGATATGATCCGGGTAGCAGGATTTAACTTTTGTGTGCCAAGAGATCCACACGATCATCCGGTGATTGTGGAGACCTGGTTCAGGTAAGGAGACACAAATGAATCAAAAAGAAAGAAAAATAAACAGAGTAAAAGATTCCCAGATCATTACCAAGGAAATCTATCTGTACTTTCTGCAATATTTTCAAAAGCATGGATATAGCCCCAGCTATTCGGAAATTGCGGATAAATTAAATATCAGCCAGAGGACGGTGCAAAACCACGTCACGGAACTGATTGAGAGAGGGCTGCTTGCAACAGATCATCCAGGAAATTCCAGAGCAGTAAGAGTGGCAGGATATAAATTTGTAAAAGCAAAGGAAAAGACAGTATGAAAAAAACAGAATTACTATTTCCCAAAAGTGGGAAGAAAAAGAAAAGAAAACCAAAACCAAAACCCAGACCCAGCATCTTACAGGACAAAGACGGACGGTGCTTTTTGTGCATGCTGCTGGATAACAACAATTTTTATTACCCAGATATTGAGGAGCACCATGCATTTGGCGGAAATCCAAACAGGACGAACAGCACCATAGAGGGATTGACAGTATATCTTTGTCCAAGACATCACCGGGAAGGACCAGAAGCGGTACATATGGACGATAAGACAAATCGTATAGTCAAACGATATGCACAGACCATTTGGGAGCAGAATCACACAAGGGAAGAATTTCTGAAGAAATTCGGGAAGAGCTATTTATGACAAACCAGGCTTTTTGGTAGATATATCATAAATACATAAAGGGTACCGTAGCTGTGCGGTACCTGGAAAGGAGTGGGTTATGCAATATGAAATTCGAGTAGAAGAGACTGTAATTAGATTTAACAGATACACAGTGGAAGTGGAAAGCGAAGAAGAGGGAGATACTCTCATAAATTGTATTGCAGATGATGTTGAAGACGCAAATCACCCAGATGATATACCATGCATCATTGAAAAAGCAGGATATGAAATCACAAAAATAGTGAAAGGCGCAGAAGAAGCAAGTTATGAAATTTATTAAGGAGGCATCCCATGAGAAAGAAAGTGGAAGATAAAATCATCATAGGGGTAAAACAGGAGGATTTAGAAGAAAGTATAGCTGGTTTATCCCAGTTATTAC
>HF995340.1 GCA_000432335.1 Firmicutes bacterium CAG:646
GGGAAAGAGCATTTTCGCCTATGACAAAGGCGGTAAGGTTGCCGCAGCTTATGAGCAGTTTGGAAAGGAGGTGGCAGATATTGGCGAGAAGCAGAAAAAGCAGCATCGAGCTGACCGCATACGATGACCTTTTTCAGACAGACGAAAGCCGTGCAGAAGCGGCATTAAGTAAGATAAGGGATATTCCCATTTCTGAAATTGATGAGTTCCCAGACCATCCTTTTAAGGTTTTAATGGATGAGGATATGGAACAGCTTGTTGACAGCATAAAAAGAAACGGTGTAATGACCCCTGCGACTGTCCGTTTGAAGGAGGACGGCAGATATGAGCTGATTAGCGGTCACAGGAGAAAAAAGGCTTGTGAGCTTGCAGGGCTTGATACGCTGAAATGTGAGGTCAAGGAGTTTTCCCGTGATGAAGCCATTATTGTAATGGTGGAAAGTAACCTGCAAAGAACGACCATTTTGCCGAGTGAAAAGGCGTTTGCCTATAAGATGCGGTTGGAAGCGATGAATAGGCAGGGACAACGGAGTGATTTAACTTCGTCGCCATTGGCGACGAAGTTGCAAAAAGGGCGTTCAGATGTGGAATTAGGCGAGCTTGTAGGAGAAAGTAAAGACCAAATACGCCGCTATATTCGCTTAACTGAGCTTGTACCCGAAATTCTGCAAATGGTGGATGAGCGTCAGATTGCGTTCCGTCCTGCGGTGGAAATTTCTTATCTTTCCGAGGAACAGCAATACACCCTGCTTGAAGCGATGGAATATAATGACGCCACGCCCTCACTTGCACAGGCTATCAAAATGAAAAAGTATATGCAGGAAGGAAAGCTGACAGACGGGGTGATCAGTTCCATTATGGAAGAAGAAAAGCCGAATCAGAGAGAAAAGCCTGCTTTCCGTGATGAAAGGATAACCAAACTCATTCCAAAATCTGTACCCAAAGGGAAAGAATCCGATTTTGTGGTCAAGGCGTTGGAGTTTTATAACCGCCATCTGCAAAGAAGCAAGGCACAGGAACGATAGCCACACATCAAGGGACAGGTCTGTTTGCTTGGGTGGATAGCCTTTTTTTTCGCTTTCCCCCTCTCCACACCTCTCCCCCTTAATACTGCCAGTTACTATCCGAGAAAAGAAAAACAATAAGCTGCCAGAGGGCGGCTTTTTTCGGTTAGCAGGCAACATCTATTTTCAATATCAACAGGAGGTAAAGATGAAATTCAAAAAAATATTCCAAAAGGCTGCGGCTGTCGTGATGGCTGCGGTTACGGTATTCTCCGTACTGCCTGCCACCACAGCCTTTGCAGCCGTAGGAGATGTTGGTACGATTTCCTTTTCGCACACTTATGACGGGAACGGAAATGCAATGAGGTACAATTCAAGTGCCAACATCAACGGTTATATCGCAGGCGGTACGGGTGACTATAAATACCGTATGTTTGTGGATGGCGACACAGCATTTTGTTTACAGCCGGGTGTACCGCTAAAAACGGGCAACACCTTGAAAGAAGCATCTTCCGAAGCATGGAACGCTCTTTCGGGAAGCCAGAAAAAAGCAGTTGGGCTTGCCCTGCTCTATGGGTATCAGGGAAACCGAGGAAATCTGTCTGGATCAGACGATGAGAAATGGCTTGCGACCCAGACTCTTGTATGGGAGTTTGTTACGGGATGCCGTGAAGCCACAGGCTCATACCGCCAGACGAGCAGCACCGTGTACAGCCTGCACTTTGGTTCTCATTATCCAAACAGCGGAGCAAAGAAAGTCTATGACCAGATTGTTTCGCTGATGAGTAAGCACAATACCATTCCGAGCTTTATGTCAGGCGGGAAAGACGATATTACAAAGGAGCTTGTCTATAAAGACGGGAAATATAGTCTAACGCTAACCGATAAAAACGGTGTGCTGTCCGAATATTCCTTTGCAAGTTCCAGCGATGCGGTCAGTGTAGCAAAATCTGGAAATAAGCTCACGCTCACATCAAAGAAAGCCTTTCATGGTTCTGTAAGGATTACAGCAACCCGAAACGGAGTGCCTGTGGTTAGTCAGAGTGCCAAACTGATTGCTTATGGTGATCCGAACTTGCAGGATGTTATTACAGGTGTAGAAAACGCTTCTCCTGTATCTGCCTATCTCAATGTGGAAACACCGACAGGTACGATTGCCCTGAAAAAGACTTCTGAGGACGGCGTTGTAGCAGGCATTCCGTTTACCATCAAGGGCGAGGGTATCAATAAGACGGTAACGACCGATGAAAACGGAAATATCACAGTAGAAGGTCTGTTCCCTGCCACTTATACCATCACAGAGCAGACCATTGACCGTTATGAACCACAGCAGACCCAGACGGTAACACTTATCGGCGGCAAGACAACCACAGTCAACTTCAACAACACCTTAAAGCGTGGCAGCCTTGAAGTAGTCAAGACTTCCGAGGACAATCTGGTGGAGGGCGTGAAATTCCATTTGTACGGCACATCCCTTAGTGGACTTGCAGTCGATGAGTATGCTGTCACCGATGGAAATGGTGTAGCCAAGTTTGAGGATGTCCTGATCAGCGGCGATACCCCGTATGTGCTTGAGGAAGTGGATACGGCAATCCGCTATGTCATTCCTGCATCCCAGACCGCACCGATTGAGTGGAATAAGGTTACAAACCGCAGTTTCCAGAATATTCTCAAGAAATTCAATGTGACGGTAACTAAGACCGATGCAGAAACAGGAACACCGCAGGGGGACGCTTCTTTAGCGGGTGCAATTTATGGCATTTACAAGGGCGAAGAACTGATTGACACCTACACGACCGACGAAAACGGTCAGTTTACGACCAAGTATTATGTGTGCGGCGATGACTGGACAATCCGAGAAATCAGTCCGTCCGAGGGGTATCTTCTTGACCCGACCATTCATAAAGTCGGTGCAGAGCCAGAACTTTATGAGGTGGAATATAATTCTGCAAAAAATGATGTGAATGAGCAGGTTATCAAGGGAAATATCGCTATTATCAAGCATACCGATGACGGCGAAACAGGCATCGAAACGCCAGAAGAAGGTGCTGTCTTTGAGGTATTCCTTAAATCGGCAGGCAGCTTTGAGCAGGCAAAAGAAAGCGAGCGTGACAAGCTTGTCTGTGATGAGAACGGTTTTGCCCAGACAAAGGATATGCCTTATGGCATTTATACGGTAAAACAGACTTATGGATGGGAAGGGCGTGAGCTGATGAAGCCGTTTGATGTGTTTATCAGTTCCGACGGTCAGACCTACCGCTATCTTATTAACAATGCTAACTTTGAAAGCTATATCAAGGTGGTGAAGAAAGATGCGGAAACAGGGAAAACCATCCCGTATGCAGGGGCAGGCTTCCAGATTTACGACCCGAACGGCAACCTTGTGACGATGACTTTCACTTATCCAGAAGTGACAACCATTGATACTTTCTATACGACCGCAGACGGCGAGTTGGTCACACCAGAGGCTTTAGAATACGGAAAGGGCTATTCTCTTGTGGAAGTACAAGCCCCATACGGCTATGTGCTTGACCCTGAGCCTGTGTATTTTGATGTAGTGCAGGAAAATTCGGAGGAAGAAAGCGGAATTACCGTGATTGAGGTAGTACGATCCAATCTGGCACAAAAAGGTACGATTACCGTAGAAAAATCTGGAGAGATTTTCTCAAGCGTATCGGAAAACAACGGAATGTATCAGCCAAACTTTGCCGTAGGAAATCTGGAGGGTGCGGTTTATGAGATTACCGCAGTCGAGGATATTGTAACCTTAGAGGGAACAGTCCGAGCAAAAAAAGGTGAGGTGGTAGATACCCTGACCACAGGTGCAGACGGTACGGCAAAATCAAAGAAATTATATCTTGGAAAATATGAAGTGAAGGAAGTGACAGCTCCGAATGGTATGGTGCTGAATGATGAAATTCACTCCGTTGAGCTTGTCTATGCAGGACAAGAAATTTCAGTAACAGAAACAGAAACGAGTTTCTACAACGAGCGTCAGCGTGTGGAAATCGACCTTGTAAAGAGCCTTGAAACCGATGAGCATTTTGGTGTGGGCAATAACGGGGAAATCTTTGATGTTGCCTTTGGGCTGTATGCAGAAAAAGAACTGACTGCCGCAGACGGTACGGTCATCCCTGCTGACGGACTGATTGAGATCATTACTCTTGATGAGAATGGAAAAGGCAAGGTTAAGACTGACCTTCCGATGGGCAATTACTATGTGAAAGAGATTGCAGCAAACGAAGCGTATTTTACAAGTGATACGAAATACCCTGTAAACTTTGAATATGCAGGACAGGATACCGCCATCGTCCACCTTGCAGTCAATGACGGCGAACCCATTGAAAACAAGCTGATTTATGGTTCTGTAAGCGGAAAGAAAACCGATGAGGACGGCAAGGGCTTAGGTGGTGCTGTCATTGGCATCTTTAAGACCGGCACAGAAGAATTTACAAAAGAACATGCGATTTTAACTACCACATCAAAGGATGACGGTAGTTTTTCTTTTGCCAAAGTGCCGTATGGTTCTTGGATTATCCGAGAGGTAGAAAGTCCGAAAGGCTTTGTACTGTCCGAGGAAGAAATTCCTGTTACGATCGGCAAGGTGGATGAAGTTGTGGAAATCGAGCTTGTGAATGAATTTATCACAGGCAATATTGAGCTTACCAAAGTTGATAAGGATTATCCTGACAATAAGCTGATAGGTGCAGTTTTTGAAGTCTTTGCCGATACCAACAAAAATGGCGAGTACGACAAGGAAGATGAGCTGCTTGGCGAAATGTCTGAGCTTGGCGGCGGCATCTACCAGATGAGCGAGCTTCGATACGGAAAATATTTTGTCCGTGAAAAGACAGCACCAGAGGGCTTTGTTCTTGATGAAAATGTCTACACCGTATCCATTGAGGAAAATGGCAAGACCTATGTGGTGGAAAATGAAGCAGGCAAAGGCTTTGTCAATGCCCCGCAGTCAGGCAGTCTTAAAATTGTCAAAACATCTTCCGATGGCAAGGTGGAAGGCTTCTCTTTCCGAGTGACAGGTGCAAATGGATATGACCAGACTTTTAAGACCGACAAAAACGGAGAAATCGTGATTGAAAACCTGCGTATCGGAGAATACACCATTTCCGAGGTCAGCGATAAGGCATCGGCAAACTATATCCTGCCTGCTGAAAAACAGATTACGGTCAAAGTGGGATCAACTACGGTTGTCCAGATGCACAATGAACTGCGTGACACCCCGAAAACAGGCGATGACTTCCATCCGTTCCTCTGGGGAGGACTGGCGGCAGCTTCCCTCATTGGTGCAGGTACGCTCTTGATCGCAGGGCTGAAAAAGAAGAAAAAGGAGGACTAAGGAATGGAAGCAAAGACGGTGATCGCCATTGTGCTTGTGATGTTCATTGTGGGCGGAGCAATCTGGCTGAACATCCGTAACCGAAAGAAGAAGTAAAGTGTCTGGGGGCAGCCTTTTTGGCTGTCCCCTTTCCATATACGGAGGTATGTATGCAGAAATTGAGAACTATTGAGGATAAGGTGCGAGCCATTCTGAAAAAGGACGAGGAAGCCAGAAATGACGATATGGTGCTGTATCTGAAAGTATGTAACAGCTATTTTAAGGACGCAGGGGCGATGCCCTTTGCGGAAGTGATGTCGCAGTACCGTTATCTGGGACTGCCGAGCTTTGAGAGCGTAGGAAGGACACGCCGAAAGCTGCAGGCAGAACATCCAGAGCTTTTAGGTAGTGTCCGTATCCAGAAGCTCCGTGCCAAGCAGGAACAGAATTACAGGCGTTACGCCAAAGAATGAGAGGTGTTTATGAATGAAGAAAAACGAATGAACGGCGGTTATGAAATTATTGAGAGCTGTCAAATCGGGCGTACAGAGCTTGTTATCGGGCATAACTCCAAAGCCCCGAACCCTTATGTGTGTTGGTACTGTAAGGACGGATCAGATTATTTCTGGGGGTATTATTGCAATCAGCTTTCCGAAGCAAGGGATAAGCTGAATGAACGCTATCAGAACGAGTGCAGGATGCCCTATAACCAACCAGAAAAGAAACAGAGGAATCACAATGACCGAGAACGCTAAGAAAAAATATGATTGTGCGACCTGCCCTTATCCCCGCTATAAGGAAGGGACGGTTATTTTCTGCGATGTATGTATGCAGAAGATTTTAGACAGGAAGAAAGAAAAACAGCAACAGGAGGATGGGAATGAGTAAGGAAAAAAGAATGGCAGGCTCTTATGAGATTGAGCAGAGCATTTATATCGGCGAAAAGGAAGTGCTGTTTGGGGTAAATAAGGCGGAAGAATATCCCTTTATGGTCTGTTACTGTTCTTATAACAATCCCCTGTCTGCCCCGTGGTGTACGGAAGCGATTGGTACGGACGATTATCTGGAAGCGATGCAGGTGTTTACAGACCGAGTACAGGCACAGATCGAGCTTGTAAAAACGGAGCAGGAACAATACCGCTTTGATAAAACACCGTTTACTGTTTCCGACTGTATTCCCGATAATCACAGCTCGAATATCGTCGGCAAGGTGGTGGTTATCAACGCCGAGCCGAAACGATATGAATATCAGCACGCTGCCTATCAGCTTGTATTGGCAGACGGTGGACACGGTGCAACAGGCGGCAGAGGGCAGGCGGTGTTTGGCACTTGCCTTGCCACAGGTGAGCGTGGCAGATGGGAAAGATATGATGTGCTTGGGGAAATCAAGCCAGAAAAAATGCCAGAGTGGGCAAAGGAAGCTCTCACAAAACTGAAAGCACAGCAGAAAGAGAAAAAAACGCACAGTCGGGAGGAACGCTGATATGGAGATACGACCACTAACCCCGACAGAACAGAAATACACTTATGCCCAAAGTATGCAGATTGAGGGGCAGACAGGTACAATCGGACATCTGCGTGGCGATTTTGCAACAACAGGCTATGGCTTTTATACCACTTGGTTTGATACCAGACCCCAATGGAAATCGGACGAATTTAAGGCAGACCTTGATACTGTCATCAATGCCTTGCGTGAGGATAAGGGACTTTTGCACAACCGTTATGATATGGGTGCTTTTGCAAGGAAATATCCTGAAAGTGCGATGCAAGGGAATTATTGTACGGAATATGGTTTTCGTGTGGACACAGGAAAGCACGCTTTTCTATTTCGGTGCAATCCCACCAAAGGCGATTATAACTTTTACTGTTATTGCTATGTGAAGGAATGGCTGAATCAGCATATGGGAAAAGCTGGGCAAGGCATCCGTTTTATGGATACGCAGTATAAAGAACTGTTCCGTATCCCAGACGGTGGGAAGATTATGGTAACGACCGCTTGGGGCGAAAAGCGGGAATACACCTGCCGCTTTATTGACGAATACCATACGGAGGTCGGCAACAACCTGTATCATATCGGTGAGTTTGCCGAGTTTCTGCACAAAAACGGTGCAGTCTGTGAGCCGATCAGTAAAGAGCCGCAGGCAACGAAAGCACCGAAACACAAAGACTATGAACGATAGGAGGGATAGGACAATGGCAGTCAATCAGAAAGCGGTAAAGGTTTTGAATAAAGTCTTTGAAGCAGGCTTTACAGATGAAAAGGCAATCGCTTCTATGACAATGGACGATATTCTTTCCATGCAGGGCATTACGGTGGCAGATATTACCCTGATCAACGACCTGCAAAAGAGTATCAAATCGAATAAGGTCATTTCCTTTCTTGGTGGTGGTATGAATGAGTGAAAAAAGAATGATCCATTTCAAAAATGAAGAAAACGGGATTGAAGTTTCCATTCCAGACGGAGGTATGCTTCGGCTGTTTTCTGAAAACGGGGATGCACTATGTGTCCTTTGCCGCTATATAGATGAAAACCACACAGAGATTGACGGTGTGCTGTATGACACCAAAGACTTTATCAGACGAATGAAACACAATAAAATCAGTTACGCCCCTGCCTGATCGCAGGGGCAAATGACAAGGAGGTGTAAAGAAAATGGCTGCAAAATATCAGCTAATCACGGAGCTGTATCGGCGAACAGGCGTGTCGGTTGCGAAAAGTCCGCAGGCGTGGCAGAGTTTTCTGTCCTCTGCCTGCCGCAACTATAAGTGCCGCTTTGACGAACAGCTCTTAATCTATGCTCAACGCCCCGATGCCGTAGCTGTGGCAGAGCTTGGCACTTGGAATAAGCTCTTTAAGCGTTGGGTAAACAAAGACAGCAAAGGGATTGCCGTGTTCGACCCGAAAGGTCGCAGGAACACGCTGAAATACTACTTTGATATATCCGATACCCACGAGGGTTACTATGGCAGCCGTCCTGTTCCGATCTGGCAGATGGATGAGCGATATGAGCAGGCAGTAAAGGAAAGGCTTTCTGACCGTTTCGGAGAGCTTGAAGAAACAGACTTGGCGGAAACACTTTTTAAGACTGCTGAGAACGCTGTGGAGGACAATCTTCCCGATTACCTGTCACAGCTCAAAGGCGTAACCCAAGACAGTTTTTTAGAAGAACTGGACGAATACAATATTGAAGTGCTGTATAAGAGGCTTGCGGTCAACAGCGTGGCATTTATGCTGATGAGCCGCTGCGGTCTGGATGTGAAGGAATATTTTGACCGAGAAGATTTTGCCGACATTGTGAATTTCAATACGCCCCATACGATAAATGCAATCGGGATTGCCACGAGCGATATATCGGAGATGGCACTTCGGGAAATTTCCGCAGCTATCCGAAATGTGCAAATGGAAGCCAGAGAGGAAAACCGCACCTTTGCACCAAAGTCCCAATCCCGTTATGATGTAGGCAGAAAACAGCCCGAAAGGAGTGAAAATAATGAGCGAAATCACATACACAAGGCAGGGGGATTATCTTATTCCAGACCTAACATTACCGACAGAGCCAGAGCTTCCGCTTGGCAGATACGCTATGATGCACAGGGAGTATCTGGAGCAGCACAAGAGAGTGACCTATCTGAACCTGCTGACAGAGGGGATGTTAAATCAGTATCTTTACGAGGTGGAACAGACGGCACTCAAACGGTTGGAGCTTCTGATGAAGCAGCTCTCAATGGAGCAGGGCGTGACGGAGGAACTGAAGGAAAAAGCCCCGATGCAGTGGGTAGGATTGATGAACAACATCCGCAGCCAAGCGGAGGAAGTCATCTTGACGGAACTGATTTACAGCTAAGCATTGCCAATGAGGAAGAAGTAAGTGCCAATCTTCCAACGGTTGAACAGCAGATAGAAAGGATCGCACAGGCAGAGGATGAAAAGTCCTCTGCTTTTGTCGTTTCACAGGAAGATATTGACTCTGTTCTGCAAATGGGCAGTAGTTATGATAAGAGCAAATACCGCATCTATCGTCAGCTTCAGAAAAATAGTGACAGCAAAACAAACATTGAATTTCTAAAAAAGGAATATGGTACAGGCGGCGGAACACACATTTTTCCAGACGGGACACAGGGAGGAAGATGGGCAGACAGTAAAGGGATCGCCATTGAAAAACAGGGTTCTTATACCGAGCCAGACCTGCGATTATCTTGGTCGAAGGTGGAAAAACGCCTGCGTGAGCTTATCAAGAATGACCGCTATTTAAACCCAAAAGAGAAAGACCATTATGCGGACTATCTGGAACAGGTATCTGCTCCGCAGTATGAAATCGACACCCAGAGAAAACTTGCAAGACAACGGTTTATCCAGTCTAAGCAGGCACTTTCCCCTGCTGACAAACGGGACAGCCTTGCCCTTCGTCTGTCTGATTTTATCCGTGATTTGGACGGTTATGAAAAAGAGCTTTTGTCGCAGGTAAATCGTACCGAGCTTGCCAATATAAATGACAGGCAGATGGAGGAACAGCTTTCTGATCCTGCGACGGTGCAACAGCTTCTTGATTTTCTGGCTCTGGTACAAGAGAAAACGAGCGACACTTACAGCCGCAGTAATGCGTGGTATTTTTCCAAAGAACTGACGGAGCTGCATCCAATGCACTACCTTTGTCACGAGGGCGATGTGGTGTATCTGGGGGCTGACAAATATGAAGTGCAGTCCGTTACCGAGGATAGGGTGACTTTGCAGAATGTGCAGTTCCCGATTTTCATGCAGGCGTACAATCATACAAAGCTAAGCGAACTTCTGAACAAAAACCCTGCCAATGACCATCTCAAAGTCGTAGTAACCGACAGGCAGAAATCAGAAACACTCATCGAGAAAAAGCCTGACAGCTTAGAATTTTCTATCGGCTTTTCCGAACATCCCTGCTTTTATGACAAGAAGCTGAATGACCGATTTACCAATCTTAGCTTTGCTCTTGGAAACAGGCTGCTTGGCATTTTAGATGAAAAGCAGCACCGAGAACGGGAGAGCGAGAGCAAAGCGGTCGGTTGGTATCACAAGACCGATTTTGATATTTCCGCAGTTATTGATGGCGAGGATATGCACTATGACGGGCGGTTTGACATTGGGGATGGAGAGGGCGATTTGATTGCCCATATCAAAAATCATTATGACTATTGCCTGTCGCCGAATTGTCCGTTTATCCCAGAGTGGAAAAAGCAGGGCGAGGATGCGTATCGGGAAAAGATGGAAAGCCTGCGGTGGGGGCGTGAGGTGTTCATTCCCTATTTGGAACAGCACGCAGAACTAACCCCAGAGGACGAACAGCTCCTTTCCGAAATACTGTCTTTTGAGAATGAATGGTTTGTATCCTCCGAGCAGGCATTATTGGAACAGGCAAAGGAAACGATTGACGCATTCTGCCGCAGGGAATACGAACAGGAGGAGGGTGCGGATTATACCGATCTGTCCTCTGTTAAAATTGCATTTACGACGACTGAGGATGAGATGCACGAGATACAGGCAGTCGTCAACCTTACCGAGTACCGTATGGAAACCTATATAGATGATGTGCTTGTGGATTGTGTATCGTACGACAGTCTGGCATCTTTGGTGCAGGACGGACTTGGGTATCTTGATTTTGACAGCCTTGTATCGGTCACGGAGAAACAGCTTGAGCCTTTTTACAAAGAGGAAGCACCAGCTCCCGCAGAAATACAAGACAACCAAGAGCTGATAGGAAAAGAAGTGGTGATTGATAACCGCCGCTATGTGATCGAGCGTATCAGCGAAATCAGCGGTGATGTGTCAATGCGGGATGTAACTTTCCAAACTCAAGCAGGTATTCCGATAAACCGTGTGGAGAAAATCGGTTATATCCGCAGCCTTTTGGAACAGGAAGTATTACCACCCGAAAAAGAAAATGTAGATGTTCCCGTTCCGTCTGATGACCGTCGAAACTTCCGTATTACGGATGATGCTTTAGGCGTGGGCGGTGCAAAGGAGAAATTCAGAAATAATATCGCAGCGATCCAGACACTTCACGAGCTTGAGATTGAAAACCGTCTTGCAACACCAGAGGAACAGGAAATTCTCTCAAAGTATGTCGGCTGGGGCGGGCTGTCACAGGCATTTGATGAAAATAATGCAGCGTGGGCAGATGAGTTTATAGAGCTTTATGAGAACCTCTCCCCAGAGGAATATCGTGCGGCAATGGAATCGACACTTACAGCCTTTTATACTCCGCCTGTGGTGATTAAAGCGATGTATGAGGTGCTTGACCGTCTGGGCTATGAGAAAGGAAATATGTTAGAACCGTCCTGTGGCACAGGAAACTTCTTTGGTATGCTCCCTGAAAAGATGGCAGGCTCAAAGCTCTATGGCGTGGAGCTTGATGATCTGACTGGCAGGATTGCAAAGCAGCTTTACCAGAAAGCCACCATCGCCGTACAGGGGTTTGAAGATACAAAACTGCCAGACGACCATTTTGATGTGGTGCTTGGCAATGTACCTTTTGGAGATTTTCGGGTCAACGACAGCCGCTACGAACAGCAGAAATTCCTTATCCACGACTATTTCTTTGCAAAAGCCCTTGATAAAGTAAAGGCAGGCGGCGTTGTAATGTTTCTTACCTCAAAAGGCACAATGGATAAGGCAAGTCCCGAAGTACGAAAATATATCGCCCAGAGAGCCGAGCTTTTAGGGGCGATACGGCTTCCAGACAACACCTTCAAAGCCAATGCGGGAACGGAAGTTACAAGTGACATTCTGATCTTAAAAAAGCGTGACCGAGTTATGGAGATAGAGCCAGAGTGGGTACACCTTGACACGGACGAGAATGGAATCACAATGAACCGCTATTTTGTAGAGCATCCAGAGATGGTGCTTGGAACAATGCAGATGGAAAGCACCCGTTTCGGTATGGATACTGCCTGTAAAGCAGACAAAGAACATTCCCTTTCCGAGCTTTTATCGGAAGCGGTGCAGCGTATCAATGGGGAAATCACAGCACAGGAAAATCAGATTGATGAAATCTCCGATGAACAGGCAGAGAGTATTCCTGCCGACCCTTTGGTACGGAACTTTTCTTATACTTTAGTGGATGGCAGGATTTACTTCCGAGAAAATGATGTAATGACCCCTGCCAAAGTATCTATGACTGCCGAAAACCGTATCAAGGGTTTGGTGGAGATCAGGGACTCTGTCCGCAGGCTTATTGACTACCAGACCAACGATTACCCTGATGAAGTGATACGCAAGGAGCAGGAACAGCTTAATCGTTTGTATGATACCTTTACGGGAAAGTACGGGCTTATCAATAACCGAGGGAATTATCTTGCCTTTGCGTCCGACGAAAGTTACTTCCTGTTATGTTCCCTTGAAGTGCTTGACGATGACGGAAAATTTAAGCGGAAAGCGGATATGTTCACGAAACGGACGATCAAACCGCACCGTACCGCAACTTCTGTGGAAACCGCAAGCGAAGCCCTTGCCCTTTCTATTGGAGAAAAAGCCTGTGTTGATTTAGGCTATATGGAACAGCTTACAGGGAAAACGCAGGAGGAACTGATTGCAGATTTGCAGGGCGTGATCTTTCGTGTACCCAATGCCGAGCCTGCCCGTTATGTGACTGCGGATGAGTACCTTTCTGGGAATGTAAGGGAAAAGCTGACGGTTGCAGAAATTGCAGCAAAGCAAGACCCGTCGCTGTCAGTCAATGTGGAAGCCTTAAAACAGGTTATTCCCAAAGACCTGCCTGCCAGTGAAATCGCTGTGCGTCTTGGTACGACTTGGATACCGCAGGAGGATATTCAGCAATTTGTGATGGAACTTTTAACCCCGTCGCAACACGCAAGAAACAGGATCAAAGTCCGTTATACGCCATATAATGGCGATTGGTTTATCGAAAATAAAACTTCCGATTACGGGAATGTCAAGGCGGACAGCACTTACGGTACGAAAAGAGCTTCCGCCTATCGTATTATTGAGGACACGCTGAATCTGAAAGATACCCGTATTTTTGATTATGTGTATGATGAACACGGAAATAAAAAAGCGGTGTTCAATCATAAGGAAACCACAGCGGCACAGGCAAAGCAGGAAGTGATTAAACAGGCGTTTCAGGATTGGATATGGAAAGACCCAGAGCGAAGAAACCGCCTTGTCCGTTACTATAACGACACTTTCAACAGTATCCGCACCCGTGAATATGATGGAAGCCATATCACTTTTGGCGGGATTAGTCCAGAAATTCAATTAAGACCGCATCAAGTGAATGCGATTGCCCATATCCTTTATGGAGGGAATACACTTCTTGCCCATAAGGTAGGGGCAGGCAAGACCTTTGAAATGGTCGCTGCCGCACAGGAGAGCAAACGTCTGGGGCTGTGCAATAAGTCTATGTTTGTTGTGCCAAACCACTTAGTGGGACAATGGGCGTCTGAGTATTTAAGGCTGTATCCTTCTGCCAATATCCTTGTGACGACCAAACAGGACTTTGAAACAGCGAACCGAAAAAAGTTTTGTTCTCGTATTGCCACAGGCGACTATGATGCGGTCATCATCGGACATTCCCAGTTTGAAAAAATCCAGATGAGCATGGAACGCCAAAGGGAGCAGCTTCAGAAACAGCTTGACGATATTGAGCGTGGGATTGAAGATGTGCAGAAATCAAATGGCGAGCAGTTCACAGTCAAGCAGCTCATGAAAACAAGGAAAGCCATTGAGCAGAAGCTCAAAAAATTAAACGACACCAAGCGAAAGGACAATGTGATTGACTTTGAGCAGTTAGGTGTTGACAGGCTTTTTATTGACGAGAGCCATTTTTACAAAAATCTCTACCTCTATACCAAGATGCGAAATGTGGGCGGCATTGCCCAGACCGAAGCCCAGAAGTCAAGCGACCTTTTTATGAAATGCCGCTATCTGGACGAAATCACAGGTAACCGTGGCACGATTTTCGCTACGGGAACACCGATCAGTAACTCAATGGTGGAGATGTATTCCGTACAGAGATACTTGCAGTATGATACCCTCGTAAGGAACGGTTTGCAGCATTTTGACAGTTGGGCGTCCACTTTTGGTGAAACCATTACAGCATTAGAGCTTGCCCCTGAAGGGACAAACTACCGAGCAAAGACAAGGTTTGCGAAATTCTATAACCTGCCAGAGCTGATGTTAATGTTTCGGGAAGTAGCTGATATTCAGACTGCCGATATGTTAAAGCTCCCTGTGCCAAAGGTCAACTATCACAATATCAAGACCAAGCCAAGCGAGATACAGACAGAAATGGTAGCTTCTCTTGCTAAGCGGGCAGAAAAGATAAGGGCAAGGCTTGTTGAGCCGCAGGTCGATAATATGTTGAAAGTGACCAATGACGGACGGAAACTTGCCCTTGACCAGAGGATGATTGACCCGATGCTGCCTGATGATCCAGAAAGCAAGGTCAACACCTGTATCGGCAATGTGCATCGCATTTGGGAGGAACACGCTGACACAAAGGCGGCACAGCTTATATTTTGCGACCTTTCCACGCCGAAGAACGATGGCTCATTTAATGTTTATGATGATATACGGGAGAAGCTGATCCGCCGTGGTGTTCCTGCCGAGCAGATACGCTTTATCCATGAAGCGACTACTGATGTGCAAAAAAAGGAGTTATTTGCGAAAGTCAGAAGCGGAGAGGTGCGTATTTTGTTAGGCTCTACCCAGAAGATGGGGGCAGGTACGAATGTGCAGGACAGGCTTGTGGCACTCCATAATTTAGATTGCCCTTGGCGACCAAGCGATTTGGAACAGCGGCAGGGGCGTATTGAACGGCAGGGAAATATGTTCCCAGAGGTGGAGGTTTACCGCTATGTAACGGAGCAGACTTTTGATGCCTACCTCTATCAGTTGGTGGAAAGCAAGCAGAAATTTATCAGTCAGATCATGACGAGCAAAAGCCCTGTCCGTTCCGCAGAAGATGTGGACGAGGTTGCCCTTTCCTTTGCGGAGGTCAAAATGCTTGCCACAGGGGACGAGCGTTTCAAAGAAAAGATGGACTTAGATATGCAGGTGTCGAAGCTCAAGGTGTTAAAACAGAGTTACCTTAATCAGCATTACGAGCTTGAGGACAGAGTTTTGCAGCACTTTCCGAAAGAAATTAAAGAGCTTGAACAGCTTATTTCTGCCTATGGGTGTGATGTTCCCCTGCTTGAACAGCATAAACCAAAGGGCGAGGATCGGTTTTGCCCAATGACTTTGCAGGGTGTGACTTATACAGAGAAAGCCGATGCAGGCAAGATGCTTCTTGCGGTCTGTAAGGAATATCCGCTGACACAGCCAAAAGAAATCGGCAGCTATCGAGGGTTTCAAATGGAGATTTACTATGATACGGTCAATACCCATTATTGCCTGAACTTGTGCGGCAAGACAAAACACAAGGTCAGCTTGGGCGAGGACGCTCTGGGAAATCTGACCCGAATAGAAAATGAGCTTGCCAGAATCCCCGATAAGTTGGAAGCGGCAAAGACAAGACGGACGGAAATTTTATCACAGCTTGAAAATGCAAAGGAAGAACTGGCGAAGCCTTTTGATTTTGAGAACGAGCTGAAAGAGAAAACGGAAAGGCTCAATGCTTTAAATATTGAGCTGAATCTGGATCAGAAAGACCCTGCGGTACTTGACGCAGAGCCAGAGGAAACGAATGAACTACCCGAAAGAAAAGCGGCTGACCGTGAGCGATAATCGTCTTTTGCACATTTGAAAAGCCGTTATTTGGGCGGTATAATGGGAAAAGATTGAATAATCGGAGGTGGAAAAATGTCTTTGGAATTTCAGTTTGAAACATTTGTAGATGTGTACCACAGCATCTTTTCCGAATATCTAAGCTCTGTTGTTGCTAAGCTGCCGAAAGAAAATGAGAAGTACCGTGCCATGAAAGAGGAACTTTCAAACCTGTATGACAAATATCCGAAAATCTTGGACATCTTTGATATGGATAAGGCAGAGGGGCTTTCTGCTGAAGAATGTGCAGGGCTTGTGAAAGCCTTGCAGCTTCGGAACGAGCTTACCGATATGGAACTGCAATCGGTTTATTTCCGTGGCTGCTATGACAGCGTTGGGTATCTGAAAAAAGCAGGAATTTTATAACGGAGTGACGAAAGAAAAGGCGGCGTTGGCGTGAAGCTGATGCTGCTTTTTACATAGAGTAGGAAGCTTTATAGCCTGCTCTTAGATGTTTTGTAACTGGTATATAGAAAAGCCAATTATGATGTGCTATAATCAGAAATACAAATATATTTGTCAAATTTTTCAAACAGCCTCATTGCATAGGAATGCCAAACAGATTATCCTTAAAGTAGGAGGTGGCAGAAATGGCAAACGAAGATAAGAAAGATTTTAATGCTATGTTGCATGACAATAAGGATATGCCAAAATTTCAAATCATCACAGACCAGAAAAGTATTGAAAAATATGGTGGCAGTAAAATGTATTTTGCACCGCCAATCGACTATGACAAGGTAATGAAAAAAGTTCCGTATGGTAAAGTAATTACTATCGGGGAAATACGAAAATACTTTGCAAAATTGAGTGGTGCTGATTTTACAGAACCAATTACAGCGGGAATTTTTGTTTCCATTGTTGCATGGGCGAGTTATCAGCGTTCCAAAGATGAAACGCCTTATTGGAGAACATTGAAAGCAAATGGGGAACTAAATGCTAAATATCCCAATGGTATTGAAGCACAAAAAGAGAAATTAGAAGCAGAGGGACACACTATTATTCAAAGAGGTCGTAAAAATATACGATACTATGTAAAGGACTATGAAAATTCTCTCTTTGATTTGAAATAGATAAATATTATATTTGTCGCTGACACACATATCTAAAATTGAATACTTAAATTTACATAGCCGAGAGGTTTATCAAACGATAATCCCCTCGGCTTATTTTATTTTCAAGGAGGTGCAAAAGTGAATTATCAGGAGTACAAGCAATCCCTGAACCAAAGGCTGACCGACAAGGTACAGCGTGAGCTTTCGGCTTTTCGGGAAGAAATGTTAGGAAAACCGCCGCAGGAAATCTACGATGCAGCATATCAGATCGCATTGAAGAATGATATTGCCGAGTGTTTTTCGGAAACAGATTATTCCCCACAGGCGGCGAAAGCTCTCTTAAAATCGCCCAATCTGTTACAGGAGGTTTATGATGAGTGGTTAGAAACCGATTATACCCATATGGAAGATTTACGCCAGACCATCACAGAATTTAAAGACTATATGGTTAAGACAGAAAAAATATTGTCTTGGGGAGAGAGGTAATAAAGAAATGAGAAGTAACAAGCCTTATGTTCCTCTTGATCCTGCACTCATCGAGCAGGCAAGACAGATTGACCTTTTAACTTATCTTAGGGACTGCGAGCCGAGCAATCTTGTAAAAGTGAAAGGCACAACAAATGTGTATTGTACCGCCGAACACGATAGCCTAAAGATTTCCAATGGCAAGTGGTATTGGTGGTCGAGGGGCTTTGGCGGCGTATCTGCCCTTGATTATCTGATGAAAGTCAGAGGTTTTGGCTTTGTGGAGAGCATTGAAATTTTGACAGGCAGGGAGTTTTCGTATGTGCCGCCGCCCTCTGTTTCAAAGGAACAAAAAGAAAAAGTGCTGCTTTTACCTGACAGATATTCCAACAATGAGCAGGTCATTCACTATCTGTTTGGGCGTGGAATTGACTTGCAGATCATTCAGGAGTGCATTGATGAGGGTATCCTGTTTGAAAGTGCAGGACGATACCACAATGCTGTTTTTGTCGGTAAGGATGAAAAAGGCGTACCCAGATACGCCGCCTACCGAGGTCTTGGCGGGAACTTCCGTCTGGATGCTTCGGGAAGTGACAAGCGGTATTCGTTCCGACTTCTGGCAGATAAGCCTGCAATTTCGGTGCATTTGTTTGAAGCCGCCATTGATTTACTGTCCTATGCCACTTATCTGAAATGTGAGGGAAAGGACTACAAAGGAGAAAATCTACTCTCTTTGTCGGGGGTATATCAGCCAAAAAAAGAGCTGAAAGACAGCACCATCCCCATTGCCCTATCCACATTTTTGAAAGCAAACCCGCAAATTAAAACGCTCTATCTGCATTTAGACAATGACAATACAGGCAGACGGTGTACCGCCGCCTTAAAAGTATTGCTGCAAAAAGACTATGAGATCGTTGACGCACCGCCGCCTGTCGGTAAGGATGTCAACGATTTTTTGTTGTCCTATCTGGGTATCGGACAGCAGAAAAACCATCGTGAAAGGGGGGATGCCCGTTGATTGTCGGATGATGATTTCCAGAAAGATACTAAAAACAACATCAAATTTAAGAACGAAAGCGAGGACTTATCCAATGAAAAAATATGCAGTTACTCTTACAGGACACTATGAAAAGACCATTTCTGTTTATGCAGATACTCCCGAACAGGCGGCGGAGAAAGTCAAAATCATTCTCTTTGACACCGACCTTATTTCTTTTTCCGAGGAAGATTTTGTCTGCGGAGAAGCCAAGATTGAGGACGCAAATAAGGAAGATGGAAAGGAAAAAGATATGCCCGATGAAGCTGAGGACGAGTGTATGAACCACGAGGATTGTTCGGGATGTCCGTATCTTTGCCCTGTGTGTGGAGAATGTCTGTGTGAGTACGAGGACTAAGACAGGTCTTACCAAGCACTGAATTTGATTATCCATCTTACGACGGATACCAAATTCGCTTGTTAGGGGCTGCCCCCTAATACCCCCAATATCAAAGAAAGGAGTTTTTAAGAATGAGTGAGTGTATCTCTTTTATCATCGGCACAATGGTCGGCAGTCTGACAGGTGTTGTGCTGATGTGCTGTTTGCAGATAGGAAGGCTTTCCGACAGAAAGGGTGTGACCGATGCGTAAACGAAATGTACAGATACTCTTTCGGCTGACGGAGGAGGAAGCCGATGAACTTAATGAGCTTGTGAGAAAGTCGGGGCGTTCCAAAGAAGCGTTTTTAAGGGCGATGGTGAAAGGCTACCGTTTGTGTGAAAAGCCTGCCCCAGAGTTTTACCAGATGATGCGTGAGCTGTCTGCCATTGGCAACCGTATCAATCAGCTTGCGGCAAAAGCCAATGCCCTGAACTTTGTGGACGCACCGATGCTTACGGAAGAAGCAGTTAAGTGGCGGCAGTTCCAGATGGATATTCGCAAGAAGTATCTGCTTCCGAAAAAGGGATCGGGGTAATGGCTGTCTGTGAGATATGGGATGTAAAAGGCAGGCTTGACCACCCTATCGACTACGCCAAAAACCCAGAAAAGACCGTCAATCCCAAATACACGGAAGCAGACTTGCAGGCATTAGGTGATGTGATGAAATACGCTACCAACGGAGAAAAAACGGAGAAGCAGTTTTTTGTCACAGGTGTCAACTGTGACCCCGCCACCGCAAGGGATGAAATGATGATAACGAAAGGGCAATGGCAGGATGAGAGTGAGATTGTCTGCTATCACGGCTACCAGAGCTTCAAGCAGGGCGAGGTCACGCCAGAGCAGGCTCACGAGGTCGGGGTGAAACTTGCCGAGCGTATGTGGGGCGACCGATTTCAAGTGATTGTCGCTACCCATCTAAATACCGACTGCCTGCATAACCATTTTGTGTTAAATTCCGTATCCTTTGCGGACGGGAAGCATTACCACGACAATAAGAAAAACCTGCGTCTGCTCCGCAAGCGGTCGGATGAGCTGTGTCGTGAGTATGCCCTGTCCGTGATTGAACAGCCAAGCGGCAGGAAGAAGCCTTACGCTCTTTATCAGGCGGAGAAGCAGGGACTTCCTACCAGAGATACGGTGGCAAGGCAGGCAGTGGACGAAGCCATCAGCAAGTCGTTTACGCTGAAAGACTTTGACCGTGAGCTGTTAAAGATGGGCTACCGCATTAACTTTGACCCAAACCGTAAGTATTGGACAATCATCGGGAAAGGATGGCAAAGACCCAAACGGCTTTACAAGCTGGGTGAAGATTATACTAATGACCGCATTGTGGAGCGTATTAAGGAAAATTCTTATGCCGTCAGATTTTCACAGTTTGTCAAGTCCACAAAAGAAGTTAAGGTTTTCCGTGTCCGAGGGACAATGAAAAATGCCCGAAAGATAGGCGGACTGCGGGGGCTGTATCTTCATTACTGCTATAAGCTCGGCATCCTGCCAAAAGGCAGAAAACAAGATTATGCGAAACTCCATTATCTTTTGAAGGACGACCTTATGAAGATGGAAATGATCGCAAAGGAAACAAGGCTGCTTTGCCGCTGTCATATTGACACCGCAGAGCAGCTTTTGTCATATCAGGCTTCTCTGACAACAGAGATGGCAGAGCTGACCGCAAAGCGTAAGGGGCTTTATTCCCTCTCCCGCAAAGCAAGCGGCGAAGAAAAAGAGGCGGTCAAGGCTCAGATTTCCGAGATTACAGGGCGGCTTAACACGATACGAAAGGAGGTCAGACTGTGTGAGGGCATCGAAGTCCGAAGCGGTGTCCTAAAAGAAAAGTTGCAGACCATTCGGACAGAAGAACAGGAAACCAAACGAAAGGAGCTGATGAAGAATGAACACAGGCGGCGAAGCGGCAGAACAGATCGTCCGAATGAGCTTGGAGGGCTTTGAGGTCGCTGCCAAAATCACAGGGGCAGGTGCGAAGAATATCGCCATTCTGCTCTATACCATTCTCAAGGAAGAAAAGAAAACGAAAGGAAAGTCAAGGCTTACCAATATGCTCCGTTCTGGCAAGGAACTGAAAGTCTTTACGGTCAGGCGTGGCGACCTGAAAAAATTTACGCAGGAAGCCAAACGGTACGGAGTTCTTTACTGTGTATTGGCTGACCGAAAAAATAAAGACCCGAATGCGGTTGTGGATGTGATCGCCAGAGCAGAGGACGCATCGAAGATCAGCCGAATTGTGGAACGCTTCAGCTTGGCGTCTGTGGATACCGATACCATCGTACAGGAAGCGGAAAAGACAAAAGACGGTAAGTCGGCAAAGACAGGGCAGCCAGAGCCAGACATCGGGGTACAGGAAAAAGCACAGAAGGATCAATTATTAGACGCCCCGATGGGGAAGCCTGTCCAGAAAGAGGACAATGCCCCAAACCCCTCGGTGGCAAAGACAGAAAAGTCCCCTCTGTCCGAGCCTACCTTAGAGAAGCGAAGCAAGTCCGCAGAGGGGGCTACTTTGAATAAGGAGAAACCATCCGTCAAGGAAGAACTGCGGAAAATCAAAGAGAGCCGCAAGGAACAGGAAACAGAAACTTCCCCGACTCTCAATCAGGAAAAATCTTCCAATCAGGCAAAGCAGCCTGTGAAAAAGACAGAGCATAAGCAGCCTGCCAGACGGAAGAAACCGAAAAAATCGAAAGGAGCAAGATAATGAGTATTTACGATGTATTTGGCGGCAGTAAGCCGTTTAATAAGGAGGAATGGGCAGCACAGAAACAGGCACAGCGTAAGGAAGCCTATGAAAGGATTGACAACACCTGTGCCGAGATGCTTGCGGACGGCGATGCCTTTCGGCAGTATCTTGAGGTACAGGGGCGTTTTGACCGTTACTCTGTCAACAATGCGATTTTAGTATCTGCCCAGATGCCTGAAGCGACTTCTTTGAAGGATAAAAATGCTTGGAAGCAGAGCCGTGTCTATGTAAATAAGGACGCCCAGAAGGTTCTCATTCTTGAGCCGGGGAAAGAGTACACCCGTGAGGACGGGACAAAGGCAGTCGGTTACAATGCAAAAGAAGTTTATGATATTTCCGATACTTCCGCAGCAAACCGACAGCCACCGCAGGAAAAGAAAGGAATGCGTGAGCTTGTATCGGCAATGATTGATGCAAGCCCTGTTGGTTTTCAGCCGGTGGACGATCTGGAACTGCCTGCCTTTTATGACAGCGGACAGCAGACCATTTTTATCAAGACAGGGCTTAATGAGGAACAGCTCTTTGTGAGTATGGCAAAGGAAGTGTCGGCGGCAGTCTTTGATTTTAAGTATAACGAGAGCCGAGATGTGTCTGATTTTAAATCGTTCTGCGTTGCCTATATGGTCAGCTCCCGTTACGGTGTGGATACAAGGGCGTTCCGTTTTGATAAGCTCCCCAAAGAGTATGAGGGAATGGACGCACAGGCACTCAAAAGCGAACTTGGTTCTATGCGTGATGTTCTGGGAGAAATTCAAAGCGAGATGTATAAGAGCCTTGAAAAGAATAAACCTGCAAAAAGCAAAGAGCAGGAACGCTAAGGCGAGGTGCTGCTTATGAAAGAAGAACGCTACCATCTGGCATTGGACGCTTATGATAAAAATATTGTCATTCGTGCCTTAAACACCTTACAGACACAGCAGTTACAGGAGGAACGCCCCACCGACCCTGTGGATGAACTGATTATCAAGGTGTCCGAAGCTCCGAGCAGAAAGGTCAGGGTGCTGCCCTGCAAGTGCCGTGAGGAACGATAACGATACGAAAACGAGCCTGATCCTTGCCGTCTGCGGTATTCTTCCCATCGTGTGGTTTGCCCTCTTGACCGCCCCGTATGTAGATGGCGGTCTGGTGGAAATTATCGAAAACCTACCCATAGCAATGAACAACCCGTTTCACATAACGGTGTGTGAGGACAGCGTAAAAACTGTCCTTCTTTTTTTGCTTGCTTACGGGATGGGGATCGGTATTTATCTGTCCACACGGAAGAACTACCGCAGGCGTGAGGAACACGGTTCTGCAAAATGGGGCAACGCAAGTGCTATCAACAAGAAATATCAAGACAAGAACCCGTCTGCGAATAAGCTGCTGACCCAGAATGTCCGTATCGGTCTGGATGGGAAAAAGCACCGCCGAAACTTGAACATTCTTTGCTGCGGTGGTTCTGGGGCGGGAAAAACCCGCTTCTTTTGCAAGCCCAACGCTATGCAATGCAACACATCTATGGTGGTTTTAGACCCAAAGGGAGAAATCGTCCGAGATGTAGGCGGTCTGCTTGAAAAGAAAGGGTATGAGGTGCGTGTCCTTGACCTTATCAATATGCACAAGAGCCATTGTTACAATCCTTTTGTCTATCTGAAGAACGATAATGATGTGCAAAGGCTTGTGACCAATCTCTTTAAGGCAACGACCCCGAAAGGCAGCCAGTCGCAAGACCCGTTCTGGGATACGGCGGCAAGTATGCTGCTTTTGTCTTTGGTATTCTATCTCAAATACGAAGCACCAAAGGATGAGCAGAATTTCCCGATGGTTATGGAACTGCTTCGTGCAGGAGAAGTCCACGAGGATGATGACAGTTATATCAGTCCTCTTGACGAACTGTTTGACCGTCTGGAAATGGAGAACCCAGACCATATCGCTGTGAAGTATTACAAGGATTACCACTCTGGCAGTGCCAAGACCTTAAAGAGCATCCAGATCACCC
>HF995341.1 GCA_000432335.1 Firmicutes bacterium CAG:646
TTTTTAACAGGTGCAAATCCTTTTGTGATGAGTTATGAAAATTTAGCAGAACGGGCATTGCTTATTCATGACTATTTTGTAGAATGTCAGACGATTGCTATGTTTTCCAGTATTCGTGATATAAAAAATAAAAAGGTATGGCAGTTAAGAAGGCTTCGGAGCTTAGGCATTAACGGAATCAGTATTGGTACGGAATCGGGCGATAACAGCACTCTGCTTTTAGCAAATAAGGGCTACACTGCAAAGGACTTGATTGAACAATGCAGAAAATTAGACGAGGCAGGAATTGAATACTATTTTGTATATATGACAGGACTTGCCGGAAAAGGAAACAGTTATCGAAATGCTGTCAATAGTGCGAAAGTATTCAGTAAAGTAAATCCGCGTTTTATTTCTGTAGATTCATTAACACTATTCCCCGATACAGAATTGTATCGAATGGCACAGGAAAGGAACTTTATTCCTGCGGGGGAAAAAGAACGGTTAGAAGAATTACAGACATTTATTAAGCACTTGCAGATACGAACCCATTTATTTGCAAACTCTGTTTCTAATTTTTATCTAACCACTGCTTTTCTCCCAAAAGAACGTGATAGAATCATAAGTGAACTGCAATATATTATAGATACAGTCAGCGAAGAAGAAATGCAGGAATACAGAAGAAATCTTCATA
>HF995342.1:0-8130 GCA_000432335.1 Firmicutes bacterium CAG:646
TTGAGACAGAAACTGTATGGTTTCTGTCTTTTTTATTATACAGAATGCTTTTCTTTTTACAACTTATACACAAGGGTGCGCAAAAAAGGTAAGGATTGTGCACAAAGCAGTGAAAAAATATAATGAATGTGGATAATTTGAAAATTTTTTGGGTTTTCAGAAAGAAATCCGCTTCTTGTACCTAAGTGCAATTTTAGAAAGTTTTTATTGACAAATCTTATTTAGCGATATATACTTTGAACATCAAAATATTTGAAATATAAAATTATTTTAAGGAGAAGAATGATGTTTGAAGAGATGAAAGAGATTATTGCAGAGCAGTTAAATTGTGATGGAAATTCTATTACGGAAGCAACTTCTTTCAAGGAGGATCTGGGAGCTGATTCTCTGGATTTGTTTGAACTGGTAATGGCTTTGGAAGAAAAATATGAGATTGAAATTCCAGCGGAGGAGCTTGCAGAGCTGACAACCGTGGGAAGCGTTATGGAGTATCTGAAGAATAAAGGTGTGGAGGCGTAAAGTCCACACCTTTTCTAAAGCTAAAGCAGCCATAGGCTTCTCTGGATGAAGATGTGGAATAAGAGGAGGAAGTTATGAAGACAAGAGTTACAGATATGCTGGGAATCAAATACCCGATTATTCAGGGAGGAATGGCATGGGTGGCAGAACATCATCTGGCAGCGGCAGTGTCAGAAGCAGGCGGTTTGGGAATTATTGGCGCAGCCAGCGCTCCTGTAGAAATTGTACGGGAGGAAATCCAGAAGGCAAAGGAATTGACAGATAAGCCTTTTGGGGTAAATATCATGCTTCTGAATCCGAATGCGCCGGATATTGCAAGGTTAGTGATAGAAGAAAAAATTGCTGCTGTTACAACCGGAGCCGGAACACCAGAAAAATATATGGATATGTGGAAGGAAGCAGGTATTAAGGTTATTCCGGTGGTGGCTTCAGTGGCGATGGCAAAAAGAATGGAGCGATGTGGCGCTGATGCGGTAGTCGCAGAAGGAATGGAAGCGGGAGGTCATATAGGTTCTCAGACAACCATGGCGTTGGTGCCTCAGATTGTGGACGCAGTGAAGATTCCGGTGATTGCGGCAGGAGGAATTGGTGATGGAAGAGGATTTGCAGCAGTACGGATGTTAGGAGCAGACGCGGTACAGATGGGAACGCGTTTTGTGGTGGCAGAGGAATCTATTGTGCATGAAAATTATAAGGAACGGATCATAAAGGCAAAAGATATTGATTCTGTCGTAACAGGACAGTCTACGGGTCATCCTATCCGTATTCTCAGAAATCAGATGTCAAAGGAATATTTGAAGAAAGAAAAAGAAGGAGCTTCCTTTGAAGAATTAGAAATGATGACGCTGGGCACTTTGCGAAGAGCAGTGATTGATGGAGACGTAGTTCGTGGAAGTGTGATGGCGGGTCAGATTGCAGGTCTAATTCAAAAAAAGCAAAGCTGTCGTGAAATTATAGAAGAAATCATGGGGCAAGCAGAAACATTGCTGGCAGGACAGAGATGAGATGAAAAAAGAAAATAAGTTGTTTTTATAATTATTTAGTTTGGAAATCAAAATAAAGGAGTTTGAGATGGGTAAAGTTGCTTTGGTTTTTCCAGGACAGGGCGCGCAATATGTAGGAATGGGAAAGGATTTTTATGAACAGATCGCTGTCTGTAAGAAGATCTATGATATGGCTTCGGAAGTGACCGGTTTGGATATTCCTAAGATTTGTTTTACAGAGAATGAACAGATTCATATTACAGAATATACGCAGATTGCAATGCTGACAACAGAAGCAGCTATTTTGGGGGCTTTGAGAGAAAAAGGAATGCAGAGTCAGGTTCATGCAGGATTAAGTCTGGGAGAATATGGAGCGCTGCTTGCTTCCGGTGTATTATCTCTGGAAGATGCTTTTCGAGTGGTGAGGGAGAGAGGAATTCTCATGCAGGAAGCGGTACCCCAGGGAGGAGCTATGAGCGCCGTATTAGGAATGGACGGTGAGAAGATTGCGGAAATCTGTGAAGAGATAACGGGGATTGTTTCGGTGGCAAATTATAACTGTCCGGGGCAGGTAGTTATTACCGGAGAAAAAGAAGCGGTAGATGAGGCAGTGGAACATTTGAAGGCTACTGGAGCAAAAAGATGTATTCCTTTGCAGGTGAGCGGACCATTCCATTCACCGATGTTAAAAGAAGCGGGAGAAAAACTGGGAAATGTATTAGAAGAGATTACGATCAGAGATATTTCTATCCCTTATCTTACGAATGTAACCGCAGATTATGTGACAGAAAAAGAAAAGATAAAAGAGCTTTTGAAAAAACAGGTGTATTCTCCGGTACGCTGGCAGCAGAGTGTGGAACGGATGATTGCAGACGGTACCGATACTTTTATCGAAGTGGGACCGGGAAAAACGCTTACAGGATTTTTACGGAAGATCAACAGGAATGTAAAAGGGATTAAAATAGAAAATATAGAAGATCTGAAAAATATAGATTTGGTGTGATGAGTGAAGCGCCAGAAAGTTTAAAGGAGAAGCGATGGAAAAAAAAGTAGCTTTAATTACAGGAGCCAGCAGAGGAATCGGAAGACAAACAGCATATACCCTGGCAAAACAGGGGGTTTTTGTTGTTATTAATTACCGCGGTTCAAAGGAAAAGGCAAATGAGGTTTTAGAGGAAATCAGGAGACAGGGGGGAGACGGAACATTATATCCCTGCAATGTGGCGGATTTTTCTGAGACGGGCGAAATGATAAACGCATTGCTCAAAGAGTATGGTCATATTGATATTCTGGTAAATAACGCAGGAATTACAAAGGATAATCTGATTATGAAAATGAAGGAAGAGGAATTTGATCAGGTATTGGAAATTAATCTGAAAGGATGTTTCAATACAATTCATCACGTATCTCGTCAGATGTTAAAACAGAGAAGTGGAAAAATTATCAATGTGGCGTCTGTTTCCGGTGTTTTGGGAAATGTAGGTCAGGCAAATTATGCGGCGTCGAAGGCGGGAATTATCGGTCTTACAAAAACAGTGGCAAGAGAACTGGCGAGCAGAGGAATCAGTGTAAATGCGGTAGCGCCTGGATTTATACGAACGGATATGACAGATATGCTTTCGGAAAATGTGAGAGAGACAGTGAAAGAACAGATTCCCATGAAAAGATTTGGAAACCCGGAGGATGTAGCGGAAATGATCGCATTTCTGGCATCAGAAAGGGCAGATTATATCACGGGTCAGGTGATTCATATTGATGGCGGAATGGCAATGTAAGGAGGCAGTATGAGAAGAGTTGTAATTACCGGAATGGGAGCGATTACTCCTGTGGGAAATAGTGTGGAAGAGTTTTGGGATTCCCTGAAAAGCAAGAAATTGGGATTTGGAGAGATTACCCGTTTTGATACGACGGATTATAAGGTAAAGCTGGCGGCGGAAGTCAAGGATTTTTCACCGGAAAACTATATGGATTTTAAGGCGGCAAAAAGGATGGAGCTGTTTTGTCAGTATGGAGTAGCTGCGGCAAAAGAAGCATTTTCTCAGGCGGGTCTTGATATGGAAAAGGAAGATCCGTACCGGGTGGGATGTTCCATTGGCTCTGGAGTGGGAAGCCTGCAGGCAGCAGAAGCAGCCTGTAATAAGATTCAGGAGAAAGGTCCCTCCAGAGTAAATCCTTTGTTGGTGCCTTTGATGATATCGAATATGGCAGCAGGAAATGTATCGATTCAGTTAGGGCTTAAGGGAAAAAGTCTGAATGTGGTGACTGCTTGTGCAACGGGAACCCACTCGATCGGTGAGGCATATCGGAGTATTCAGTGCAATGACGCTGATGTGATGCTGGCAGGAGGTACAGAGGCAAGTATTTGTCCGGTGGGAGTTGCAGGTTTTGCAGCATTGACCGCATTGTCGGTTTCTCAGGACCCGAAACGGTGTTCTCTTCCATTTGACAAGGACAGAAGCGGATTTGTGATGGGAGAGGGTGCCGGTGTGGTGATTCTGGAAGAACTGGAGCATGCCAGAAAACGGGGAGCCAGGATTCTTGCAGAGATTGTAGGATATGGAGCGACCAGTGACGGGTATCATATCACATCCCCGGCGCAGGACGGTTCCGGAGCGGCAAAAGCTATGGAACTGGCAATGCAGGAAGCAGGAATGGAAAAAGAAGAGGTTCTGTATATCAATGCTCATGGAACAGCGACCCATCATAACGATCTTTTTGAGACGAGAGCCATTAAAAGACTTTTTGGCGATCACGCTTACAAAATAAAGATTAATTCTACGAAATCGATGATCGGTCATTTGCTGGGAGCTGCCGGAGCCGTGGAATTTATTGCCTGTGTGAAGGAATTGCAGGAAGGATTTCTTCATGCCACAGCAGGGTATACGACACCGGATGAAGAGATGGATCTGGATTATATAGCGGGAGAAGGATGTAAGGCAAATATTACCTGTGCTTTGACAAATTCTTTGGGGTTTGGCGGTCACAACGCCAGTCTGCTGATTAAAAAATATGTGGAGGAATAAGCATGGAATTTGAAAATCTGCTGAAGCTTATTGAAACAGTTTCTTCTTCGGAACTGACTCATTTTTCTATGAAAGAGGGAGAGTTTAAACTTTCTATGGGAAAGGATTCTATCGTGGTATCCGGTAGAGAAATCTCTGAGATAAAAACGGAAAGAATATCTGCGAGAGCGGAAACCAATAGTGAGAAAAAATCTCAGACAGAACTTCCAGAAGGAAAGATGGTAAAGGCGCCTTTGGTGGGAACTTTTTACAGCGCGTCAGCGCCGGAAGAGGAACCGTTCGTTCAGGTGGGAGATTCCGTGAAAAAAGGTCAGACGCTGGGGATTATAGAGGCGATGAAGCTGATGAATGAAATTGAATGTGAGTATGACGGTGTTATAGACAAAATTCTGGTGGAGAATGGTCAGATGATCGAATATGGTCAGCCGTTATTTACAATAAAGTAAGGAATCTTGAAAAGAAGGAGAGAAGGGGTACTATGTCAGTTTTAAACACGAAAGAAATTATGGAGATTATTCCGCATCGTCATCCATTTCTTCTGGTAGACACGATAGAGGAATTGGAGGCGGGAGTACGAGCCGTGGGGAAAAAATGTGTCACCTATGATGAATATTATTTTCGTGGACATTTTCCAAATGAGCCGGTGATGCCGGGAGTTTTGATTATCGAGGCGCTGGCACAGGTGGGAGCAGTCTGTATCTTAAGCTGTGAGCAGTTTAAGGGAAAAACAGCTTATTTTGGGGGAATCAACCAGTGTAGATTCAAGAAGAAAGTAGTTCCCGGAGACGTATTGCTGTTAGAGGTAGAATTGATTAAACAGAAAGGACCTGTCGCTATTGCGAAAGCTGTTGCCACGGTAGAAGGGAAAGTGGCAGCGTCTGCAGAACTGACGGTTGCGATAGGTTAGTAAAGGAGAAAATCGGAATGTTTCGGAAGATTTTAATTGCTAATCGGGGAGAAATCGCAGTGCGCATTATTCGCGCATGCAGAGAAATGGGAATTGAGACGGTGGCAGTGTATTCGGAGGCGGACAGGGAAGCGCTGCATACGCAGCTGGCAGACGAGGCGATTTGCATTGGCGCTGCTCCAGCCATGGATAGTTATCTGAACATGGAACGGATTTTAAGCGCCTGTATCGCCGCAAAGGTAGACGCTATTCATCCGGGATTTGGATTTTTATCAGAAAACAGCAGATTTGTGGAAATGTGCGAGAAGTGCAATATTACCTTTATAGGTCCGTCTGCCCGGATGATGGATAAGATGGGAAATAAATCAGAGGCGAGAAAAACGATGGCGGCAGCAGGCGTGCCAGTAGTTCCCGGGACAAAAGAACCGGTGTATGATGCGCAGAAAGGGAAGGAACTGGCAAAGACTATCGGTTATCCGGTGATGATTAAGGCATCTTTTGGAGGCGGCGGAAAAGGAATGAGAATTTCCTCAGGTCCGGAAGATTTTGAAGAAAATTTTAAAGTGGCGCAGTTAGAGGCAGTGAGAGGTTTTGGGGATCACACAATGTATATAGAAAAATATATTCAGGAGCCCCGGCATATCGAGTTTCAGATTGTCGCAGATAAGTACGGAAATGTAGTACAACTGGGAGAGCGGGACTGCTCTATTCAAAGACATCACCAGAAAATGATTGAGGAATCTCCCAGTGTGGCATTGGATGAAGAGCTTCGCCGGAAAATGGGAGAGGCTGCAGTAAGAGCAGCAAAAGCGGTTCAGTATGAAAGCGCGGGAACGGTGGAATTTCTTCTGGATAAGGATAAAAATTTTTATTTTATGGAAATGAATACCAGAATTCAGGTGGAACATCCTGTGACAGAGATGGTTTCCGGTGTGGATCTGATCAAAGAGATGATTTCTATTGCTGAGGGAAAACCTTTGAGTATGAAGCAGGAGGAAATACATCTGAATGGTCATGCAATGGAATGCAGGATCAATGCGGAAAACCCGGAAAAGAATTTTTGTCCCTGTCCCGGATTGATCCGGGAAGTACATTTGCCGGGAGGAAACGGTGTACGGATCGATACGGCGGTCTATAATGGGTACGAGATTCCTCCGTACTACGATTCCATGATAGCCAAGGTCATCGTTCATGGAAGAAGCCGGCAGGAGGCGATCGATAAAATGAGAAGTACGTTAGGGGAACTGATTATTGACGGAGTAACTACCAATGTGGATTTTCAGTATCAGATTTTGAATCATCCTGATTTTCAGGAGGGAGAGATCACCACAGATTTTATTTCCAGATATTTCACTTGAGTGAAACAGCGGATAAAATAAGAATACCGGGAGGTTGGCAGGAATGGCAAAATTAAAGCATATGTTTAAAAAAACGGCGGCTCTCTTCGGAGAGCGGGGGGAGGAAGAAGAAAAGAAGGAAGAGCCGTCTGTACCCGCAGGCTTATGGCTGAAGTGTTCGAAATGTGGCGAGATGGTTTATCGTGAGGATGTAAAAGCGCTGGGTTATGTATGTCCGAAATGTGAGGGATATTTTCGGATCAAGACGAAAACGAGGATTCGTATGGTTGCAGATGCGGGAAGTTTTCAGGAATGGTTTTGCCATATGGAAGAGAAAAATCCTCTGGAATACCCGGGATATGAAGAAAAACTGGAGGAGCTTAAAAATAAAACAAAACTGGAAGAGGCGGTAACTGTAGGGGAATGTACCGTAAATGGGATAAAAACAGTTCTGGGCGTCTGTGACGCCCGTTTCCTTATGGGAAGTATGGGCTACGTGGTGGGAGAAAAAATCACGCAGGCATTTGAACGGGCGCGGGAAGAAAAGCTTCCAGTGGTTTTATTTTGCAGTTCTGGGGGAGCCAGAATGCAGGAGGGAATCGTATCTTTGATGCAGATGGCAAAGACTTCAGCAGCGATCCGCCGACATAGTGAGGAGGGACTTTTTTACCTTCCGGTACTGACAGACCCTACAACAGGAGGCGTTACCGCCAGTTTTGCCATGTTGGGTGATGTGATTTTGGCGGAACCG
This sequence comes from Firmicutes bacterium CAG:646, assembly GCA_000432335.1. Taxonomy (GTDB): domain Bacteria; phylum Bacillota; class Clostridia; order Lachnospirales; family Lachnospiraceae; genus Oliverpabstia. The sequence goes on from HF995342.1 coordinate 7,521, forward strand.
GGAGCGCTGATCGGATTTGCCGGTCCCCGGGTAATTGCTCAGACGATTGGTCAAAAACTGCCGGAAGGATTCCAGAGAGCAGAATTTTTGGTGGAAAAAGGGATCATTGACGGAGTGATAAAAAGGCAGGAATTAAAAAAAGTAATTTATACACTTTTGAAAAACCATCAGCCGGCTATGAATTATAAAAATTATGGAAATAATCGTCTGGAAATCATAAAATCTGTCTTTCAGCAGCGTGTGCAGGAAGAAAAAAACGATAAAAAACATACAGCCTGGGAGCGAGTGGAAATTTCCAGAGATAAATGCCGTCCTGCCAGTATGGAATATATACAGCAGCTTTTTGATGAATTTTTGGAATTGCATGGAGACAGAGCTTTTCGTGATGACGGAGCAGTGATAGGAGGAATCGGTATGTTTAACGGACAGCCGGTGACGGTGATCGGTCATCAGAAAGGGAAAAATGTAAAAGAAAATATTCACAGAAATTTTGGAATGGCATCGCCGGAAGGATATCGAAAGGCGCTTCGCCTGATGAAACAGGCGGAAAAATTCGGACGTCCTGTGGTTTGTTTCGTGGACACTCCGGGAGCAGCCTGTGGGATAGAAG
>HF995342.1:8215-57886 GCA_000432335.1 Firmicutes bacterium CAG:646
AGATTCCTGTAGTGAGTATTCTTATTGGAGAGGGAGGCAGCGGAGGCGCTTTGGGATTGGCGGTTGCCAATGAAGTATGGATGATGGAAAATGCCACCTACTCGATTCTGTCTCCTGAAGGGTTCGCATCTATTCTCTGGAAAGATGGAAAAAGAGCGAAGGAAGCGGCTGAGATTATGAAAATAACTGCGGAGGATTTGAAACGTCTGGATATCGTCGAATGGGTTATCCCGGAGGAGGAAGAGGCGGGAGAAGAGAATCTTTCCGTGATTGCAGATGAAATAAGAGAAAGACTGGATAAATTTCTGGAAATGGAAAGCAAAAAGTCAGAGGATATGCTGGTACAGGAACGGTATGAACGTTTCAGGAAGATGTAAAGAGGTGCAGGTAAGTGGAGAATAAAATAAAACCATTGCAGATCGGTGGGTTGACGGCTGATGTTCCGATTGTTCAGGGAGGAATGGGTGTAGGAATCAGCCTTTCCAAACTGGCAGGTTCGGTGGCAGCCAATGGTGGAGTGGGAATTTTGTCAGCGGCTCAGATTGGATTCCGGGAACCGGGATTTGAGGAAGACCCTGTGGGAACAAATCTGAAAGCAATAGGAAAAGAAATTGAGAAAGCAAGAAAGATTGCCCGAGGGGGAATTATTGGCATTAACATTATGACCGCAACGAAACGATACGAAGAATATGTACAGGCCGCCGTGGAAGCAGGAGTAGATTTGATTATTTCGGGAGCAGGACTTCCCGCAGATCTTCCGAAGTTCGTGGAGGGAAGTCAGACAAGAATTGCACCTATTGTATCCACATTGAAGGGCGTAAGAGTAATCTGCGGGCTTTGGAACCGCCATTATGGAAAAATCCCGGATCTTATTGTGATAGAGGGTCCCAAGGCAGGAGGACATCTGGGATTTACCCGGGAGCAGATGGAAATATATACACCGGAAGTTTATGAAGAGGAAATCAGAAAAATCATTTGCTGGATCAGAGAGTATGGGGAGAAATGCGGTCAGTATATTCCTGTAGTTTTAGCGGGAGGAATCTTTGACAGACAAGACTTCCTTCGTGCTCTGGAGATGGGAGCAGACGGCGTACAGATGGGAACCCGATTTGTTACCACATATGAATGTGATGCGTCGGAAGAATATAAGCAGGCATATCTGAATGCCGGGAAAGAAGAGGTTGTACTGGTGGACAGTCCGGTGGGAATGATTGGGAGGGCGTTGAAGAATACTTTTGTGCAAAACAGCGAGAAGAGGAAAAACATTGAGAAATGTTATCAGTGTGTGAAAACGTGTAATCCGGCGACTACTCCCTACTGTATCACTCAGGCGTTGGTGAAAGCGGCAAAGGGAGAGATCGATGACGCACTGGTTTTCTGCGGGGAAAATGTGTGGAAGTGTGAGAAAATGGAACATGTGGAAGATATTATAAAAGAAATTTGTGGAAGATAGAGTTTGAAAGAAAAAGGAGCTGTCTAAAGCGACAGCTCCTTTTAACTTTTATAAAGAGGTTGAACTTGGAGGGAATAAAACATATAATGGACATACAAAATGATATAAAGGAGCTATAAAGATGATCAAAGGATTTAAGATGAAATTATATCCGGGACAGGAAGCGGAATATGAGCGCCGTCATAATCTTTTGTGGCCGGAGATGAAGGAAATGATTCACCAGTATGGAGGAAAGAATTATACGATTTTTTTGGACAGAGAGACGCTCACATTGTTTGGGTATATAGAGATTGAGAATGAAGAACTCTGGGCGCAGACCGCAGATACAGAGATTAATCGAAAGTGGTGGGACTATATGGCAGATATTATGGAGACAAATCCAGATAACAGTCCTATAAGTGAAGATCTTTCTATGGTATTTCATTTGGATTAGGAGAGGATGTTACTGTATGCAGTAACAAAAGAAGGATAGAAAAATGGAAAAAATGAAAAATAGAATCAAGCAGACGAAAGGCGAGGTAGCATCAAAGCTCAGGCATACGTCTTCAGCGAAAATTATTCCCGCCGTTTTTTTTGCGATTATTTTGGCAGGAGCATTGCTTTTGATGCTTCCGATATCCCAGAAGGGAGAGGGAGGAGCAAGTTTTACAGATGCGCTGTTTACGGCAACTTCCGCAACTTGTGTAACTGGTCTGGTGCGGTTTGATACTTATACACATTGGACAACCTTTGGTCAACTGGTCATTTTATCCATGATACAGATCGGTGGTTTGGGATTTATGACAATCGCAGTGTGGATCATGTCTTTTACAGGGTATAAGATCGGGCTGAATTCCCGGTTTGTAGTGCAAAATTCCCTGTCGGCGCCTCAGGTGGGAGGCATGGTTAAACTGACACGGTTTATTCTTTTGGGAACAGCGGTTGTGGAAGGTCTGGGAGCTGTTTTGCTGGCAGGGATTTTTATTCCACGTTATGGATGGGGAGAAGGAATTTATTTTTCCATATTCCATTCTATCTCGGCATTCTGTAATGCAGGATTTGATCTGATGGGAGGCGAAGAGCCATTTTCTTCTCTTACGTTAATGGGAGACAGTTGGTATCTGAATCTGATCATTATGGCGCTAATTATTATTGGCGGTCTGGGGTTCATGGTATGGAAAGACCTGCTTCAGTGCAGATTTCGTTTTAAGAAATTGCGTCTTCATACAAAGATTGTTGTGGTAATGACTGCTTTTCTGATTATTTCTGGAACGGTGGTTATCTTTTTCATGGAGTATGGAGAGACAGGGACAGAAGGAAAAAGTGTTTCGGAACAATTTTTAAATGCGCTGTTTCAGTCGGTAACTGTCCGTACAGCAGGATTTAATACGGTAGATCTGACTAAAATGACGGAACCCAGCATTTTTCTTATGAGTATTCTGATGCTGATCGGCGGATCGCCGGGATCTACCGCAGGCGGTATTAAGACAACGACTTTCGCAGTGCTGTGTATCAGTATCATTTCTGTATTCCGCCGTAAAAAGACAGAAGAAGCTTTTGGCAGAAGAATGGAAGAAGGAATTATGCGGACCGCAGCTTGTGTATTTATGATTTACCTGTTTCTGGCGGGAAGTTCAGCAATGATTATTTCAAAATTAGAGGGAGTATCCATGCTGACTGCATTTTTTGAGACATCATCCGCAGTGGGAACGGTAGGGCTGACCCTGGGAATTACACCGGGGGTAGGTATGATATCGAAGTTGCTACTGACACTTCTGATGTTTGTGGGAAGAGTAGGTTCTATTACAATTTTGATGTCATTTTCTTCTGAAAGAAAGATGGTGGCATCTAAATTGCCATTGGAAAAAGTGCAGATAGGATAGAGGAGGAAGAGCAAATGAAAAACGTACTGGTTATTGGGTTGGGACGTTTTGGACGTCATATGGCGAGAAAATTGATAGAAGAGGGAAATGAGGTATTAGCGGTCGAATGTAATGAAGAACGGGCAGATGCCTGTGTGGAAATCGTTCAGAATATTCAGATTGGGGATGCTACCGATGAACGATTTATGCACAGTCTGGGCGTGGATAATTTTGATCTGTGTGTAGTAGGAATTGGTGATAATTTTCAGACAGTGTTGGAAATTACGGTTCTTTTAAAAGATCTGGGAGCGCCATATGTGATTGCGAGAGCGAACCGGGATGTACACAAGAAGCTGCTTTTGAGAAATGGAGCAGATTATGTGGTTTATGGGGAGAGAGAGCTGGCAGAGCGTCTGGCAGTAAAATTTGGCGCGGAAAATATCTTTGACTACATTGTTCTGGATTCTGACTATGCTATTTATGAGATCGCTGTTCCTGTAAAATGGTATGGAAAGAGTATTGTGGAGTTGGCAGTAAGAAATCGCTATAAGGTAAGTATTCTGGCAACGAGAAAGAATGGAAAGATTCATCCGCTGCCCCATCAGGATCATGTATTTTCTCCAGAGGAAACCCTGATGGTTATGGGAGATGAAGAGAGTATCCGGGCAATTACAAGGTAAAGGAGTGCGAATGGAAATATTTTTAGGTTTGATGATCCCTTTCTTTGGGACGGCAGCAGGAGCCGCTTGCGTATTTTTTCTGAAAAATCAATTAAAACCGCTGGTACAGAAGGCGTTGTTGGGATTTGCTTCCGGAGTGATGGTGGCAGCTTCCGTGTGGTCTTTGCTGATACCAGCCATGGATCAGTCGGAACGTATGGGAAAATTTGCTTTCGTTCCGGCGGCAGCAGGGTTTTTGCTGGGAATTGGATTTTTGCTGCTCATGGACAGAATTACACCGCATCTGCACCTGGGATGTAAGGAGTCGGAAGGTCCCCGGTGCAAGCTGAAAAAATCCACAATGTTGGTGCTGGCAGTTACGCTGCATAATATTCCGGAAGGAATGGCAGTAGGTGTGGTATTTGCTGGAATGTTGGCGGAAAATGCGCAGATTACTATAGCGGGAGCGATGGCGCTCTCCTTAGGAATAGCGATTCAGAATTTCCCGGAGGGGGCGATTATTTCACTGCCCTTAAAAAGCGAGGAAGGCGTGGGAAAGGGAAAAGCATTTTTATATGGAATGCTTTCCGGTGTGGTGGAACCGATTGCAGCAGGTATTACACTGATCTTGTTCCGGTTTATTCAGCCAGCGCTTCCCTATCTGCTGGCATTTGCCGCTGGAGCTATGATTTATGTGGTGGTGGAAGAGCTGATTCCGGAATCCAGTGAAGGAGAACATAGTAATATAGGGACAATCGGATTTGCCGTGGGATTTGTATTGATGATGATCCTGGATGTGGCGCTGGGATGATGAAAAGAGAGAAAAAGGAGCTGTCTAAAGCGACAGCTCCTTTTTTTCGTGGAAATTATCATAAAAGAAGTAATGGAAGTCATAAAAGCGGTTGAGAATTTTTTACAGGCTGTGCTACAGTAAAAGAAAGTGAAGTTTCTATGGGGAAGGGGAATGAGTATTGAAGAAAGAACGGAAGATTTTGCATTTAAACAGGACAATTTTGTTTGTTGTGATGATTGGTTACAGCGCCTTTCTTGTATTGATGCTGTGGATGGATTTCTATCTGATACGGCAATATCAGAATGAGAACAGAAGGGAAGCGCAGCAGGCGATGAATTCCTATATAGAACAAATAAGTGAAGCTATGCATCGGGTAGATCGACAATTATATGATGTTTATGCTAATGATGAAAATTTTCAGGCGCTACGGAAAAAAGAGGATACAGTGGCAGAATATGGTCATGCCTATGAATTGCGGCAAACGTTATATAATCGGATGATGGCAGAAGAAAGCATGAATGGATTTTTTATCTTTTATGATAATATGCAAAAGAGCTGGTACAATATTAGTCTGAATAAAATACGGGCAGAGCGTTCCGGTGAGATGAAAGAGCAGTTAAAGAGAAATTTGGAATTGGAAGGGAAAATGCGCAGCTGGTCTTCTGTTGTGGTGGATGAAGATGTTTATCTTGCCATGTTTTATCAAAAAGAGAGGGTTGCTGTCTATGGGATTCTGAGTTTGCAAAATATAGAAGCGGAGCTTCAGGAAAAAATGGGGAAGGATTTGGAAGTGGTTTTTATTGACCGTGAAATGGTCCTGAAAAATAAGCAGTTGGCGGAAAATCTGGAACTTGTCAGGATGACAAAAAATTATTCAGACAGTTTCAGTAAAATGGCGGGCAAACATCAGATATTGGGTTATCGCATACCCAATACAGATCTGTGGGTGTATGCTGTCTGCCAGACGGGTATCTGGAATATTATGAATGTGCAGCAGTTAATCTTGTTGCTTTTTACAGTAATCTCCATATTGGGGGTTGGTGGAATGTATATGTTCGTAAAAAAACAGGTGGCAGTCCCCATCCGGCAACTGACGGAGGTTATGAATAAAATACGCAGTGGGGAAACCAGGAAAGTACCGCAGATATCTACCAGATTTCATGAAATACAGGAAGTAAATAAAACTTTGGATGAAATGATCCGTGAACTGGAAAAGCAGAAAATGTTAGTATACGAGGAAATTATTGAGAAACAGAAGGCGCAGATGCAGTACCTTCAGCTTCAGCTGAAACCTCATTTTTATCTGAACGGACTGAAAACACTAAATGCCCTTGCTATGGAAAATCAGACAGGGAAAATGCAGGAACTTATTATTAATCTGTCTGCCCATCTTCGCTATCTGCTTCAGTCAGAACGGGAGTTTGTACCTTTATATATGGAGCTTGAATTTGTGGAGAATTATATACAAATGCAGAAACATATCACCGGGCGCCCTGTGAACTGCGAGATTACCATGGAGGAAGAAGTGAAAAACTGGTCTGTTCCGGTATTGGCGGTTCATACGTTTGTGGAAAATAGTATTAAATATGCCCGTTTGGGGGACAGCAGAATACCTTTAGAGATTCAGGTGACAGCCAGTTATTTGTCTACAGAAGAAGGGGGATATCTGGATCTTATGATACAGGATAACGGGCAGGGTTATCCTGAAGATATTCTGGAAGAAATCAGTGGAGAAACTGTCGTGGGAAAAAGAAATGTGGGAATCAATAATATAAAAAGACGGTGTCAGATTTTGTATGGAGAAAAGGCGGAGTATAATTTTGCAAGTTACCATGGGGCGTTAAGTGAATTGATATTGCCGGAAAGGGAGGCGGAACAATGAATGTACTTTTGGTGGACGATCAGAAAGCGATTGTGGACAGTTTAAAAAATGGAATACGCTGGGAGAATCTTCCGGTGGAACAGGTTTATACAGCCTGCAGCGCAAAAGAAGCAAAACTGGTATTGATGAATTTTGCAGTGGATGTTCTGATCAGCGATATTGAAATGCCGGAGGAGGATGGAATTTCGCTATGCCAGTGGGCCAAGGAAAAGTTTCATTCTCTGGAATGTATTTTTCTTACTTCCCATGCAGATTTTGAATATGCGAAAAAAGCAATCCAAATGAATAGTTTCGACTATATCCTTCAGCCAGTGCGGTACGAAGAGGTAGAAAGAGCGCTGAGAAATGTATGGGAGAAGATTCGGCAGAGTAAAAAGATTCTTCAGATCATGGATACGCAGAAAGTAGTATTGGAACAAAGAAGCACAATTCTGGACGCCATGGTTTCAAAAATGCTTCGGGGAAAAGAAGAAGATGCAGATCAGATTTATCTTCACTTTCAGGAAATGTTCCGTACGGAGTATGAAGAATGTGTGATATATCCGCTGTTGATACAAATAAGAAAATGGAAAAAGATTACGAATGTCTGGGATGAAAAATTGGTACGTCTGGTTTTGGGAAATGTTATGGAGGAATTATTTCTAGAACAAAATGTGAGAGCCGGTGTTTCCAGTGAAAGAGAAAACAGATATTGGATTTTTCTGATACAGGATAAAAAAACGATACAAGAGGATGTGATTCGGCAGAAATTAGAATCTTTTTATCAATTTATAGATGCAAATATGGATTTTACGATCAGTATGTATCCTGCTTCGCTTCCTATGCAGAAGATTCGATTTCAGGATATTTTTGAACAACTGTGTCATCGGGAAACATGTAATGGAGATCATAAAAAAGGAATCTTTTGGGAAGATATGGAAAAAACAGAAGAACAGGAAGGAGAAGATCCGATCGATCAGGCGCTGCGGTTTATCCGAAAAAATCTGAACAAGAACATTACCCGGGCAGAAGTGGCAAATTATGTACACTTGAATGAAGAATATTTTTCCCGTCTGTTCCGGCAGCAGACAGGAGACACCTTTAAAGATTATCTGCTGATGGAAAAAATGAAAGAGGCTCAGAAATTATTAGGGCATACCAGATTGTCGGTGAGCATTATAGCGTCCAAGGTGGGGTATGATAATTTTTCACATTTTTCCAAGATGTTTAAGAAAGTGACAAATCAGACACCACAGGAGTATAGGAAGGAAAAGCAGAGGTAGGAGTTTGGGGAGGTCATAAAAGAAACAAAGAAAATCACGAAAGCGATAATTTCGGGAAAACCGAAGAAAAACGACAGATGAAACATCACGAAAGGAACAAAGAAAATCACTATAATTATAGTTGAAATTCCAACGTTTCCGTATAATAAAAGCATCAAAAACAGAACGAAACAAACAAGAAACAGGAACGGAGGATTTTGCTATGAGAAAAAGTATGAAGCGATGGATCGCTTTGGGTGGAGCGGCAACAATGGCGCTTTCACTGGTTGCATGCGGAGGAGATGGAACAGAAAGTGGAAAAGAAAATTCAGGGAAGGTAAAGAGCGTAAATGTAACACTTCCCACAGTGTATGATCTTCCAGATGCAGAAAAAGTTGAGGCAGAGATCAATAAGATTACAGAAGATAAGTATGGAATTCATTTAGAACTGGAATTTATTACTTCTGGTAACTGGCTGCAGCAGTCTAATCTGCTATTTACAGGAGATGAGGCGGATGTAATTGCAGCATTTATGACGCCGCTTACTACTTATGTAAAAAATGGACAGTTCGCAGATTTGACGGAATATTATGCGAATGCTTCAGATGAATTTAAAGAAGTGTGGTCTGAGGAAGAAATGAAAGGGACAACCGTAAATGGAAAAATATATGCAGTACCAAATTTAAGAAATTTTGGTAATATTCTGGGACTAAATATTGATGAAGATATTGCGGCTGAATTTGGGATTAAAAATGGTCAAAAACTTACTATGGAAGAAATTGATACTTTTCTCAGAGCAGCACATGAGAAATATCCAGATCGTTATGCGTTAGTTCCACAGGGAACAGATAGTATGGTAAATGGATGGACCTGGGATGGTTTGGGAGATGAGAAATATATTGGAGTTTTGGAAGATCAGGGACAAAACACGGAGGTAAAAAATTTATTTGAGACAGATGATTTTGTTGAATTTTGCACGTGGACACGTTCCTGGTATCAGGATGGTCTGATTATGCAGGATATTTTGAGTAACACGCAGCCGTTTCAAACTTTAATTGGAAATGATCAGGGTATTGCCTGCTTTGATAATTATTCTGTAAATAATGTGGCAGGAATGATTCGTACTGTAGTTATTGATAAATGGGCGCAGTCTAACTCGTATCAGGCATTGTGTTATGGCATTAATCAAAATTCCAAGGATAAAGATGCGGCGTGGGAGGCTATGGAAATTTTGTACACAGATGCAGAAGTAGAAACTTTATTAACAGATGGCATTGAGGGGACTCATTATGTGAAAAATGAGGATGGAACAATTTCTTTTCCAGAAGGAAAGACCGCTGCTGATTGTGGATATGGCATGGCGGAGGGATATTGGATTACACCATATTCAGGTGAAACCCTTCCGTTAGATGTAAATGGACCTACCTTCTTTGAAGATTTAAAAACATTTAACGAAGAAACTTTGAAGACAAAAGCATTTGGTTTTGCATTTGATACTACAAATGTGGTGGATCAGTATTCTGCATGCTGTAATATCATGGATAAATATTATAAAGCGTTGCTGGCAGGTACTGTAGATGTGGAGAGCACGATTGCCCAGGCAAATAAAGAATTTGAGGCTGCTGGACTCAATGATATTATTAAAGAAAAACAGAAACAGTTGGATGCTTTCCTGGCAAGCGAATAAAATTTAAATGTCGTGAGATGAAATTACAGAGGTCGCTGTTAAGGGAAATATTTAACAGCGACCTATTTTAAAAGGAGGATATTATGGCGAAAACAGCGGCAAAGCCCAGAAAAAAAAGAGTACAGACAAAGATGACATTAGCTCTGTTCTCTATGATGCTTCCGGGATTTATTTATCTGCTTATTAATAATTATATTCCTATGGCAGGATTGACTATTGCATTTAAACGCTTTGATTACAGCAAAGGAATCTGGGGAAGCGAATGGTGTGGATTTGATAATTTTACCTATCTGTTTAAGACCCAGGATGCGGTAAATATTATAAGAAATACCATAGGCTATAATCTGGTATTTATTATTTTGGGAAATGTATTGGCGGTAGCAGTGGCAATTATGTTGAATAACCTGCGCGGACAGATGAATAAGAAGATTTATCAAACAGTGATTTTGATTCCATATTTGATTTCGATGGTTGTTGTTTCTTATATTGTGTTTGGATTTTTAAGCCAGGAAAATGGATTTTTGAATAAATTGATTGTGAGTATGGGAGGAGATCCGATTAGCTGGTATACGATCAGTAAATATTGGCCGTTTATATTAGTCATTGTAAATCTGTGGAAGGGATTTGGATATTCCAGTATTTTATATTATGCGACAGTAATCGGGATTGATTCTTCTTTGTATGAAGCAGCAACTGTGGACGGAGCAAATAAGTGGAAACAGATCTGGCATGTAACACTTCCGGGGCTGAAAGGAACGATCATTACTATGGTGTTATTAAATCTGGGACGTATGTTCTACACAGATTTTGGCTTATTCTATCAGGTTCCTATGCGCTCAGGATTAATCTCTTCGGTGACAGATACCATAGATGTCTTTGTATATAAAGGATTGACACAATTAAATGACGTTGGTCGTGCGTCGGCAGCTGGTTTTCTTCAGTCAGTACTGGGATTTGTGCTTGTGCTGACGGCAAACTATATTGTGCGCAAGATTGATGAGGATAATGCTTTATTTTAGGAAAGGGGGAAGAAATTATGGTAACAAAAAGTAAAACAGGACAGGTTATTCTGAATATCGTTTTCATATTACTAACGATTGCAGCACTTGCGCCATTCCTTTTGCTGATTTCTTCTTCATTATCCAGTGAAGCAGCGCTTGCAAAGAGTGGTTATGGATTTTGGCCGAAAGAGTTTTCTTTTAATGCATATACATATTTATTTAAGAGCAGCGCAAAAATCATAAAAGGATATGGAATTACAATTTTAGTGACAGTGATGGGAACTTTCGTTAGTGTGCTGATGACAACATTATTTGCGTATCCGTTGTCAAGAAAAGAACTTCCATTTCGTTATGGATTTTCTTTCTTTGTGTTTTTCACAATGCTCTTTAATGGAGGATTGGTACCTACTTATATGATGTGGACGCAGACCTTTCATATAAAAAATACTTTGTGGGCATTGATTCTTCCGGGACTTTTGATGAATGCTTTTTATGTAATTATGATGCGCTCATTTTTTACGTCTAATATTCCAGATGCACTGGTGGAGGCAGCAAGAATTGATGGAGCAGGAGAGTACAAAATCCTTTGGAAAATCGTACTGCCTCTATCAAAGCCTATGATGGCTACTACTTCTTTAATGGTTGGATTGGGATATTGGAATGACTGGATGAATAGCTTATATTACATTACAGATGAAAACTTGTACAGTATTCAGGCAATCTTAAATACAATTATAACTAATATACAGTATCTTACCAGTGGACAAAGTTCTGTGACGTCTGCTGTGGATGTGTCAAAACTTCCCAGTGTAAGTATTCGTATGGCGATTGCTGTAATTGGCGTCCTTCCTATTTTGTGTATTTACCCATTCTTCCAGAAATACTTTGTAAAAGGTATTGTTGTAGGAGGAGTGAAGGGCTGAAATATTACAAATTTGGAAGGAAAATCCATTGACACAGGTAAATTGATTGCATATACTGTAAGTAAGAAGACACGATGTTTTCTTAGAAGAATTAAAAAGCTGGTGAGTTCCTACCATAAGTGGAAACTGAAAAAAGTTTGGGACGAGTAATCGTCCCTTTCCTTTTAGACAGGGGGAACATGGAAATTTACAATATTAAAGATAGTTATATTCAATTTTTGAGACAATATGATACGAATGTGGCTGAGAACAAAAAGGAAACTCATCCTTATGTAGGTGTTGTTTTGAAGATTGGAGATATCAAATATTATGCTCCGTTTACGTCTCCCAAGGAAAAGCATAAAAAAATGAAAAATAGTAAAGATTTTAGAAAAATTGCAGGTGGTACTTTGGGTGCTATTAATTTTAATAATATGATTCCGGTTCCAGATCAAGCTCTTATTTTAAAGGACATCAACAATGAACCAGATCAGCGTTATAAACGTTTGTTACAAAATCAATATAAAGAAATTAAAGCGGATTGGGTACATATTCAAAAAACGGCAACAAATCTTCGAGAATTAGTATTGCGTTCCGAGGATAAACTTAATAATTTTGAAAAACAGGTAAAATTCAGGTGTTGCAATCTATTTTTGCTAGAATCGATATATATGACATATGATAAATAATAGTATAAAGGAGCTGTCGCTTTAAACATGATCTGGAAATATTCAGGATACGACTTAATGCGGCAGCTCCGTTTTTACAACAAAAAATCTTCTTTCGTAAAAGGAATATCCTGATATTTCATGATATCCTGTAGTTGTTCCACGTTCCGGGGAGCGTATAAAGGCAAGCAGGGAAAATCCTGTACGGTAAAGAAACCAAGAACAACCTGAGAAATTGTAGCGTTGTATTTTCCCATAAGTTCCTTGCAGCGTTCGGCAAGCCGGATATTTTCAGGAGTGCAGTAATTCATTTGTTTTACCGCGTCTATTCCTTTGTTAATATAACGGTGGAAGAAGCCGTTAGCTACGCCGGAGTACGGCATGGCAAGATTTTGAGGATTTTCGCAATGGTAAGTATAGAGATTTTTTTCCAGATAGACCAAAGTATCGTCTGCCATAGGGTTCATGTATTGTAAACCAAGGTTCAAAAGGGCCTGATCGGCAACAAATCCCCGATAATTCATTTTTTTGCAGTAAGCGTCCGCTTCTTTGATTCGTTCAGTTGTCCAGTTGGAGCAGCCATAGTAACGGATTTTTCCTTCCCGGCGAAAGATCTCCATTGTCTCAATCTCATCTTCAACATTCTGTCTCAGATTATCCCGATGATAAAAATAAATATCGATGGTGTCTGTTCGCAGCGCTTTTAAAGAGAGTTCAAGGTCATGGCGCATATCTTCAGGAGTCATACGGGAGATATGCAGGTCATTTTCTGATTCGGTAAGTTTTGGGTGACCGCCTTTGGTGACGAGAATCGTTTGATTCCTTTTGCCGCTGCGGGACAGCCAGTCACCGATGACCCGTTCGCTGCGGCCAATTTCCGGGGGAATCCAGTCAGAGTAGACCCGGGCAGTGTCGATGACATTTCCGCCCATATCCAGAAAAGCGTCGAACAGATAATCCGCTGCTTTTCCGTCCCAATCGATACCGGCGTTGGCAGTACCAAGACCGGGGGCAGATAAAAAAGAAAGATCAGTGTTTGGAATAGTGATTTTGTGATTCATGTAAAAACCTCCTAAGTTATATAATGATGTTGGGGGCAATGCCTGACGAATTGTTTCGTGCTACGCACTTCCACAATTCTGCCCCAAATTCGAATATCGAGGGGCATATGCCCCTCTTTTATTCTCATATTGGGGCGGGTCATAAAGGCATAAAACCACTTATGTGCAAGCACAACGTGGTTTATGACCTTTTGACCCTGGCATCATATAAGTTTTCTCCATGCGCTGGGGGACATTTCATAAGTTTTCTCCATGCGCTGGGGGACATTTCGGTTTCGGAACGAAAAACGCTGGTAAAGTGATCGGCGGAATGGTAGCCGATGCGTTCTGCAATTTCTCCGATTTTCAGATTGGTGTTTCTCAGGTATTTTTTTGCCTGACGAATGCGGAGTTCTCTGATTAGCTGGGAATAGGTTTTTCCTGTATTTTCCCGGATCAGGGAGCTTAAGTAGGGCTCGGTGTAGTGGAAAAATGCAGCCAGTTCTGTCAGTGTAAGGTTTCGGTAATGGTGTTTCATATAATTCAGGATCATGGAGAAATTTTCGTTCGCCTGAAAGTTGTAGTAAAGAGCAGTTTCACTGTGATGGCGGAGCACAAAGGTAAGTAGGATGTGCATCCAGTTAATACAGCAGGTATTCGTATAATCGTCTGTTTTCCAAAGTTCCAGCGTCAGATTTTTTATGATTCTGCGAATGCTTTTTTCCTGACCGGTGAAGAACAGCAGATAGTTAGGTTTGGGGTCAGAAGAAAAATTGCTGCGGAAAAACAGGGAAAGCAAGTCATTTTGAGAGAGCAGATCCGTAAAAGCAGATTGGAAAGTGCTTCTTCGGATGATGATATTTATTACCACAGAGGTTTCATCAGCAATGGTGATATCGTGAGGGGAATCCGGCGCGATCAGGCAGAGTTCTCCTTTATGCATGGTGTGAAGTTCTTCTTTGAAAAAGAACTGGCAGGTTCCCTGAAAAACGTAATTGATTTCAAAAAAATCATGGATATGCAGTCCGCCATTATTCAGATAACGAAGCTGCCGCATGCCATGGATATCCCGCTGGGGAGGAATCATGAGATCCTCTTTGGGGTTTGTGGCAAAAGAGGGACTCAGATCAGAAAAGACCAGATATTGTTGGTCCCATAGTTGGATAAAAGCTTCATCAGACAGGTCATCTGCCAGATCTGGAAGGGATTGATATACAGGTTTTGTTTTCATGGCATCCTGTCGCATGAGGGAAAGGGTGAGATCATGAACCGTGGTAGGATGACCGTAAATCAAATAATGACGTTTTAAATATTCCTGAAATTCTTTTATGGTAATATAGTAAGACATAATTGCTCCTGACTGTATTGCTGATGTTGGGGTCAAAAGATGCCTGATGAATTGTTTTGTGCTGCGTACCTTAACAACCCTGGCATTATAATATAGTATACTGCATTCATGACAGAATTTCCATGCAAAATCTTAAAATAACACGGATTTTTCTTAAAATTTTCCGTAGTATATTAATAAAAGAAAGGATAAACTGGTCTCATGGAATACAAAACCGGGAGGTAGGAAAATGAGTCAGTGGATATGGAAATTTGGGGAGTTTGAGGTGTATCATAATCTGCTTTTGCACAATCGCAGACAGCAGTACGGATACCCGGAACCGGTTGTCTGGAAGCTGTATGCGCCGGAACCAGTGGTGTGTTTTAAGAAGGAAGTAACCACGGAGGGAGGTATTTTCAGAGTAAAAGCCTGCGGAAATCTTTCTGTTACAGTGGGGAAAGAGCCCTGGAATCAGAAAAAATACGGAGGGCAGTCGGAGATTCCCCTGGAACCGGGAACGACAGAGGTGAGCATCCGGGTGGCAAATGCGGAGACGTTTCCTTGTATTTATGTGGATGGGGTGATTGAGAGCGATGAATCCTGGTTGGCGGATGATATGAGTCACAACTGGGAGCCGGTGGGGACGTATGAACGATTTCGAGATCCGGAACAGACACCGGAAGTATTTCCGTTTGCCTATACGCCAGTTCCGTATGTGAAGAAAGAACGAACAAACGGCGGCATATTGTTTGATTTTGGCAGGGAAACTTTTGCAAAGACCAGGATTACGGGACTTCAGAAAAAGCGGGTGAGAGTACAGTTTGGGGAATCCCGGGAGGAAGCGTTGGATGCAGTCTGGAGTGTGATTCATTTTGACGAAGAACCGGAAAATGGAGAGATTTCCTATATGCCTTATGCGTTCCGATATATTTTTGTCAGTGATGAAGAAGCAGAAATTCAGGCAGAATATGAATATTTGCCGTTGGAGTACCGGGGGGAATTTCGGTGTAATGAGGAGGTTATAAATAAGGTATGGGATGTGGCGGCTTATACCTTCCATTTAAACAGCAGAGAATTTTTTCTGGATGGAATTAAAAGGGACGGCTGGGTATGGTCGGCGGACGCATACCAAAGTTTCTTTGTGAATCGCTATCTGTTTTTTGACAAAGAATTAGAGAAAAGAACTTTGATTGCTCTGGGAGGAAAAAGTCCGTTCAAGGTACATATCAATACCATTATGGACTATACCTTTTTCTGGATCATCAGTCTGTATGATTACTATGTGACGTATGGGGATAAAAAGTTTCTGGCGCAGATCGCCCCGCAGATGCAGGAAGTGATGGCTTTTTGTCTGGGACGGACAGATGAGGATGGTTTTATGCGGGGAAAACCGGGAGACTGGATTTTCATTGACTGGGCGGATATGGATAAAACGGGAGCTTTGTGCGGAGAGCAGATTTTGTATGCAAAAGCCATGGACAGTTACGGGAAAATCTGTGAAATTCTGGGGATTTCTGATGGAGGATGCAGGGAAAAAGCGAAACTTTTGCAGCAGAAGATTTTTGAGAAATTCTATGATGAAGCAAAAAAGGTGTTTATAGACAGTTACGAGTCAGGAAAGAGAAATGTTACGCGGCACAGTAATATTTTGGCGTATCTGTTTTTGCCCTGCAGCGAAGAGCAGAAAAAGGATATTTATGAACGAGTGGTTCTGAACGATCAGGTGGCGAAGATCACCACGCCGTATTTCAAATTTTATGAAAATCAGGTTCATTGTCTGGCGGGAAATGGAACGCTTCTGGAGGAGTCTATTCGAAAGTATTATGGAAGTATGCTGGCTACAGGAGCTACTACGCTGTATGAAGAATACAATCCTGACATGAAAGGGACGGAACATTATGCCATGTATGGACATCCTTATGAAAAATCCCTCTGCCATGCGTGGAGCGCCAGTCCCATTTATCTTCTGGGAAATTTCCGCATGGGTGTGCAGAATACGGGAATTGCTTATGGAACCTTTGACGTGCGGCCGATGTTGGGAGATCTGAAAGAATTTTCCGGGAAGGTGCCAGTGCCGGGAGGGTGTGTACAGGTGGCAATGAAGAAAGGCGAACTCAGGGTAAAAACAGATGTACCGGGAGGAACTTTGTGGGTCCAAGATAAGCAATATAAGTTGGAACCGGGTGTAGAATTTGTAGGAGGATGGGAAGATGAAGAGAATTAATCTGGACAAAGATTGGATGTTTTATGAGAGTGAAGAAGGCAACAGTTTTGTATTTGAGCAGCGTCAGGGAACACCGGTAGATCTTCCTCATGATTTTATTGTGGGAAAACCGAGAAGGGCAGATGCGCCGGGAGGGGCTGCCAACGGATATTTTGGAAATGGACAGGGCATATATAAGAAGAATCTGGAGGTTCCAGAGGACTGGAAGGGGAAAACCGTACTTATATACCTGTCGGATGGTATTGAAGAAACAGGGCGAGGTTCAGGATGTGACAGAAGATACCTTCGGTATTCGTACTATTGAAGTGGATGTGGAAAATGGTTTCCGTCTGAACGGCAGGAAGATGAATCTGAAAGGC
The DNA here is from genome assembly GCA_000432335.1 of Firmicutes bacterium CAG:646. Lineage (GTDB taxonomy): Bacteria > Bacillota > Clostridia > Lachnospirales > Lachnospiraceae > Oliverpabstia. Next base: position 25,293 of record HF995342.1, read on the forward strand.
GGCTGTGTGCATCATGACAATGGTTTTCTGGGAGCCTGCGCATATCCCAAGGCAGAAGAAAGAAAAATGAAGATCCTGAAAAAGGCGGGGTATAATACGGTGCGTATCAGCCACTATCCTCCGTCATTGGCTCTCTTGAAAATTTGTGACCGCCTGGGCATGCTCCTTATGGACGAGGCATTTGATGTGTGGAGAATGGGAAAGATGCCTCTGGATTATCATTTGTATTTTGAGGACTGGTGGGAAAGAGATATTGAAAATATGGTTCGCCGGGACAGGAATCATCCCTGTGTAATTACTTATTCTATCGGAAATGAAATTACAGAGCGGGATGGAAGTAATCAGGGAGCAGAGTGGTCGGCAAAACTGGCGGCGAAGGTGAGACAACTCGATGCTACCCGATTTGTGACTTCAGCAGTTTGCGGAGTATTTCCGGAGAAAGAGGAGGAAGAGGAGGGAAGTAATTTTGATCTGAATCTTCTTCAGGACAATACGGTCTGGAACGAGGTGACGAAGGAATTTTGTGAACCTTTGGATATTGTAGGATATAATTATCTAAAAGATCTGTATGAGGAAAGCCATGAGCTGTTTCCGGAAAGAGTAATGCTGGGAACAGAAACCCATTCTTTTACCACTTATGATTTTTGGCAAAAGGTAGAAAAACTTCCCTATGTGATCGGTGATTGTATTTGGGCAGCAGTGGATTATCTGGGAGAAGTGGGCGTGGGAAAAGTTTACTGGGAGAGTGCGAAAGGGGATTTTTCCTTTATGACGCCTTATCCCTGGAGAACTTCCTGGCAGTCGGATATTGACCTTACGGGAGAGCAGAAACCTCAGTCGGTATATCGTGAAATTATGTGGGAAAATACAGGAAAATCAGGGATTTACACCACCCATCCGAAACATTTTGGAGAAAATTTCAGGGGGACAGACTGGCATTGGTATGATGTAAATGATTGCTGGTATTTTGAAGACTGCTGGCTGGGAAAACCGGTAAAGGTAGATATTTACGGAGCGATAGAAAAATTGATGGCTACCATGGATATTTCTTATGCTCCCGGTGTTCTGGACGGAATTGTTTATAAAGAGGGAAAAGAAATCAGCCGTTGCCGTCTGGTGACACCGGGAAAGGCTGCAAAACTGGAACTTTGCCCGGAAGATACGGTGATTCAGGCGGACGGAAAGGATCTGGCATATGTGCGGGTGATTTTGACGGATGAAAATGGAAATCGTCTCACCCATGAAAAGCGGGAAATTCATGTAAATGTTACCGGTGCAGGAACTTTTCTGGCAGTGGGCAGCGGAAATCCATGTACGGAAGACCAGATTACGGCAAAAGAATGTCATCTGTACCGGGGAACTGCCATTGTGATTCTCAAGAGTAAAGAGGCAGGAGAGACAACGATTACAGTGAATGCTGACGGAGTGGAAGCGGGAACTTGTGTGGTGAGATCTTGAAGGAGAAGATATGAGCGATAAAAAAATATTAGGTTATATCAATGAGGATTCGATTGTAACAGAAGAACAGGTGAAAATTTTAACCCATATCCATGTTGCCTTTGGGCGGCTTACCATGGAGGGAACGATTAGCTTTAAAAATCATCCGTTTTTAAAACAGCTTCCTCAGATCAGAAAATGGAATCCAGAGATAAAAGTCATTCTGTCAGTGATCGGGGAAGAACCGGGAGCGTTTACCGTGTGCAGCGCATCCGAAAGCCTGCGGGAGAAGGTGTCAGAATCTTGCAGAAATTTGGTGGAAGAGGAGGGATTTGACGGCGTGGATTTTGACTGGGAATATCCTTGTGTTTCCACAAATGGCAGTGAATGTTCTCCTGAAGATAAGCAAAATTTTACCCTTTTGTGTCAGGCGGCAAAAAAAGGCGTGCAGGCTGCCGGGGGCAGCGTTTCGATTGCAGCTGCGGCAGAACTGTTTTATCTGGAATCTACAGAACCGGAAAAGCTGGCAAAAATCCTGGATTACGTTTGTCTGATGACTTACGATTTAAAGGGAAATCCCCATGCAGTAACTGGACATCACACAGCGTTATACGCTTCCACGGGAGATATTTTCCGAAATAGCTGCGATCAGGCGCTTCGATTATTTGAAAAATATGGTTTCCCGAAAGAAAAACTGTTGATGGGCGCAGCATTTTATTCCAGACAGTGGGAAGAGGTGCGGGACAGATACCACGGATTTTTGCAGATGACCCCAAAGGGCGCCGGGTATGGTCCAAATTATGATGAACTGGCAGCGGAGTATATCAACAAAAATGGATATGTGCGTTATTGGGATGATGAAGCGAAAGCACCGTTTTTGTTTAATGGGAATTCTTTTATCAGTTATGATGACGAGGAATCTTTGAAATACAAATGTGCGTACGTTTGTCAGGAGGGAATTGGAGGCATTTTTTATTGGAGCCATAGCGGCGATACCACTGGTACTTTGCTGAGAAGCATTAGAAGAGAATTAAAATAAGGGTATTTACTTGTAAATACGTTAAGATGCCGGAAATTTCGCGAAAATATTGTGAAAAATACCATGACGTTAGGATATTGACTTTATAAAAGATCAGCGTTATACTAAGTGAAAATTTGAAAGAAAGGAGGCAGGCAAATGAGAAACTTAATCAATACATCGAATATGATGAAGGACACAAAATTACATACAGCAGCTAGATGGAGATTCAGAGGTCATATTGCCTGCCGTTCTTATGAGCAGTAGAATGTGGCGATTGGACAGGCGCGGGAAAATGTGTGCTGTCGTAACGCAGATTCTATGAGGGCAATTATCTTGCATACGGAGAAAAATGTGCTTCTGGGTAAACCAGGAGCATTTTTTATGGAATTATTACAGAGAAGATTTTCGGAAATATTTATGTCATCAAACTCAGTCTGCGCTCACTTTGAGCCTGAAGTCTCAAAGATGTGCTCGACAAATTCGTTTAATGTGACATAAATATTTCTGTAAATACGCCAGCGCAATAATTCTATAAAAAAATGCAGAAGACGTGAGTGCCTTGTGAAACAATCCGTGTAAGCAGGCTGTAGATTTGCAGTAGAAAAGGAGGATGTTATGGAACAGAAAAAGACGGGTAAGTGGAAGTTGATATCCCGGTTTCTGAAGGGAAATGTGCATATGTTTGTATTGGTTTTTATTTTTTCCATGTTGAACACGTTGTTTAATGCGCTGACCCCTCAGATCGTGAGGATTTCTGTGGATTCAGTGATCGGGGGAGCGGACTGGCAGCTTCCTGGGTGGATCGTAGATACTTTTCATCTGGAAAGTATCCGACAGAGCGGATGGCACGCTCTTTTATTGGCAGGGGGAGCAATTATGATAGCTTCCGTATTGTCAGGTATCTGTAATTATGTCACAAAGATGGAGATGGCAAAGGGTTCTGAAAGTTTTGTAAAAGGAATCAGGGATGCGCTGTATGCTCATATCCAGAAGCTGCCATTTTCCTGGCATGTGAAGCATCAGACAGGAGAAATTATTCAGCGCTGTACATCTGATGTGGATGTGGTGCGGAATTTTGTCTGTAACCAGATGGTGGAGGTTTTCCGTATTGTATTTTTGATTCTTCTGTATATGGGAATCATGTTTTCCATGAATGTGAAGATTACGCTGGTAGCGCTGCTTTTTATTCCAGTGATCATAGGCTATTCGGGATTCTTCTATTCGCGGATCGCCAGCAGATTTCAGGCGGCGGATGAGGCGGAGGGAGCTCTTTCCAGTGTGGTACAGGAAAATCTCACCGGTGTGCGGGTGGTTCGGGCTTTTGGAAAGGAAAAGTTTGAGATCGACCGTTTCGATGAAAAAAATGAAAAATTTGCAAATCTCTGGATTCGCTTAGGGCGGTTGATGAGCGCTTACTGGGGATTGGGCGATCTGATTACAGGAATCCAGGTGCTTACGGTTATCTGTATGGGTGTGGTAACTGCTGTAGACGGTGGAATTACGTTGGGAGAATTTCTGGCTTTCGTTTCTTATAATGCCACTTTGATCTGGCCGGTGCGAAGCCTGGGAAGAATCCTTTCTGATATGAGTAAGGCAGGGGTTTCGATCGACCGTGTGGCATATATTTTGGATGCTGAAGAGGAAGAAGAACCGGAGAATCCGAAGGAACCTGCGATGGATCAGGATATCCGCTTTGAACATATTAATTTTTCTTATGGAACAGGTTATCCGGTGCTGAAGGATGTGGATTTTACGATTCCCGCAGGAAAAACCTTTGCGATTTTAGGAGGAACAGGAAGTGGAAAGTCTACACTGGTGCATCTTTTGAACCGGCTGTACGATCTTCCGGCTGATTCCGGTCGTATTACCATCGGAGGGGTAGATCTGGCCCAGATTCCGAGAGGATATCTGAGAAAAAATATTGGAATGGTACTGCAGGAGCCATTTCTTTTCTCTCGAGGGATCGCAGATAATATAGCGATCACGCAGGAAGAAAAAAATGAAGAAGAGATTTATGCGGCAGCAAGAATTGCCTGCGTAGATGAATCCATTCGAAATTTCCATCATGGATACGATACCATTGTGGGCGAGCGGGGCGTAACCCTTTCCGGCGGACAGAAACAGAGGGTAGCGATTGCCAGAATGTTGATGCAGAAAGCGCCAATCATGGTATTTGACGATTCCTTGTCAGCGGTAGATGCGGAAACGGATGCCAAGATTCGGGAGGCTTTGCAGGAGGAAATGGGAAAAGCTACGGTAATTCTTATTTCACACAGAATTACCACACTGATGCATGCGGACTGTATTATGGTTCTGGATGATGGAAAAGTGGCGCAGATGGGTACTCATGAGGAATTGATTCATCAGGAAGGAATATATAAATCCATTTATGATATCCAGATGAACAGTGAGGACAGAAAAGATATTTTTGAAGGAGAGCAGATGAGTGAGGAAGGAGGGAAAGCATGAGTTACGATGAACAGGAGTATACAAAATCCTTTGACATAAAAATATGGAAAAAAGTGCTGCCATTTCTGAAACCATTCCGTAAGGTGGTTTTGATGGTGATTCTGTTGAATTTATTTTGTTCGGCGGTGGATATTGCACTGCCATTATTTCAAAGGTATGCGATTGACAATTTCATAGAGACGGGAAGTACCAAAGGACTGCCGGTATTTGCTCTGGTTTATCTGGTGGTCATTGGTTTGCAGACGATAAGTGTTATTGCCTTCACGAGAGGAAATGTGCGGATCGAGATGCAGATGGGAAGAGATATGAAAAGAGCCTGTTTTGTGCATCTTCAGACCTTATCATTTTCTTACTATAATGTGACGCCGGTAGGGTATATTTTGGCAAGGGTTATGAATGATACCAACCGAATTGCCGGACTGGTGGCGTGGAATATGGTGGATATGTTATGGGCGTTTGCCTATGTGGTAGGAGTTTTCGTGGCAATGGCGCTGCTGAACTGGAAATTAGCATTGATTGTTATGCTGATTGTTCCGGCGATTGCCATACTGACGGTATATTTCCAGAACAGAATATTGAAATGGAATCGTAAGGTAAGAAAGATCAATTCTAAGATCACGAGCGCCTATAATGAAGTAATCATGGGGGCAAAAACCTCAAAAACACTGGTGATCGAGGAGAAAAATGCGGAGGGCTTCCGGGAAGTTACGCAGGAAATGCGGGTGGCCGGCGTGAAAGCGGCGAGATTGTCTGCAATCTATCTGCCTCTGGTACTGTTTTTCAGCTCTCTGGCAACAGCGATCGTGCTGGCGCAGGGAGGAAAAATGGTTTTGGAAGATCTGATGATGATTGGAACCTTGTCTGCATTTTCCTCTTATGCTGTGGGTATTTTTGAGCCAATTCAGCAGTTGGCGAGAAATATCGCAGAGGTTATTTCTGCTCAGGCAAATATTGAGCGGGTCATGGGACTTTTGGAACAGGAACCGCAGGTAGTGGACAGCCCAGAAGTTGAAGAGAAATATGGGGACGTATTTTTCCCGAAAAAAGAAAACTGGGAAGAACTGCGCGGAGATATTGAATTTAAAAACGTATCTTTCCGATATCCTGATGGAAATGAAGATGTGTTGAAAGATTTTAACCTGAAAATTCCGGCGGGAACGACGGTGGCAATCGTGGGCGAGACGGGAGCGGGTAAGAGTACGCTGGTAAATCTGGCATGTCGTTTCTTTGAACCTACAGAGGGACAGATATTGATTGACGGAAAGGATTACAGAGAACGCAGTCAGCTATGGCTGCACAGTAATATTGGATATGTGCTGCAGAATCCTCATCTGTTTTCCGGTACTGTTATAGACAATATCCGATATGGAAATCTGAACGCTACAGAGGAACAGGTTATGGCGGCGGCGAAAGCAGTATCTGCCGATCAGGTAGTGGAAAAATTAGAGCATGGTTACAATAGTGATGTAGGTGAAGGCGGCGATATGCTTTCCACAGGAGAAAAACAGCTGATCTCTTTTGCCCGGGCAGTACTGGCAGATCCGAGAATCTTCGTGTTGGATGAGGCAACCTCTTCCATTGATACTCAGACGGAACAGCTGATCCAAAATGCTACAGAAAAACTTCTGGAAGGAAGAACTTCATTCCTGATCGCCCATCGTCTGTCTACTATAAGAAAAGCTGATGTGATTCTGGTGGTGAAAGACGGTAAGGTGGTAGAACAGGGAACCCATAAAGAATTGCTGAAGGCGAAAGGATACTATTATCAGTTGTACAGTAAGCAGTTTATGGAAGAATCTGCGAAAAAAGTATTGAAGTAGAAAAGGAATCTAGAAAAAAGTATCCTCATTTTTGAAAAATGCAGGATACTTTTTTCTGGAAATGCAATTTGCGCCTCCAAATTCCTGCAAAAATTAAGACTTTTCATCAGTCTGAGTATTAAAATGTACTCTAAAAAAAATTGAGAGTTCTCTCTTGTAAAACAGGAGACGGCGTGTTATAGTGAAAACATATTCTAATTATCAAATCAAGGCAGTTCAGCCGTTATTTTCCATAAAAGAAAAAGAGTATTTCTGTAAATAGTTCCGTGTTGCAAAATATAAAATTGCATAATATAATTATTATAGAGAATGAGATGGGAGGTATATGGGGCAAAAAGATCTGGTGTTAAGGACATACTTATCAGATGAAAAACGTTTTGCGGATCTGTTTAATACTTATTTAGGGGAACGGGAGATATTTCCGGAGTTTTTGAGAGAGTTGGAAAGTGTACGTATACGGAAAGACGAAGAGACGCAGAAAGTAAAACGAGTAGAACACGATTTGTTGAAAATATATGAGAAGAAAGATAAATACTATATTTTAGGAATCCAGAATCAGGAAAAGATTGACTATCAAATGATAATTCGATGTATGGCATATGAACTGGAGGAATATGAAAGGCAAATTCGAGAATTGCAAAAAGAACATCAGATGAGGGGAGATTTGATAGCGGAGGAATATTTATCCGGAATAAAAAAAGAAGATAAGATTATACCCGTCGCGGTTCTTTTGGTTTATTTTGGAGAGGAAGCATGGGATGGAGCCAGAGAATTATATGAATTTTTTGGAGATAAAGAAGACTTTTTAATTGGGCAGATGGTTACAAGTGTAAAATTAAATTTGTTGGATGTACAGAGATTTAAAAGAGTCGATCAGTTTGAGACAGATTTAAGACAGGTATTTGGTTTTATGCAGAGAAGATCAGATAAAAGAAGGGTAGGAGAAGATAATTTGGCAGAACTGATGAAAAGATTAATAGGAGAAGATCGGATGAAAGACTTAAAGAAGGCTTTAGAAAATAAAAAGTATCGGAAGAAATTATATCGGGAATTTGGGATTGAGTAAAAGAGGAAGGGGCTTAATGAGAACATATACAACTAAGGTCATAAAATAAACAATTCCAGTCATAAAAATAGCAGAGGTTTTTCCTGTAGAATGGTATTATCAGAAAAGATGATTTTATGACTTGAAATGTGAGAAAAGGGAGGTTATCATGAGTTTAGAGATAAAAGAGGTGTATGTGGAATATCAAAAAAGCCCTATCGGTTTGGATGAAAAGAAGCCCAGATTTTCCTGGATTTTGGAATCAAATGAACAAGATATCCTGCAAACTTCTTGCAGGATTCAGGTATGGCAGGGACAAGTTTGTGCGTGGGACAGTGGAAAGCTGGAGACGAGAGAATCCCGTGGAGTTTGCTATGAGGGAATAGAACTGGAGCCCTGTACAGCCTACGATGTAACTGTCACTGTATGGGATAATTATGAAAATACAGCAAAAAAACAGACCGTTTTTGAGACGGGACTGATGAATCCCGGTACGGATGCCTGGGAGGGGGCGGAATGGATTGGAGCGCCCCGCTACACTGTATGTGCACAGAACAGGGGAGTTTTTATTTTGGAAACAGAATTTCGTCTGGAATCAGGAAGTGGTCGGGCAGGCGTGGTATTTGGAGCAAATGATTTTCGGCTTTTAGATCACACAAAAAATGAGCTGGGTCTTGAGGGGGAGAATTTTCTGCGATTTGAAGTCAATCTTACCGGGGAGCAGCCCCGGCTGGATATTTATCGGGTAGGTTATGCTTCGGAAGATCAAAAGAATGTGCCGTTTGCATCAACAGAACTGGTGAATTTTCAGGGAGAGGAAAAGATTCCTATTATTACCCGGGAAAATGCAGGAGAATTTCATAAGCTTCGCATTGAGGTTGATGGAAATAATTCCATGACTTATGTGGATGATATTTTGGTAGATGCAGTGGAACAGAAAGAGTTTTGGGGGACGAAGATTGTGGGAAGAACTTTGAACCCCCGCGGAAATAATGATGTGCTCACTTATCCACGGTTGAATGAGATCGGATTTTTTGCGGATGAAAACAGGGCATTTTTTAAGCATCTGACAGTGAGAAACATGCGTCATCCATCTAATATATTTATTAGGGAGACGCCAGAGGGAAGTCTCAACGGAGGAGAGAGTATTTTTGCTGGAAGTTTTCCGGTGGAAGAGGATTGTTTTGTGGTAGAAGATATGCAAGTCACAGCAGACCCCTCCAATACATCCATTCCTATGTTTCGCACGACAGTGCCGGTGGACGAGCACAAGAAATTAGTGAAAGCACGACTGTATATCACATCCAGAGGAATCTATGAGTGCCGGATCAATGGAAAAGAAATTACTGACCGCCTGCTTGCGCCGGGACTTACACAGTACGATAAGCGGATGAATTATCAGACTTACGATATTACAAAGCAGTTGGCGGCAGGGAAAAATGGCGTGGGCGTAACGCTGGCATCCGGTTGGTGGAGTGATGCTCAGACCTTTACAGTGAGAAATTATAATTATTTTGGAGATAAGGAAGCTGTATTGGCGAAAATTGTTCTCACATATGAAGATGGCAGCCGGAAAGTTTTCACTACAAATACTCAGGATTGGAAATATTATGGGGAGGGTCCCTATATGTATTCTGGATTTTTTGCCGGAGAAATCTATGACGCCAGAAAAGCAGATGAATATGAGAATTATTCTCATGGAACATATGATGACAGGGAATGGGAGACGCCAGTGGTCGTAGAACCGGCGCCTATTGCTAAGTTTCGGGCGATGCCGCCAGGATTTGGACGTTCCTGGCCGGCAGTGAATCAGGGAACGCCGGAACTGATTGGGGAATTTGATGCCCCAGTGTATGTGGTGGAAAAGCGTACTGCCAGAACGAGAAAGGAACAGGAGCCGGGAGTTTATATTTATGATCTGGAACAGGAAATGGCGGGTGTGCCGAGAATTGTTTTCCATGAAAAAGAGGGAACCAGGGTGACGATCCGTTATGCGGAGGTACTGTATCCAGACATGGAAAAATATGCGGGAAATGAAGGAAAAATGATGCTGGAAAATTATCGGGATGCCACCAGCACTGACATTTATATCTGTAGTGGTAAAGAGGGAGAAGTGTTTCAGCCTCGGTTTACATTCCATGGATATCGTTATATTGAGATCAGTGGCGTGGAAAATCCGCCCAAGTTAGAAGAAGTGGAGAGTCTTCAGTATTCTTCCGTGACAGATTTTCAGGGAAGCTTTGAGAGCGACCATCAGCTTTTGAACCGTTTTGCGGAAAATGTGCGCTGGTCCCAGAGGTGTAATTTTATCAACATTCCTACAGATTGTCCGCAGAGAAATGAGCGGATGGGCTGGGCGGGAGATACCCACGTATTTTGCCATACCGCATTGCACAACAGTAATCTGAAACAATTTTATGAGAGAAATCTTCAGGCAATGGCAGATTTGCAGACGCCGGAAGGACAATTCCCGGAAATAGCCCCCATAGGTGGAGGCTTTGGAGGCATTACTTACGAATGCGCTACGATTTTCATGGCATGGGAGCTGTATGAGCAGTATGGAGATGCACGAACTCTGGAACGATTTTATCCGGGAATGAAAAAATATATGGATTATATGAAGGATAAAGGTCTGCCAGGCAAGGGAGATGAGACAAAAGTAGGCCCTTTGGGGGATTGGCTGGCGCTTGAAGAGACGGATCTGCCCCTTTTGTGGAATGCTTTTTATTATCGGGAAGCTTTTTTGATGGAAAAAATAGCCGGAATTTTGGGGGACTGGGAGGCAAAGCAGGAGTATAGAGCTCTGGCGGAGAAGATTCGGGAGTTTTGGAATGAGACATTCCTTGACCCTGAGACAGGAAAAACCCGTTCCTTTACAGGAGAACTCTGTGATACCCAGTGTTCCTATGCTTTGGGACTGGAGTATGGAGTGATTGCTGACAGGGAGAGGGCAGAAGAACATTTATTCAGAAAGACTCGAGAACTCCACCATACAGTGGGAACAGGATTTTTCGGAACAGGACTTTTGAACCAGGCGCTGACCCATATGGGACAGACGGAAGATGCTTACAAATTGATGCTCCAGACCCAGTTTCCGTCCTGGCTGTATCCGGTGACGCAGGGAGCTACTACGATCTGGGAGCACTGGGATTCCTATACAGAAGAGAAGGGTTTCGGAGGACAAAATGCCATGAATTCTTTCAACCACTATTCTCTGGGAAGCGTGCTTTCCTGGATGTATCAGGTGATCCTGGGGATTCAGAGAGATGAGAAGTGTCCGGGATATGAGCATTTTCTGTTGAAACCGGAGATAGGACCTCTGAAATTTGCCCGGGGGAGTGTGGCAAGTCCCTATGGAATGATTCGCGCAGGATGGAAGAAAGAGAAGAGTCAGGTGAAATATCATTGTGAGATTCCAGCGAATACGGAGGCAACGATTTACCTGCCGGATGGAACCAGAAAGGAGTTAGGCTCCGGTGTGTATGAGTTTTATTTTAAAGATGCAGAATCAATAAATAAAGGAGAGATGTGATCATGAAAAGAAGAATAAGAACTTTTAGTGGAACAAAAGATCCTGCTGTTTCCAGGCGGGAGCTTAACAACAGAGCGATTGCTCGAAAAGCTGCGGCGGAGGGTATTGTTTTGATGAAAAATGAAGGAATCCTTCCCTTGCAAAAGGGCAGTAAGATTGCTCTGTTTGGAGCTGGCGCAGGGCGTACTATCAAAGGCGGTACCGGTTCCGGTGATGTAAATGAGCGTGAAGTGGTAAGTATTTATCAGGGGCTGACAAATGCAGGATTTGAGATAACCAGCAGAGCGTGGATAGAAGACTTTGAGACTGTTTACAAAAAATCCAGAGAAGATTGGCGTGACAGTATTTTTCGGGAATCAGAAGGACGTAGTCCATTAGAGTTTTTCCAGATATACGCCTCTCATGCTTACACGATGCCGTTCGGTCGCAAGATTCAGGAGGAAGATTTTGGCGGCGCAGACACTGCAGTTTATGTACTGGCGCGTATTGCAGGCGAGGGAGCTGATCGTTTTAATGAAAAAGGAGATTATTATCTCACAGATCATGAGAAACAGGATCTGGAAATGATAGCGGCTCATTGCGAGAATGTGATCGTGGTTTTGAATGTGGGCGGTCAGGTCGATCTGAAAGAGATTCTTCAGATACCAAATGTGAAGGCTCTTTTGCATTTGGTTCAGCCGGGTATGGAAGGGGGAAATTCCCTTGCAGATGTACTTACCGGAGATGTGGTTCCCAGTGGAAAACTGACAGACACCTGGGCAAAAAATTATGAAGATTTTCCAAATGCGGAAAATTTCAGTCATTTGAATGGAAATGTTGAAACTGAAAAATACGAGGAAAGTATCTATGTAGGCTATCGTTATTTTGAAAGTTTTGCTGTGGAACCGGAATATCCCTTTGGTTATGGACTTTCTTACACAGAATTTGCTCTGACGGAGGGAAAAGTGAGTGCGGATGAAATCTCCGTACAGACGCAGGTGACGGTGAAAAATACAGGGGCTGCTTATGCAGGTAAAGAAGTAGTACAGATTTACGCTTCCTGTCCTCAGGACGGAATGCCGAAGGAATATAAACGTCTCTGCGGTTTTAGTAAGACAGCATTGCTTGCGCCGGGAGAAAGTCAGACGGTAACTGTTAATATTCCGGCGAAAGCTCTGGCATCTTTTGAAGAAGAAAGCGGAAGCTGGATCGTAGAGAAGGGGCTGTATGGTATCTGGGCAGGAAATTCTTCTGCGGCTGTTACTCTGATAGGAACTTTGAAGGTGGAAAAAGATGCAGTTCTGGAAAAAGTAGAACATATCTGTCCTCTGGAAGAAGATCTGGAGGAAATGGTTCGACCGGAGGATGTGATCCGCAGGATGGAAGCCGCATGGCATCAGGAGGCAGAGGAAAAAGGTCTTGTTCCGGTAATCTTTGCACCGAAAGCGATGGAACCGGTAAAAATCTCCGAGAATGAATGGGAGAGAAAGGCAGAAGAACTGGTAGAGAAACTCACAGAAGAGGAATTGATCGCCATGGTGATCGGTGAGGTGAGCAAGGGACAGGAAAATGCTCTGGGGGCAGCCGGAATCATGGTGCCGGGAGCGGCTGGAGAGACCAGCGGCATATTGGAAGAAAAATATGACATTCCGGGCGTTTCCATGGCGGACGGTCCGGCTGGTGTGCGCCTGATTAAAAAATATGAGGTGAATCCGGAAAATGGACAGATTTACAGTAATGGATTTCTGGGAGCTTTAGAAAGCGGTTTCTTTAGTACTCCAGAAGAACATGAAGGTGTAGATACGTATTATCAGTATTGTACAGCCATTCCCGTAGGAACATTACTGGCACAGACCTGGAATACAAAGCTTCTGGAAGAAGTAGGACGGGCTGTGGCAGAAGAAATGCAGGAATTTGGCGTTGCATGGTGGCTGGCTCCTGGTATGAATATACACAGAAATCCACTGTGCGGAAGAAACTTTGAATATTATTCAGAAGATCCTCTGATAAGCGGAAGTATGGCGGCGGCGATTACCCGGGGCGTACAGTCTGGGAAAGGTGTGGGAACCACGATCAAACATTTTGCCTGCAACAATCAGGAGGACAACCGAATGGGATCTAACAGCGTATTGTCAGAACGGGCGTTGCGTGAAATTTATCTGAGAGGCTTTGAAATAGCTGTAAAAACATCCCAGCCTATGGCGATCATGACTTCTTATAATCGAATCAATGGTGTCCATGCTGCCAACTGTAAAGATATCTGTACTGTGGCGGCAAGACAGGAATGGGATTTTCAGGGAATCATTATGACAGACTGGACAACCACCATGCCTCAGGGAGGAAGCCTTTCCTGGAAATGCGTGGAAGCAGGTAATGATCTGATCATGCCGGGATGGCAGGGAGACAGTGAAAACATCCGGGAAGCGCTGGAAAGTGGAAACTTGAAGAAAGAAGATCTGAAAAAATGTGTGAAGAGAATGCTGAAGGTGATTTTCCAGACACTGGGATATGAGGATTGCGTAAGCTACGGAGCGCAATTCAAATAAAAGAATAAAAATAGAAAAAGGAACTGTTGTATTTTAAGGTATATTCGAAATATTTCTGAATAGTGCCTGAAGCGACAGTTCCTTTTTGCTTCGAGTGTGAAAGGGACATTTTAGCCATGGGGGTTGGGTATATAGAGCGTAAATAATGAAATATTGACACAATTATAATAAAATATAGCAATAAAAATGAAATAATATGGAGGGGCTAAGATGAAAAAATGTATTGGTATTTTAGGGTGTGGTTTGTTGGCTCTGCGTTCTTGTGGAATGTCACAAGCGTTGGAATTTCCAAAGACTTCCTGGGATATGACGCCGGAAGAGGTTCTTAAAGCATATCAGGTTAAGAAGGAAGATACAAACCTTTACGAGGAACAGGGACGAAATGCAGCTTTTGTACTGGAAAATCAGGAAGTTTTTGGAGAAACGGCTCAGACGGTCATGTTTAGTTTTATGGATATGGAGTTGGGAGAGGAGAAGATATCCAAATCTTGGATGAGGGGAAAGAAGGCGGAGAAAAACTTCTTTACGGAGTAACCGTCATTTATCCTCAGGATGCAGATATGGATAAAGTTGAGGAAAATATGGAGGAGCTGTATGGGAAAAAATCAGTGTCTGAACTGAGTGTATTTTCCGCCTTTGACGTTTTAGGAAGTGGAAAATTAAATGAGACAGAGTATACAGAAACGGATGACAGGCGGTTATGAGGAAGCGAGACCATTGGAAAAGTAATGGACGGAGAAGAGAATGCCGGATTTCAGGAAAAATGGATTTCTTACCTTCCGAACTTACAGGAAGAGCAATGGAAAGAATTTTCAGAGAAAGGACGGTTGGTTACAGTTATATTGGAAAAAGAAGGTGATACTCCGTTTGTAAAATTTGATGGATACCATCAGGCGGTGTATCAGACGGTTATGAATCATAAAGACTAAATAATGTGTACAAGGTCACAATTAAATCATTTACACCCTCAGTTCACCTTGCTATAATAAACGGTAAAGGAATAAAGTTCGTTATTCCAATATATACGGATAAAAGTAACAAGGGAGATACATATGAAAGTTGTTATTCTGGCGGGTGGTTTCGGAACCCGAATCAGTGAGGAAAGTCATTTGAGACCGAAGCCGATGGTAGAGATTGGAGATAAGCCTATTTTGTGGCATATCATGAAGCTGTATTCCTATTATGGTTATCATGAATTTGTGATTTGCTGTGGGTATAAGCAGCAGATGATCAAGGAATGGTTTGCAGATTATTATTTGCACAGCAGTGATATTACCTTTGATTTTACCCAGAAAAATAAGATGATCGTTCACAATAATATTTCTGAACCGTGGAAGGTGACGCTGGTAGACACCGGGCTGAATACTATGACCGGAGGGCGGATCAAACGGGTAAGGGAGCATCTGAATGGGGAACCTTTTTTCCTCACTTACGGGGACGGTGTTTCGGATGTGAATATTGAGAAGCTTTTGAAGTTTCATAAAAAAGGCGGAAGAATGGCGACTCTTACCACTGTGCAGCCCATGGGGCGTTTTGGCGCGCTGGATCTTCTGGAAGATGGAGAAATCACCAACTTTAAGGAGAAGAAGAAAGAGGACAGCGGTTGGATCAATGCAGGCTTTATGGTGTTGGAACCGGAGATTATTGATCTGATTCAGGGGGATGACACTGTTTTTGAGAAATATCCTCTGGAAGAAGCAGCCAGAAGAGGTCAGTTGGATGCGTATCGTCACAATGGTTTCTGGCAGTGTATGGATACGCTGAATGAAAAGAAAAAATTAGAAGAAATGTGGCAGTCAGGAAATGCGCCCTGGAGGGTATGGGATAGATGAGTACATGGGATTTTTATGAGGGAAAAAGAGTGTTGATCACCGGACATACAGGATTTAAGGGGGCCTGGCTGTCTCAGATACTTTTGATGGCGGGAGCCGACCTTACGGGCTATGCTTTGAAGCCTCCCACAGAGCCTAATCTGTTTTCTGCTCTGGGACTGGAAAAAAAGATGCGGTCTGTGGAGGGGGATATCCGGGAGCAGGAAAAGCTGTGGAAAGTGATAGAAGAGACAAAACCGGAACTGGTGCTGCATTTGGCAGCGCAGCCGATTGTGAGGGAATCTTATCGGAATCCGGTATACACTTATGAAACAAATGTGATGGGAACGGTGAATATTCTGGAGGGGATTCGCCGGACAGACAGTGTAAGATCTTTTTTAAATGTAACTACCGATAAGGTATATAAAAATAATGAGTGGGAATGGGGGTATCGGGAGACGGATGAGTTGGACGGTTATGATCCGTATTCCAACAGTAAATCCTGTTCTGAGCTGGTAACACACAGTTATAAAAACTCTTTTTTAAATGAATCAGGAGTGGCAGTTTCCACGGCGAGAGCAGGAAATGTGATCGGCGGCGGAGATTTTGCAGAGGATCGGATTATTCCAGACTGTGTGCGAGCGGTATCTAAAGGAAAGAAGATTATGGTGAGAAATCCTCACTCTACCCGGCCGTATCAGCATGTGCTGGAGCCTTTGGGAGCATATCTTAAGATCGTACAGGCACAGTATGAGAATCCAAAGAAGGGGGGAGCTTATAATGTGGGACCGGATGACAGAGACTGCATTACTACAGGGACTCTGGCAGATCTGTTTTGCGGAGCCTGGCAGCAGGGAGCTGAGTGGGAAAATTTGTACGTGGGAGGACCCCACGAGGCTAATTTCCTGAAGCTGGATTGTTCCAGAATCCGAAATGTTTTGAATTGGAAACCTCATTGGCAGGTAAAGACGGCTGTGGAAAAGACGGTGGATTGGTATCAGGCATATCTTGCGGAGGAAAATATGACTGTTTTTACGGAGCGTCAGATTCGGGAATATGAGGAAGAAGAGTAACTAAGTAAGTTAAAGGATGGAAGATTATATGAAAAAGAATCGGGAAGTAATCTGTGGGGCAGCGGCTTTGCTTGCGGCAGCTTTCTTTTTTGTAGGTTGCCTGCAGATTCCGATAATTTCCGAAAAAATAAGCAGTTTGGGAAATATCAACATTTTAGTATACGGGATGTCGCTGATCCTGTTTTGTGCTTTTTGCATTATAGGATTGGTTGTCGTAAGAAGGATGAAACCATCGTCCCATTCCATTTTGGAATCTGTCTGGGTAAAAGGCGGAATGTTGGTTTTACTTCTGGTGGGTCAGGCAGTATTTTTTATAGTGGGAGTTTCTCAGGAGACACAACAGGTAGGCAGCGTGGCGGGAAGATATGGCTGGCATACCCAGCCTTTGTGGCTGATGGCAGCTCTCTTTTTCGTGGAACTGGCTGCTTTTTTCTGGATATATCGGAAGATTACAGTGGAAGAAAAATGCGGAGAATGGCTCTTATATGTGCTGTATGCAGTTCTTACCATTCTGGTATTTTACAGTATGGATACGCCGAATATTTTTGGAAGAGGGGAGTGGGGAGACAGCTATCATGCCCATGCCTACTTTAATTCTATCTATAATGTACACTGGGGGATGCCCTATACGGCGGAGCTGACCAGCATTTACGGACATTATGCCCTGCTTTGGAAATTACCTATGAAGTTAATCGGGGGAGATTTTCGGATGTTTGTGCTTTTGATGGCGGCATTGGGAGCAATCAGCCATCTTTGCGCATTCCTTACAATTCATCAGGTGATAAAAGGCAGAGTTCTTCGGGGAGTGGCAGCGATCGCCTGCGCCTTTCCGATTTTGGGGATGCGCGGAGGATATTATTGGCAGCTTTGGCCCCATCGCATGATTTTTCCTGCGATTATGATGCTCTATGCAGTGACCATATTGCGAAAAAAGAAATTTGGATGGAAAACGGCCCTTTCTGGTTATCTGATCTGTATGTTGGGTGTGATCTGGAATACGGAGACTGGTATGATTCTGGCAGCGGCATGGGCGGCAGTACATATCTGTTATCTTTTCAGTGAAGGAGCGTGTAACTGGAAGAGAATAGGGAAGTATGGGATTTTCCATCTGGCAGGGGTGGCAGGTTCTTTTGCGGGAGCCTATGGGCTTGTAAATCTGTATAATATTTTGAAACACAGTCCGGTAAATACCTTAAAAGAATTTATGCTTCCTCTGATGTCGGACGCTTACATGACAGACGTACTTCATTTGGACCTTTCCATGTATCCCAGCGCTTATATGGCTGAGGTGACCTTGTTTCTGATCGGGGTTTTTCTGGGAATTGCCGGATGGCGGTGGTTTCGGGAGAAGGGAACGGAAGTGCCCTGGAAAAAATATTTGTTGTTTTTTGTGTGTATCAGTGCGTTGGGAAGATTGGTTTATTATATGAACCGTCCCGCTTATCACAATCTGGATTGCTGCCACTTTTCGGCGGTACTTTTGCTGGCGTATCTGGGTGAACAGGGGCTTTGGATGATACGGAAGGGAAACTGGAAACAGTGGAGAACGTACAGTTTTGAGAGAATTGTAAAGAGTAGTATCGGGGTGGTCTGTGGGGCGGCACTGATCGTTATGGCTACAGGAACAGCACTGCAGTTTTCCCAGAACAGTGAAATCAAAGAAAATTTTCATAATCAGGAGGAATTGGATCAGTTTCTTCAGACAGTGGAACAGCAGATTCCGGCAAATACTTTTGCCTTTGGTCTGAATGTGGCAGAAATATATAGTATGCTGCACTGGAATACCCAGTGTTTTACCATGGATTTCAGCGATATGTTTGTGGTGCAGGATTCTGCAAAACAGTTGGTGGAACAAATGCAGCAGGGCGTGGAGCAGGTATTTACCAGCAGCGCCTCCCTTCCTATTTTGGAGCAATTTCATCCGGAAGGATATCAGTGGTTTATGGAAACGTATACATTGGATAAAAATCTGTCCATTCAGGGGACAGAGTTTCAGTTTTATGTGAGAAAATGAAAAGGAGAGAAAAACATGTTTGAAAAAATGACGGAACAGCAGGCAAGAGAGCAGATTCTGGAAATGACGAAGGCTTACTGTGAAAAGTATCATAATCAGAAAAAACCTTATGAAAAAGGTGACAGGATTCCCTATGCTTCCCGGGTTTACGGTTCTGAGGAAATGGTAAATCTGGTGGATAGTTCACTGGAATTTTGGCTGACAGCGGGAAGATACACAACGAAATTTGAGAAAGATTTTGCTGATTATCTGGGTGTAAAATACTGTTCTCTGGTAAATTCCGGTTCTTCTGCAAATCTTTTGGCATTTATGGCATTGACCTCTCCGTTATTGAAAGAGAGACAGGTGCTTCCGGGGGATGAGGTGATTACAGTAGCAGCGGGATTTCCTACCACTGTGGCGCCTATGATCCAGTATGGGGTAGTTCCGGTATTTGTGGATATTTCTATTCCTCAGTACAATATTGATCCATCTCTTTTGGAGGGAGCAGTTTCAGAAAAGACGAAAGCGGTGATGCTGGCGCATACGCTGGGAAATCCTTTTGATCTTCAGGCGGTGCGGGATTTCTGTAAAAAATATAACCTGTGGCTGATCGAGGATAACTGTGACGCTTTAGGTTCCCGTTATGTGATCGACGGGGAAGAAAAGCTTACGGGAACCATCGGCGATATCGGAACTTCCAGTTTCTATCCGCCTCATCATATGACTATGGGAGAGGGAGGAGCCGTATATACCTGTAATCCTCTGCTCCATAAGATTGTCCGTTCGCTTCGGGATTGGGGACGGGACTGCGTGTGCGCTCCGGGACAGGATAACTTGTGTGGACATCGTTTTGACCGTCAGTACGGAGAACTTCCGTTAGGCTACGATCATAAATATGTATATTCTCATTTTGGATATAATCTGAAGGCTACGGACATGCAGGCAGCAGTGGGCTGCGCTCAGTTAGAAAAATTCCCGTCTTTTGTGGAACGGAGAATCCATAACTTTACCTATCTGAAAAATGCCCTGAAAGGTACAGAAGATAAACTGATCCTGCCGGAGGCTTGTGAAAATTCTACCCCGAGCTGGTTTGGATTTTTGATTACCTGCCGGGAAGGGGTGGACAGAAATAAGCTGGTACAGAAGATCGAGGCAAAAGGGGTACAGACGCGTATGCTGTTTGCAGGCAATCTGATCAAGCATCCGTGTTTTGATCAGATGCGGGCTTCAGGAAAAGGATATCGGGTAGCGGGAAGTCTGGAAAATACAGACCGTATCCTGAAAGATACTTTCTGGATCGGTGTATATCCGGGCATGACGGACGAGATGCTGGATGGTATGGCGGATGCTATCCGGGAAGCTCTGGCATAAAGGAGAAGAAGGATATGGTGATAGATGAAAAACTTCGCTGGATGGGTTTCTGGATGCTGGATGCGCTGAAGGGAAGACCGGTGCGGAAATATTATGACCAGATCAGTGAGGGATGGAAGAAAGGAACTTCTATTCGGGAAACAGAAGAGAAAATTCAGTCTCTTATCGCCCATGCGGTGAAAACCACGGAATTTTATAAAAAATATCCGGAAACCATTTCTTTGACGGATCTTCCCGTTGTAAATAAAGATACCTTTCGGGAACATTATGAAGAATTTCTTTCTTCTGTATATAAGGATGCGCCGGATAATCGGGTGATGTGTACCAGCGGTTCCACAGGGACCCCCCTGCGCATGATCCAGAATAAGGACAAGATCAACCACAATACAGCGGCGGGAATTTTCCTGGGCGCAGTGGTGGGTTATTATATTGGTATGAAAGAGGCATTCATCCGCGTGTGGGTAAACAATGTGAAAAAAAGCAAGTTTCGTTTGATTCAGGAAAATCTGATCATGATGGACAGCTCCCGTATGGACGACGAGGCTTTGAGACAGATGGTGGACACGATTATAAAGAAGAAAGTGAAATGTCTGGTGGGATATTCTTCTGCCCTGGGAGAATTGAGCAGATATATCGAAGAACATTCGGTGGATGGCAGTAAATTTTCTGTAGAGGCGATCATCCCGATTTCAGAAACGATGCCCGAACCGGTAAGACGAAAGATGCAAAGTCAGTTTTGCTGTCCGGTACAGGCATGGTATTCCAATGAAGAGAATGGGATCATGGGAGTCCAGAATCAGAAAAATGAAGGATATCGTATTGATACGGAGAGTTATTATTATGAAATCCTGAAGATGGATTCCGATGAGCCTGCTGAACCAGGAGAGTTGGGAAGAATCGTGATCACGGATCTTTATAATTATGCGTTTCCGATTCTTCGGTATGACAATGGAGATACGGCAGTAGCTCAGAGATGGGAAGAAGATGGAAGATATAAGCTATATCTGGGAGCGCTTTACGGGAGACGGAGCGATCTGATCTATAACTGTAAAGGGAGGGCGGTTACGCCGTATATTATTACCAATAATCTCTGGGACGTAAAAGGAGTAAAACAGTATCGTTTTATTCAGGAGGATGTGAAAAAATACACGTTATGGCTGAATGGTGATCCGGCCCAGATGGATCAGGAAGAGATTGTGGGACGAATCCGCCCTTATTTGGGAGAAGAGGCGGAGATTACCGTGGAGCTGGTAGATGAGATTCCGGTACTGGCTTCAGGAAAACGGAAATACATAGAAAACCGATGTGAGAAATATCAGACACGGAAAGGATTTTGCGGATAGGACAGATGGGGAAGAATACAGAGAAACAAAAAAAACTGGTTTCCAATACGTTTTACACCATTGGGGGAATGCTTGCTCTGAATGGTGTGCTCCAGCTGGTGATCACTCCGCTTTTGAACAGAGAGTTGGGGGCGGATCAGCTGGGGGATATGCTTTTTGTGCTGGGGCTGGTGAGTATTCTCTGTCCTTCCGTGGGGCAGGCTTTAAATACCAGTCGTCTGGTGGTGCGTCGGGATCATCCGGTAGTGAATGGAGATTATGACAGGATCTTACTGCTCTTTGGAATACCGGGAAGCCTGATCGCTCTGTGGATTTTTCGGGAAAGTATTCATGGAACCTTTATGGCAGTGGGAATATTCCTGCTTTTCCTGCTGACAGTTTTTCGATATTATGGAGATGTGGAATATCGGTTGAACCTGAATTATCAGCGGTATTTTATCTATTATGTGCTGATTGCTGTCGGTTATCTGGCAGGTTACGGGATTTACCGGATTACGGGAAGCTGGATATGGATTTATCTGGTTGGAGAGATGGCGGCGCTGATCTTTGTGACTTTGACAGGTCAGGTCTTTAAAAAATTCTGGGTAAAAAGCGACAGTTTCTCCGTTGCCCTGAACAGGGGATTTTTCCTGACATTGTCTTATCTGGTGACTAACGCCACATTAAATATGGACCGCATTGTGCTGAAAGCCTTCACAGGGAATACGCAGGTGACGGAGTATTATGTACTTTCTCTGGTGGGAAAGACCATGGTGCTTCTCATCGCCCCCATTAATACGATTCTTATTTCTTATCTTACGAGAAGAAAAGAATTGCTGACAAAATCGCAGTTTTTGAAAGCGGCAGCGGCAGGAGGCGGTGTGAGTTTTGTGTTTTTTCTGGGGTGTCAGGTGGGGACGCCCCTGTTTGTGTGGCTTTTTTACCGAAATCTCTATGAACAGGTAAAAGGTCTGGTTACCGTGGTAAATCTAACCCAGGTGTTGGGGATGTATTCCGCATTTTTGTTTATTCTCGTTCTGACATTTGCCAGTGAGAAATGGCAGCTGTGGCTGCAGGCAGCCCATTTTATAGTCTTGACGGCAGCTACGGTTTTTGCGACAGGAAAATATGGAATTGCAGGATTTGCCTGGGCGGCGCTGGGAGCAAACCTTCTTCGGGTTGTGGCGGTGATTCTTCTGGGAGCTGTAAAGGCTTCCAGTAAACGTAAGGAAGGAAAAACGTATGCAGATTGGTGAAGTTCTGAGAAGAGTAGTATTTAACGGGCTGGATGCGGTAAAGGGCGGAAAGCTGAAAAAACTGAAAGAGGTAAATAAAAGAGAGATTGTGGAGGGTGTTACAGAAGATTATCGGGAGAGAAGAGTTCAGGCGCTTCTGGAATACGCAAAATGTCATTCTCCTTATTATAGAGAGAGTCCCCAGTGGAAAACCTTATCGGATTTTCCGGTGTTGATGAAGGGGGATTTTATAGAAAATTATGACAAGATTCTGGTGGATAACAGCGGGGAACAGGGAAACTTGTATCGTCTCAGTACCAGCGGGTCTACGGGTACTCCATTTACTGTGTTGTGTGATGGGGATAAGATGAACCGGGTGAATATGAACTTTATTTCCTGTATGGAACTGAATGATTTTCGGATGGGAATGAAGAGAGGAGAGTTCCGGGCGTGGATAAAGGGGAAAAATACCATCAGTATGTGGAAATCTTTCAAAAATAATCTGATCATGGTGGATATCTCCAATATGGGAGAGGAAGCTCTGGAAAAAATCTGCCGGGATATCGAAAAGAAGAAAATTCAGGTATTAGTCAGTTATTCCAGCGCACTGGTGGCGCTGTCCCAATATTTGAAAAAAACGGAAAGAGATATCAGCAAATGGAAGGTGGAGATGATCTTTTCCATGGGGGAGGCTTTGCCGGACGGCACTTACGATCTTCTTAAAGAAATTTTTGGATTTTCACCAGTGCGTTCTTATGGAAATAATGAAAATGGTTTTATCGCCATCCAGTTGGACGAGGAAAAAGAATACACCATCGATCTGTATAATTTCTATACGGAGATTTTGAAAATGGATTCCGATGAACCGGCAGAGCCGGGAGAATTGGGAAGGATCGTGGTTACCGATTATTACAATAAAACCTTCCCCATGATCCGCTATGATACGGGAGATACCGGCAAGATGCGGATTTATAAGGATGAAAAGGGAAGAGTTCACGGGAAATTTTTAGAGATTTATGGGCGGAGAGGATCGCTGATGTATAACTGTCAGGGAGAGCCTCTGTCCATCCATGTGTTTATGAATATCCTGCTGAATTTTGAAGGCGTGGTATATCAGGCAAAATGCATTCAGTGGGAAAAGAAAAAATATGAGCTGCTGATCAATGCAGACCGGGAAAAGCTGAAAATAGAGGAAGTATTGGCGGCCTACAGAAAATATCTGGGAGAGGAAGCCCAGATTCAGGTGACATATGTGGAAGAAATTCCGGTGCAGTCATCTGGAAAATTTATGGTATGTGAGAATCGCTGCCCGGATTATCAGTAGGTTGTAACGATGCAGTAGTCTGCTGTGAAGGGACTGAACAGTTAGATTTTGCTGACAGGAGGGAAAAGAGGTAGAAAAACATGAAGAAAAAGGTTTCGGATTATATTGCAGACGTTCTGGCAGGAACGGGGATCCGACAGGTATTTACCGTTACTGGAGGCGGAGCCATGCATCTGAATGATTCTCTTGGGCATCATCCGGCGCTTGCCTGTATGTATCATCACCATGAACAGGCGGCAGCGATGGCGGCAGAGGCTTATGCCCGGGTGGATAATCGGATGGCAGCCGTGTGCGTCACTTCAGGACCGGGGGCTACCAATGCGCTGACAGGAGTTTTGTGCGGCTGGATGGATTCTATTCCCATGATCGTTCTGTCCGGTCAGGTGCGTTATGATACCACGGTGCGCAGCAGCGGGCTGAATATCCGTACCATGGGAGTACAGGAGTATGATGTGGTGCGGTCGGCAGAGCCTATGACCAAGTATGCGGTGATGGTGGAAAAACCGGAGGAGATTCGCTACCATCTGGAAAAAGCTCTGTATCTGGCGATAAATGGAAGACCGGGTCCCTGCTGGCTGGATATTCCTCTGAACGTGCAGAGCGCTGTGGTGGAGACGGATGAATTGGAAGGCTTTGATCCTGCAAAGGAAGAGATGGGGCAGGAGGCAGCCGAGCAGAATATGGATCTGGAAACGTTGGAACAGATTTTAGATAAGATCCGGGAATCCCGCCGACCGGTGCTTTTTGCAGGTCACGGGATCCGTCTGGCGGGGGCGTATGACAGATTTCAGAAATTGGTGAATTTTCTGGGCGTCCCGGTGGTTACCGGAATGAGCAGTATTGACCTGATGGAATCCGGTCATCCCCTGTATGTGGGGAGAAATGGAGGCACCGGAGACCGGGCAGGAAATTTTGCAGTGCAAAACAGTGATCTTTTGTTGTCTCTGGGCAGCCGTCAGAGCTTTTTGCAGACGGGATTTCATTTTGAAACATGGGCAGAGAAAGCGTATACCATTTTAAATGATATTGACGGGGAAGAATTGAAGAAAAAGAGTTTGCATGTGGATCTTCCCGTGGTGGGCGATGTGGGAAAAATGATCGACCGTCTGCTGCTGTTGTTGGAGAAAAAGGGCTGTTCTCTGGAAAATCCATGGTTTTCGGGCAGGGAAGCTTGTGAAACATGGAGACAGCAGTGTCTTACCTGGAAGAAAAAATATCCGGTGGTTTTTCAGAAACATTATGAGGAATTGGAACCGGGACGAACCAATATCTATGCTTTTTATCGGGAATTGTCCAAATGTATGAGGGAGGATTCTCAGATTGTAGTCAGTGTGGGAACTTCAAGAGTGGCGGGAAGTCAGGCGTTTTATATGAAACAGGGACAGCGGTTTTATACGAATGCGGTGACCGCTTCCATGGGGTACGGGCTTCCGGCAGCCATCGGCGTCTGCGTGGCATCCGGGAGAAAGGAAGTTGTCTGTGTTACCGGAGAGGGAAGTTTACAGATGAATCTTCAGGAATTACAGACGATCCGCCATCATCGGCTGCCGATCCGCATTTTTGTGATCAATAATGAGGGATATCATTCTATTCGGCAGACGCAGACCAGTTATTTTCATGGAAATCTGGTGGGCGTGGGGGAAGAGAGCGGCGATCTGAGTTTCCCGGATCTTTCCCGGCTGATTCCGGCTTATGGGATCACGTATGAGACGATAAGAAACAGTGAGACGCTGGAACAGGATATCCGCAGGGTCCTGGCAGGACCGGCTCCCTGTGTGTGTCAGGTGTTTGTGACAAAACAGCAGAAAACAGAGCCGAAACTGGCTTCTCGCCAGCTGCCGGACGGAACAATGGTATCAGCTTCTTTGGAAGATATGTATCCGTTTTTGTCCAGAGAAGAGCTGGAAGAAAACATGGTGAGGAAAAAAGATGAATAGGGTAATTATAACGGGAGCCACCAGTATGATCGGTCAGGCGGTGGTGGAAGAATGTCTGGAACAGGGAAAGCAGGTTTGCGCAGTGATTCGAAAGGATACGAAACGGAGAGAACGGTTGCCGCAGCATCTCAACCTTTCAGTGGTGGAGTGCAGTCTGGAAGAAATGAGATCCCTGCCGGAAAAAATCTCCGGTTCCTGGGACACATTTTATCATATCGCCTGGGGAAGTACAGGAGAGAACAGAAATAAGAGTGTAATTTTGCAGAGTAAAAACATCGAATATACCATGGACGCAGCCTGGGCGGCAAAAGAACTGGGCTGTACCCGTTTTATAGGAGCCGGTTCTCAGGCGGAGTACGGTCCTTCAGACCAGGAAAAAATAGGACCGGACACTCTGGAGAATCCTGTAACGCCTTATGGGGTGAGCAAGCTGGCTGCTGGAAAACTTTCCCGGATCTTTTGCCAGGAATTGGAGATGGAATGGATCTGGTGCCGGATTTTCAGTGTATACGGAATCTACGATAAGGAGAGCACCATGGTGATGACGGCGCTTCGTCAATTCTTAAATGGGGAGGAAACAGCCTTCACACCGGCAGAACAGCAGTGGGACTATCTGTACAGTAAAGATGCGGGAAGAGCCATGTATCTGGCGGGAGAAAAAGGAAAATCCGGCTCTGTTTATTGTGTGGGAAGTGGAAAATCCCATCGGCTTCGGGAGTATATTTACAAAATCAGAGATATAGCAGCTTGTGAGGCAGAACCGGGAATTGGGAAAAAGTCGTATCCTCCGCATTCGGTGATGCATCTGTGCGCAGATATTGAAAGTCTGACACGGGATACAGGTTTTGCTCCGCGATATGGATTTTCAGAAGGAATTGAGGAAATGGTACAATGGCTAAGAGAGAAAAACAAATGAAAAAGAAAATATCAGTGGTGATTCCCACTTATAATGAAGAGGGGAATGTAAAGCCGCTGGCGCGGGCGATCGTAAATGTGATGGAAAACGAGCTGCCGGAATATGATTATGAGATCCTTTTTATAGATAATCATTCCAAGGATAATACCCGGTTGTTTCTCCGGCAGTTGTGTGGAGATAATAAAAAAATCAAGGCAATCTTCAATGCGAGAAATTTTGGACAGATCCGTTCCCCTGTTTATGGGCTGAAACAGGCACAGGGAGACTGTGTGATCCGAATGTGCGCAGATTTTCAGGACCCGGTAGAGATGATTCCCAAGTTTGTGCGAGAGTGGGAAAAAGGGTGGAGAATTGTGATCGGTATTAAAAAATCCAGTAAGGAAAAGAAAATGATGTACTGGATTCGAACTCTTTATTATAAATTAATCCGCAAGATCACGGACATCGATCATATTGAGCATTTTACGGGTTTTGGATTGTACGATAAGGCATTTGTGGATGTGGTGCGTCAGCTTCACGATCCGATGCCGTATCTCAGAGGAATTATTGCAGAACTGGGCTTTGATTACAAAGCGATTCCTTATGAGCAGCAGAGACGAAAAGCGGGAAAGAGCAAGAATAATTTCTACAGTTTGTACGACTATGCGATGATCGGAATTACTTCTTATTCCAAAGTGGTGCTGAGAATGGCAACTTTCGTGGGATTTATTGTAGGCGGCATCAGCTTTGTGGCGGGAATCGTATATTTTATCCTGAAATTACTCTATTGGGATAGATTTTCTGCGGGAGTGGCGCCGCTTTTGATCGGTGTGTTCTTCCTGGGATCGATGCAGCTATTCTTTATTGGATTTTTGGGAGAATATGTGCTGAGTATCAACACGAGGGTGTTGGATCGTCCTTTGGTAGTGGAAGAGCTGAGGCTGAATTTTGAGGAATTGGAGGAAGAAAATGAAAGTGAAAGAGAAAAGGAAGAGGAAAAATCCGCTGCTTCGCCTGAAAAATGACTGGAATGGAATGAAACTGTGGAAAGCGGACGAACTGTGTAAACTGGACTGGATCATTTCCAGTCTGGTGCTTCTGGTTCTGTTTGTCATTTGTATGCAGGGGGATATGCGCCTGACCGGAAATCGTTCTTTTCTGATGTATGAGCATTTTACAGATTTTTATAAAGCAAGCTATGAGCAGTCCGGCGGATATTACGCCAATTATCTGCCAAGTACCTTTCTTGCTTATGCGATATGGAATCTGCCTTTGTATCTGGCAGGTCACATCCCCGAAGCGATCCTGACGAACAGCTTTATTAACAATATGTGGTATAAGCTGCTTCCGGTCATCCTTTACTATGTGACCGCGCACTTTATGTACAAAATTGGCATGGAAGTAGGATTTGGAGAGAAGAAATCCCGGCTTTGCAAATTTGCGTTTCTGGTATTTCCTATTGGAGTCTTCAGTCAGTTTATATTCAGCCAGTATGATATCTTTACCGTGTTTTTTATGGTGGTTGGTCTTTATTACTACCTGAAAGGGAAAATGTGGAGATTTTCTCTGCTGTTTGGTGTGGCGGTGACTTTTAAATACCATGCGCTTTTATATTTTCTGGTATTGCTGGTTTTGAAGGAAAAAAAGATCCGAAATATTCTGAAATATACGGCGGCTATGGCAGCGCCGGTTCTGATCGAGGTACTTCCCAATATAGGGTCGGTACATTTCCAGAGACATGTGATGGGATTTGGAGCTTTAAAATTTGTGCAGAAACAGTTTAGCTTCGGATTTTTTAACGGATTTAATCTGGTGGCGGTAGCGGCGGCTTTTGTGCTGGTGTGGGCGTATCAGCGGAAGACACGGGACGATCAGGAGCTTTTTTCCTGGGCTTCCTTTTTTACAACAGCCATGAGTTTTGCTATTTTTGGATTTGCTTCCTGGAATCCTCAGTGGTTATTGCTTCTGGTGCCATTTTTGCTTTTGAATATTTTCATAAACGAGAATGGAAATATTCTGGTAATGGTCACGAACATTTTCATGTTGGCTTTGTATATTTTCAGCAGCCAGAGCATGGTGGGAGAAAATGTATTAAACTGCGGTATTCTGAAATATGTGCTTCCAAGCTCAGAGTTTGCAGTGCGGATGTGGGATGTTTATATGTTCCATGACGAGGAACTTCTCTGTTCTGCCATGTGGGTAGTACTTCTGGTGTATGTGGTTTTCGGGCAGCCAAGATACCACAACAGAAAGGGAAATGTTATCTCGACAGGGCTGATCTGGCAGATCCGGTCTGCTTTTTCCTTTGGAGTGCTGGCTTATGTGATTCCTTTGGGAATTTGTGTGGCGGCAATGTTTCAGGGCTGGATCGTATTTCAGGATAACAGCCAGTGGAATCTGGAACCGGAAAATACGGTGACGGTGGAAAATGATAATTTTGTGGAGCAGGATATTGTGGCAGACGGCAGTGTACTGAAAGATATTCGTGTTCGCATTTATACCGGAGAACAGAGTATTACTTCTTTGCTTGGCGTAGAGCTTGTGGATAAGGAGACCGGGGAAGTTGTCTACAGTGAGGACAAAAACACGGATAAATTCACGAAAAATTCCGCCGTGTATTCTATTTTAGATAAAGAAGTGTCAGTGGAACCGGGAAAAACGTATACTTTGAAATTATCCAGCGAGGAAGAAGGAAAAATAGGATTCTACTGTGTGACAAATGAAGAGACCCAGGAACTCCTTCGGGAAACAGCAGATGATGCACAGGGAACAGAAAAGAGACAGCTTCAGATGAAAGTTATTGGAGTGAAGTAGAAAGAAGGGAAATTATGGTAAATTTTGAATATTTTACACCGACGAAAGTGGTATTTGGAAAGAATGCAGAAGAAAAGACGGGGGAATTGGTGAAAGCGCAGGGCTGTAAGAAGGTTCTTGTTCATTATGGCGGGCAGAGCGCAAAGAAAAGCGGACTTTTGGATCGAATTTGCGCTTCCCTGGAAAAAGAGGGGATTTCTTATGTTACTCTGGGCGGCGTAGTGCCAAATCCACATCTGTCAAAAGTGCATGAGGGAATCGAATTGTGTAAGAAAGAAGGCGTTGATTTTATTCTGGCTGTGGGCGGCGGAAGTGTGATCGATTCTGGAAAAGCCATCGGCTATGGGGTGGCAAATGAAGGAGAAGTGTGGGATTTTTATGCGAAAACAAGAATTCCGGAAGCGTGTCTGCCTATCGGAGCAGTGCTCACGATTGCAGCAGCGGGAAGCGAGATGAGTGATTCTTCCGTTATTACCAATGAGGATGGCTGGCTGAAGAGAGGGTGCAATAATAATTTGTGCCGCTGTCGTTTTGCAATCATGAACCCAGAACTGACTTATACATTGCCCCCATATCAGACAGCCAGCGGATGCGTAGACATTATGATGCATACGATGGAACGGTATTTTACCAGAGAAGAAAATACTGCCCTTACGGATGGAATCGGGGAGGCGCTTCTGCGGACGGTGATGGAGAGCGCGCAGACGTTGGCGAGAGACCCGGAAAATTATAATGCCAGAGCACAGGTTATGTGGGCAAGCAGTCTCTCTCATAATGGATTGACAGGATGCGGAACTATCGGCGACTGGTCCTGCCATCAGTTGGAACATGAACTGGGCGGAATGTTTGATGTGGCTCATGGAGCAGGACTGGCGGCTGTCTGGGGCAGTTGGGCGAGATATGTGTATAAAGAAAAACCGGAACGATTTGCGCAGTTTGCAGTCAATGTGATGGGCGTGACGAATGATTTTTCTGATCCGGAGAAAACAGCTCTGGAAGGAATTCGGAAGATGGAAGAATTCTATCGTTCGATTCATATGCCGACCAATATCAGAGAACTGGGTGTAGAATTGACAGAAGAACAGGTGGAACAGCTGGCTTATAAATGCAGCTTTATGGAAAAGAGAACGATTGGACAGTTTAAAGTACTGGATCGAAATGATATGGAAGAGATTTATCGTATGGCGCGATAGTAATAATGACGAAAAATCTCTTTATAAAAAATTTATTTTCTGCATTGTAACTTGATGCCATTGCGATATAATAAAGGACGGCGAAATGAGGAGTGATACAGAAAGGATGTAAATTATGGAAAGAGATATGACGGTGGGGAGTCCCAGTAAAATTATCTGGAATTTTACTGTTCCTATATTTATAGGAAATATTTTTCAGCAGTTTTACAGTATGGTAGATACGGTGATCGTTGGAAAATTCGTGGGAACGAAAGCCTTGGCGGCAGTGGGATCTACGGGAACGATCAACTTTTTGATTCTCGGATTTCTTATGGGAATGACGGCTGGATTTACCGTGCTGACCAGTCAGAGATTTGGCGCCGGGGACATGGCTGGAATGCGGAAAACAGTGGGTTCCGCTGCGATTTTGTCAGCGGCAGTATCCATTCTCATGACGGTGGTGAGTATGGCTTTTATGAAACCGCTGATGATATTGATGCATACGCCTGAGGATATTTTTGATGATGCATACGCATATATTATGATTATTTGTGCCGGGATCGTAGCGCAGGTATTATATAATATTCTGGCGGGAATTTTGAGAGCGCTGGGAAACAGTAAGACACCTTTGTACTTTCTGATATTTTCAGCATTACTGAACATTGTGCTGGATCTTGTATTTATCATAGTTTTTCATTTGGGAGCTCCGGGAGCTGCGTATGCTACCGTGATTTCTCAGGGAGTTTCCGGAATTTTATGTTTTGTGTATATTATCCGGAAAGTGCCGATGCTGCGCTTGAGCCGATCTGATTTCAAGCCGGATGGTCATCTGATACGGACACAGCTGGCCATTGGATTTCCCATGGCGCTGCAGTTTTCCATTACTGCGATAGGAACTATGATGGTACAGTCTGCACTGAATGTGCTGGGATCTATTCATGTGGCAGCGTTTACTACGGCCAATAAGATAGAACAGATCATCAGTCAGATGTATGTGGCGCTTGGAACTACCATGGCGACTTATTCTGCTCAGAATATGGGAGCGGGAAAAGTAATGCGGATTCGGAAGGGATTTCGGTCGGCCACAGTAATTTCCTTTGTATATAGTCTGGTATTTGGCATAATTACTTTTTTCTGGGGTTACCACCTCACCGGATTGTTTGTTTCAGAAAATCTGGATGCAGTAGTCGGTCTGGTAAATATATATCTTCAGTGCGTGGCAATTTTCTTCATTCCATTGGCTGTTGTCAATATTTATCGTAATGGTATTCAGGGTATGGGATTTGGTCTGATGCCTATGATGGCAGGCGTGGCAGAACTGATAGGAAGAGGTGTTGTGGCTGTTATTGCTTCCCGACGGGAGAGTTACCTTGGTATTTGTCTGGCAAGTCCGGCGGCATGGGTGCTGGCAGGGGCGTTACTGCTGGGAATGTACTGGTATATTATGAAAATTCTTCAGAGAAAACTGGGGAAAGATGCATAACGATTTTTGGAAAAGGGCAGTGATGAAAGCTGTCGGATGAGAAGAGTAGATGGAACTGTCAGGGATGAGTCTTGGGATTTGTCTCTGGCAGTTTTTTGTATAAAACATATCTCTGGCGAGTCCGCCTTATGAGGGATATTTTAAGGGTGATAGCCAACATTTTTGGGTATAAAACACATTTTCGGTGTGTCCACCTTATAGGGTACATTTTAAACATACAGAAAATTGTGATTGGGCATAGAGCCAGCCTTAAATTCCTTCTGAAAACCCATAAAATTCTTAAATTTTGGGCATATATCGTTATGAAAGAGT
>HF995343.1:0-25776 GCA_000432335.1 Firmicutes bacterium CAG:646
TACGTTCTGACAAAAGACGAGGGTGGACGTCATACACCTTTCTTCAACAACTATCGTCCTCAGTTCTACTTCAGAACAACAGACGTAACAGGCGTTATCAACCTGCCAGAAGGTACAGAAATGTGCATGCCTGGAGATAACGTAGAGATGACAATCGAACTGATCCATCCGATCGCTATGGAGCAGGGTCTTACTTTCGCTATCCGTGAAGGTGGACGTACTGTAGGATCAGGTCGTGTTGCTTCCATCATCGAGTAAGCATTGAACACTTAATGAGTGTATAGCACGAATTTAGTGAGAAAGCTGTTCTTTGAGCAAAGTGAAAAGAACTACCTTAGTTAATTAAAATATAGAGTATCGAAAGATACATTGTGTCCAAGCGTAAGATTGCCCCGGAACCGTAAGGTTTCCGGGGTTTTTCTGTGTGCGTGAAATCGGAAAATAAGTCCAAATGGCATCTTTGACATCCTATACAAAAATTCCCATAAAAATTCTACAGTGTTTTGTATCAGCCTCGTGGAAATTTCCTTGTATTTCTCCATAAAAGATTTTATAATGAAGCCAGTAATATCAGCTCAGAACACAATATTTAAGATATCGTGGGCAGCAAATGGGATTACAGCGGTTACAAAAAGCAAGAGTATATTTGAACAAAGTATTCAAATACGGAAGTGTACTTGTATATAGGTCTGCGGAGTGCAGAGTATCATACAGGAGACGCTGAGCTCCTGTTTTTTTCGTACAGGAAACGAAAAGCCTGATTGCGACAATTTCGGGAGAAGTAAACACGTATTGCAAAGAAGGAGAAGAGATGGACAAGAACAAGATACAAGAAGGTGTAAAGTTAATTTTAGAGGGAATCGGGGAGGATATTCACAGAGAAGGGCTGTTGGAAACGCCGGACAGGATCGCCAGAATGTATGAGGAGCTGGTGGCAGGATATACGGATGATGCCAGTGAACATTTGAAAAAACGATTCCATGTGGATAATAACGATATGGTAATTGAAAAGGATATTTATTTTTATTCTTTTTGCGAGCATCATATGCTGCCTTTTTATGGAACCGCAGCAGTGGCGTATATTCCAGATGGAGAAGTTGTGGGACTCAGTAAGATTGCCCGTACGCTGGAGGTCTATGCAAAGCGCTTTCAGCTGCAGGAGCGTTTGACAGCGCAAGTGGCGGATGTGTTTATGGAAGAGTTGAAACCGCAGGGCGTGATGGTACTCATTGAGGCAGAGCATATGTGCATGACCATGAGGGGAATTAAGAAACCGGGAACAAAGACGGTTACGGTAGTGACCCGGGGCGTTTTTGAAGAAAATGAGAGCCTTCAGAATCAGTTTTATCGGATGATGGAGAGGAGATAAGATGGAACGAGTGAATCAGATTTGGCAGCATCCGGTCTGGAGGCAGAAATTAGAACAGCTGAAGAAATTGGAAAAGGAGCGCATTTTTTGTTGTCATGGGATAGAGCATTTGCTGGATGTGGCGAGAATTGCTTACATAGAAAATCTGGAACAGCAGTATGGAATCGAAAAAACGCTGATTTATGCAGCGGCTTTGCTACACGATATAGGAAAGGGGGAACAGTATACGAAAGGCATTCCTCATGAAATAGCAGGAAAGGAGCTGGCGGAGGAGATTTTGAAGGATACTGCCTTTTCGGAAGAAGAGCAGAGGGAGATTCTGGAGGCGATTCTGGCACATCGGGAAGAGAGTAGTGAGAGTGACAATTTGCTGAAGGACTTACTTTATCGGGCTGATAAAAAATCCAGAATGTGCGCCCTTTGTAAGGCAACAGAGGAATGTAACTGGAGTAAAAAGAAGAAAAATAATTTGCTGATGGTATAGAGGCGGAAAGAAGGTAAACTGTGAAGATTGGTAATCAGTATTTTGATACAGAACATAAATGTTATATTATGGGAATTTTGAATGTAACGCCGGATTCCTTTTCTGATGGAGGAAAGTGGACAGATCGGGAGAAAGCGCTGCTTCATGTAGAAGAAATGATCCGGGAGGGCGCAGCGATCATCGATGTGGGAGGAGAATCGACCCGTCCCGGTCACCAGCAGATTTCTACGCAGGAAGAGATTGACCGGGTAGTTCCGGTGATTCGGATGATCAAAGAAAAGTTTGATATTCCGGTATCCATAGACAGTTATAAAAGCGAGGTTGTGGAGGCTGCGCTGGAGGCGGGAGCCGATCTGGTCAATGACATCTGGGGACTAAAATATGACAGGCGGGTTGCCGATCTGATCGCTAAATATCAGGTGCCCTGTTGTCTGATGCACAACCGAAATAATACAGAGTATCAGGATTTTCTGACAGACGTATGTGAGGATCTGAAGGAATCTCTGGCGATTGCCAAAGAGGCGGGAATTTCTGACGAGCAAATTATTCTGGATCCGGGCGTAGGATTTGGAAAAACTTATGAGCAGAATCTGAGTATTATCCATCATATGGAGTGCCTGAAACAGTTTGGCTATCCGGTACTTCTGGCAACTTCCAGAAAATCAGTGATCGGACTTACACTGGATCTGGAGGCAGATCAGAGAGTGGAAGGTACGCTGGTAACTACCGTAATGGGAGTAGAAAAAGGAGCTTCCTTCGTGCGAGTTCACGATGTAAAAGAAAATATGCGGGCAATTCAAATGACACAGGCGATTTTGAGGGAGAAGAAGGAAAAATGAAATACGATGAGATTCATATAGAAAATCTTGAATTTTTTGCAAATCACGGGGTATTTCCGGAGGAGACGAAACTGGGGCAGAAATTTATTGTTTCTCTGACGCTCTATACCGACACCCGGAGAGCAGGAAATAGCGATGAACTGGAATATTCGGTGGACTATGGTGCAGTCAGCCACTTTGTCACAGATTTTATGCACACCCATACGTATAAGCTGATCGAGGCGGCGGCGGAACATTTGGCAGAAGAATTACTGATGAAGTTTTCCCTGTTGAAGGGAGTAGAAGTGGAATTGAAAAAACCGTGGGCTCCGATTGGACTGCCGGTGGAATATGCAGCAGTGAAGATCCGACGGTTCTGGCATAAGGCATATCTGGGACTGGGTTCTAATCTGGGAGATAAGAAAGCGTATCTGGATGGGGCGATTGAAAAATTGGAACATTCCCGGGGATGCAGCGTAGAGAAGGTATCAAAATATCTGGTGACAGAGCCGTATGGAGGGGTGGAGCAGGATGATTTTCTGAATGCCTGTCTGTCATTGAAAACGCTCCTTTCTCCTCAGGAGCTTTTAGACAGAATGCATGAGATTGAGCAGGAAGCGCACCGAGAACGCAAGATTCACTGGGGACCGAGAACGCTGGATCTGGATATTTTGTTGTATGGCGATCTTGTGATGGAGACCGAGGATTTGATCATTCCTCATATAGAGATGCATAAACGGGAATTTGTTTTAAAACCGTTGTGTGAGATTGCAGCGAATCTCAGACATCCGATTTACAAAAAAACGGTAGCGGAGATGCTTTTAGATCTGGAAAAATAGGCTTTTTACAGGAGAGGGTAAACGTATGCAGAAAATAGAGACAAGAAATATGCTTCTGGAGTTGGACGAGTCCACGCTCGGGGTGGCGGTGAAAACAGAACACATAGTCTGGAGCTGGAGTAAGGAGTTTCGCCCCCGGATGATCTGTGAGGAAGGGGAATTTTTCTTTGCAGATGCGGAGCAGATTTCTCATGAGTATTATGATATGGGGATCGGCAGGGGAATACGCAGCTGTTTTGAAGGTTTTGAAAGAGATGGTAAGAAGTATCCGTATCGGTTTGAGACTTTGATCTGGATGGAAGAGAGTACGGAACATGTATATTTTGAGTGGGTTCCTTTGAGGGAAGAAGGGCTTCATGTACAGAAGGTTTTCTGGCCCGGCGAGATGGAGTTTGATCAGCCCAAGGATAGCTGGTACACGCTGCTCACCCACAATCAGGGAATGATGATTCCCAATACCTGGGAAACTTTGCTGTCTCCTATTGCATTTAATGGAATGTTTGAGACTGCGGGAGGGTATATGCCCTGGTTTGGGCAGGTGAAGGATCAAGAAGGGTATATTGCCATCTGTACCACCCCCTGGAACGGGGGCTATCACGCCAGTCATCCTGCGGGGGGACCGTATACTCATGTGGGTGTCTACTTTGAGCCAAGCCTGGGAAGAATGGATTACAAAAGAGTGATGCGGTACACCTTCGTGTCATCCTGCGATTATAATACTCTTTGTAAAATTTACAGAAATTACGTGAATGAACAGGGAAGGCTGCGGACGTTAGCAGAGAAGGCGGCAAGAAATCCCTCGGTAGACCAGTTGATCGGTTGTGCGTTTCTGCATAAGGGGATTAAAACCCAGGTACAGGAAAATTCGGACTTTTTTGATCCGGCGAATCCTGATAAGAATAATCATCTGACTTCTTTTGCTCAGAGGGAGGAGGAGCTTCGCAAGCTCCACGAGCTGGGGGTAGAGAAGGTTTATCTGCATTTGGACGGCTGGGCGCAGCCGGGGTACGATAACCAGCACCCGGATTATCTGCCGGCATGTAAAGAAGCGGGCGGATGGGAAGGAATGAAGCGTCTGGCAGATACGGCGCATGCATGCGGTTATCTTTTTGGTATTCACGATCAGTACAGAGATTATTATCTTGCGGCGCCAAGTTTCGATGAAAATTATGCCTGTCGTTTGCCGGATGGAACGATTCCCAGACATCAGAGATGGGCGGGAGGTCCGCAGTCTTATCTGTGCGCTACCCAGACGCCTTACTATGTAAAACGGAATTTCTCAGAGATAGAGAAAAATGGCATTCATCTGGATGGGGCATATCTGGACGTCTTTACCTGCAATGAAGGAGACGAATGTGATAATCCGGAGCATCGGATGACCAGAAGAGAATGCTATGAATTTCGGGGAAAATGTTTTGAGTACCTCCTTTCCCAGGGGATTTTGCCAAGCTCCGAAGAGGTGAGCGACTGGGCGGTTCCCAGTCTTGTATTTTGTCATTATGCGCCCTATGATTTTATGATGAAGAAGCCGGGAACACCGAAGGAGGGAATACCGGTGCCGTTATATAATCTGGTTTATCATGATTGTGTGATCGAACCCTGGATGATGGATAAGGTGAGCGCAGAGGAAGATTACATGCTGTATGCTCTGTTAAATGGGGGAGCGCCGTATCTGATCCGGGATGCAGCTTATCCCAATACGGACGGAGCTTTTGAAAATGAATGCAAACTGAGCCTGAAAGAGCAGATTGAAAGAAGCCGGGTGGTTTCCGAACTCCATGAAAAAGTGGCAAAATGCGAGATGGTATACCATAAACTGGTGGATGGAGATGACCAGATACAGGAAACAGGATTTTCCGATGGAACGAGAGTGCGGGTGGATTTCAGAAAACAAAGCTACGAGATCTTTTTTGCAGAAATTTAATATAACGCCGGGAATTTAACAATTTTTTAAAGGTATTTCACAGAACACTGATAGAGAACTTCCTGTTTTTCTTTTATACTGAGCTTGTTTAGAGAATAAGAGAGGAAAGATATGAGAAAAGCAGGAGGAAGAAAATGAAGAAAAGAGCTTTGAGTTTATTTTTGGCGTCAATGATGATGACCGGTATGGTGGCAGGAACAGGCGTGCAAGTGGAGGCGGCTGAGACAAAGGCTCCAAAATATGTATTTTTGTTTATAGGAGATGGCATGAGCTATCCTCAGATCCAGCTTACCAATTATTTTGTCAGCGCCAATGAAGCTAAGAGGTCAGGGGAAAAAGTTAAAGTAGATGGAGAGGAAAAAGAAGTTCTTTCCAGTAAAAATAATCTGAATATGATGGATTTTCCTGTCTCCGGTTCTGCTCAGACGTATGACAGCACTTCCTTTGCTCCGGATTCTGCGTCCACGGCAACATCCATTGCTACGGGAAATAAGACCTGGAGTGGAAGTATCAATGTAAGTACAGATTTTACGACAGAATACGAAACGATTGCAGAAAAGCTGAAGGATCAAAAAGATTATAAAGTTGGAATCATTTCCAGCGTTAATATGAATCATGCCACACCGGCAGCATTTTATGCGCATCAGGAATCCAGAAATGCGTATTATGATATTGGATTGGAAATGATTGACAGCGGTTTCGACTATTTTGCCGGCGGCGCTCTGTTAAGTCCGACAGGCGAGGATGGAAAGCAGAAGGATCTGTATAAGCTTTCAGAAGAAGCAGGTTATAAGGTGGTAAAGACCCAGAAAGAAGCGGAAGCTCTGAAGGCAGAAGATGGAAAAGTGATCGTGGTAGACGAACATCTGGCGGACAGTGACGCGATGGCTTACGATATGGACCGCAAAGAGGGAGAGTGGGCTCTGGCTGATTATGTGGATAAGGGAATCGAAATGCTGGACAATGAAAAGGGATTTTTCATGATGGTAGAAGGCGGTAAGATTGACTGGGCGTGTCATGCCAATGATGCGGCGTCTACGATTTCCGATACGATTGCTCTGGACAATGCGGTAGCGGAGGCAGTGGAGTTTTATGAGGAGCATCCCGATGAGACATTGATCCTGGTGACGGGGGATCATGAGACGGGCGGTCTGACGATCGGATATGCGGGAACAGACTATGATACCTTCCTGACGAACTTCAATAATCAGAAGATTTCTTATGCAAAGTTTGATTCCGATTATGTGAGCAAATACAAAGGGGAAAAAACAGACTTTG
This sequence comes from Firmicutes bacterium CAG:646, assembly GCA_000432335.1. GTDB lineage: Bacteria > Bacillota > Clostridia > Lachnospirales > Lachnospiraceae > Oliverpabstia. The sequence goes on from HF995343.1 coordinate 6,713, forward strand.
ATACGGTTATGAAGGATGTGACTGAGCTGTTTGGTCTGAAAGCGCCCCAAAAAGAGGGGGCAAAATCTTCGTCTAAGAAAGACAGCGCCGATAAGCACCCGGAATCAGAGGACGATGGCAGTCTGGCAATGACACAGTATGAGTATGATAAACTGAAAGAAGCGTATGAGACAACCATGAGCCGTACCGGTGAGGAAGAAGAGTTCGGTCAGGATGAGTATGTAAAATACGGCAGCTACGAACCGCTGACAGTTACGATCACCCATATTTTGAATAATAAGAGCGGTATTAATTTTGGTTCTTATGCGCACACCGGACTTCCGGTAGAGGTATTTGCCAAGGGAGCAGGTCAGGAAGAATTCGGCGGTTATTATGATAATACCGATATTTATCAGAAAGTGGCAGCGCTTACCGGAGTAAAATAATCAGAACAGGAGAATGGGATATGAAGAGAGTATTCTTTCAGAAAAAGAACTCCATACTCCTGATGATCGTGATAGGAATGATCATGACAGCAATCCTCGCAGTCCTTCCCACGGGCTACGAGGATGCTTTGATTTATCAGGATATGGAGAGAGCAACGGCGGAGATTATCGATATAGACAATTCGGCGATCAAAAGTTCCGGTTTGATTCAGTCCGGGGAGCAGTCCTGTACACTGAAGATCCAAACGGGAAAATTTAAAGGTCAGGAAATGACGGGCGTGAATTTTCTCAGCGGTTCGCTGGAAAAAGATAAGATTTATAAAGTGGGAGACAGGGCGCTGGTGACGATCAGCCATGAGGGAGAAGAAGTAAAGTCCGTAGTGATGTCGGATCATTACCGTTTGGATAAAGAAATACTCCTGTTGGGGATTTTTGCTTTGCTTCTGATCGTTGTAGCGGGAAGAAATGGGGTACTCGCCATTTTTTCTTTTGTGATCACGGTGCTTACCATCTGGAAAATCCTTGTGCCGGCTTATCTTCGCGGGTATTCTCCCGTGTGGACAGGAATTTTGATCACGGTTTTTATTACGGTGATGATTATTTTCTTTGTCTATGGGTTTGACCGGAAGACAGTGACAGCCTCACTGGGATCTTTGCTGGGAATTTTGACTACCTGTCTGCTGGGAATGCTTTTTACGGATCTATTCCATATTAACGGAGCAGTGATGCCGGATGCAGAATCGCTTTTATATAGTGGATTTCAGCATCTTGATCTGACGGCTATTTTCATGAGCAGTATTTTCATTGGAGCGTCCGGGGCTATGATGGATCTGTCGGTAGATATCACATCGGCGGTGCAGGAGGTGGTGGAGAAGAAGCCGGAGATCGGCTGGAGAGAAGCAGCCCGCTCTGGTATGAATGTGGGAAGGGCTGCCATGGGAACAATGACGACCACATTGCTTTTGGCGTATTCTGGTGGTTATATCACTTTACTGATGGTTTTTATGGCGCAGGGAACTCCTGCGGATCATATTCTGAACTATAAATATGTGGCTGCGGAGGTGCTGGATACCGTGGTGGGAAGCTTTGGACTGGTGACGGTGGCGCCTTTTACGGCTTTGGTGGCAGGAATCATGCTGACAAGAAGAAAATCTTTGACATATTTATGAGAAGAGTGATAAAGTATGCACATAAGCATATCGTAAGGTTTTACGGGTGCAACGTGTGTGTTGAATATGCATGGAAAATGGAGGATAAAAATTATGTTAGAAGTAGGAACAAAAGCGCCAGTATTTACACTTCCGGATCAAAATGGCAAAATACATTCTCTGGAAGATTATAGAGGGCAAAAAGTGATTTTGTATTTTTATCCCAAAGATAACACTCCAGGATGTACAAAGCAGGCCTGTGGATACAGTGAGAGATATCCACAGTTTATGGAGAAGGGCGTGGAGATTTTAGGGGTGAGCAAGGATACTGTGGCATCTCACAAACGGTTTGAGGAAAAACAGGGACTGACATTTACCCTGTTGTCTGATCCTGAACGGAAAGTGATTCAGGCTTATGACGTATGGAAAGAGAAGAAGAACTATGGTAAAGTTTCCATGGGCGTAGTGAGAACCACGTATCTTATTGATGAAGAAGGAGTTATTATCCGGGCAAATGACAAAGTGAAAGCCGCAGATGATCCTGAAAATATGTTAGGAGAAGTGGAATGAAAATCATATTGTCGCCAGCTAAGAAAATGAACGTGGATACGGATACACTGGCAGCAAAAGGACTGCCGGTGTATCTGGAAGATACAAAAATATTATTAAAGTGGATGCAGGGACAGTCCTATGAAGAACTGAAAAAGCTATGGAAGTGTAATGACAAAATTGCGCATCAGAATATGGAAAGGATTCGAGAGATGGAGCTGGAGCAGGGGCTTACCCCGGCTCTTTTGTCGTATGAGGGAATTGCATATCAGTATATGGCTCCGGCGGTGTTTGAAGATGGGCATATCGATTATGTGCAGGAGCATTTGCGGATTTTATCTGGATTTTACGGGGTATTGCGCCCACTGGACGGGGTGACGCCGTACCGATTGGAAATGCAGGCAAAAGCAGATGTCCCGGGAAGCAAAGATCTGTATGAGTTCTGGGAAAGAAAAATTTACGAACAGGTGCGGGATGAGAGCGGAATTGTGATTAATCTCGCATCAAAAGAGTATTCCCGGTGTGTAGAGAAATATTTGCAAGAAGAAGATACATATATTACCTGCATTTTTGGAGAAATATCCCAAGGGAAATTGGTGCAGAAAGGGACGTATGCCAAGATGGCGCGGGGAGAGATGGTGCGCTTTATGGCAGAGCGGCAGATTGAGAATCCGGAAGAAATGAAGGCGTTTGACCGATTAGGTTATCAGTTCCGGGAAGACATTTCCACGGATGATATCTATGTGTTTGAGAGAAAATAACTACAATTTTCTCCATAATCCGACAGATTTTCCGTGGGAGTTGGTATATCTGACGAAAAAAACTTAAAAATTTCAATGGAAAGAAAAAAATATTCTATGTTTTCTTTGGTCGATAAGCGATATAGTAACAACATCAACAAATGGTACGGCGAAGTACCGAACGGAAGGAGAAAATTATAATGAAAAGAAAAATCGCTTTATTGACATTGGCAGCAGTTATGGGAATGTCTGTTGTTGCATGTGGTGGTTCCGACAAACCGGCAGATGAAGGAACAGACAAAGCAGCAGACAGCAAAACAGAGGCTCCGGCAGATGATACAGCAGAACCGGCAGCAGACGGAGAAGTGGCAAATAAAGATAAACCATTAGTATGGTTCAACCGTCAGCCATCCAACAGCTCCACAGGAGAGCTTGATACAGCAGCGCTGTCCTTCAACAAAGATACATATTATGTAGGATTTGATGCTAATCAGGGTGCTGAACTTCAGGGAACCATGATAAAAGACTATATTACAGAAAATATTGAAGGTCTGGACCGTAACGGTGACGGCGTGATCGGATACGTTCTGGCAATCGGTGATATCGGACATAACGATTCTATCGCTCGTACAAGAGGTGTACGTAAAGCGCTGGGTACAGGCGTTGAGAAAGACGGCGGTATCAACAGCGAACCAGTAGGAACAAACACAGACGGATCTTCCAAAGCAGTTCAGGATGGAAGCATCGAAGCAGGCGGAAAAACTTACAAAGTTCGTGAGCTGGCTTCTCAGGAAATGAAAAATGCATCTGGCGCTACATGGGATGCGGCTACAGCAGGTAACGCAATCGGAACCTGGTCTTCTTCCTTCGGTGATGAGATCGACGTTGTAGTTTCCAATAACGATGGTATGGGAATGTCCATGTTCAACGCATGGTCCAAAGAAAATAAAGTTCCTACTTTCGGATACGATGCAAACAGCGATGCAGTTGCAGCGATCGCAGAAGGTTACGGCGGAACCATCAGCCAGCATGCAGACGTACAGGCTTACCTGACACTTCGTGTACTGCGTAACTCCCTGGACGGTGTTGATATTGATACTGGTATCGGTACGCCAGATGAGGCTGGAAACGTTCTGAGTGATCAGGAATATGTATACAATGAAGAACAGCGTTCTTACTACGCATTGAACGTAGCTGTAACAGCAGACAACTATCAGGACTTTACAGATTCCACCAAGACATTTGAACCTGTATCCAAACAGCTGGATGAAAGCAAATCACCTTCTAAGAAGGTATGGCTGAATATCTACAATGCTTCCGATAACTTCCTGAGTTCCACATATCAGCCTCTGCTGGAGAAATATGATGACCTGCTGAACCTGGAAGTTGAATACATCGGTGGTGATGGACAGACAGAGTCCAATATCACAAACCGTCTTGGAAACCCGGATCAGTATGATGCTTACGCTATCAACATGGTGAAAACTGATAATGCAGCATCTTACACATCTTTGTTAACTCAGTAATCCGGAGAAACTGAAAGAGAAGCAATAGGTATTAGGGAGAAGAGATTCTCCCTAATACCTTGTTGAGAAGGAGTAAAAAATTATGGCAGATAAGAAAGATGATATTGTCTTATCCATACGTGGTATGAGCAAATCTTTTGGCCGTAACCGGGTTCTGGATCATATTAATCTGGAACTGAAACGGGGAACGGTAATGGGACTTATGGGCGAAAATGGAGCCGGTAAGTCTACCATGATGAAGTGTCTGTTCGGTACCTATCAGAAAGATGAGGGAAATATTTTCCTTGAAGGTAAGGAAATTAATTTTTCCGGTCCGAAGGACGCTCTGGAAAATGGTATTGCGATGGTTCATCAGGAATTGAATCAGTGTTTGGAAAGAAACGTAGTGGATAACTTATTCCTTGGACGTTACCCGAAGAATTCTATGGGTGTTGTGGACGAGGGGCGTATGAAAAAGGAAGCTTCTGAGCTTTTCAGAAAACTGGGAATGACGGTAGACCTTACCCAGTCCATGCGCCATATGTCAGTATCTCAGAGACAGATGTGTGAGATTGCGAAAGCAATTTCTTACAATTCCAAAGTAATCGTTTTGGACGAGCCTACCTCCTCCCTGACGGTTCAGGAAGTTGACAAATTGTTTGAGATGATGAGAATGCTGAAAGAGCAGGGAATTTCCCTGATTTATATTTCTCATAAGATGGACGAGATCTTTGAGATCTGTGACGAAATCTCTGTACTCCGTGACGGTAATCTGGTTATGACTAAGAGCGCCAAGGATACGGATATGAATGAGCTGATCGCGGCGATGGTTGGACGTTCTCTGGAAAATCGTTTCCCGCCGGTAGATAATACGCCGGGCGAGGTGGTACTGTCTGTTCAGCATCTGTCCACCAAATACGAACCTCATTTGCAGGATATCACTTTTGATGTGAGAAAGGGAGAGATCTTCGGATTATACGGTCTGGTAGGCGCGGGTCGTTCAGAGCTTCTGGAAACGATCTTCGGCGTTCGTACAAGAGCGGCAGGACGTGTCTATTTTAATCATAAGCTGATGAATTTTGGAAGCGCACGGGAAGCCATGGATCATGGATTTGCCATGATTACTGAGGAGAGAAAAGCAAACGGTCTTTTCCTGAAAGGGGATCTGACATTTAATACAACGATTGCAAACCTTCCGCAGTACAAGTCGGGAATTGCTCTTTCTGACGCAAAGATGGTGAAAGCTACGGCAGATGAAATCAGGATCATGCATACAAAATGTATGGGACCGGATGATATGATCTCCAGTCTTTCCGGTGGTAACCAGCAGAAAGTTATTTTTGGAAAATGGCTGGAGCGCGATCCTCAGGTGTTTATGATGGATGAGCCTACCCGTGGTATTGACGTAGGCGCTAAATATGAGATTTATGAGTTGATCATCCAGATGGCAAAACAGGGAAAAACGATTATCGTAGTTTCCTCTGAGATGCCGGAGATTCTGGGTATCACTAACCGGATCGGTGTTATGTCCAATGGACATCTTTCCGGAATCGTAAATACAAAGGAAACAAATCAGGAAGAACTTTTAAGACTTAGTGCAAAATACTTATAAATCGAGGGAGATTGATGGATATGGCTAATGGAAATATTCTTACAGCAGATCAGGAAATGAAGCTGCGTCAGCCAATCGAAGACCATGTGGGCAAGATTCAGGCAAAGATCGACAGTCTCAGAGTAGATGGAACAGATAAAGTTGTATCTCTTCAGAATAGAATTGACGGAATCAAGAGAGACCGTACACTGACCAGTGAAGAGAAACAGGCGAAAATCGGAGAAATCCGCAAAGAACTGGAAAAGGCAAAAGCAGTAGAAACAAAAAATAAAGAAGAAGTTTCAAAACTGATCGCCGAGGCAGAAGGCTATTTGAAAGAGCATTTTGACAAGGATTACTATCAGGCTGTTAAAACAAGCTGCGATCTGGAAAAAGTTGCTGCAAAAGAGAAATACAATAAAAAGGTAGAACAGCTGAAAAAACAGCATCAGGAAATTATGTCCAAGCTTTCCGATCACCAGGAAATCAAGGACGAGAAATACGTTTACAAAAACAGATTGTTTGATGCGAAGATGGATCTGGAAAAAGATCTTCAGCAGATCAAAGACAGAAGACATGAAGCGTATAACTTCAAATTCCATCTGATTGACCTGCTCCGTATGTCAAAATTTACATTTATGGAGTCCAGAGCACAGAAATGGGAAAACTACAAATATACATTCAACAGCAGATCTTTCCTTCTGCAGAACGGTCTGTATATTGCAATTATCCTGATCTTTATTGCTCTGTGTATCATTACACCGATCGTAAAGAATTCACCGCTTCTGACTTATAACAACGTACTGAATATCCTGCAGCAGGCTTCTCCGAGAATGTTCCTTGCTCTGGGTGTTGCCGGATTGATCCTGCTTACCGGTACAGACCTTTCTATCGGTCGTATGGTTGGTATGGGTATGACTGCGGCAACAATCATCATGCATCAGGGTATCAATACCGGTGGCGTGTTCGGACATATTTTTGACTTTACAGGAATGCCGGTAGGCGTAAGAGTTATTCTTGCTCTGGTTGTTTGTATCCTTTTGTGTACGTTCTTCACCGCGATTGCCGGATTCTTTACCGCTAAATTTAAGATGCATCCGTTTATTTCTACTATGGCAAACATGCTGGTAATCTTTGGTATGGTTACTTACGCTACCAAGGGTGTATCTTTCGGTGCGATTGAATCTACCATTCCGAACATGATCATTCCTAAGATCAATGGTTTCCCAACCATTATCCTCTGGGCAGTTGCAGCTATCGTTATCGTATGGTTTATCTGGAACAAAACCACATTCGGAAAGAACCTGTATGCGGTAGGCGGTAACCCGGAAGCAGCATCAGTTTCTGGTATTTCCGTATTTGCTGTAACAGTAGGCGCTTTCGTACTGGCAGGTATCCTCTATGGATTCGGTTCCTGGCTGGAATGTGCTCGTATGGTTGGTTCCGGTTCTGCCGCTTACGGACAGGGCTGGGAGATGGATGCCATCGCAGCCTGTGTAGTTGGTGGTGTATCCTTTACCGGTGGTATCGGTAAAATTTCCGGTGTTGTAGTTGGTGTTCTGATCTTTACAGCGCTGACATACTCCCTGACGATTTTGGGTATCGATACAAACCTGCAGTTCGTATTCGAAGGTATCATCATTCTTGTGGCAGTAACACTTGACTGTCTGAAATACGTTCAGAAGAAATAAAAAATAAAAATTTAAAATGGGCTGTTGTGCTAAATATTCTGGGAAACAATAGAGCGCAGCAGCTCTTTTTTTATGCCGGGCAGATTGGATTTGGTTTCTTTCTTGCATCATATTGATAAATCCTGTATAATCGGTAGAATATAAATTTTGCTGGCAGGTGTTAATTTTACAGAAGAACTATAATTATTACAAAAATTATAAACTTTGTTAAATACATCCATAAGTGTTTCTGATATACTTGAAAATAAGCCGGAATGTTTCGGTATCAGATTTTCGTATTATGTGGAGGGTTATGATGACACACAGAGAACAATTTATTAAAACGTTAAAATGTGAAAAAATCGGAGGGAGAGTTCCTCATTTTGAGCTGGTATTTTTCCTGACTATGGAAGCTTTCGGAAAGGTGCATCCCAGCCATCGGATATATGATCAGTGGAATCAGATGAGTTATACGGAGAAGAAGCTTCATATTAATGATATTGCGGATATCCATATTGAAATTGCAAAAAAATATGATCACAGCGCTATTTTTGTTCAGCATAATCTGCCGGGAGTGGAGAATGCCCGCTGGGTTCTGGAGACGATCCGGGAAAAGACAGGAGATGAGTATTATCTGATGATGCATGGAGATCCCACCTGGGCGATTCCGGATGGGGATAACATGATGGATTTTGCAGTGCAGATGCTGGAGGAACCGGAAGAGTTGAACGAGCAGTCTGAGCGGAGATTGGAAGATGCGCTGAATTTTGCAGAAAAAGTGAACAGCAACGGACACGTTCTGGATGGTTTCGCTTTGTGCTCCGATTACTGCTTTAATGTGAATCCATTTTTTACACCAGATCAGTTTGATGAATTTATTGTTCCGTATCTGAAAAGAGTGATCGACGAGTACCGGAAGATGGGCTACTATACAATCAAACATACCGATGGAAATATTATGCCTATCGTAAAGCAGATGGCAGACTGTGGACCGGATGCGATCCATTCTCTTGATCCTCAGGGAAATGTAAATCTGCGGGAAGTGCGTAAGATCGTAGGAGATAAGATTGCGCTGGTGGGAAATGTAAACTGCGGACTTTTGCAGACTGGAACCGATGAGGAATGTGATGCGGACGTTATGCGCGCACTGCGGGAAGGTATGGCAGACGGAAAAGGTTATATTTTCTCCACGTCCAACTGTGTTTATACGGGTCTTCCTCTGGAACGGTATGAGAGAATGTGGAAATTATGGAGAGAGTACGGCGTTTATCCGGAAAATAACTAAGAGAAAGTCAGGGAAGGAAGCATATGGAGAAGTATACGGTTCTTCTTGTAGATGATGAAGAAGATGTGATACAGGTTATCATGAGGAAAATTGATTGGGAAGGTCTTGGTTTTTCCGTGATCGGTTACGCCACCAATGGGGTGAAGGCTCTGGAGATGTTGGAAGAGTTTCAGCCGGATGTGGTGATGACGGATATCCGAATGCCCTATATGGATGGGATGGAGCTGTCCAAACGGATCCGGGCGGAATATCCGGGCACGAAGATCCTTCTTTTTACAGGGTTTGATGAATTTGAGTATGCAAAAGAAGCGGTTCATCTGGAAGTAGAAGAGTATATTCTCAAGCCTTTGAATTCTCAGGAGCTGACTAAGGTATTTACCCATTTAAAGGTTAAGCTGGATCAGGAGATTGATGAAAAGAGGAATGTGGAAATCCTGAAAAATTATTATATGGATTCCCTTCCTCTCTTACAAACAAACTTTTACTCGACGCTGATCGAGGGAAGAATACACCAAAACGATCTGGAAAAATTCTTAAGGGATTATCAGATATCTCTGCCTGGTCCCTATTACTGCTGTCTTGTGATCCACACGTCAGCCACGCAGGTTCCGGGAGATATGAATCCTCTTTTGCTGGCGACTGCCGTTCAGAAGCAGGCGATGGAGCGTTTGGGAGAAAAGTGGGAGGCGAAATGTTTTTCTTATCTGGGAAAGACGATTTTGCTGGTGCAGTTGGGAGATGAGAATGAACTTCCGGATCTTACGGACGAGTGTGACCGTTTCTGTAAATATGCCAACCGCATCATAGGGGCGGATGTGACTATAGGGATTGGAAAGGTATGCAGTACAATTCTGGAATTGTCCGAATCTTATGCGGGCGCCCGGGAAGCAGTGTCTTATCGGGTGATCTATGGCGCCATACGGGCGATCAATATTATGGAGATTGCCCCGCAGGAAATGAAGGAAAGTGGGATCACAGGTGACGAAGAATTGGCGCATTTATTCAAGGTGATTCGTCTGAATGAAAAGGAAGACATCATTCAGGCGGTGAATCGATATTGCAGTCACATTTCCGTGGTGGAAAAATCACTGCAGCACCATTATATGGATGTGATGGAGCTGGTGAGCAGTCTGTACCGATTTGCTATGAATAATGAGATCCTTTTGGAGGATTTTTCCGGAGATATGGGAAAAATGTATACGGGATTGTTGGAGATGGAACCGGAAGCTCTGAAAAAGTGGCTGGTGGATACCAGTCTTTCTTTTCGGGAACAGCTCATCACTGCGAGAAATAAAACGACCCGTTCTCTTGTGGAGCGGGCGCGGGAGTATGTCTGCAATCATTATGAAGATGATGAGTTATCTTTGGATAGTATTTGTGAGGAATTGGGCGTCTCAAATTCTTATTTTTCCACGGTATTTAAGAAGGAGACCGGCAATTCTTTTATCGGTTATCTCACGGATTATCGGATGGACAGAGCTTCCCGTCTTCTCATTGAGACGAATGAAAAGAGTTATATGATAGCCAGAAGTGTGGGGTACACAGACCCGAATTATTTCAGCTATGTGTTTAAACGGCGGTTTGGCGTATCTCCTTCCAAGTACAGAACGGAGCATATGGATGGTGGGCGATAAATATTTGAAGTGGTTGAAGGAGCTGAAGCCCAGGGGTATCCAATCTACCATCATGTTTTCGTTTTCGGTGATTTCCATTTCTATCATGGTGATTTTGGGAGCGCTGATGTATCTGCGCTTTTCCAATGCAGCCAGAGAAGAAATGATTCAGAGCACGAGAAAGCTTATGGAACAGACGGGTGAAAATCTGGAAGATTATCTGGGAAGCATGCGAAGGATTTCTGATGCAGTATACTATAATGCCATCAAGGAAAATGATTTCTCCAGTGAAGATACAGAGATTCAAAAGGGAATGAATCTTCTGTATGAAGCCAACAGGGATAATCTTAAGGGGATTGCCGTGTATAATCATTATGGAAGTTTGATGGCGGCGGAGCCGGTGGCATCCCAGAAAGAGGACCCCAACATTACCCAGCAGGGCTGGTATCAGAAGGCGATGGAAGAAACAGAAAATATGCATTTTTCCACGCCGCACATTCAAAATTTGTTTAACGACAGCAAATTTCGGTATTATTGGGTGATTTCTTTAAGCCGCGCCATCGAGATTACAGATCATGGGGTATCTCAGACGGGAGTGCTTCTGGTGGATATGGATTACTCCGGTATTTCCCGGATGATGAACCAGATTAATACCTCCAACAACGGGCAGTATTATTACTTGTGCGACAGTAATGGAGAAATTATTTATCATCCCCGGCAGATACAGATCAGTGACGGGATCTGTCAGGAGAGCAGTCAATGGGCGGCGGACTGTAAAGACGGCGTCTACGAGGAGCGGTTTGAGGGAGAGCGGCGGAAAGTGGTGGTAAATACCATCAGCTATACCGGCTGGAAACTGGTGGGTGTGATTCCTTATGAAGCATTCACTCACGGTATGTTGAATGTGAAATATTTTGTGGCGATTTTGATGCTTCTGACGGTAATGATGCTGGTGATCATCAGCTGGGTGGTATCTGCAAGGATTTCCAGTCCTATTCTAAAACTGAATGAGTCGGTGAAAGAGTATGAGGCAGGGGAAAAACCGGAGATTTACACGGGAGGTTCTATGGAAATACGCCATCTGGGACATTCCATCCAGAATTCCTATGAGCAGATCGACCGTTTGATGAAGGAGATTGTGAAAGAGCAGGATGAGCGGCGAAAAAGTGAGATGGATGCGCTGCAAAGTCAGATCAATCCTCATTTTTTGTATAATGCGCTGGAATCACTCACCTGGATGGTGGAAGCGGAGAAAAATGACGAGGCTGTTTTCCTGATCTCTCAGCTGGCAAAGCTGTTTCGTATCAGTCTGTCCAAAGGGCGCACTGTGATTCCCATCAAAGATGAACTTCAGCATGCAGAGAGCTATATGAATATTCAGAAAATCCGCTATAAAAATAAATTTTCTGTGGATTTTCAGGTAGACCCGGCGCTGTATGAGTATTGTACGGTGAAGCTGATCCTTCAGCCTATTCTGGAAAATGCCATTAATTACGGTGTCCGGGAAATGGATGACTGCGGAGAGATTGTGGTGTGGGGAAGAATGGAAGCGGGCGATCTTATTCTGTCGGTGGAGGACAACGGGCTGGGGATGTCGGAAGAAGAAGTAGAGTTTGTACTGACAGACAGCAACCGAATACACAAACATGGCTCCGGCGTAGGTCTGGTGAATGTGAATAACCGGATCAAAATCCTGTTTGGAAAGGAATATGGATTACTTGTAGAAAGTGAGCCGGATGAAGGCACACGGGTATCGATTCGCATACCGGCAGTTCCTTATACGGAGGAAAACAGAAAAATTTTGGAAAAAGGCCGTATTTTCAGCAGAGACGAGATGATCGCCCGGGAAAAAGAGTCTTATAAGGAAAAGAAAGATGAAGAATAAACGACGTTGGCTGATTTTGGAAGGCGTACTGGCCATTCTGGTGATTCTGGTGGCGGTTGCCATGCTCCGGGAAAAAAATGGGAAGGAACAGGGTAAGATTTCCGTGATCGTTGAAAATTCAGATGATTATCAGTGGTCCGCATTTCGGTATGGGGTGGAAATGGCAGCCCGGGATGAAGATGTGGAAGTCTTCGTGGTGAATGTGAGCGGATCGCTGACTGCGAAGGAACAGGAAAAATTAATCCGCCAGGAAATAGAGAACGGGGCGGAAGGAATTATTTTGCAGCCGCTTCCCGGTGAGGAAAGCCAGCAAATGATAAAAAAATGGCAGAAAAAGCTTCCGCTCCTATGTGTGGAGAGTACAGAAGGGGCAAGGGGAAAGCTTTCAGCAGTGCAGCCGGATCATTATAGCCTTGGGAGAATCCTGGGAGAGGAATTTCTGAAAGATTATAACGGAAGCCTGGAAAATAAGACGCTGGGTTTTTTTGCTAGAAGGAGAGATTCTGCGGTCACGCAGGAGAGAATGGAAGGATTTCAGGATGCGGTGAAAGATTCTGGAGCGCAGATCCGTTGGTTTCTGACGGCATCAGAGGAGAAAAATGTGGATAAGGCGCTGGAACTGAAGTCGCAGGTGGATGTGGTGATTTGCCTGGATGATTATAGTTTTACGAAGGCGGGAGAAGTGGCATCGGTCAATAATCTTCATGGAGCGCTGGTCTATGGCATTGGACATTCCACGGAAGCGATGTATTATGTGGATATGGGACTGGCAGAATGTGTGGTGGTACCGGATGAATTTCAGATGGGTTATCAAAGCCTTTGTGAGCTTAGCCGAAAGATACAGAACAGTTATTACGCAATGAAGAATCATCAGGTCTCGCATTCAGTAATACGCAGGGAAAATCTTTTTTCAAAGGAGAATCAGGAACTTTTGTTTACCATGAGCCAGTAAAAGAGGGGGGTGAGATATGCAAATCAGGAGAAAAACAGCGATAGCAGTGCTTGTGGGTACGTCTATGATATTTCTCGCTTCTTGTGGAAAGGAACAGGAGCAGGAGGTGCAAAGAGTCCACATGGGAGTGGCATATTATGACCAACGGGATACCTTTCTGAATGAGATGATCGGGGAGATGAAAAACCGGATGAAGGAATATGAAACAGAAGATGTGGAGATGATGATGAGTATACGGGAGGCTGGCGGTGTTCAGAGAACCCAGAATGACCAGGTGAAGGAACTGATCGATGCGGGGTGTAATGTGCTGTGCGTCAATCTGGTAGATCGGGCAGATCCTTCTGAAATCATAGATCTTGCCAGAGAAAGGGAAGTCCCCATTATCTTTTTTAACCGAGAGCCGGTGGCAGAGGATCTTCAGCAGTGGGAAAATCTGTACTATGTGGGCGCTGATGCCAGACAATCGGGGGTTTTGCAGGGAGAGCTGGCAGCAGAGCGAATTCGGACAGATAAAAATATAGACCGGAATAAAGACGGAAAGATACAATATGTGGTTTTGGAGGGAGAAGCTGGGCATCAGGACGCGATCATCCGTACCGAAAATGCGGTGGAAACTTTGAAAGCCCAGGGAATAGAGCTGGAAAAGCTCAGCTATCAGATTGCTAACTGGAACCGGGCGCAGGCGGAAAATCGCATGGAACAGATGCTCAGCGAATATCAGAATCAAATCGAACTGGTGTTGGCAAATAATGACGATATGGCATTAGGGGCGATTGACGCTTATGAAAAGCGAAATTATACAGAATCAGCGCTTCCGGTGTTTTTCGGTATTGATGGGACAGATCCGGGACTGGAAGCGGTGGTGAACGGGAAACTGGCGGGAACCGTGTATAATGACAAAGAGGGTCAGGCAGAGGCCATCGTGAGGCTGGCGGCGGCATTGGTGACTGAAGAAGGAATGGAAATCATGGAATTTGAAAAGGACAAGTATATTTATACCCCGTATTTTCCGGTGACGGAGGAAAATGTGGGAGACGTGATGCGAGGAGAGAGAAAATAAAGGAAATACTAATGCTTTGGTATATTGGAAATATTTATGCCACTCAAACTCAGTCTGCGCTCACTTTGAGCCTGAAGTCTCAAAGATGTGCGCAGACTGAGTTTGAGTGGCATAAATATTTCAGATAATACTAAAGCGTTAGTATTTCCTTTTTACGTTTCAGGTGCAGCATGCCTCCAGGGCTTACCGGGAATGTGTGAATACCGGATAAGGGCATACAGATTTCGGAAGAAATAGTAGAACCTGCGCAATTTTTGATTTCTACATCAAAGAAGTTTTCTTCCGTTTGGACATATAAGAGGTGTCCTTTGGAACCGTTTAATATCCAGAAGTCTTTGGAAGGCGTTTTTTCCAGATGGATGATCTGGTTATTATCATAGCAGGCGATAACACAAGTATTTTCATCCCTGCTTTGCAAAAGGGGGTACAAACTTAGCGGTTTTGTAAGCGTGAAGGTTCCCTGCTGTAAGACTTTTCTGTAGGTAATGGAAAATGTAAGGTAATTCTCGAGAACCTGGTACTGTTCAGGATTTAATTCGTTCAGACGAACAGAAATCTGTAAAACTCCAAAGATACAATGAATGAGCTGAATTGCCACATCTTCGGGGCTTTCGTCTGAATGCCACATAATCATATCTGAGTGAACGGCGGTATTGCCGCTTAACAATTTCAAATCTGTAATTCCCACACGGTTGGTAATACCGGACAGAGGGCAGTCTCCTACTCGAAAAATATTTCCAAAACGGCGCATCTGAGGACCGATATAATTTTGCCGAAACTCGATCATCAACTGAGAGTTTAATGTTTTTAGTGTGGAGGAGATTGTTGCCATCAATACATAGACGGCATCTTGAATTTCTGTAAAATCCATCTCGGGGTGGAGAGATGGGGTGTCTGGATAAGCACGGAAAGAATCTATAAAATCAAGTTTCAGACCGTCCAGATTCCATTCGCAGACAGCTTTTTGGTAAACAGATACCAGATAATCCCGGACTTTGGGATAACGAGGATCTAAAATACCCGTTTTCAGTGTGTGATCATGGTGCAGCAGCATATCTTTAAAAGTATTCCACAAAGAGGAATTTTCACCAACAAAAGGAACACTGAACCAAAGCAGACATTTCATATCAAAGGAATGAATCAATTCTATATGTTCTCTAAAATCAAAAAATTTTGTTTCTTCGGCTTTCCAATCTCCGCAGAAAGCATAACCGCGGTTGCTGTCGGCTGTTTGCCAACCGTCATCGATAATGACAGCTTTCATTCCCAGCTTTTTTGCAAGTGCATACTCTCTGGAAAGATTTTCGTGGCTGACATTCTGATGATAGGAATACCAGGTAGAATACATGGGAAATCGTGCATCTTCAGGAACTTCAAGAGGAGCGTCAGTAAGAAGATGATCCCACCAAAGGGTAACTTGTGGCAAAATGCTACTGATATTTTCAGGGGAAAAGAAGGAACGAAAATTAAAGGTAAGATTGCTGACAGTTACCGGGAAATACAGGATGATATCGATAGAAAGACAACCGTTTTCTTCGTGGACGCCTGCATTAAAAAAAAGATCTCGGCTCACTTCGCTAAAAGCCAGCGTTATTTTATTATTTCCATCAGTGTCAAAAAAACAGAGTACGGGTGCGGAATGACTGAGATTTATTTGATGAAAGTCGCTCCAGTCTCCAGTCAAATGTTTTTGAAAGCCAGAAACAGGAGTCCATATGCCAGCGATTCCGAGCATAGGATATTCCAGATGAAGATGAAAGAAAGGTTCATCTTTTAGAGGAAATTGTGCCAGACAAGTGCGGTTTCCAGCGACAGAATCATGAAAGGAAAGTGTATATCTGTTTTCAAAACAGGATTCAGTGATGGAAGTTTTATTTTCCATAACAGAAAGTTTATTTGCGTTTACTTGCGCCGATAATGTATTGTACATAAATACCTCCGTAATAAAATAGAATTATCTTTTACTAAACTATCACAAAGAAAAGTAAAATACAATGGGTAAAAAAGAAAAAATGATAGGTAAAAATTGTGAAATATGGATAAAATGATAAAAAAATAAAAAGGTATATTGACAATTATAGAGAATTGTGATAATTTTGGCTTACAAAACAAGTAGCTACTATATCGAAAAAATAAAATAGTTTACTAAAAAGGAGGAATATATCATGAAAAAGAAAATGGTATATGTAACTGCAGGTATTATCACAGGAACACTTATGTTTTCTGGATGCGGAGATGATGGGAAGACATCGGATGAGAAAACCTCCGGAAAAGCAGAAGAAGTAAAAGAGGGAAAAGATGATGTGGTAGAACTTACTTATACGTCGAGAGGGAATGCAGATGAAATTAAAGTATATCAGCAGGCGGTAGATGCATTTAATGAATCTCAGGATGAGATTCATGTGACCTTTGAAGCTTCCCCCAGCGATGGTTACAAACAGCAGCTGATTACGCAGTTGGCGGGAGGAACTGCAGCGGACATTATTTTTGTGGAAGATACCTCGATGAGTCAGCTTGTAAAAAATGGAACCGTTGCAAATATGAAAGATTTTTTGGCAAGTGACGAGTCTTATGTAAAAGAAGAAGATTTTGACGAGGGAGTTTGGGGTGCGGCTCGCACAGAAGATGGAGTCTGGGGACTGTCTGTAGACTGTAATCCGATGGTGCTGTATTATTCGCCGCAGATGTTTAAAGAACTGAATCTGGAAGATCCTCAGGAATTATTTGAAAAAGGTGAGTGGACTTGGGACAAATTCGATGAAATATGTAGTGTGCTTCAGGAAAATGGAAAAAGTGGATTGATTCAGAATGGCGATAATATCCGGCTTTATAATTGGGTATTTGCTAATGGTGGAACAGTGTGGGATGGAGAGACTTATAAGTTTGATGATAAGGCGAAAGAAGCTTTTCTGTATGTGTGTGAACGGTTAAAAGACGGGCGCTTCGTTTATGGCGGTACGCTTCCAGATGGTCAGGGAGAGGATGCTATGTTTATGTCTCGCCAGGTTGGTTTTATCGGAGCAGGAAGATGGCTGACAAAAACATTCCATGAAGAAGGAATTGATTTTGATTACATTCCCTATCCGTCAAAGGACGGCACACAGTATAGTCCGGCTCAGGTATGCTGTGGATATCTGTCCGTCAACGCTAATTCCGAACATATAGAAGAAGCGATGAAATTTGCAAGTTTTTACTGTGGGACACAGGGACAGGAAGCGAGAATTCAGGGAGTGGGAACTTCTGTACCATCTGTTAAAACGCTGGATTCCATGCTGACAGAGTCTTCAGTTCCAGAACATGTAGATCATATTTTGCAGGTACGTGCGACAGGTTGGGCTCTCGGTGATGATTGCGCGAAGGATGGTTTATACCCCGGATTTTTGGATGCTACCAAAGCTGTTTTTGAAGAGGCGTATATCGGAGGGGAAGATCCGGAAGAGGTCTTGAAAAAGGCAGAAGAAAAAGGCGCTGAAATTATTGCGGAAAATCAGTAAAAAGAAATGGTATCAGAGCTGCTGCGGGAAATGATTATCCCGGGGCAGCTCCAAAGGAGGAAGACAATGCAGAAAAGGCGTAGGATATGGGGATGGATTTTCGTTGCTCCTCAGTTGATCGGATTGCTCATATTTGCAGCAATACCGTTGTGTATGAGCTTTGGCATCAGTTTTCATGATTGGGATGGTATAGCTTCTTCTATGAAGTTTGTAGGATTGAAAAATTACATCAATCAGTTTACAGATCCAGATTTTTTGAAGGCTCTCATGAATACTCTGGTGTATTCTTTGATTTTTATACCGATTGATATGATTCTGGCATTAGCTCTGGCTTTGGCAGTGCAAAAGATTAAAGGAAAAACATTCTACAGATTATTTTATTTTATGCCGGTGGTTACGGGCTCCGTATCAGTGGGGGTTATCTGGACATGGCTGCTAAATGGGGATTTTGGATTAGTAAATAATATTTTGGGAGCGTTTGGGATTGAGGGACCGCAATGGCTTACAGACCCTAAGGTGGTTTTATTTTCAATCGCTATCGTTTCGGTATGGTGGAATGTGGGTTATAATATGGTGCTTCTTCTGGCTGGTTTGCAAAATATTCCTGAGGTCTATTTTGAGGCGGCTCAGATTGATGGAGCAAATAAATGGCAGGCGTTTAGAAATATTACGATTCCCATGCTCTCTCCAACGCTGTTTTTTGTGTTGATCATGACAATTATAAATTCTTTCCAGGTTTTTGATCAGGCTTTTGTTATGACTAAGGGAGGTCCTATGAAGGCAAGTTATACATTGGTTTATCACGTATATCAAAATGCTTTTGTAGATTTTAAAATGGGAAGAGCGTGTGCAGCCTCTATGATTTTGTTTGTTATTATTTTGGCTATTACGCTGATACAGATGTACGGTTCGAAAAGGTGGGTGAATTATGAGCAGTAAAAAGAAAATAAAAGTCGGAAAACTCATCTTATATGTGGTTTTGAGCTTTGGGGCGATAGTCATGGTGCTTCCTTTTATCTGGACTGTACTGAGTTCTCTGAAAAATATGGGGCAGACCTTTGCATATCCTGTTAAAATCTTTCCAGATCCAGTGGTATGGGAAAATTATCCAGAATCTTTGTCAGCGCTTCCTTTTGGAAGAGCGTAT
>HF995343.1:25833-52722 GCA_000432335.1 Firmicutes bacterium CAG:646
TTGTGATTTTTCAGTTGTTAACGGCAACGATGGCGGGATATTCTTTCGCAAAGTTGAAATTTAGAGGACATGGCGTGATATTTGTTCTGTTTCTTGCCACAATGATGGTGCCGTCGCAGGTAACGATGATTCCCTTGTTTCTGATCATGAAAAAAATAGGATTGCTGGGCAGTCATATGTCTTTGATTCTTCCAGCGGCATTATTTAATGCTTTTGGTGTATTTCTTATGAGACAGTTTATAGCGGGGCTTCCTGACGAACTGGAAGAGGCGGCTATCATTGACGGAGCTTCTGTTCCTCAGATTTTTTTCAGGATTATTATACCTCTGGTAAAACCATCTATGGCGGCGTTTGGAATCTTTGTATTTCTGGGACAGTGGAACAGCTTCATGTATCCTCTGATTTTTCTCAATAAAACAGAAACTTTTACCGTACCGTTATTGCTTAATTTTTTCAAAGGAACGTATGCGACAGATTATCCTTTGTTGATGGCGGGAACAGTTATTTCTGTAGTTCCTGTTTTGATCGTATATTTGTTTTTTCAAAAACAGATTATACAGGGAATTGCAATTACTGGTATGAAAAACTAAAAAATAGAGCAGATCACCGGGAGACTATTAATTTTGCGGTGACCTGCTTTATTTTTAGTTTAAAGATTTACAGCTTTCGCGAAGAATCAGCTGAATCGGGGAGTGGATAGTCAGGGGATAAGCGCGTCCTTCAATCTGAGACAAAAAAGCAAAACTTACTGCTTCTCCTATGGTAGGAATATTGAGGGAAACTGTTGTCAAAGGCGGGTTCAGGAATTTAGAATAAGGCATATCATCAATACTGATAATGGAAATATCTTTTCCTATTTGAATATGGTGTTCCTGAAAAGCACGATAAGCGCCTAAAGTTAATTCATCGGAAGCGTATAGCAGGGCTTCGGGTAAAAGATCTTTCTGAATTAATTCAGTGGTAATACGGTATCCTTCTTCGGGAGTGAATTCTCTGGCAATCCACATTTTTTCACTGGGATTGATTCCGTTTTGGAAACAATAGTTTCGGAAAGCAATCATGCGCAAATCTTCCTGCATGATACGTTGTCCCTGAGCAAATTGTGTGATATAGTCATACGATCCAATATAGCCAATATTAAAAAGATCAATAGAATGAAAATGTTGTATGGCAAGTTCTACTGCCAGGGGAAAATCAGCATATACGGAATCGATAGCGTTGTTTGGTGCAGTATAATCTATGATAATTTTGTATTTGATTTTACGGATCAGCGGATGGTTTGGGTTAAATGCCATTTTACCGATGATAAGAAGACCGTCTAAATTATCCAAGGCTTCGTAGGAATCAGTGATGATATAGTGAAATTCCATAGGAGGCGCATTTTTTGCCTGCTTTAAAGCGGATGTAATGTAAAACAAAAGTTTATGGTAATAATCGTCATAGTCTTCCGTGAGAGGATCGGACTTTAATTGAAAATGCAAAATTCCGATTTTTAAAGGGGCTATATCCGTGGAAGGAGAAATTTTTTTTGGAGTTTTTTTTCGCTTCGTGGAAATATCATAGTTCATGGCAGAAGCAGTATGGAGAATTAACTCCCGGGTAGTGTCAGCTACGGAAAAGCTGGGGTCATTATTCAAAACTCTGGACACAGTTGCTTTGGAAACGCCGCAGCTGGAAGCAATTTCGGAAAGAGTTGCCATAGATTTCACCTCGTTTAGTAAAAATATTAAGTTTACTATAACATAAAGTGGAAATACTATGCAAGAGATTTAGGAATATGTATGGAAAAGTTTAAGAAAATGATATCGAATTTCCGACGGAAATTTGCTATAATTTCAGTAAGAGTAAAAGAAAGGAACGTATAGAAATGAGAAAAACAAAAAAAATTATGATGTTGGTTGTCACAGCTGCTCTGTTATTTTCTTTCGGAGGCTGTGGAAAGAATTCTTCTTCCAAAGAAGAGGGAAGCGAAAGCGTACAGGTGAAGGATGCTCTGGAGATTCTTACGAATATCTGGAATGGTTATGATGAAGATCAGAAGTTTCCGGTAGCGGGCGGCGATTACGACAATATTTCCGATAATGCTCCTGGAAAGTTTGATGTGAGCAATACGGAGGCGCTGCGCTCGATTCTGATTGTCCCGGAAGAGGCAGCAAGTATGGTGGACGATGGGGCAAGTATGATGCACGCCATGAATGCCAATACCTTTACCGGCGGCGCTTTTCATCTGACAGAGGCGGCAGACAGAGGGGAATTTACCGATGCTTTAAAAGAGGCGGTTTTGAACAATCAGTGGATGTGCGGTTTTCCGGAGGAGTTTATTGTGTACGGTGTAGGTGATGAGTACGTAGTATCTGCCTTTGGAAAGAGTGATACGATTGGATATTTTAAAGAGCAGCTTTTGAAACAGTATCCGTCTGCGGAAGCGCTTGTGGAAGAGAGTTTATAATATGGTATTTTCGAGTATTCCTTTTTTATATTATTTTCTTCCGGTGGTACTGATTTGTTATTTTCTGGTGCCTTTTCGGCTGAAGAATCTGATCCTTCTGATCTTTAGCCTGCTGTTTTATTCCTGGGGAGAGCCCCGCTATGTTTTTTTGATGGTGATCTCTATTTTTCTGGCTTATGGAGAAGGGATTTTTTTGGAGAAGGCACAGGGAAAGAAAGCCGCGGGAGTTCTGGCAGCAGCCTGTTGTGTACACATCGGGCTGCTTCTGTATTTTAAATATGCAGATTTCTTTATAGAAAATATGAATGCTTTGGGGCTGGAACTTCCTCTTTTGAAGGTAGCGCTTCCCATTGGTATCAGTTTTTATACCTTTCAGATTTTGAGTTATCTGGTGGATGTGTATCGGAAAGACTGCAAAGCGCAGAAGAATCTCGTTTCTTTTGGGGCGTACGTATCCATGTTTCCTCAATTAATTGCAGGTCCGATTGTGCGGTACAGTGATATCGAGAGGCAGTTAGTATATCGGAAACATACGCTCTCCGGGGCTGCTTTGGGAATCCGACGGTTTGTTCTGGGACTTGCTAAGAAGGTGATTTTCGCCAACAATCTTGGAAAGTTGTGCAGTATTTTTCAGGAATCCTCCGATCTTTCCGTCTTGTATTATTGGCTGTATGCGATAGCTTTCTGCCTGCAGATTTATTTTGACTTTTCCGGCTACAGTGATATGGCGATCGGACTTGGAAGAATTTTTGGTTTTGATTTTCCAGAAAATTTCGATCATCCGTATATTTCCCGGAGTATTCGGGAGTTTTGGAGGCGGTGGCATATGACGCTGGGATCCTGGTTTCGCGATTACGTCTATATTCCCATGGGCGGCAACCGGGTGAAGCGTTCCCGGTGGTTTTTGAACATTGGCGTGGTTTGGTGCCTTACCGGTCTGTGGCATGGAGCTTCATGGAATTTTGTGGTTTGGGGGCTTATGTTTGCAGTTCTCTTGATGGTGGAAAAAGCTGGCTTTTCCCGTTTGCTGGAACGATCCCGGATTTTTTCTCATATCTATGTGCTTTTGATGGTGATGATCAGTTTTGTGGTTTTTAATGCGGCTGATCTTGGAGAATCTTTGGAATATCTGAAGGTAATGTTTACCGGCGGTGGTTTGCCCTTTATTTCGCAGGAGTGCTCCTATTATCTCAAAAGCTACGAGACGATTTTATTCTGGGCGGTGATAGGAGCGACGCCAGGTCCCCGTCAGTTGGTAGAAGCGTTCAGAAAAAGAAAAGCAGGGGAGAAAATTTTACAGATTTTGGAACCGCTGTTTCTTGCAGGGGTACTGATTATCATTACAGGATTTTTGGTGAACGATTCCTATAACCCATTTTTGTATTTTCGGTTTTAAGAGATGTGAAATTGATATCTTTAGGAGGACGGCAGTATGTGGGAAAAAATAAAAAGTATACTGGTGATCGCTCTTTCAGCGCTTATGGTGGGAGGTTTTTTTGTGGCGTGTCTTTTAAAGTCTCCCGATGAGATTTCGTTGAGTGAACGAAGACCTCTGGCACAGTTTCCCGAGGTGGATGCCAGGGAAGTGGCGTCTGGAAAGTTTATGAAGGATTTTGAAAAGTATGCGGCAGATCAGTTTCCTTTTCGGGAGACTTTTCGAAAGATTTACCGGGACGTTTCTTTGAAGCTTCTGGGCCAGTCCGATTTGGAGGGACTCTGTATCTATGGGGATATGGCGGTTGCTCAGGAATATCCGGTCAATGAGCAGTCTTTAGACTATGCGATCCAGGTATTTCAGAGGATTTATGAGACCTGTTTGAAGGAACAGGGGAGTGACGTATATCTGGCGGTAGTCCCGGATAAGAATTATTTTCTTTCCGATATTTCTGATCTCTCCATGGACTATGATCACTTTTTTGAGAGAATGCGGAAGGGACTTCCTCAGATGACGTATCTGGATCTTGCGCCGCTGTTGGAATTATCCGATTATTACAGAACAGATCCTCACTGGCGGCAGGAGGATCTTGTGGATGTGGCGAAATATCTGGCAGGAGAGATGGGCGCACCTCTCACTTCACCTTTTGAGAAGCAAGAGGTGGACGAGCTCTTTTATGGAAGCTACTGGGGGCAGACGGCAGGGGCTCTTCCCGGAGAAAAGATGTATTATCTCACCAATGAGGTGATGGAAGGGTGTCAGGTGTACGATCATCAGAATGACTGTCCGATGGAGATGTATGATCTTTCCAAAGTGGGAGGGAGAGACCCATATGAGTTGTACCTTTCAGGATCACTTTCGTATATTACCATTGAGAATCCGAAGGCGGCAGAAGATAAGGAACTGATCATTTTCCGGGATTCTTTTGGAAGTACGATCGCTCCGCTGCTTGTGGAGGGATACGGGAAGATTACGTTGCTGGATATCCGTTATCTTCCCAGCTATGCGCTGAAGAATCAGGTGGATTTTCACGGACAAGATGTGTTGTTTCTGTACAGCACATCGGTGCTGAATCACAGTGAGATGATCAAATGAAATTTTTACATTAAATGTAGAATTATCCTAATTGAGATATTATAATGCTCATAGTAAGATGAAGGTAAAAGGAAAATAAAAACGACGAAGCCCGAGAAGGAGGACATTATGTTTTTAACTGACAGAAAATTAGAGAGAAGAATCTCAGAATTACAGGAGTATCGTTACCGGGATGTGAAATATCTGGAAAGATTTGCAGTAGCAGAGGAAACACAGGGAGTGGTGAACCCAAAACTTCCGGAATCCTTTGAGGGCTGGGATGAACTCTGTGTAGGCGAAACATGGAAAGGGCGCGACCGTTTTCTGTGGATGCACAGAGAAATTGAAATTCCTGCAGAGTGGGCAGGAAAGAAAGTTCTTGGAATTTTCGATTATGGTAATACAGGCGCAGGAAATAACTCTGGTTTTGAATCCATGTTCTATCTGAACGGAGAAATGTATCAGGGTGTGGATGTCAATCATAAAGAAGTATTTTTTAAAGAAGAGCATGTAGGAAAGGTTCTGGATGTAACATTCCGTCTCTGGTCCGGTCTGGAGGGCGGCGGAGTTCCTACACCGCAGGAACATAAAATTGCCCGGGCAGATCTGGCATGGCTGGATGAGCAGGTGGACGATCTGTACTATATGGCGCAGATGATCTGGGAGACGCTGAAGGAGCTGAGCGAATACGATCCGATTCAGCATGATCTGAGAAAAGCTCTGGATAAAGCGTTTCATTGTATCGACTGGTCTGAGCCGGGAAGCGAAGCTTTCTATGAGAGCGTTCATGAGGCAGATACCGTACTGAATGATGCAATCGATGGAATGGACAAAAATTCTCTGGTAAATATCCGCTGTGTCGGTCATACACATATCGACGTGGCATGGCTGTGGAGACTGAAACATACAAGAGAAAAATGCTCCCGTTCTTTCGCGACAGTACTGCGTTTGATGGAACAGTATCCAGAATATATTTTCCTGCAGACTCAGCCGCAGTTATATGAATATGTAAAAGAAGAGTTCCCGGATCTGTATGCGAAGATCAAAGAGCGTGTGGCAGAGGGAAGATGGGAAGCAGACGGCGCTATGTGGGTAGAAGCAGACTGTAACCTGACCAGCGGCGAGTCCCTTACAAGACAGATTTTGATCGGAAGCAAATTCATCAAAGATGAGTTTGGAACAGATGTGGAATATCTGTGGCTGCCGGACGTATTCGGTTATTCCTGGGCGCTGCCTCAGATTCTGAAAAAAGCGGGAATCGATATGTTCATGACCACAAAGATCAGTTGGAATCAGTACAATCGTATGCCCCATGACACCTTCAAATGGAAAGGTATCGACGGAAGTGAAGTGCTGACTCACTTTATCACCACACCGGAACCGTGGAATGAGCCAGGCTCCTGGTTCTATACTTATAATGGAAAGCTGATCCCGAAAACAGTAAAAGGCTGCTGGGATGCATACAGCGAGAAACAGATGAACAAAGATCTGCTGATCTCCTATGGATTTGGTGACGGCGGCGGCGGAGTAAACCGTGATATGCTGGAGTGCAGAAGAAGAATTGATAAGATTCCGGGGCTGCCGAATCTGAAAACTTCCACCGCAGGTGAGTATTTCCGCGATCTGAAGGAAACCGTGAAGAATACAGACCAGTATGTGAATACATGGGATGGAGAGCTTTATCTGGAATACCACAGAGGAACCTATACCAGCCAGGGATATAATAAACGCATGAACCGTAAGATGGAACTTCTGTACCGCAGAGTGGAATGGCTTGCTGTTCTGGATGCGCTGAAGAAAAAAGATATCAACGCTGCAAGACAGGAAGAGCTGACTACAGGATGGAAACACATTCTGACCGATCAGTTCCACGATATTATTCCGGGATCTTCCATTCATGAAGTATATGAGGATTCCCGCAAGGATTACGAATATATCGAAGGTATCGCAAGAGAAGTGGAAAATGGCGCTATTGCCGATATCACAGAAGCAAAGAACGACCATTATACTGTATTTAATGCTTCTGGCTGGAGCAGAGACGAAATCATCGCCGTACCGGAAGACAGAGAGGGTATTTACCGTGACGCCAACGGCAATGAGCTGGCTTCTCAGCAGGCAGGTGATGTGACTTACGTTGCGGTGAAAAATGTTCCGGCTATGGGTGCGGAAGAAATTGTTTTTGAAGAGAAAAAGACCGAAGAAAATGAAGCTAAATTTACAATCTCCGGAAAAGATATTGAAACACCATACTACAGCATTTCTCTGAATGCTTACGGACAGATTACCAGACTGTACGATAAGACTTTTGACAAGGAGGTTGTTCCGGCAGGAGAAAGAGCGAACGTTCTGCAGATTTTTGAGGATAAGCCCATCGACAATGACGCATGGGATATCGATATCTTCTATCAGGAGAAGATGCGTGAGATTACCGATCTGACAAAATTTGAAGTGACAGAATGCGGAGCCCTGCAGATGAAGATCCGTATGGAATGGAGCTACATGAACTCCACCATCTGCCAGGATATGGTTCTGTACAGCACCAGCAGAAGAATTGATTTTGCTACTACCGTAGATTACCATGAGAAACATCAGCTTCTGAAAGCTGCTTTCCCGGTAAATATCCGTTCTACTTACGGAACTTATGATGTACAGTACGGAAATGTAAGACGTCCGAACCACTGGAATACAAGCTGGGATCAGGCTCGTTTTGAGAGTGTTGCTCACCGTTGGGCAGACCTGTCTGAGAGAAACTACGGTGTCAGCCTTCTGAATGACTGCAAATACGGTCATGATATCAAGGATAATATCATGCGTATCACTCTGCTGAAAGCAGCGACCCATCCAGATCATCTGGCAGATCAGGGTATGCATACCTTTACTTATGCGCTGCTTCCTCATGAGGGAGATTTTGTGGAAGGTAATGTGGTACAGGAAGCATATGCCCTGAACGATCCGATGCAGGTAGTAGGCGGAAGTCTGAATCTGGATATGGAAAGCTTTGTAACCTTCAATAACGATCAGATAGAATTGGATGCAGTGAAGAAATCAGAAGATGGACAGTATATTGTGATCCGTTTCCATGAATTTGCAGGTTCTGCACAGAAAGTAACCATGACTCCGGGATTTGCTTTTGATTCCTGGGCAGAGTGCGATTTGAGAGAACGTCCGATAAGCGAATTCTCTAAGGAGAAAGAGATTACCATGGAGCTCCATGCTTATGAGATTAAGACAGTACTTGTAAAACTGTAAAAATAGAATGAGTAAAAGAGATTGTTGCAATCAAATGGCAGCAGTCTCTTTTTTTCTGGCATTTTGAAAAAAATTTTGCTATACTGACAGAGGAAAAAATACCGCAAAATGGCGGATAGATTTTTCCGGGAAACAAAAAAAGGAAGACGTATCAGAATGGAAAAGAAAGATTCAAAACAATTATATACGAAGCTGTTGTTTACTTACACAGCGGTGCTTGTCAGTGTGGTGGTGGCTCTGATGCTTTACTTTACAAACAGTATGAGGCAGGGGCGCCTGGAAAATAACCGGGAGCGGATGGAGATTATGCATGAAGAGGCAAGCGCTTATCTGGAAGAGTGCCGGAGCATTGCCGATTATCTGCATGAGGACTTATACAAGTCCAATATGGAGCTTAATGATCTGATCCACTATCTTACGGACAGTCCTGAGGCGTATCAGGAATATCGTTTGGATACGTATGCCAGTTCTTTTCGGATTGATTATAAGGGGATGGAGGATTTTACCAACCAGGCATTTGAAGCGTATGATGCGTTGAAGCGTATTTCCTATGTGAGTTACAGCAGAGGAGATTTTGTCTACTTTAACGGGATTCAGGATGTGATCCATAAAAGAGACGGTCAAAAGGTAGTGGAGCGGATTCGAAATAGAGATTTGGCGGAGGAGGGAGAATTTTCCTACGTGAAGGAGCTTCGAGATCCTATTACCATGGAGAGCGTGGGCGCTATGATCATTTCCTTTGAAACAGATCGAATTCAGGAAATCTGTGAGTCCTGTCCGTCGGCGGATATTTTGATGTATAATGAAAATGGAACAGCGGCGTATGATTCAGGAAAGAAAGTTCCAGTGAAGACTGTGGAGGAGAGCCGGCAGAAAGGAACGCTGGAAGATACGCTGGACGCTTATGTTCTGGTGTCTTACTATGAAAGCGGTTATATGATCAGCTATATGGATAAGGCGGAGGCGTCCAGTCTGCCACGTCCTCTTTTGTGGATGATTTTTGGAGTGGCTGTGACGGTGATTTTGACAGGCGCCTGTTTGGTGCGCTATTACCTGCAGAGAGTTTCTCTGCGGCTGAACCGTATTTTAGACTGTATGGACCGGGTGATGGACGGAGATCTGACAGCGCGGCTGGACGCTTCAAAAAACGGAGATGAGCTGGATGTGATTTCTCTTCAGTTCAACCAGATGTGTGAAAAACTGGATGCTCATATCCAGAAAAGCTATATGGCGGAGATTGAGCAGAAAAATGCGGAAATGGCTGCTCTACAAAGCCAGATCAATCCTCATTTTTTGTATAATACGCTGGAAGCTATTCGCATGAAGGCAATCTGTAATGGAGATCAGGAAGTGGGAAAAATGCTGTACAGTATGGCGGTGACCTTCCGCAGCCAGTTGAAAGAGGCGGATGTGATCACGCTGGCGCAGGAACTTTATTACTGTAAGAAATATATGGAACTTTTTGAGTATCGGTATCCCAGTCAGTTTCAGTCCAGTGTGGAGTGCCCTCTGGAATATATGAATGTGCCGATCATTAAGTTTGTATTACAGCCTATCATTGAAAATTATTTTATTCACGGGATTCGTCTGAGAGAGAAAAATAATTTTATTAAGATTACGGTGGAAAAACAGGGAGAAGATTTTGCGATTCTTGTGGAAGATAACGGGCAGGGGATGACCGAGGAGGAAATTCAGGAAAAGAACCGGCAGCTCAAGGAAAACAAAATGGATAAAAAGCAATCGATCGGAATTGCCAATGTAAACCGGAGAATGAAAGCGGTGTACGGCAATTCCTATGGAGTATATATGGAAAGAGCGGCTTCAGGAGGTCTTAAAGTTGTGTTAAAATTTCGGGCGGAAGGAGGAGACGAAAACGATGAAAACAGTAATGCTTGTGGAGGATGAGGAATTAATTCTTATGGGAATTAAAAGTATTGTGGACTGGGACAGACTTGGACTGGAACTGGTTCATATGGCTCATGACGGGCTGGAAGCATTGAAGCTGTGGGAAGAAAGACCGGTGGATATTATCGTTTCGGATATTGATATGCCGGGGATGAATGGGCTGGAGCTTTTGAAGGAGATACGAAAGCGGGATGATAGAGTACGGTGTATCATTCTGACAGGGTATGATCGGTTTGAATACGCCCAGAAAGCGATCAGCCTGGATATCGAAAACTATATTTTAAAACCGATTGATGAAGAAGAATTGGAAAAACAGTTGATTTTGGCAACGAAAAAGCTGGAGGAATTGGAAAAACAAAAGATTATGTATATTGATGAAAAGACGGACTGGATGCAGTTTTTGTCTGGAAGAACAAAAGAGGAAGAATATGCATACTATCAGGAAACTCTGAAATTGCCCGAGAAAAAAGGGACATACCGGGCGGCGGTGATGAAATGGACTACGGAGAGCGTAAAAGAAAAACGGATTACCGATATGATTCTGGCGGTTCACGGAGAAAGACAGGAACTTCGGATGGTATTGCTTTTACCGGATTGTCTGCTGCTTTTACTGGAAGACAGTGAAAATTCCGGTGAGGTGAGGGAGTATTTCCAGAACCTTCAGGATGAGATCGAGAGCCGCTTTGATATTCTGACTTTTATCAGTATCAGTCCTGTATTTCGGGATTACCGAAAACTGCCGGACAGCTATCGGGAGGCGATGAAGCTCCAAAAATATCTGCTGGTGGACGGTTACGGAAGCTGTGTGGATGAGGAACATATTCAGGATCGAAAGAGCGAGGATATCGTGATTGATCGGGAACTTCTGCAGAAAATGATTCTGAAAAAAGAAAATGAAGGTGTTTTCGGCTATATTGAGGATCTTTTTATCAATAATCTGAAACGGGGAGTTTCCGTGGAATCCCTGTATCAGATGGCGGTTCACATTGCCATGTTTCTTCAGGAAATCAAAAAAGAATACAAATTGGAAAATACGGGAAAACTTCACGACCTTCCCGATCTTCTGGATACGATCTATCAGGCAGACGATATTTTCGGGATCAAGGCATTGTTTATTTCTGAGGTGAACGGGATTATCCAGTGCCTTCATGAAGAAAAATTACAGTATACTCCGGTGGTACGGCAGATTATGGAAGAGGTGGATAAAAATTATCAGGAAGATATGAACCTGAAAACACTGGCGTATAAGTATCATATGAATGCGTCGTATCTGGGTCAGATCTTTCAGAAAGAGGTAGGGTGTTCTTTTACTCAGTACCTTAGCGGCAAGAAAATTGAGATGGCAAAAGAGCTCATCCTTACCACGAATATGAAGATTAATGATATTGCAAAAGAAGTGGGATATCCCGATACCAGTTACTTTTATCGGAAATTTAAACAGAGGTATGGGGTTGCTCCGGCATCGCTGCGGGAGATGAAGAAGTATTAAAAAGCTGTTGTATTTGAGGTTTTGACATAAGATTTATTCTTTTTAAACTCAGCCTGCGCTCACTTTGAGCCTGTAGTCTCAAAGATGTGCTCGGCAAATTCGTTTAAAAAGAATAAATCTTACAACAAAAATCAAAGTACAGCAGTTTTTTTGTGAGCCGCGCAGTACAGCCGGGATTGTTTTGCTCCTGTGAAGAGGTAGAGGCTGGAAGGGTTGGCTGGGATTTTTACAGGTTACTAGAATTTGTACAAGGAATCTAAAGATTTTCAAATTTTATAAAAGTTTAAGAAATGTTATAGTAATTTTGCACAAAGAGAAAGAGGTTATGATGAGAATGTTAAAAAAGTTTCTGAGTTTAATCATCGTTTGTGTGCTGCTGATGAGCATGTTTACCGCATGTTCGGGGCAGGAAGTAAAAGAAGAAGAGAAAAAAGAGCTTATCAGGCTCACCTGGTATCAGATCGGAGAAAAGCAGAAGGATGCCGATCGGGTGCTGGAAAAGGTAAATGCGTATATTGGTGAGAAGATTGGTGTGGAGCTTACGATCCGTTATGTGGGATGGGGAGACTACAATGAAAAAATGCAGGCGGTAATCAATACCGGCGATCAGTGGGATCTCTGCTTTACCAGTTCCTGGGCGAATGATTTTATGCAGAATGCCAACAAAGGCGTCTATCTGGCGCTGGACGATCTGATCCGGGATACGGAAATGTATCAAAATATTGATCCGCGCTTCTGGGAGGCAGCTACCGTAAAGGGAAATATTTACGGAGTGCCCAGTGAAAAAGAAATCACAAATATGCCGATGTGGGTGTTTACAAAAGAATATGTGGATAAATATAACATTCCTTATGAAACATTGCACAGTCTGGAAGATCTGGAACCGTGGCTTCAGCTGATTGCTGAGAAAGAACCGGATGTGGTTCCTCTGTATGCCACAAAGGATTATTCTGCGCCGGTTTACATGGATCTGATTCAAGACCCGGTGGGGATTGAATACAGCGACGGATCTCTGGCTGTAAAAAATATCTTCGAGACAGAAAAGATGCAGAAAACTTTAAAAACTATGAGAAAGTATTACGAGGCCGGATATGTGAATGCAGATGCGGCTTCTGCGTCTGATGATGACTCTGTCAAACGGTTTGTGACCAAAGGAGACGGTCAGCCTTATGCGGAAGTAACCTGGGGAAAGGATCTGGGCTACGAAGTGGTAACCTCTCCGATCATGGAAGCAAGTATCACCAATGCTTCTGCTCAGGGAGCGCTCACCGCAGTCAATGCAGAGAGTAAACATCCCGAAAAAGCAGTAGAACTTCTGAATCTTATCAACACAGATCTGTATCTGAGAAATCTTCTGAATTATGGAATTGAAGGCGAACACTGGGAAAAAGTAGAAGCGCCCGAAGAGGAGCTTCAAGCGGCAAAAGGGAAACCTTATGTGTATGAGTACCGTGTGCGGCTGACAGAAAAATCTTCAGAGTATTCAGTTCCCTACTGGGTGCAGGGGGGACTGTTTAACACGTATGTGCTGGAGAATGAGCCGGTGGATAAATGGGCTACATTCAAACAGTTTAATGATACAGCCAGCGAGGCAGCATCCTTTGGATTTGACTTCGATCTGGAGCCTGTGAGCGCACAGGTATCCGCTTTTCGCAGTATTCTGGATGAATATGGAAAAGCGCTTTACACAGGCAGCGTCGATCCTGACAAATATCTTCCTCAGCTTTTGAAAAAATTAAAAGGCGCCGGTGTGGAAGAGGTGGAAAAAGAGATGGAACGACAGGCAGCTTTGTGGAAAAAAGAAAAGTAGCCCCGTACAAAAAGCAGACGGCGGCAAGAAAGAAGATCGGTATACATCTTCTGCTGGAGATGGGTGAAATAGCCATTCTACAGGGA
This sequence comes from Firmicutes bacterium CAG:646, assembly GCA_000432335.1. Classification (GTDB taxonomy): domain Bacteria; phylum Bacillota; class Clostridia; order Lachnospirales; family Lachnospiraceae; genus Oliverpabstia. The sequence continues at coordinate 39,331 of HF995343.1, forward strand.
AGAAGTTACGGATAGATTCATAATACAAAAGGGAGGTCATGAAAAAAATGCGAACAAAAAAGACATCGGTATCACCGGTGAAGGCACGTAAGAAAAGATGGACAAAAGACGATACGGAATTGACGCTGTTATCTGTTCCAACCCTGATCTGGTACTTTATTTTCTGTTATTTGCCAATGTTTGGTGTTGTAATTGCATTTAAAAATTACAAACTGTCACCGGGTGGTCATGGATTCTTGTACAACTTGTTCCATAGCGAATGGGCAGGATTTAGTAACTTTGATTTTTTCTTCTCATCCAATGCGTTCAATATGCTGCTGCGTAATACAATTCTTTACAATATAGTATTTATTATCATCAGTGCGTCAGTTGCGGTAGGCGGAGCGTTGATGCTGAGCAGTATGATTAATCAGAAAGGCTCTAAGATTTATCAGACGATGATGTTCCTGCCATACTTTATGTCCTGGGTAGTAGTAAGCTATTTTGTATACGCTCTGCTCACCCCGGAAAAAGGTTATTTGAATGGTATGATCACTGCGCTGGGAGGAGATCCCGTCATGTGGTATCAGGAGGCGAAATACTGGCCGTTTATCCTGGTTCTTCTGAATACCTGGAAGGGTATGGGATACGGTATGGTTATGTACCTGGCAAGTATTACCGGTATTGATCCGTCTCTGTATGAAGCGGCAGTTATGGACGGCGCTACCAAGAGACAGCAGATGATCCATATTACACTTCCGGGAATCAAACCAGTATTCGTTATGATGTTGATCCTTGACTGTGGTAAGATCTTTAACTCTGATTTCGGTCTGTTCTATCAGGTAACGGGAGGAATTCCTGCATCCTTGTATGAGACCGTATCTACCTTTGATACTTATGTCTATAATGCGATCCAGTCTTCTGCGCCGATCGGACAGACAGCAGCGGCCTCCTTCTTCCAGGCAATCTGTAGTTGTGGAACCATTCTGCTGGCAAACTGGGTAGTAAGTAAAATTGATAATGAAAATAGAATTATTTAAGGAAAGGAGCGAACAAAGTGAGTAAAGAAAATATGAAAAAAGTATCATCTTTGAATCAGATTAAAAAATCAACAAATATTATATTTAACATCATTTTTCTGATTCTGGGTCTGATGTGCGTACTCCCTCTGGTGTTTGTTTTCTCCATTTCCATTACCAGTGAACAGGCGCTGCAGGCAGGCGGTTATCATATTATTCCTCAGGAATTTTCCAATGCGGCATATATGTTCCTGTGGAATGAGCGTGGAACGATTCTTCGAGCATTCTTTATGTCAGTGCTTATTGCAGTGATCGGTACAGTTATTGCCGTGTGTCTGACTACGACTATGGGTTATGTGGCATCCAGAAGAAACTTTAAACTGAAGAAGCTGTATACATGGATCATCTTCATTCCGATGGTATTTAACGGCGGTATGTTGGCATCCTATGTGGTAGTAAACAATATCCTGAATCTGAGAGATACTATTTGGGCAGTTATCCTGCCGCTGGCATGTTCTTCGTTCAGCGTTACCATTTGCCGTACTTTCTTTAGAACAACAGTACCGGACGCTTTGATTGAAGCAGCAAAGATCGATGGAGCCGGACAGTTCAGAATCTGGTCTGGTATCGTACTTCCGATTTCCAAACCGGTTATGGCTACCATTGGTATGTTCGCAGCATTCGGATACTGGAATGACTGGTTCCAGTCTTCTCTGTACATTTCCGATAAGAACCTGTACACCTTGCAGGCATTTCTGAATAACATTCAGAAAAATATCGAGTATCTGGCAAATAACCCTTACGGTGGTCTGTCCATGCAGGAATACAAGTTGAGTATGCCGACGGAGTCTGTTCGAATGGCGATTGCGATTGTTATTATTGTACCGATCGCACTGACCTATCCATTCTTCCAGAAATATTTTATTTCCGGTTTGACGATCGGTTCCGTAAAAGAGTAAGACACTTGCCCCGGGGAATTTTCCCCGGAGGTTAAAGTATATAGTAAAAAACAGGAGGACGCTATGAAATTAAGAAAAATTACAGCACTGGGTCTGGCAGCTGTTATGACTGCCGGAATGCTCACCGGATGCGGCGGCGGAGAAAGCAAAGATTCTGCTGCAAAAAATGAGAGCGGAGATGAAATCGTAAATCTGAAATGGGTGCTCATCGGTAGTGGTATGCCGGACAATTATGACACCTGGATCAAAAATGTAAACGATTATGTAGGCGAAAAGATTGGAGTCAATGTAGATATAGAAGTGATTCCGTGGGGCGACTGGGATAAGAGAAGAAATATCATCATCAGTACCAACGAGCCATACGATATTATTTTCGGTAACGGAAATAACTACCTGGCAGATATCAAACTGGGCGCCTACGTGGATATCACAGAGATGATCGACGAGCAGATGCCGGAATTCAAAGAGCTGATGCCAGAAAAATATTGGGATGCTGTAAAAGTAGATGACAGAATCTACGGTATTCCTTCTTACAAAGACAGTTCTATTTCCAACTATGCAATCTGGGATAAAGAGCTGGTAGAAAAATACGATATCGATTATCAGAACCTGACAAATCTGGAAGATCTGACACCTGTATTCGAAGAATTGAAAGCTGGAGAAAATGATTATCCGGTATACGTAAAAAATGACGGTATTTATTCCATCTTCGATCCATACGATCAGATCGGTGGCGGTACTCAGATCATGGGTGTAAGATACGATGATGCAGAAGGAAAAGTATGCTTTACTCTGGAAGAACCGGAAATCGTGTCTGCTCTGGAAACCATTCATGAATGGTATGAGAAAGGAATCATTAACCCGGATGCAGCTACGCTGTCTGAAGCTCGTGTATACAATATGTGGCGTATCGCTCAGGGATGGGAGTCTGCCGGAAAAACATCCTGGGGTCCACAGATGGGTAAAGAAGTTGTTGTTCAGAAACTGGGCGACACCATTCTGTCCAACGAGACTGTACGCGGTGGTATGAATATGATCTCTGCAAACAGCAAATATCCGGAAAAATGTCTGGAATTCCTGAATCTGGTAAATATGGATACAAAACTTCGTGATATGTTCTACTACGGAGAAGAAGGCGTAAACTTCGAGTATGTAGATGTAGACGGAAAACAGATGGTACACAAAATCAACGAAGAATGGCCGATGGCTGGTTATACCCAGGGTACTTTCTTTACTGTAACTCCTGTTGAGACAGATACAGAAGGACAGTGGGATGAGATCAAAGCTCTGAACGAAGCAGCAGTACCTTCCGTAATGCTTGGATTTAACCTTGATACAACAGAGATTGATACTCAGCTGGCAAACTGCCGTGAGATCTGGCTGCGTTACCGCAGTGAGGTTATGACAGGCGTACAGGATCCGAAGGAAATCATTCCAAAGATCAAAGAAGAACTGATGAACGCAGGATTCCAGGATGTACTGGATGCTGCACAGGCTCAGGTAGATGAGTTCCTGGCATCTAAATAAAATGTAAAACGACTCTGACATGTGAAAAAGAGAAGCCGATGCAAACAGAAAAAGTATGATACTTGTTTTGCATCGGCTTTTCTGTCGATAAGGAAAGGAAAAATACGGATGAAACTGAGAAATAAAAAAGACGGCAAGCCGTATATGAATGTGATTTTTGGGAATTTTTACAGCCCTGCATTTGATGATGAAGATTTTGTCGATGAGACCATGGAATTGATCCGAACTCTGGGATTTAACAGTGTGATGTTTGATACGAAGGCGTGGGAGGATTTTAAGGAACGGTACGAGACCGGGGCGCTGAGCCAATATGTGAAAATGCAGGAGTATATGGGAACTTCTGCTCATCGCCATGAGCTTTTTTATAATTTCCTTTTGTTGTATCTGAATGGAGATAATCTGTACCCTCACATTCGCTTCAGCCCACCGATCATCGGAGAGGGCATCGAGTATCTGGACGGAACGAAGGCAAGATATTATAAATACTGGTCCGAGAAAGCGCAAACATCGATGAAGGAGCATGTGGACCGGATTATGGAAAGTTATGGAGAAGGCTGCCAGCGCTGCGTGACAGAGGAGGGAAAAGAAGTAATTCCTGTTTGCAGTATGTGGGACCCGGTGGTGGCTGCCAGTTTCGATAAGGAGGGACGAGACCGTTACCGTGCGTATTTGAAAAAGTTGTACAAAGGAGATATCGAAGCGCTCAATGAAAAGTACGGCATTCAGGCAGAAAGCTTTGATACTCTTCCACCGGAAGAATATTGGTACAGTGTGAAATATCCCCATAAAGATTTTTATACCGAGGAGGATGTGAAAAATCGTACGCCGGAATTTTATGTGTGGCGAGATAATACCTTGTGGAAAATCTATGAGATGGAGGAGTATTTCAAATCCATCGGACCGAAACTGAAAGAGAAGAATCCAGATCTGTTTTTGTGCCCGGATCTGAGCCAGTGGGGATATTTTCTGAATATTTTTGGCAGACAGCAGCAGGATCTGGACAATGAATTCAGTGATCTCTGGGATACGGCTCTTCGGGGAATTGATATGTATGCGCTGGCGCCATATCTGGATTCCTGTCATTTTATTACGGTTCCTGTAACGCCGGACGGTTATCCGGACGCCTATGTGGTGTCCTGTCAGCACAGCATGATGCGTGTGATGAATCAGGACAAACCCATGACGGGAGGAATCTACTGGGGACGGTATATTTATAATGACATCTATGCTCAGCTTACACCGGCAGAAATCATTGGTTCCATGACAGCCTGCGGAATGGACGGCTACACCTGCTATGGAATGAATGGGCTGGACGATGGAGGCGTTATGAACCGCATGGATGAAAGCTTTCAGGAATCACTTACCCGGGCGAATGAATGGTTTGCCAAAGTCCTGCCGCTTCGAGGAAATAAGAAAAAGAAAGAAATCGCTGTATTATTTCCTTCAGAAATGGCGCATATGGAGCCTTTTGAAGTGGGGAATAACAAGATTCGCCGTCTGGATCTGCTGGGCTGGTACAAGATCTGCTGCGATCTGGGCTATCAGGTGGATGTAATCAGCAGCCACGAAATTGAGAGGGGAGAACTGAAACAGTATCAGATTCTGGTGGTTCCCACAAATGACTGCTATTTCGCTCTGGAACATGAAAAAATGGAAGAGGAGATCCGCAGCTGGGTAGCGCAGGGAGGCATTGTACTTCACGGACCACAGGATCAGCTGGCAGAAAACTGTTTTGGTATTCAGGGAGAAGTTTGTGAAAAAACACCGTACCGTTATGGAAAAGTAATCATTGCTCAGGGAGAAAGATTCTGCCGCTATGAGGGCGGAAAAGAAATTGCTCCTTATGTGGATCAGATGGGGCGCTGCGTGGCAGAGTATGCAGGAGAAGAACTGGCGCAGAGAATGAACCTTTCTACAGGAACTCCACATTTTTCCGGGGAAAATATGGGAGCGGTGTATTCCTTCGGCGTACAGATCGGAGCCTCTTATGCGGCAAAAAATATACCTCATGTTCCTTATGATCAGGGAAATAAAGAAATGTATCCCATCATTCAGTCGAGAACCACGCTGATCAAAGATATCCTGAACCGTTACCTGGAACCGGCCAGCGGCATTTGCGAGCGGGGAATTGAGACGGCAGTATATGAAGACGGTATGGTGATCGTGAACCATCGTTCCACTCCGTATGTACTTCCGAAAACCTATGGGGAGGAAATCTATCAGTATCCGTACCATGGAGAAAAAGATGGAAAAGGTGTGTTGCCGGGACATGAAGCCGTGTGGGTGGGATATCGATTGATGAATTTCTAAATATAATATTGACAATTATCTAATATAATAGTATATTACAAACATAGATAAATATAAATCTGTAAATTAGATGAATATCTAATGTTTGGAGGTGTGTCAATGAGGCTGCAGGTATTAAAGAATACCAATTTCAGAAAATTATTTTTAGCAAATGTAATCAATCGTTTTGGCGACAGTGTGGATTCTATTGCGTTTACCTGGCTTACCTATACCATGACAAAGAGCGCCAGTCTTTCAGCCATTGTGTTCGCAGCAAATATACTTCCCACCGTGATCGTTCAGCCGTTAGCGGCGCCGGTGGTCGATAAGATGAAAAAGAAGGGAATCATGGTGGCGGCAGATATTCTCAGAGGTCTTTGTCTGGGGGTGTTTCTCTTCCTTTTGTGGCAGGAGCAGGTTGCGCCGTGGATGTTTATTGCGTTTACGTTTCTTACAAATCTGATCGAAGCGTTCCGTGTGCCAGCGGGAGTATCTTTCGTGCCGAAGCTGCTGGAAGGAAAGGAACTGGATGAAGGACTGAATATGAATCAGATGGGAGCGCAGGTCTGTACCATTGCAGGGACGGCGGCAGGAGGAGTACTGGTAGCAATTTCACCGCTACTGGCGATGGGAATAGATTTTCTTTCCTTTTTCCTTTCTGCACTTTTGATCGGGGCGATTCAGATCAGGGAGCAGGTAAACCAGGCAGTACAGGAGAATACCTACTGGCAGAATCTGAAGGGTGGCTTTGGCTATCTGGGGAAAAATAAAAAATTTCTCGTATTTGTGACGGGAGCGCTGCTGTGTAATACCCTCAGTACGGCGATGAGTTCTCTGCTGGCAGCGTATATCAGCAAAGATCTTCAGGCTTCCGCCAATTACCTGTCCAGCGCCCAGGTAATCCTCACCGTTACCGGGCTTGTGATGATCGTACTGTTTCCTGTATATTCCGAAAAAATACGCCCTTCCCGGATTTTTACCTGGGTAGAATTTGGCTCCCTTGCATTCCTGTATCTGGTGATGGGACTTTTACCCCATTGGAACTCTGCTGTTCGTCCGGCGATATGGGGAGTTTCCTTTGTGATTGCCGGAAGTCTTTTCGGAATGTTTGGAGCGTTTATCAATGTCATGTTTGTGAAAGTAGTAGATGAAAAATATCTTTCCCGGGCAGCGGGCGTGTTCAATTCTCTGGGTACACTATGTATGCCTGTTTTGTCCATGGTATTGGCGGGTGTTGTGAAATGGCTGGAGATCCCCACGATTTTCCTGATTATTGCGGCAATCTCTGCAGGAATTTTGCTGGCGCTTTTGGTGAGCGGCTGGTGTAAGGTATTGGATCAGAAGGAGGAAGCATGAGACGGTTAGAGCCGAACCTCTATATGGAGGCTTTTGGAATTGTGTTTAGAAAGTATGAAAATGAGGATTGCCGGAAGACGATGGAGAGCATTCGCTCCCGAAGACCGGAAAAAGAGTTGATTACAGAGATTTTCCAGCCGGTGATAGAGATGATGGAGGTCTGCGAAGACCTTTCCCTGAATCCGGAAAATCCCTTATACGGTCGCTGCAGTGCGCTGGAAACCCTGGATGATGGCAGCAATCTGTTGGGAGAGTTATTTTTTGCATATTACAGAACGGAGGAGTCTGAGAAACCATCCGATGTGATTCCCCAAGGGTTTGCGGAGGATCACGGACAAAGGTTTGTGGAATGTATTTTCAACATGGAAGATAAGCTTCAGGAAGATCCCGTTTTGACAGTGCTTCACAGTGAATGGAAAGATCAGGATAAGATTCTTATTTTGAAGCTTCTGGTGGATGGAGAAGTGTGGATTCGGGAGTTTTGCAGTCTGCTGGAACAGATTGCAGAGCGGATTCGCCCGGTGGTAGAGAAATATCAGTATCAGTATGACTATCTGGATCGGTTAATGGCCCAGGAGGACAGTGAAAAAAAGATTTTTCTGCGTATGCGGATCAATCCACTGAAAAATGCGGCGATTCTTCCGGTCATGTCTCTGTGTAATATGGGATTTATGAGAGCGGCGGAAAAAGAAGCGGATAGTTTTCTGATCATTCATATGGGAACCCTCCATTGCGTCATTGATTTTTCGGAACCGGAGGAATTTTCCCGGGAACAGCTTCTGGAGCATCTGAAATGTCTCTCAGATGCCACAAAAGTTTCCATTCTGACTATTTTAAAAGAGAGTCCCACCTACCAGACGGATCTCGCCCGGAGGCTGGGACTGACGACAGCCACCATTTCCCATCATATGAATCAGTTGGTTCATAATGGCTTCGTGAAGCATCGGCTGGAAGAGAAGAAGGTATATTATGAATACCAACCGGATATGGTGGAGATTACCTGCGCTCAACTGGAAAAATTGCTGGGGAATGCGAGCGTAACGGAGAATCCTCCCAGCGGGCTGTGATCGAAGGTGACTTTCCCGTGGTGCGCCGTCATGATCTGCTGGACGATCAGAAGTCCCAGACCGTGGCGGGGTTCGGAGGTACTGCCATCACTCATCATATAGTGGGGAGCAGTGCGCAGTTTTTCCAGTGTTTCGTTGGTAACGCCGATTCCATCATCCTCCACGGTGATCTCATAAGCTTCGCAGGTACACTGCAAATGAATCAAAATATGGCAGCCCTGGGGATTATGAGTACTGGCATTTATCAGCAGGTTATGAAGAGCCCTTTCCAGAAGAGCTTTGTCGCCAATGATGGAGCAGGGATTTCCCCCTTCTGGAAAAGAGCAGTCGACAGAGTAGCGTTCGTCAGTATTCAGATTGATAAAATCCACAAGAGTCTGCCGGATGACAGAGATCAGATTCAGTGGTTCCGGATGGAGGGGCTGCATCTGATATTCCAACTTGGAAGCAAGATTCAGATCGTTGATTAGATTTTTCATGCGGATACTCTGGTGGCGGATGACAGAGATCTTATTTCTGTTTTCTTCGGAAAGTTCCGGGCAGGTTTCCAGTTGTCCGGCGTAGCCCATGACCATAGAAAGTGGAGTGCGGATATCGTGAGACACCCCGGAAATCCAGTTGGCGCGGGCAGATTCCTTTTCCCGTAATTGATATTCCTGATATTGCAGCAGCTCAGACGTACGATTGATCTTGGCAGCAAGATCAGAGAGCAGACCGGTCTCTTTTACGCAGACCGGTTTTTTTGTGGGCAGAGCGGAAATACCGTCGGCAATGGGCTGGATAGAGTTCAGGAGCTTCAGATTCGTTATCAGATAAATGAGAAATAAAATCAGAATATTGATTCCCATAACGCTCAGCAGAATCCACGGCGCATTTCGGATCAGTCTGGTATCCCAGCTGGGGTTCAGATGTTTCCAGTATTTTTCCTGAGAAAATCCCACCACCACGATACCGTTCAGAGCTTCACTGGGAAAGGTGGGGAAGCCTTCAATATAACTTCGGGTAAGGGAAGCGATCCCGGCGATATTATACTGAAGGGGAATATTTTCTGGAAGATCCTGCGTATGCCACAAGACGGAGAGGGTATCGTTGTCAATATACATCGCCCACGCTTGTTCTTCTTTCAAAAGCTCGGTCATTTCCGGCGACAGGACGATTCCATTTTCGGTTTGAGAAAGTCCGGCGGCTATCTGGGAAGAAATTGTCCAGGGACCGGAGTTTGCAGCCTGCTTGGAGCCGATGATGAGGAAGATGGTAAGATTGACAAGAAAAAGCAGAATCGTACTGAGCATAAGAATACCTACAAAACGGCGGATTAATTTTGTTACACTTTTCATGATGATTTCCCTTCTACGATTAATTTATAGCCCAATCCCTTCACCGTGATCAGAGATACCGGATGGGAGGGAGTGAGCTCGATTTTTTCCCGGATTCTTCGGATATGCGCCATCAGAGAGTTTTCATAACCGTAGGGGTTATCCCCCCACGCCGCTTCACAAAGCTGATCAATGGAGACGATGCGCCCGGCATTTCTGCAAAGAGTTTGAAGAATCTCATATTCCTTGGCGGTAAGGGGAAGCCGTTCTTTGCCCTTTAAAACTTCCGCTCTCTGAAAATCAATCTGGCTTCCTGCCAGTTGGATTCTGGGATTTTCTTCCCGGTACCAGCGGCGGAGGATACTGTTTACCCGAAGGAGAAGTTCCTGGGGGAGAAAAGGCTTTACTATGTAATCGTCTGCTCCCAGTCCCAGCCCGTGAAGCCGATCCTCATCTTCTCCTCTGGCGGAGAGAAATAATACGGGGATATCAGCAAATTGTTTCAGGGCTTTGAAAAGGGAAAAACCGTTGCCGTCAGGGAGCATCACATCCAAAACAGCCAGTTCCGGCTTCCAGAGGCGAGCTGTTTCAAGCGCCTGCCCTACTGTGGAGGCGGTACGAAGCTGTTCATAACCATCCTGTATAAAAAAAGAAGAAATCATTTGCAAAAGTTCCTGCTCGTCGTCTACGAGAAGGATTTTTTTGTTTTTTAAGTAATCGTAATCCATAAAAAACCTCCTGATAAAAATCATAAGACCAGTGTATCACAAATCATTTCCAAATCCCATGCTGCGGGGGCAAATGTAAGGTAAATGTAAAGCAGAGGGAAGGATGACGCAAGGTTGCTCTTTTATACTTATGGTATCAAAAGAAGGAGGAACAAGTTATGTATATGATAGAAACAGAAAATCTCACGAAAACGTACGGAGGGTTCACGGCGGTATCTCATGTGAATCTTCATATAAGAAAAGGCAGCGTGTATGGATTTTTAGGACCGAACGGAGCAGGAAAATCCACCACCATGAAAATGTTTCTGGGACTTACGCAGCCCACCGCAGGTTCTTTTCGCATTGCCGGAAAGACGTATCCGGCAAATAGGATGGAAATGTTAAAGGAAATCGGTTCTTTTATTGAGGCGCCGGCATTTTATGGCAATCTTACCGGAGAGGAAAATCTGGATATTATCCGGCAGATTCTGGGACTTCCGAAAAGCAGCGTAGAGGAGGCGCTGGAGACAGTGGGGCTGATGCCTTACAAAGATCGTCTGGCAAGAAAATATTCTCTGGGTATGAAGCAGCGCCTGGGGCTTGCGGGGGCGCTTATAGGAAAACCGCCGATTTTGATTCTGGATGAGCCCACGAATGGTTTGGACCCGGTGGGAATCCATGAGATCCGTACACTGATCCGTTTGCTGCCGCAGAAGTTTGACTGTACTGTACTGGTATCTTCCCATCTGCTCTCCGAGGTGGAACTGATGGCAGATGATATTGGGATTCTGAATCACGGACAACTTTTGTTTGAGGGCTCCATGGAAGAATTGAAATTTGATGCCAGAGGGGAAGGCTTTCCGACGGATAATCTGGAAGAAATGTTCCTTGCCATGGTGCAGGCAGACAATAGAAAGCGGGGACTGGTGGGATGAAAACAGGTTTAGAATGGAAAAAATTAAAGCGCACCGGGTACCTTCCGACATTTTTGGGAGCAGGACTTTTGGCAGCAGCCTTTCCGGTGATTCAGATGGCAGTACGGGAAGAGACATTTACCGCTCTTTCCGGTTCACCGTTTCAGATCTTGATGAATGCCAACTGGCAGATGATGGCAATGCTGAATCTCTTATGGGTAATCTGCGGTTGCTGTATGATGTACCACACGGAATTTGCAGATCATGGGCAGCAGAAGATGGAGACACTTCCCGTTCGGCAGGGAAGTTTGTTCCTTGGAAAATTTTTCGTGACAGCGTTGGCATCGCTGGGAATTCTGACAGTAGAAATGGCGGCCGTTTACGGGTGTATCGGTTACTGGTTTGCCCCGGAAGAGCTGAAGATAGACATGTTTTTAAAAAATCTGGGATTTCAGTTTTTTGTTTTCCTTCCCACGGGGATGGTTATGCTGGTAATCGCCTCTCTTTGTAAAAATATGTGGATGTCTCTGGGACTGGGAGTCATTCTGGTATTTGCTGCGACTATGCTGCCCCAGAAATCTTTGACTCTCGGGCTTCTCCCCTTTGCGGCGCCCTATCAGACTCTTTTTTCGGTGGAAGAACAGGGAAAGACGGAGCTGGTTTTGGCGGTATGCGGACTGGAAACCGTAGGTTTCGCCTTTTTGGAAATGATGATTCTGAAAATCAGGAGGTATTTGCGATGAAATTTTGTTCTATGATTCGTATAGAAAAGAAAAAAATAAAAAGATCTATGATCTGGGTACTTTTACTGCTTCCGGTGATTCTTATGTGGATTCCCAGCGTTATCCATGCGGATGCTAATTTTGACACTCAGGGAATCCTGATTACACCGGAAAATAATTTTTTTATCCAGGGTTTTATGGGAATGGCATGGTTTATGATCCCAGCTACCCTTATCATATGTACGGTACTTTTAAATCAAACGGAACGGCGCAGCCGGGGGATTTTGAAAATGCTTTCCCTGCCGGTATCGCCTGCCCGGCTGGCATTGGCGAAGTTTGTGATTTTACTGTTTCTGTCCGGCATACAGATGGCGCTGGCAGTGACGGCGTATTACATCAGCGCGGGTATTGCCTCTATCATACAGGATTATAATTTTCTGCTGAATCCATTCTTTGTGATAAAAAATGTGTTTACCATTTATCTTGCAGCGATTCCCATGGCAGCAGTGTTCTGGATGATTTCTGCGTGTATTTCCTCTCCGATAGCCTCTATCGGGTTGGGACTGGCGTCTCTTGTGCCGTCTGTATTGGTTATCAATACGAAAATCTGGTTTGCTTATCCCATGAGTTATCCGTTCTACCTGTTGATGGTACAGTATGGCAGGGCTGCAGAAGGGATGTATGAGACGCAGATACAGTGGATGCCGTGGATTCCGGTGGCAGCGGCGGTTACTGTTCTTGCGCTGGGATTCAGCTGCGTTGGATTTGGGTGGAAAAACAAGTGATTTTTATAAAATACCCATTTTCCTGCAAAATCCCGCTGAAAACCATCCATTTTGGGTAAGAAACATCTAAATACAAAAAAGAAACCCAAATTTTTACAGGAAAAATGGGTTTCTTTTTTGTATTTAAAGGTTTTATACCCAAAAATGTTGGATGCCCCTGACCCAGTACAACGAATATTACTGTTCGCTCCGTTTATAGTAATTCTACAAGATATTTAAGAAAAATGTCAGATTTATATCAAAAAAATATCTGTTTTTTTTGATACAATAAATCCGAAGTAAAAGAAAGAGGGAAATGAAGAGAAATGGAATCTTATAATATTCTCGTTGTGGATGATGACCGTGAGATCGTGCGGTCTTTGGCAAAGCTTTTAGAGGTGGAAGGGTATCAGGTATATAAAGCCTATCATGGTCTGGAAGCGCTGGATATTCTCATGGAGCGTCAGATTCATTTGATCCTGTTGGATGTAATGATGCCAAAATTGAACGGGCTTTCGGCGCTGATGAAGATTCGGGAAAAGAACAATATTCCGGTGATCATGCTCTCGGCAAAGACGGAAGAGAGCGATAAGGTGTTGGGGCTTTCCATGGGAGCGGACGACTATGTGACGAAACCGTATAATACGGCAGAATTGATGGCGAGGGTAAAATCCCAGCTGCGCCGGTATTTTTCTCTGGGAGCGGCGTCTGACCGGCAGGATGAGGACGTACTGAAAAATGGCGGGCTGACGCTGAATCGAAATACCAAGATT
>HF995343.1:52759-58774 GCA_000432335.1 Firmicutes bacterium CAG:646
GAGAGCAGGTGAGACTGACCGCCACAGAATACAAGATTGTGGAACTGCTTATGAGTCATCCGGGTTATGTGTTTTCAGCGGAAGAAATATACAGTCAGATCTGGCAGGAGGACGCTTACGGTGTGGAAAATACAGTGATGGTACATATTCGGAGAATCCGTGAGAAGATTGAAATCACTCCGAAAAATCCAAAATATTTGAAGGTGGTGTGGGGAATTGGATACAAAATCGAAAAGTTTGAATAAAGCTGCAGAATGGAGTGTACTGGGGATTCTTTGTGTAGTCTTTACCGTGGTGTGTACCTATACCAGGATCTTTTGGGTCTATCAAAGGGCAGGGTGGTATTGGGGAAAAAGAGGGATTCTGTTTTTTACGGTGAGTTTTTGGGTGGGGCTGGGATTCAGCGCGGTACTTGTTATTCTTTTCCTTTGGCGTCTCTATCAGATGTATAAGAAAAATATTTTTTCGGGAAATTGGAACGCAGGATCGGAGCGAAGCAGGAAAGTGGACAGGATCAATACAGAACTGCTGCTTCTTTTTCTTGGACTCAGTGGATATCACTGTATGGACGCTTGGAAGTTTCGGTGGAATGACCTCTATATTTGGGACAAATATTTTCTGGAAAGCATTTATCAGGTTCTGGGATTTTCTCTGGAGTTTCTGCTTACGGCGCTGATTTTCTGGTTTTGTGTGTGGATTCTTCTGCGCCAGTGGAGGGGTGGGATATTGGAAGAGACTTCTCTGATTTTAAAGGGGCGAAGGAACTATCTGGAGCGTACTTCTTTAGAAAAACGGATTCAGAAACGGAAAAAGGGTTCGTTGATTCTGGCGGTAATTTTGAGCGGACTGATCGTCTGGATGGGATTTTTATCTTTTGCTACGGGAAGTGATTTTCCCGGTATTGCCAATATGGTTTTAGGCGTGTTCTGCCTGATTTTCTTTTTCAAATCTATTTTTCAGAGCAGACTGGGAAGAGAGACGGGAAAACTGGTGGAGCAGATCGGGTGTATCACCAGAGGAGAAAAAATCCCGGAACAGTCGGCGCTTTCTGAGGAAGCGCTCTTATATGAAGCTTCTTTGCAGCTGCAGAACATAGGAGAGGCGATGGAAAAAAGTATTCAAAAGCAGGTACAGGCAGAGCGATTGAAGATCGATCTGATTACCAATGTGTCCCATGATCTGAAGACACCGCTCACTTCTATGCGGGGCTATACGGATCTTTTGAAAATGGAGGAACTGAGTGATGAGGCGCGGGATTATGTGGAAATCATTTCCGTGAAGCAGGAACAGTTGAAAAATATGATTCAGGATTTATTTGAATTATCCAAGGCAAACAGCGGGGCGGAGCCTTTTGTGATGGAAAAGCTGGATATGAAAAAGTTGCTGGAGCAGACGATGGCAGATATGGCGGATGCGATTGAAAACAGCGCTCAGATCATACGAACACATTTTGACGGAGAACCACTGTTCTTTCTGGGGGATAATGGAAAGATGTACCGGGTGGTACAGAATCTTTTGGGAAATGCTTTGAAGTATTCCATGCCGGGAACGAGGATTTACTTGGATGCAGAAAAGCAGGATGGAAAAATTAAGATGTGTCTGAAGAATATTGCGGCGTATGAGATGGATTTTTCGCCGGAAGAGATTACAGAGCGGTTTGTCCGGGGAGACAAATCCAGAAGTACCGAAGGGCATGGGCTGGGACTCGCCATCGCTTCCAGTTTTGTGAAAAATATGGGAGGTGCGCTTCGGGTAGAAATTGATGGAGATCTGTTCAAAGTATGGATGGAGTTTCCGGAAGTGAAGGAAAAAAGGACAACAAGTGGAGACAAAAAAGAGGTGTAGGATATGGAAAAAATTTCAATCGTAATTCCCTGTTATAATGAAGAAGAAGCAATTCCTGTATATTATGAAGAGATGAAAAAAATTATGCTTTTTATGAAACAGGTAAAATTTGAACTGTTATTTGTGGATGACGGGTCCAGTGACCACACGTTGGAAGAAATGCGAACGCTTTCCCACCGGGATAAAAGATGCCGATACCTGTCTTTTTCCAGAAATTTTGGAAAAGAGGCGGCGATTTATGCGGGACTTTCTAATGCGGTGGGAGATTATGTGGTAGTGATGGATGTGGATTTGCAGGATCCCCCGGCGCTGCTGCCTCAGATGTATGCGCTGCTGGAAAAAGAAGATTGTGATTGTGTGGCTACTCGTCGTTCTGATCGGGAGGGGGAGCCGAAAATCCGCTCGTTTTTGTCGGAAAATTTTTATCGGTTGATAAATAAGATATCCAGTACAGAAATTGTGGAGGGAGCCAGAGATTATCGCATGATGAAGCGAAAAATGGTAGATGCGGTACTTTCTATGAGCGAATATAATCGATTCTCCAAGGGAATTTTTCAGTGGGTAGGTTTTCGTACCACCTGGCTGGAGTTTAAGAATACGGAGCGCTGCGCAGGGGAGACGAAATGGTCTTTGCGAAAATTATTTTCCTATTCTCTGGATGGAATCATGGGATTTTCCGTAGCGCCATTGTCTCTGGCTTCGGCGGCGGGGATTCTGTTTTGTGTTCTCTCTTTTTTGATGGCTCTTGTGATCGCAGTCCGCACGTTGATTTTCGGAGATCCGGTAGCAGGTTGGACCTCCCTGATATGTATTATCTTCCTGGTGGGCGGGATTCAGCTTTTTTGTACCGGAATTTTGGGGCAATATCTGGCGAAAACGTATCTTGAGACAAAGCACAGACCGATATACATATTGAAAGAATCCAGTGGAGAAAAAGAAGCAGAGGAAAAGAAAATCTGTGAGGGACAGCGGTATGAAAAAGTTATGGAAAGATAAAAAAGTCTGGATTCTGCTGGGACTCAGTCTTTTTCTTTGCTGGCTCTTTGTGGGACAATATGGGATTTTCGGTTCCAGAGTGGATTGGCTCAGTCAGCACAGTGTAATCCCGGATTACTTTCGGAAAAGATTCTATGAAACGGGCAGTTTATTCCCGGATATGGCATGGAATCTGGGCGGGGGACAAAATATTTACAATTATTCCTACTATGGATTGTTCAATCCAGTCATTCTATTTTCCTACCTTCTTCCTTTTCTCCCCATGGATCTCTATATCATGGGGAGCAGCGCCCTTTGTTATGGTGTGTCTGTGGCGTTATTTTATGGATGGATGCGGGAAAAAAAGGAATTTTCCGGGCAGGTATTGCTTGGAATTTCCTGTATGTTTGCATTGGCGGCGCCGCTGATCTACCATTCCTATAATCAACTGATGTTTGTGAATTATATGCCGTTTTTGCTTTTGGCTCTGAGGGGAACCGATCTTTACTTTACAGAAAAGAAGAGAGGACTTTTGCTCCTTGGAGTGGTGGGGATGATCCTTTCCAGTTTCTATTTTAGTATCGGCGGTTTTGTGGTATTGGGGCTCTATGGTTTCAGCACGTATCTTCTTACCTCCATGCAGGAGTTTTGGAATCGAGGTGTGCGGTATGTAGGAAATCTCCTTTTGGGGACAGCGCTTTGCGGAATTTTGCTGATTCCCACGGCAATCTCGATATTCTTCGGCAGAACAGAGGGAGGACAGGCAGTGGGGGAGCTTCCCTTTTTTGATTTTGTTCCCATGAGATTTTTGTATACTCCGTATGGATTGGGGCTTACCACACTGGCAGTGGTTGCTTTGGCAGCTGGGATTTTCAGAAAAAATAGCTGGAGGGAAAAAGTTCTGCCGGGAAGTTTGCTTGTGGTTTTTTGTGTTTCGGTGTTTTGCTGTCTGCTAAACGGCGGACTTTACATGAAGAACAAAGTTTTTATTCCTTTTTTGCCGCTGGTGTGCCTTCAAACTGCCCGCTATGTTCAGGGATTGCCTGGAGAACTGTCGTATCAGTGGGGAGGGCGTTTTGCGAAATTTTTTAATGGAGCGATGGAACTTTTGCCGGGACTTTTGGTGGCAGGTCTGATTTTCTGGAAAAGAGACAGCGGTTCTTTTGAAAAAATCTGGCTGGGTGTTTTGGCAGATGTTTTTTTGGTGATCCTTCTTGGAATTTGGTACAAAAGAAAAGGGGGGATTCCATGGCAGATCTGGGTATCTTGTGTGATCTTATTTTTTAGCGACTGGAGCGTAAACCGGTACAGTCAGTACATTCTCGGAGAGAAAGAGTATGCAGGGTATACCGACTCTGCAAGAGAACAGGCGGTGCAGGAGATTCTCAGGGAGGATGGGGACTGGTATCGGATGGATCAGGTAGGAGATGGGTCGATGAATCAGGCGAACCTCAATCGCATTTTGGATGAACGGCAGAATATTACATCTATATACTCCTCTTCTTTTCACCCGGAATATCTACAGTTTCGCAATGAAATTTTTCAGTTAAATGAACCGTTTCGGAATAATATGATGCAGTCTCAGACGGATAATCCCTGTTTCCTTACGTTTATGGGAGTGCGGTATGTGCTGGCGCCCTGGGCGCCGGATGGTTACGAGAAGGTGAAAGATCTTGGAGAATATCAGATTTATAAAAAGGAATCGGTGGCGCCGATGATTTATGCCACGGATCAGGTGATAGATGAAAGCGTATACCGGGAACTGGAATTTCCCATGAATCAGACCGTATTGCTTTCCCGGGCTGCAGTGCCTGAAGCAAAAGAGACGCAGACCCTTCCAGAGGGAATGAAAGACTGTGGATTTGAGCTCCCTGAGATTGGGACAAAGCTTCCCCAGGGGCAGGAAGAAAAGCTTGTGATCCAGAAGACGGAAGACGGTTATGAGATTACGGCAACAGAAGAGGTGGAAGTGAAAGCGCAGCTTACCGGAGCAGATAAAGAAGATACGCTTTTTGCCGCAACCTTTCAGGTAGAAAACCTTCAGCCGAAAAAAGATATGTATATCCGGCTGCAGGAGCAGACAAATCGTCTTACTGACATACGGGACGAGTACGCCAACCAAAATACGGAATTTAGCTATATGGTCACACGGGACGAGGAAAATCAGGTGACAGTAAAACTGGGACCTGGTCACTATCGGATTCATGATATCCGGGCATTTACCGGAAATGTAAAAAACCTTCAGAATCCAGAGCTGTATCGCAGCGCTTTTCAGGCAGAAGGAGGGGGACCGGATGGCGATACGGTGCGGGGCAGTATTCAGGTAAAAGAGGATGGCTACCTGATCACCAGCATTCCTTATGACGAACATTTCACCCTGCGCATCGATGGACAGGAGACAGAACTTGTGAAAGTAAATACGGCATTTCTGGGAGCGAAGATAAATGCGGGAGAGCATCAGATAGAGATTCTTTACCATGCTCCCGGAAAAAAGGCGGGCATGGCGCTTAGCATCTGCGGAGGAGTGCTCCTAGCAGCAGGAACTATCAGAAAAAAGAGAAGAGAAACCGGGGGATGGGGATAAGCAAAGGAAAAAAGCCAGGAAATTACCAGGAAAACGGCAGAACAAAAAAAATGAAAAAAATATCCCATATGGCGGCTTGTGAGAATAAGACAAACAAGATATCATAAGGCTTGTGAAAATACTTTTCATAATGTCAGTGCTTTTTGCATCCTCCACAATTATTGCAAAAAGTAACCCATAAGTATCGTGCGAAAGCACACATAACATCCTTAAGTTTGTAACAAAAGAAACCGCAGAATTGACGGATAGGAGACACATATCTGTAGATTCTGCGGTTTCTTTTTGCTGAAACTTGTAGTGCGAGTAATAGAAGTTGCTATGCTTTTTCCAAAGTTTGTTTGTTCCAGATGAGGAAGTATACTTTTTAGAAATCTTGAAAAAATATCACCATTTCCTAGGTTGCTTTTGCACAATATCTTTGAGAAATAGAATAATTGCATTGAGAAATATTACAAAATTACAGTTTTCAAAAAATGTCACCATTTTTTAAAGGAAAAAGTGGTGACATTTTTTGAAATCAGGAAAAAAGTATCTTTTTAATAGCAAAATAAAGAATTTTCGGAGGGAAATCACCTAAATTTCTCTGAAAAGTGGTGACACTTTTTAATAAA
>HF995344.1 GCA_000432335.1 Firmicutes bacterium CAG:646
GGGGAATTATAGATCGTTATGGATGGGACGATCATGTTGTCGTAGTTTACATTGCAAAATGGGTTTAATTTTTCTGCTGCTTTCATGGCTGTTCTCCTTTGTATGGTTCTGGTAGCGGCATCCAAGCATTTACAAAAATTCCATACTTTAAATATGATTTCTCATCATCTCCTGGATAATATGTACCGCCTTCTTCGTTTTTCTTATATCGTGCGATATTCGGAAGACTGCAGTTACTGAAGGATACCAAAACATAACTTTCGTTTTCTGGTGTGTGCTCTGTATCTTCCACTGGGATCCATTTGTTGACCATCTCGTTGATATTACCGTTATGGTTATCCATATGTCGGCGGATAACATCTTTTATATCTTCGCTCATACAATACGCCCCCAGTTTGAAAGTATTTTCATGCTCTTCCTGTTCATATTTTTTCTGTTGTTTTTTAATCTCGTCCAAAATCTCTTTTAATACGCTCATTTTTCTTAATCCTCCTGTTTTATTTTCTCCTCTAACTCTCTGTAGCATCGCTCACACCCCATATCCTCAATAAGGCTACAATCTATGTACCCATCCTGAAAAACTGCCACATTGGCTTTCAGACACTCTTTTACCTGCTGACCTTTGTACTTTACAAAGTGTTCGCAGTATTTTACCGGATATGATGCCCCTCCCCGGCACCAGTGCACCTGTTCGCCCGGTTTGTTCCAGTTGCTCCACTGGGCTCTTGGCGGTTCGCCCTGATGGGCTTTATCGTATGGATCTACTGCTGCCCGGTGATCGTCATAACAATCTCCGTAAGGACATCTGCTCGACCACCAGAGCATGCAGCTTCCGCATACACATTTTCCGCAATGTTGGATTGCATCCGGTTTCATCCATTCCTGTAGGGTTATCTGTCCTTTCATGGCATAACTCCCGGTACTTCAAACATACTGATCTGTTCCTCCGGTTCAAAATTCATCCACAAAACTTCTTTTTTCTTCTCTCCTGATTGCGTCCGGCTGACAGTTTCCTTTTTGTGCCATCCGTGAAGGATATCGTCATATAATTCGGATTCATAACCGCTGATGATCGCGTAACCTTTATGGTTTCTTAATACCTCCAGAAGGTCTTTATGATCCTGATCTGTCATTTCTTCGGCATATTGTTTCTGGCTTCTGGTCTCCAAAAGATACGGAGGATCGCAATAGATCAGGGCGGTTTTATAATTAAAGTCCTGTATTAATTCAATCGCCGGTCTGTTCTCGATCTGCACACCTCGCAATCGTTCTGCCGTCTCCGTAAGTCTTTTAGGAAGGCTCTTCCAATTTTCTGCCGCATAAGCCCGTTCCCTGCCTTGCACGTCTCTTTTCCAGCCAACCTTTTCCCCGTTTGTCCGAAAGCCATATCCCATGTTTAGGCGGATGCAAAAATTTACTGCCCTTCTTAATTTGTCTTCCGGATTTTCCCGGTACGCTCTTTCAAATTCATCCCGGGCATACGGGGTAAAATAAATTTCTTTAGACAGATTTTCAAGATTATCTTTTACCTGATTGAAGAAATTTACTACTTCGCCGTCCAGATCATTGATCGTTTCGATGTGGCTGCGGTTCTTCCGAAATAATACAGCGCCGCTTCCGAAAAATGGTTCCAGATATGTATGGTGTTCCGGGAAATATTGTATGATCCAGTCTGCGATCGCCCACTTACTTCCTGGGCATTTTATGACACTCTTCATGGCTGCTCCTTTCCAAATAAGCTCATCTGTTCCCAGCCGCTCTCTGGTATTGGTGGATTCCCGTACCGTCCCTGCTGGATCAATAAATCAATCCTATCTGCCGCCTGCTGCCAGGTGTATTTTTCTACCGCATCCCGTGCGATCTCGATTCCCCGAGAACTAAACTCTACGTAATAACCGTCTATAATCGCTGTCCCGGTTTTGTAGTAGCCTTTCAGGTACCCGGTCTTTGCCGGCATGGGCGCACCAGCGAAAAATGACCGGATCTGCGCCTTGTCTTTATTTTGTAAAAGAAATTCTTCCAGCACTCTGTCGTACATTGACTTCAATTCCCATCTCCTCCTTTATCGTTTCCCGGAAGTCCTCCCACGTTGCCATGTCTCCGATCAGGCAGGTGGCTTTCTTCTCCATCCGGTTGATGAGACGTTGCATCCTCTTTTCTCCAAAGCCGAATTCGTCACGGACCGTTGACGACGCCAATAAGAGGATTGTGTCTATGGTGGTCATTTTTATCACTTCTGACGCTTTTTCGATCTCCTTTTTTGCCAGCTGAGTATGTACCCCGGTGATCCCACGATATTTGATCTCTTCCTGCAGGCGTTCCAGACCGCCTTCCTTTACGATTCTTTCTGCCAGCAAAAGTCCGTCTTCCCGGCCAGCCTGATAATCTGTCATTTTTGACATGTCCCATACCTCCTATGCAATGTATCCCACTGATCCAGTAATTCTTTTGGATAGTGGATTGTTTTCTCCTTCGGGTTGGTGTTGAAACCATATTCTCGATAAATGGTGTCTACCATTCTGCCGCTCAATCCTAATTCCTGCTCAATTTCTCTCTTTGACATCCCGAATTTCAGCCGGTTTACTACCATCTGATCCAGTTCCGGGGTTCGTTTTTTCCGCATCTTTTCTCCTCCTTATCTCGTTTTTTAGCCACTGGGTATATTCGTGTTCTCCCAATTCAAACAGGATCTCTTTATCCTGGGAGTGTTCCGCGATCTGTTCCCAGAGATCTTTATGTTTGATTTCTTCGCCCTTGGAATTTTTCCAACCATTTTCCTGATACCGGGAAAGTCGCTCGAATCCTCCAGCCAGATATGCCGAGTCCGTATGGACCACGATCTGGGCGGGCTGACACCGGGTTATGGCATCCAGAAACATTTCCAGATCGCGCCCGAAGCAGTTCCGAACACAGTGTTCGAATTTTTCTTTTGTGTGCAGGGTTTTTCCCTGATATGCGAGGACATATCCATACCAATCGTCCCGCTCCCATGGGGATTTCCCGGAATTTTCCATGTATAGGTCGATTATCCACATAGTTATCCACCTTTCCTGACGGTTTTTAAGGTCTTTCAAAAATCCCATCTTTACTTTGTTCTTTTCAAAACCAAAACCGCCCTTTTATGTACTAAAGTCATGTGTTTTTATTGACTATTTTTAAGGTACCGTCTCCTTTACGAGGATATAGTACATGTACTCATACCCATCATCGGTGATCCCGTACTGTATCCCGCTGTCTCCAAATGCCTGCTTGTCCAGATACCAGCCTTTGGGGACTTTGACATTTAAACCAAAGCAGTTCCCTTTCATCCTCTTTGTTTCAAAGGCAGGACGGGTAAGATTTCGGCTACAGCAATACGCCCGGGACTGGATCGCCGCATCTGTTCCTCGTGTCTTTTGATAGTATTTGATAAAATAGCTCGCCAGACGGCTATACTGTCCACTCTTATCCATGGGTTTTATGGTTGTCCATCCATGCGGCCAGACGTTTCTTAGTAGTCTGGTATCTATAGGACTTACTACCATGTGGATATGGGCGCCTCCCCGTGGTCCCACCTCCGCTGTCCAGATGTATTTCAGGATCAACCCCTCTTTTTTGTAGATCTTTCTGAGGGCTCTGAGCAATTTATTTTCGTGATCCTTTAACTCTGCTATGGTCTGCGGTCTCTTTTTCGGATCGTAGTCAAAAGTGATATACCAGCACTCCCCATCAAAGTTAGCATTCAGCAGCGCAGTCAGTTTTCTTTCCAGCTGACGGTCATTCACTTTCTTCTGGGAGTCTGTAGTCTCATTCTTTTTGGGGGCTCTCTTTTTCTTTGGCTGTGCAGATCTGGTATAGTACCTTCTGACCATCCTTGTTAGTCCGGCTTTGCATACCGCTTTCATGTATGGCATTTTTCGTTGCTCCTGTCGGTAAGATAATAAACTTAGCAAGTTTAAAGGGAGGTTCTTTCCTCCCGATTTTTTGTCTTAAAATGCCCGCAAGGGATTGACCTTTGCGGGCGGAAATGGTATGCTTATCTCGTATATTTTGGTAAGCATATCATTTGCTCGGCTCTCCTTTTCGCAGAAGGGGAGCTATTTTTTTACATTTTCAAGGTACCATTCCAGAGGATGCAGATCCTCCAGTTTTCCGATCACATCGATCTTGTTTCCCAAAAGCGTCGGGTATTCCCGTCCCATATCCACCCGGAGATCTGCTGTGTCTACGGCGCAGGCAAGGCGGTAATTCCTTCCACCGGGGTTTTTCATCGTTAAGCGTCTACTTTCCACGGCGATACCTCATTCTTTCTATTTTGTCTTCGATCATCAGGATCAGGACAAAAGATAAGATTGCCAGGAACCAGAATACAGTAACCTCTTCGAGTGGGCTGTACTCTGTAAATAGGTAGACCATACTGACTCTTGCCAGTAGTACGGCTATGATTATGTTTTTTATCATTGGTTTTGTCCTTTCTTCACAAAAAACTGGCACGTTTTGTCTTCCGATTTTCTGTTCTTCGTTCTTCCTGCAGTGCAATGCCCGTTGTTGATTTTTACATATATGTATCCATCTCTTATGTAGTGCTGCATGAAATGTATGCAGTCCTGGCATTTCATGGGTTTTCCTTCGGTTCCGTGGATTTCCCGGAGCATTTCAAGTTCTGCTTTGAGATCTCGGTTTTCTTCTTCTAAGGTTCTTACTTCTTCTGATATCATATATTCCTCCTTTTATATACGTATTGTATATATACATATTGTATGTTTTATATATGTCCATATAGTAGTACAATTTGTATGTAATGTCAATATATTTTAGGAGGTGCATTATGCTTTTTGGAAAAAGACTTCGTTCCGCACGCTTAAATTCCAGTCTTACGCAACAGCAGGTTGCTGATATGCTCGGTGTTACTGTAAATTCTTATCAAAAATACGAACAAGCCATGCGCTCCCCTTCTTTGGAAACATTGGTTAAATTATCTGATATCTTCAATGTTCCTACAGATTGGATTCTTGGTCGTGATGATTTTCTAAAATCTCTCGGAGTTTCCGTTGATGTACCCCTGTGATATCTTCTAACGTATCCCACAGAACAAAATCTCCTGTTCTCTGTCCCGCTTCAATTTTTTGATAATAATTGATACTGATCTCCAACCGATCTGCCATCTGCTGCTGTGTCATGCCCGCTCTCCTGCGGGCTTCTTTTAGGTTTGCTCTCATGATTTTCTCCTATTTCAATACTTCATTCCCGTAAAATCCCAGCTCCCTCGCTATTTCCCTGGGGTTGTATTCCGGGACGTGTTTCTTTCCGTTTTTATCTGCAAGGAGTTTTTTCCACTTCCAATAATCTGTAAAAGCGAGGAAGTTTACTCTTTTTAAAGCCCCTTCCCCCATGACTGCATAATCGCCATAGCGTTCCGTAAGGTTTTCGATTTCCTTCATGTGCTTTCTGGCTGTCCTGTCAGTAATGGAAAACTGCTCGCAGATTTTTTTAATGGTCATTACTGGTGTACCGTATATAATGTTTATCGTTGTCACTGTCTCACCTCGTTTTCTGTCGGTATGCTTTTAATTTTATAGTACGTATTACTTTGCTTTCCTGTCTTTTGAGTTTTATACTTTAAGTATCAAATCAAAAGGAGGATATATAAATGTCCAGAGATCTTAATATTCCATTGTTTCCAGCTACTAAGTTAGAGGCTCTTGCTATGTTGTATCTGCAAAATCAGGATTTATACAATATATCTCCTGAGGAATTACTCGTAAAATACAACGATGTCTACAAGGAGTTATGTGCGCAAGATATCTCATCTCACAAGTAGATAAGTAATTATCGTAGTTATTACAGATACTATTACAGCCACAAAACGGTTTACTGGTGGGTTCAGATTTTGCTGAATCCACCTTATTTCTTTCAAAATTCTATCCATCTTTTTTTCCAAATCTTTCTCTTCCATTTTTTCACCACTCTCCTTTCTCTACTACGATATATAAGTCACAATACGTGACATTATTTATCAAAAAAAATTTCCTGTACTGTCCTATTATAGAAATTTGCGAGCTTCACCTTTATATCATCTCTCGGGATTCTTTCTCCGTTTTCGTACATAGCAATAGCTGACACACTTACTTCTATCTTTTTTGCAAGAAATTCTCTCGGAATATCACCTCTCAGTGCTAATAGTCTAGCACCGATTTCTTTTGCATCAATCATTTCTCTCACCTTCCTTATCTTATATCCTCGTTTTTTCTGTGACACCATTATAATACCATATGTCACAAATCGTGTCAACACAAAATGTGACATTTTTATTTACTTTTATCACGATATGTGTTAGATTTAACTTAAAGAAAATTAAAGAGAGGTGAAACGATGGGAGATTTTAATAAAATACTTAAAATACTACGTACTTCAAAAAGTGTGACTCAAGATGAACTTGCAAAAGCGTTAAATATATCCCGAAGTGCTGTTGGTATGTATGAAAAAGGAGATAGAGAACCTGATTACGAAACACTGGAAGCCATAGCAGATTATTTTAACGTAAGCATAGATTATCTACTTGGGAGAGAGAGTAAAACCGTAAGATTAGTTGATCCTACCACCATCGCCGCTCATTTTGACGGAGACGAATATACAGAAGATCAATTAAAGCGAATAAAAGCTTTTGCCGCTTTTATTAAAGAGGAAGACAAAAAGAAGAAAAATGAATTGTAAAAAACTTACCAATTACGAGCTTTTGCTCCAAAATGCTCATGATGAAAATGTGAGTGTGTACGAAAACTTCGATCTTAATGGTGATGAGACTTGTTCCTCACGGCTATGTGGATTATACCTGAACGGAAATGTTGCTCTCGATAAAGATCTTGACACTGCCGTTGAAAAATCCTGCATTTTAGCTGAAGAACTGGGGCATCACTATACAACCTATGGGAATATTCTCTCTCAAGATTCTGTGTCCAATCAAAAGCAAGAACTCCGGGCAAGAATGTGGGCTTACAATAAGCTGATCGGACTCATGGGCATTATAAAGAGTTACGAACACGGGTGTCAGACCTACCACGAGATGGCTGAATACCTAGATGTGACAGAAGAATTTTTAAGAGATGCTTTAGAAAAATATCGCCAGAAATATGGCGTATGTACCACTGTTGATAATTATATTATTTACTTTGAGCCTGGACTTGGAGTAGTAAAGATGAATTAATTCGCCGCTTGGTTTCATTTACTCATTTCAAAGGAGGGTACTATGTGTACAAAATGTAAAAATTATGGTCCAAACTGTATTGGTCAAGTTGTCAGGATCTTAGATGACCGCACTTTAATTGTTAATGCCGGATCTGATCAATTATCGGTTGGCGATAAAGTATTTATTTATGTCCCAGTCGAACCCATTATTGATTTAGATGGTTCCGAACTTGCTATGTATGAGCGTATTAAGGATAAATTAAAGGTTATCGAATCAACCCAGCATTATTCTGTTTGTCAAAAAACCAAGAAGACAACTGTAAATTCTCCCACTTTTCCTTCTTTGTCTCTTTCTCCATTATTTGAATCTTACAGTACAAGAGAAGAATTCATTCCTTTGAAAATAGACAAAACGGAAATATCGCCTATGCGTGAAACTGATCCAGTAATCCACATTGGTGATCCTGTAAAAAAAGCATAAGTATCTTGACATGTCACACAAAAGCTGATAAGATAGTGTAAACAGAAATGGTCGTTGATTGAAATGACTAGTAAAAACCCTCTTATCAGCTTGGTAAGGGGGTTTTTACTGTCCATGAAATATGACAAACCATTTAAAACCTATGATGAACTTCTCGATCTCATGGAAAGTCGAAATATTACAATTTCAGACCGGACATTTGCAACTCATGTTTTGAGCGATGTTTCTTATTATACATTGATTAATGGTTATAAAGATACATTTCTTTCATTGAGTAATAGTGATTTATTCATTCCCGGAACTAAATTCGACGAATTGTATTCCATACAAATTCTCAACGAAAATATTAGCGCTATTTTTTTAAAATATATTCTATATATAGAACGTTCTCTAAAAAGTAAAATATCTTACACCGTTTCAAAAAATTATGGTGTTTACACAAATTTAAACGAACACGGCGACGGATATCCAGATGACTACTTATACTTGAAACATTATAGCAGCAGTAATAATAAGCGTAAAAACATTTTGCATAAAATACGTTCTGCTGGACTCGAACCAAGAAATAATCTTAGTTTAAGACACTACTCCCAAAATAAAAACCATATCCCACCATGGATTTTAATTACTAATGTCCCTTTTGGTTTATCCATACAGTGGTATGGAATTTTGAAAGCACTTGATAAAGATTATGTTTGTCAGGAAATGTTACGTTACACCAATATTGATCTAGCGTCAAAAAAAGAACTTCTTGCGAAATCACTTGAAATTCTTAAAGATTATCGTAATAGTATGGCGCACGGTTCCAAAACCTTTGCCAAAGTAACTCGAAGCGAACTGCCAAAAAAGCCTTTGTTTCTTTCCTGTTCTTCTCTGCTATCTTCTGATGAATACAATGCAGGAATAGGAAAAAATGATTTATATTCCGTACTTATTATTATTTGTTTATTAATAAACGACCCCTATATCCATACTAATTTGTTTTCAGATTTATTTTTTATTTTTGATCCATACAAGCAAAGAAACATTCGTTTTTGTGGAAAATCAATCTATGAGGTTTTTAATATACCAGAAAACTTTTTAGAACGTATCAAGACATTCTTTAATATTAAATATTCTATCCATCCAAAATAAAAACTGATTGGTGATCGATTTGCTGTAAAAGTAGATATTAATTACGAGGAATAGTATATTGACTTTTATCATACACTATTTTATAATGATTTTGCAAAACAAAGCGCCTTGCGCGCACAAAAAAAGATAAGACAAAGCTCCTTGCGAGCACAAAATCATTAAGACCTCGTAGAAATACGGGGTCTTTTTCGTTCCTTGACAATATAATATACTTACCCAGAGAACCGTTGGGGTGTTATGTCAGCCGCCGGATGATTTACGAAAGGAGGCTGGTGCTATGGTTACATATGATGAATTGTTCAACTTTGTAAGCATGCTTTGCGCAGTTATAACTCTTGTTGTGCTTTTTACACGCAAAAATAACGCCCCTGCTCTGGTAAAGTAAGGCGCTATTTTTATAACACTTTATTTGCCGACGGTCAGGTGTGCACTGACCAACGGTTCTCTTGTTAAGTATATTATATGTCAACCCGTTTTATTTGTCAAATACAAAACCGCCCGGTATTGGCGTATCTCTTGTATATAGCATCGCTATATCTTGATTTTTAGATTTTTCTTTTTCTATATCTTGTATAGAGCATTATATTGTAGACTTGTCCGGTAAAAATGTCAAGATTTTTTCCAAAAAAGTATTGACATTTTTGCACACGAGTACTAATATGAGGGTGTAATCAATGATTACCCGTTAATAATGCTCTAGGTTGTACGTCTCTCAGCATATGGGAACGACCGAACCCTAGAGCTTTTTCGTTTTTTAAGGAGAATTCGCATATGAGAAAGAATCAAAATACAACACATTTAAAAACAGCAATTCTGGTTGATGGAGGTTTTTACAGACGTAGAGCACAATCCGTCTTTGGTGACAAGAGTGCAGAGGATCGCGCTGTAGAATTAGCCAACTATTGTAAACGCCATCTAAACAGCCACGGCGAAGATAATGATTTGTACAGAATCTTCTACTATGATTGTGCTCCATCCGCAAAGCGTATCTATCATCCTTTTTTAAAACAACAAGTCGACCTTGGAAAAACTGATTTATTTGAATGGACTACTCTCTTTTTAAATGAATTAAAAAAGAAACGAAAGTTTGCCATCCGTTTAGGCAAATTAGCAGAAGAACAAGCCCATTATACAATCCGTCCAGAAGTAGTTAAGAAATTATGTAACGGAAAACTCAATTTTGCAGATTTGGAAGAAAAGGATTTTTATTTAGAGATCGATCAAAAAGGTGTTGATATGAAAATAGGATTAGATATCGCTTCCATGGCTTACAAACAACAGGTCGATCAAATTGTCTTAATTTCTGGCGACAGTGACTTTGTCTCCGCTGCTAAACTTGCACGAAGAGAAGGGATTGATTTTATTTTAGATCCTTTAGGCGCTGCAATAAAGCCTGACCTTTTTGAACATATAGATGGATTGCGAACCTGTGATAAATTATACAGCATTCGCTCCCAAAGATAATTTTTAGACAAGTAGTAAAACTGCCCGGTGTTACCAGCACCGAGCAGTCCCACGCCCTCTCCGCCCAGCAGAGATAGGACGATTTAACCATAACACCTCCTGAGATGCTACAGCACTTCAAACAAATGCATTGTATCATCTTCGGAGCAGCCACGCAAGCGGAACGTCCGTTCTTCGCTGGCTGTTATTTTTATACCCAAAAGAAAGGAAGATGATTTTATGTGGGTTGAAAAAACCAAATCAGGAAAATTTAAGTTCGTGGAACAGTACGAAGATTATTTAACTGGTAAAGCAAAGCGAGTATCGGTTACTTTGGATAAAGATAATCGATCTACGAGAAAGTTAGCTGCTGAAACTCTTATGCGGATGATTGAAGAACGTCAAATCACTCCAAAGACAGCCGGATCTTTAACTTTTGGTGAACTATTAGAAAAATATCTGGCAGATACAAAAAAGAAGGTGAAGGTATCCACCTACACCTCTGTACAGTATCTTTGCAATACTATCGAGGCTGCTATCGGAAAAGATGTGTTGATTGAAAAGTTCACTGCTCCTTACGTAAGCGATTGTCTTACTGCCTCAGCAAAATCAAATACTCATTATAATAATGCCTGTCATAGATTTAAAACAATTATGCGCTGGGCGTTCCGTCATGATTATATATCAGATATTTCCTTCCTTGAAAAAATCACCTTATTAAAAGATACCACATCCAAGGAAAAGTTGCGAGATAAATATTTGGAGCCCGACGAACTCAAGGCATTGTTGGAGGGATTTAAGTATAAGAAATGGGAATTGCTGACAAAATTTCTTGCTCTGTCTGGTCTTCGCATTTGCGAAGCATTATGCTTAAATGTTTCTGACGTGGACCTCGATCAAAAGCAAATCACTGTCAACAAGAACATCTTTTCCGTTTTGAAGCATGTGGATACTCCAAAAACGGCAGCATCTGTGCGTACAGTTTATATCCAGCCGGAGCTTGAAGTAGTTTGTCGGGAAATGCGGAGTTTTATCTTACAAGAAGGCATGGTAAACGGATACCGTACTAATTTGTTTGTATGCAACCGCAGAGGTGATTATGTATCTTACTTTGTATATTACGAAGTATTACGTCGTACCTCTTTACAAGTTCTTGGCGTCGGAGTCACTCCCCACGTCCTGCGTCATACTCACGTATCTTTACTCGCTGCTGCCAAAGTAGATATGGATGTCATTTCCAGACGTCTCGGGCATGAGGATAATGCTATTACCAAAAAAATCTATCTCCACGTTACTCAAAAACTCGCTGAAAATGACAACGCCTCTCTTGATAAAATTAATTTGATCGGTTAATTGCGGGGGGATAAAAAGGGGAATAAAGGGGACAAAAAGGGGGATAAAAATGTTTTTGCTATTCCGTGAAAAAACATCTTCATCCCCTGAAACCCCTGTAAAATAAGGATTTTTCCGCAATAGTACCATCTTGTTACTAAATTCTTAAGATTTTTTTTATCTTTCTTAAACTTCTTTTTGAATTGATGGATTCCTTTGATTTACCGAATTATCTATGCTATAATCGTTCTATGGCAACTTAGACCGATATAGGGAGGCGATTTATTAATGTTACAACGATGTAAACGTTTAATTCCGGTAATTCTTTACGGAACCTTCTACATGACCTGCTTTTCCTGGTTAGAGAAATTTCCCAGAAAATACCATATTATCAATTCCACTTTGGATTATAAAATACCTTTTTGCGAATATTTTATTATTCCTTACTTTCTCTGGTTCCTCTACATTGCAGGAACTGTTTTGTTCTTTATTTTCTTTAATGAAGACAAAATAGAATATCAGAATCTGCTGATTAATCTGGGAATAGGCATGACACTTTTTCTTATCGTCTCCTATGTATATCCCAACGGTTTGAGCCTTCGACCGACCAAGTTCGCTCGGGATAATATTTTTACCGATCTGGTAGGTTTTTTATATACGATAGACACTCCTACCAATGTGCTTCCCAGTATTCATGTATATAATTCTGTTGCCGCTTTTTGTGCCCTCAACAACTGTAAAAAACTGCAAAAGCACAGAGGAATCCGTGTCTCTGCTTTTATACTGACAGTCCTTATTATACTGTCCACCATGTTCTTAAAACAGCACTCCATCTGTGATGTGGCTACCGGAATCACTTTTGCCGTTGCATCTTATATCATGATCTATAAAGTCTATGCGCGTGGAAATGCTAAAGAAAAACATCGTGTTATTTACGCAAAAAACAGAAAACCGGATCAGCACAGCTGATTCGGTTTTCCTCTCCTAAACAATCTTTTCTTAGTTAAACCCATATATTTTCTGAACTACCTTATACCCGGTGACTGATACCTGTCTGCCCCCTTTACCTGGAAGATTGCAAAGCCTTCCCAAAAGACTCAGTCTCACCGACAGATAAACTTTCCTGTCTGTATTCTTCATATATTTCCACAATTCCTTCTTTTTCTCAAAATCTTCTTCTTTATCTGTCTGGATCAGAAAAATAGAAGATACCGTAGTAATCATGATTAACAAATGAATCATATACTCTCTCTGCTTTTTGTGAAGATTTTTCTGGCTTGCCATATAATCGATCATCATCTTATTCACCCGAATCTGCTGATCGACTCTTCCAATCATCACTTTTTCACTCACCGACTGATCTTCTCTCCCGATAAAATACCGGTACAGATTTACATCCAGATAGTACATGGTGCTCACCGATGCCAGCGGAACGAATGCCACCAGATTATCCACATAGAAGGTATGCTCTGGAAGAACCAGCCCGCATTCCCGCAGAAGCTCTGTCCGATAGATCATCGAATGCATCAGCAAATAATGACTCCTCCCCAGCGATTTGGCTTCATCCCAACCGAAAATCCTGTCCTTGGGCAGCGCAGAATGATATTTCATAACTGCTTTGTGCTTTACTCCCACCTTCTCATACACGTAATTGCAGATCAGAAGATCCAGCGTTCTCGGTCCGCGGATGCATTCCTTCAATACCTCAAGAACCTTACGATAAGCCTCCTCATTCAGCCAGTCATCGCTGTCCACCACCTTAAAATACAATCCAGTGGCGTGAGCCAGACCGGTGTTAACTGCTCCGCCATGCCCCTTATTTTCCTGATGGATCGCACGGACAATCCCCGGATAATTTTTCTCATATTCCTGGGCGATTTCCAAAGTCCGATCGCTGGAACCGTCATCCACCACCAGAATCTCCACCTCATCTCCGCCTGGCAGCAGAGATTCTATACATTTTCTCATATACTCCTGTGAATTATAACAAGGAACCGTTATGCTCAATACTTTCACTTTTATTTACTCCTGTCTTCTGTTCTATATCCTTAAATGGAAAAAGAATCCTGCCCCAATTTCATATTCATATACGATGTATATGCATGAAAAGCCGCAGGGATCGCATATTTTTCCTCTGCCTCTTCAATTTCCACAAAGATCATATTTTTCTGCTCTGCCTGTTCAAGAGCCGCAACCTTCACTGCAAATCCTGTCATTTCCCATTCCACATGAGAAAAAATATGTTTAGATTCTCCCAACGGCTGAATCCTCACGGGCGCAAGCCCCCATCCTTTTAGCGTCTCCAAAACTTCCTGTCTGCTCTGATGTCCTTCCAGATTAGGCAATTCATAAAGCCCCGCCAAAAGTCCCCGGGAAGGTCTTCTGCAAACGGCTACCTTTTCTCCATCCTGAATCACCAGAACAGTCTTCTTTTCCAGCCGCCGCTTCCCGGATTTCTTTTTTACAGGCAATTCCATCTGCGTACCGTTTTTTCTTGCCCGACACTGATCCGCCAGAGGACAGATTTCACACTTTGGCTGACCATTCGGCACGCATACCATTGCCCCCAGTTCCATCAGCGCCTGATTAAAGTCTCCCGGACACTCTGATGGCATAATTGCTCCCAGTTCTCTCTCCACCCGGGTCTTTACTGATTGCTTCAGAATATCGCCATCATCTTCCATCAGACGGGCATATACCCGAAGCACATTCCCATCCACCGCCGGAACAGGAATATCGTAAGCGATAGACGCAACCGCACCCGCTGTATAATTTCCGATTCCAGGCAGTTCTTTCAATTTTTCATAATCCGCCGGAAGCTTTCCGCCATACTGATCTCGCACAAGGAGCGCTGCCTTTTGTATATTTCGAACCCGGTTGTAATATCCTAACCCTTCCCACAGCTTTAGCAACTGTTCTTCGGAACAGGCGGCAGCCGCTTCCACATCGGGGAGCGCTTCTGTAAATCGTTCAAAATACGGCTTCACCGCTTCCACCCGAGTCTGTTGAAGCATAATTTCTGATATCCATATGTAGTACGGATTCTTCTGCTGCCTCCACGGCAGAATCCTGTGACCTTTTCTATACCATGTAACCAGCGGTTCTACAATTTCTTCTAACATCCTGCTCTTTCTCCATCTATAAGTCTATCGGAATCTTCTGGTCTATGAAAATCTCCCCAGGAGTAACCATACAATCCCATGCTTCCACATGAACTCCCGCCTGCCGCGCATGCTGCAGCGCCTGCCCAAATTCCGGCTGCGTTGTCCAATTGGGCTGAAAGCGCTGAACTCCCTTCATCTGTATCACAAAGAAAATCCATGCTTCATACCCCTCTGCTATACATTGCTCCAACTCCCGAATATGCTTCAATCCTCTGAGCGTGGGAGCGTCCGGAAACCGGGCAATCCCCTCCTGTTCCAACGTTACTCCCTTCACCTCGATAAATGCTTTCTTCCCCTGATATTCTGCATACAGATCGAACCGGGAATTGCCATATTTCTTTTCTCTCTGAAGCTTTGTAAGCCCCTGAAAAAACTTTCCCTTTTTCAACCATTCTTCCACAAGAGCATTTGGCATCTGAGAATCCATATTCACCAGAATCTTTCCCTTATAGACCTGTACGAGATCATACTTTGTCTTTCTGTTTGGATTGGAAGCTTCCTCCAGAAATACATCTGCGCCGGGAATTAAAAGTTCCCTGCACCTTCCCGTATTCTTCACATGACATATTTCTGTCTTTCCAGCCATCTCCACATTCGCTGTAAAACGGTTGGGGCGGCTCAAAAAATGTCCTTTTTTTATCCTGTTATACCGCAAAAAAACTCCTTCCCAGTGTTTAACACTTGTATTTTTCTGTTGCTGTCATTAAAATAAAACGTAAGGGCAAAACTGCCTGTCATCTAAAATTAATAACAAAGGAGATCACTATGGACAGTATTATCTTTGACGTCGACGGCACGCTCTGGGATTCCACCGGAATCTGCGCAGCCGCATGGAATCGCGTCATCCAAAGAGAAACAAATCTGAATCTTACTATCACCGGCGAAAAACTGAAAGGTCTGTTTGGGCGGCTTCTTCCCGATATCGCCAAAGTAATCTTTCCTGACTATTCCAGCAAAGAGCAATTACGGCTCATCGACCAATGCTGTCAGGAAGAACATCTGGCGCTCCTTGAATGCTGCGCCCCTCTCTATCCTGATCTGGAAGAGACTCTTATAACGCTCGCACAAAAATATCGTCTCTTCATTGTCAGCAACTGCCAGGCTGGCTATATTGAAGTATTCCTCCGTTCCAGCGGTCTCGGAAAGTACTTTGAGGGTCATCTTTGTCCCGGAGATACCGGAAATGCCAAGGCCGACAATATTCTTCAGGTTATCCGTGATTATCAGCTGAATGCTCCTGTCTATGTAGGAGACACCGATGGAGATTTCCATGCGGCAAAAACCGCCGGCATTCCTTTTGTATTTGCTTCCTATGGATTTGGTGCTGTCACTACTCCTGATTATACCATCAAATGCCCCAAAGAACTTCTTAAGATTTTCTAAATTCAACGGGGATGCCGTATGGAGCAATGCAAGCTCCAATATAAGCATCCCCGAAAAAAATCAGCCGTGAAGAGAATACCCGTCATTATACACACAGACAACAGGAACATCCTTATCTATCAGCTCATATACTTTTTTTGCATTTTTATAGGGCATATTGATACAGCCGTGAGAACCACTGTATTTGTAAATACTTCCCCCAAAGCTGCTTCGCCAGCTGGCATCATGCAGACCGATTCCCCCGTTAAACGGCATCCAGAAAGATACGGGAGACTCATAACTTGGCGTCCCATCGGGAAGCGGCTGCCCTCTCAACACCTTATCTCTGGTTTTGTAAGTCAAAAAATAAACTCCCGGAGGCGTAAATCTGCTTCTTGTCATCCTTCCCGAAACAATAGGCGAATCCACTACGATCTTTCCATCCTGATAATAGTACAGATGCTGTTCTGTCAGATTTACTTCAATATACGTATCTCCCAGCCCATGATTCTTCTTATACTTTTCTCTGCTGGAATAGATCGGCTCCCGGGAAATATTTTTCATCTCTTTTATATTTTTTCTTAACTCTTTTCTCTCTTCCTTCTGATCGATCTGCCATCCATAGTTTCCCCCCTTCACCGTTACATCCAGTCCTGATGTAGTATGGAAAGGTCTTTCTTTTCCCAATGTATCCACCTTTTCTGCCAGCTTCTTCACATATTTTGTAAGCTTACTGTCAAACTTCTCCGTATCTTTATAATAATTTCCATCTTTGTCCACACTCAGCCATTTTCGCAGATCATTGCCGTCTAAAACTTCCTCTCCGTCTGGCAATTCATACGTTATGGAAACGGCTGCCAAATCATTTAACTGGTCCTTTTCTTTTTCCAGCTCCTTGCTTTTCGCGGTGACTTTGGGATTGACATAAACGCCCTCCTCCTCAGCCACAAAATTCTCCCGCTTCTCTCCAACAGCTTGAAAAACAGCGTTTTTCAGTTCTTCTTCCTTCAGTGTCGTTCCGTACACCTCATCCACAATTACAAACTTTTTCTTTTTAAAGGTTACATAAGCATCCTTCGGAGGTTCCTGTTCGGATTCCTTCATCACTTCCAACTGTTCCAGCTCTTTCTTCAGCTTATCTGCATCAAAAGAAATATTTTCCTTCACCTCATATTCATGATCCTTAAATAAACCGCTGATCCAGAAAAATGCTTTCTGCTCTTCCAGAATCTTCTCCACACTGCCATCACTCACATACTTATAATCAATACTCTTTCCTGAAATACTTTCCGTCCGATCCTTTCGAAATTCCATCTGAAGAGCGTAATCTTCCACCTTATTTTTTATGAAAGTCTCCGCTTCCTGTACTGTAAGATTGCTGCAGTCTAATTGATTAATTTTTGTATCTTCAAAAAGATGATCTGTATAATAATATGTTTTCCACCCATACCAGCCTGCTGCCGCTATCAATAAAACACATCCTGCGCCGATTCCCAGTTTCACTGCCAGACTTTTGTCTGCTTTATCTTTCAGAAATTTGTTTTTCATTGTGTACACTCCTGTCGCCTATAATAATTATAAAACTTCTTTCTTCTTTGTTTTCAGAGCATTCTTTCCTGAAATAGACTTTTGAACCATCTTTCCCGTAGAAAAAACTTTTTCCAATATAATATTTACGATAAATATGGCAACTGCGATCATTCCCGCCGCCAGAATCG
This sequence comes from Firmicutes bacterium CAG:646, assembly GCA_000432335.1. Lineage (GTDB taxonomy): Bacteria > Bacillota > Clostridia > Lachnospirales > Lachnospiraceae > Oliverpabstia. The sequence goes on from HF995344.1 coordinate 17,799, forward strand.
TCTGTTGAAAATAGTAAGAAGACATCTCATGCTCCGATCGCAGAATATAATACACAATTCGATACATTCCTGCTCCGGGCACAATCGTCAAGTTGGCAGGAATCATAAAGATCGTCACCGGCGTCTTAAAAATACGAGCGCATATATGAGCGCCCACCGCAATCCCTACCGCCCCCAGAAAAGTACTTGCCAACATGGAACCGGTCGTCTGCTCTACAATCAAATAAATAAACCATCCCACTGCTCCATCAATTCCTGCCCACAGCAGAAAACGTCTGGGAACCTTTAAAACAATTCCAAAGCCCATCACCGCCACCAGAGCTCCGATGCTTCGCCAAATTAACTCAAACATCACAATTCCTCCTGTTTCCCTGCTCCTTCATCAGATCAGATACATGCCAATACCGATACCCGCCGCTACAGCAGCCGCAATGACAAATGCCTCCGCAGCCCTCGCCAGACCGGACAGATAATCTCCATGCAAAGTATCAAAAACAGCGTTAGTAATCGCTGCGCCCGGCACAAAAGGCATGATTGCACTGACAATCAAAAGATCTTTATCATACACCCCTGGAAGAATCTGCACCGCCAGCCCAATCACAAGCGCCAGTACTGAGGAACAGATGATATTTTCCAGAAACATATGAAGCTGCTTCTTTCTGCAAACCAGCTTTACAAATGATGAAATAAACCCTGCCAGCGCCGCTATCCCTGCCTCCGGGATAGTTCCGCCAAACATCACTGCAAATCCCCCAGTAATCGCCGCCATCGCTCCAAAATTACATTTCACGTGCGGTTTTTCCTTCCACATAGCTTTGATTTGCCGAAACGTTTCCTCCAGTGTCAGCTCATCCGCACAGAATGCCCGGGAAATCCTGTTTACCCGGTCAATCATCTCCAGATCCGTCCCTCGCGTGGTAATTCTCTTCAATACCGTCATGGAGTCAATGGACGGATCGTCCAGCGTTGCCACAAATCCTGTCATCATCACAAGAACTTCTACTTTTTTAAGATTTGATTTTTTTAAAATCCGATACATAGTGTCCTCTACCCGGTAGGTTTCCGCACCATTCTTCATCAAAATTTCACCTGCAAATACTGCGGTATCTAATAATAACTTGTAATCCATAATTACTCCTGATACAAAGAAAGGAGGTGCCGCATTTAAGCATTTTTCAAATATAAAAAATGTTATTTGCTGCATCCCCTTTTCTTATTATGTGGAAAATACTCGAAACTATTGCTATTTTATCGTAAGTTTTCCTCTTTTGCAATATGGAATTTTTTTCTTGACCTCTAAACTTTTACAACTGTTACATTTTATTCCTTTTTTATCACTTCTTCCTGATACGCTTCTTCCGCTTCCTCATACGATTCTACAATTCTCTCCAGATTTTTTTCCAATGCATCGCCGCCATCTAAACGAATAATTTTGCATTTCAGACAACGCAGCCACATTTCATGCTGCTGCAAGGTGCAGCCTCCGCCCCCGTGATCATATCCTGCAACCTCTTTCAGACAGATCTGATGCTTTTCATACATATCGCCGCCTTCCAAAACGCGCTCTCCAAACCTTCTTATTCCTCGTTCATGAACACGTTCCACACGGAGCTGGGCATCCGCATGCAAATGAACCACCAGATGAAAAAAAGGATCAAAATATTCATGAAAAGAATTCATGGAACCTGCCATCACAAAATGCTCGCAGTCTGCTATTGCCGCCTGTACACGGCTGATCTTCTCTGCTTTCGTGTACATTTCTGTGAAGGGAATTGGCGTATCCTGCCGCCAGATACATTCATCAATATCTACGAACGTATATCCCAACTTTTCAGCCACCATTTTACCAAGTGTTGTCTTACCCGCGCCTGAGGAACCCATAATCATGATACCTGTTGCCACCTGATGTACCTCCTTCCAGTTTGGTTCATAAAAAATCATAGTACTGATACACTACTACAATGATATAGAAAGCAAATTTCCCAGGTGAATCGAAAATCCAAGTGATTGGTACATTTGTATATCACAATCCGCACTGCCAACAGTCATAGAACTTACGCCGCTTGAACGATATGCAAATTCTACAAGCTGACGCGCTATTCCTTTATGGCGAAAATCAGGGCAAACAAAAAAATCTTCAAATACACCGCTTGGCATATAATCAAAAGTGGAAAAGCCAACGGTGACTGAGCAACAGCCAACCAAAGAATTATCTACCCATGCTCCATAAAAGAAAATTTTTTCATTACTGATTGCTTCAGCCAAACGTATTTTATCTATATCGTCAGGTACATCTTCTCCTATTTCCACTTTATACTGTTTTTGTAACTCCCATAACATATCTATTTGAGAAGCATCAATTCTTTTGTACTCCATATATTGTCTCCTTTTATTTTTATGCTTTGATTATACTGTATTCCATATCCATCCAACAACTTTAATTTTTCAATACTATATCTTTTTTGACTTTTTGAAAAAATGTCACTATTTCCCCTGTCGCTTTTGCAACATTTTCTTTGGAAAATAGATCAATTTTGTTGAGAAATATTACAAAACTGCAATTCTTGAAAAAATATACATTCTAAACAATAGAATTCTAAAGAATTACTTATGAACAACAAAAAAACCGCCGATAACTCGACGGTTCAACAGGGGATGAGAGAATCGAACTCCCGCTAAAAGTTTTGGAGACTTCTGTCATACCATTTGACCAATCCCCTCTATATACCTTCAAAACTGCACATACGTTACATCCTTGCT
>HF995345.1:0-5779 GCA_000432335.1 Firmicutes bacterium CAG:646
TGGATGCCACTGCTTTTTTCTCTGCCACCTGCTGCGGCAAGAATGGTATATGAATAAATCCGCTTCGTTTCCCCGGATACCGCAGTTCCATCATTCTGCGGGTTCCGTATGCCACATGATTACACACAAACGTACCCGCTGTATTGGAAACAGAAGCCGGTATTTGATATTTTTTTATCCGATCCACGATCTTCTTTATGGGAAGATTCAAAAAGTATGCATCCGGTCCTTGGGGATCAATGATCTCATCTACAGGCTGATTCCCTTCATTATCCGGTATTCTAAAATCATCCACATTGATTCCTATCCGCTCTACACTAATATCTGCCCGGCCTCCTGCCTGCCCCACGGAAAGGATTACATCCGGATCATACTTTTTTACTGCCTCTTCTATCCTGTCCAAAGCCTTCCATCGAACTGTAGGAATCTCCTGCTTAATAATCTCCATTCCCAAAATTTCATCAGGAAGCCGTTTGACTGCCTCAATCGCCGGATTTACACTTTCTCCGCCAAATGGATCGAATCCTGTCACAAGTATCTTCATATCTGCTTTTTCCTATCTGTAATCTCCCATAAAAAATAGTGCTACCGTTCCAGGACCGGAATGTGTTCCGATCGTAGCGCCTATGGTATTGATCAAAAAAGTATCATAACCAAATTTTTCCTTCACCAGCTTTGCCACGTACTCTGCATCCTCCTGACAATCTCCATGACTGATAAATATCTTTGTGTTTTTATCTTTCCAGCTTCCCACTCGTTCTTCCATCATATTCACGAGACCCGCCAATGATTTCTTTCTGCCTCTCACCTTACTTACCGGAACCAGATGACCCTCATTATCCACATGGAGCAGCGGTTTCAGATTGATCATCGTCCCTACAACTGCCGCCACTTTCGATACACGACCGCCTCTGTGCAGGTGAAAGAGATCGTCTACCGTAAATACATGGCAAAAATTTATCTTATATTTTTCCAGCCATGCGGCATTTTCTTCCAGAGATTTTCCTTCTTCTTTTAGTGTGACCGCCTTATCCACAAAGAGCCCCTCTCCCAACGATGCGCAAAGAGAATCCACTACAATAATCTTTCTGTCTGGAAATTCTTCTCTTAACTCTTCTGCTGCCAGGCGCACACTGTTATAACTTCCGCTCAGCCCAGAAGAAAATGCCAGATGGAGAATATCGTACCCGTCCTCCAAAATAGGGCGAAGTATCTCTTTCGCTTCCTCTGCATTAACCTGAGAGGTGGTAGGCATGGAGCCATTTCTCATTTTGGAATAAAATTCTTTACAATCCAGCTCATTCTCTTTCCCATACGTAACTCCCTCTAACTGATAAGTCAGATACATATATTCCATATCATGTTCTTTATAATAAGTATACGGCAAATCTGCGGTATTATCTGTAGTGATCTTATACTTCTCCATATCTTCCTCCTTCTTTCTCCATCATTTATCATGATTGTACCATTACTTTTCTTTCTCCGCAACCAGTCCAGATAAGACCTCTACGGATTTTTTCATCTGGTTATCCTGTTCCAGCCATTCTTGAACGGGAAGTTCATTCATATCCGAAATGCGAACCGGCGTATCCTTATCCTCCGGCCATTTTACTTCCACATCCGGGGAAATTCCCTCCCCGTGAATATTGACTCCATTTGGCGTATAATATTTGGAAACCGTCATTTTCACTGCGCTTCCATCTCCCAGCGGATACGTTTTCTGTACAATTCCCTTTCCAAAGGTGGTGGTCCCCACCAGTGTTCCCACCTGATGATCTTTCACTGCTCCAGCAAATATCTCCGCTGCGCTGGCACTCTCTTCATTCACCAGCACCACCAGTGGAATTTCAATAGGAGTCTTGCCTTCACAGGTATGTTCCTCCCTATTCCCGTAGCGATCCTCCGTGTATACGATCATCCCCTCGGGGAGTATCTGTTCCAGCGTATCGCATACCGATGTCAAAAGACCTCCCGGATTATTCCTAAGATCAATGATCAGCCCCTGCGCCTTCTGCTTCTTCAATTCTTCATACGCTTTTTTAAACTGCTCCGGCGTCCCCTCCGTAAATTCTTCAATCTGCAGATATCCCAGTTCCTCCGGCAGCATCCTGCTGCGAACTACCGGAAGTTCCACTGTCTCTGGAACAATCGTTACCGTTATTTCTTCTCCATCCCGCAGCAGAACTAATTTCAGTTCTTCCATTTCCCCGCTTTTAATCCAGTCAGAAATTTCCGACACTTCCATCTCCGAAGCCATGCGGTCTCCCACTTTGTAGATCACATCCCCCTCTTTCACGCCTGCCTGCTCCGCCGGGCTTCCCTCAAAACATTCATACACCGTGATTTCTTTCGTCTCTGTATCCTGCTGCATGGACAATCCGATTCCTGTATATTTTCCTTCTGTAGACTCCATCAGCTTCTTATAATTTTCCTCTGAAAAATATCCAGAATAGGGATCGCCCAAACTTGCCAGCATTCCTGCGTACATGCCTTCTGCCATGCTTTCACTCTCCACATCTTCCAGATAATTTTTTTCTACCAGTCTTTCAATACGAGCTGCCTTACTGGCAGTTTTTCCGGTAACTACACTGTCTCCTATCAGCGGAAGCGTTCCATATTGCACATAAAACAGCGTTCCTCCCACCGCAGCACTCACACCGATCCCTGCTGCAAAACCTCTCAGCCATGTCTTATTTTTCTTCATCTCATTCTGCTCCACCTTAAATTATAAAAGAGGCCATCGTTTTTTCGACAGCCCCCTCTTATGTCATTTACTTTCAGACTTTCAAATGCTTTCTGATGGTAATGATACTTCCAAAAAGACCAATTCCCATACCAAGCACCAATCCCACCGGAACCAGCACCTCAAACACCTGATAAATATTCATAAACTGTACCACATTGCTGAGCATACTGAATTTGGTCAGAATATATTTTACCACTTTGTCGTATAACACGAACAGCAATGCCAGCGGAATCGCGGAACCGATAAATCCGATAATAATACCCTCGATCAAAAACGGTGCCCGCACAAAAAAGTTGGTAGCTCCTATCAGCTTCATAATGCCGATTTCTTCTTTTCGTATGGAAATACCGATCGCTACCGTATTACTGATCAAAAATACCGCCACACATAATAAGATCAATATAATCGCAACAGAAATATAACTGATCAGCTTGTTAAAGGTCGTCAGCGTCTGTGTAGCTCCCTTTAGCTGGTTAACCTCCCGGACCCCTTCCAACCCTTCAATATACTTTACCAGAGCATCCTGCTTTTCGATTTTATCCACATAAACGGCGTAACTGGAAGATGATGCCAGAGGATTGTCATTTTCAAATCCTTCTGCCAACTTCTGTGCTTCCTCTGATTCACCAAAATAATCTTTACTGAACTCCTCCCATGCCGTCTCTGCCGGAATATATTCGCAGGCCGTCACTCCATCATATGCTTTAATCTTTTCTCCAATAGCATTAATAGTCGCCTGATCGGTACCCTCTTCAAATAATACGGTAACCGCCACACCTTCCTCTGCATTCTTAACGATATAGCGGAAGTTGATCACAAGAGAGAAAAACAATCCAAATAAGAAAATGCAGGCTGACATCGTGGCAATGGAAGCAACGGAGAACATAATATTTCTCCAGATATTTTTTATTCCCTGTTTCGCGCTGTAACCAATTGTACTAATTCTCAAGATATTCACCTTCCTGTTCATCACTTACGATCACGCCTTTACGCATCGTAATTACTCGCTTCTTAAAAGAATTAACGATTTCTCTGTTATGGGTAACTATTACAACTGTCGTTCCTCTCTCGTTGATCTCCTCCAGCAGCTTCATGATATCCAGTGAATTCTTAGGATCCAGATTACCTGTGGGCTCGTCTGCCAGCAAAATATTCGGCCGATTTACCAGCGCTCTTGCCAAAGCCACCCTCTGCTGTTCTCCACCAGACAACTCTCTCGGAAAAGATTTGTACTTTTCAGCCAATCCCACCAGGGTGAGAATCTCCGGCACTCTCTTTTTAATGACACGGTTCGGGCGCTCAATCACCCGCTGAGCGAAAGCCACATTTTCATAAACATTCCGATCCTTCAAAAGGCGGAAGTCCTGAAACACACAGCCCACTCCACGGCGGTACTTAGGCACCTGTCTCCTCTTCAGCTTTCCAAGATCCTGATCGTTGACCTTAATGGTTCCCGATGTAGGCTCCAGCTCTTTCAGCAATAGTTTTATCAATGTAGATTTCCCTGATCCACTATTTCCAACAATGAATACGAATTCCCCTTTATCAATGTGCAAAGATACGTTATTTAATGCCGGTTGGCCTTTTGCGTATGATTTGCTTACATTTTCCAACGTAATCATATACTCCTCCTGTCTGTATTATCAATAGTCTAGTGTTTCCATGTACTTCATATACCGCACGACCATCAGAGCAATCTTAAAAGTAATCGCGTCTTCAAAAACTCTGAGATCCAGACCGGTGCTTTTTTGCAGCTTATCCAGCCGGTATACCAAAGTATTCCTGTGAATGTACAACTGTCTGGACGTTTCTGATACATTCAAACTATTCTCAAAGAATTTATTGATGGTAGTAAGTGTTTCCTCATCAAAATCATCTGGAGATTTATTCTCAAAAATTTCTTTGATAAACATCTTACACAGCGGAATGGGCAACTGATAGATCAGACGTCCGATTCCCAGAGAACTGTATGCAATCACTTCTTTTTCCTCAAAGAAGATCTTACCCACATCCAGCGCCATCCTTGCCTCCTTATAAGAACGAGAGACTTCCTTTAATTCTTTTACGATCGTACCATAAGCGATATGTGTGCTGCCATCTGGATTTCTGCCTACCACGTCCAGAATATTTTCCGCAATCGTCTGCATCTGGGCATATCCTTCCTCCGGCGCCACCTCTTTTACGATAATAATACTCTTCTCATCCACGGCTGTTATAAAATCGCCGCTTTTCCCCTGAAAAACGCTTTTCACATTTTCCAGCGCATTGTAATCTTTTCCCTGTCCTGTCTCCAGAATAAATACCACCCGGCGCACTTCCACGGCAATATGCAGCTTCTTCGCCCGATTATAGATATCCACCAGAAGCAGATTATCCAACAGAAGATTCTTGATAAAATTATCCTTGTCAAATCGCTCTTTGTACGCTACCAGCAGATTCTGAATCTGAAATGCAGCCATCTTGCCTATCATATACACATCGTCATTGCTGCCGCCGGCGATCAGAACATACTCCAGTCGATTTTCATCATATACCTTATAAAACTGATAACCTCTCACTGCCTGACTGTCTGCCTGCGATTTCACAAAACTTACAATCTCCTCATTGCCGATCTCATGATTCTGAAATGTAGTTGCCAGAATCTTCCCCTCTGTATCAGCCACGATGAAATCAATCTTGGAAATCCCTTTCAGCCCATCCACTGTGCTTTGAAGAACTTGATTTGAAATCATAAACATACCCTCTTTCAGTATAAAGTTTTTGCTCTCTTTGCTATTTACCCCTAAAAAGCAAAGTCTCTTACCATATATTCTAATATAAATCATTAAAAAAGAAAAGAGAAAATGTAATAAATTTAACATTTTCTCAATATGTTGGCATAAAAACACCGTTCTTTCTGTATTTTTATATGGTGAAATTTTCTATAAATCCCTCTCCCAGAACCTCTCTGGCGTCTGTAACGATCACAAATGCTCCCGGATCTACCTGGGCGATCGCCTCTTTCAACTGGACAATCTGCTTTTTCCCTACAAC
>HF995345.1:5823-7270 GCA_000432335.1 Firmicutes bacterium CAG:646
TGTCCTTTCCTTCATACATCCCTCTCGCATGAATCCCCGTCACTCCCCGATCCAGATCGTGAAGCAAAATAGAAGAAATCTCATCGGAATGGTCTGAAATAATATACACTGCCTTGGCATAATTCATCCCCTCCATAAGACCGTCCGTTACCTTCGCCACGATAAAAATAGCTACAATAGCGTACAGCGCAGTCTTGGGTCCGAATACAAAAGCGCCTGTAACCACAATGAGCGCATCCACAATCTGCATAATGCGCGCAATGGACATATGCTTTACATAATGCTGGATCAGCGTGGCTACCATATCGGTTCCTCCGGTCGTCCCCTGTCCCAGAAATACCAGACCGATTCCAGTACCCTGCAGTACACCGCCAAAGATCACTGCCAGCACCATTTCTCCCTCAACCAGTGGGATTACCGGCATCACTGCCAGCCAAAAAGACAGGGACAGCGTTCCCCAGATTGTCTTTGCCAAAAACCGGACGCCCTTGATCCGTATCCCAAGGAAAAACATAGGAATATTCAACACGATATTCGTAATCCAAAGAGGAACACCGCCGTCCACCAGCCCTTCTGTAATATTTTTTATAATAATAGCGATTCCGCTGAAGCCTCCGTCTACAAGACCGTTTGGTTCAAATGCAGAGTTCAATGCCACCGACATCAGCGCTGTTCCCAGAAAAATCAGAAGATAATCTCTGTACCAGGATTTCTTTTTCAATATGGCCGCCATATTTCCTCCTTTGCTCCTTCGTAACGATTCCGTTACGCCTGTTCTACAATTTTCCAGTGCAACAATATTCAGTATAGCAGATAGGCTTTTTCTTGGCAAGTGACACCCCGCCTCCCGTCAGGTGTTATCTTCCAACTGCTTTGTCAGATAGTTTCCCACAATTTTTGAAAAATTAGAAATATCCCGAATATATGCAAAGTCTTTTCCAAAAATCTTTTTTTCCGCCCCCAGATCTTTTTCCTCTCCCACAAAGACACCCAGAACAGAGATCCCCAAGTTTCGCAATCTCCGCACTTCCACTCCCGTATCCCGCACTGCGTATTCCCCGTAATACGGCTGAGGATTTCTGGCATTCGGTCGGTTTAAGATCACATCATAGGGACGTCCGTCACTTAAAACGATCATAATTTTATGTTCCTCTTCCCTCTCCAATAGTCCCTGGGAAGCCGCTTTTATGGCAAGCCCATCCCGATTATTGGAGGAAGTGGTAAACGTAAAAATCCGTTCATTTGCTGACGCATCTTCCTCATATTCCCGGTATCGCTGGAGAATCGTGTGATCCCAGAAAGTGCAAAAACTCATCACCCTGTGGGGAATCCCCACCTGACTTAACGACTGCATGATAATATATGCCTGAAGAGCCACCTTTTCCTGCCGCACCCGCTGCGAACCGCTGGCATCAATCAAAAGATCCACCACAAAATCACTGCTTTT
>HF995345.1:7307-18352 GCA_000432335.1 Firmicutes bacterium CAG:646
GAATTCTGGAAAAAAGCCGGGCATCCTGACTTCTCCCCACCCGCCAGAGCCGGGACGGCTGTAAAGTTCCCCTGTCCGTAATGATCTCCATCTGTTCCTGACGCAATGCCAGAGATTTTTTCAATATACCGGTAAGAATGGCAATGTTCCTTTTTACGATCCGGTGATTATCGTAATATGCATATTTATTTTTATCTCTCTGCTTTTTCGCATATTCCAGCTGATAATTTCGCTTCACCGGATTTGCCAGAATCCCGTCAGTAAAATATAGCCCGCAATCTCCATGAATTCCGCGGCAAAGCTGGCGGTTGATCTTTTTTTCCTCCAATGGATTTAAGTAAGTTTTCCCAAAATTCAATTCGATATACGTATATACCTTTTGGAAATCTTCTTCCGTTACCCGCAGGATTCGTTTGGCTTCCGGCTTTCTCTCCTTCTGCTCCCACTCTTCTCCCCGGGTAGCTGTCATCTGGCTGCTCATCTGTTCCAGATACGCCTCAAAATTCTCCTCATACATCTCCTCGGTGAGAAAATCCTTCCAATTATATTCTGAAAGTTCTTCCAGTGTAACCGCCAGCACCCGTTCCAAACCACCGGACTTTTTTACAAACTCCGGATCTACCCACGCATTATAGCAGCTGTCGATCTTCTGGATTACTTCCATCGTATCTTTCGCCTGATGCAGAGCATAAAGACTGTCCATCCGTTCCGTAAATTTTTTCTCTGCCTGATGATCCTGCGTAAGATATCTCCGCATAAGAGCTATTTTCAGCCGTCCCAGATCTGTGCCTACCATCTGTTCCAGATCATGTTCCAGTACGTATTCATAGGCTTTCCGGCGAATACTCTCCACCCCTTTTCGCTCTGCTGCAATCCTCTGCCCTACCGCCTCCTCCATGCACAAGCGCGCTACTTCCATAAGCGACGCCTCATCCGCCTGTAAATAGACCTTTTTCACCAGATACAAGCTCAGCGCCTCCTTGTCAAAATATCGGGCGAACGCTCCCTGCTTGATTCCGTCGTACAGGGCAAGATATTTGGACCGCAAAAAACCGTCCACATCCGGTTTTGCCTCCAGCGTATAATCTCCGCAAACTGTCCAGATCAGATTCTTCATCCGATTGGCAATTTCCAGTTCTCTCTCTTCCATTCCACTCTCCTCGCTAAAATATATCCGTCCAATTCCACTCTTCAGGAATCCGTGTGAGAACTACATCTTCCACAATTTCCTTTTCAAAATCGTCAAAACATTTATTGATCACACCCATGCGGACTGCTGCCAGAGGAGTAAGTCCCTGCCGAATCGTCTTTAAGGAAGCCAGTATTCCTCGCAGATCCACTGCTTTGGTGGAAATCTCTCCATTTTCTGCTTTCATCTGGAGATCTAAAAACAGACCGGCAAACTGATCCAACGCTTCTTTTTTTCCATCAGAGAAAAGCTCTCTTAAAATCTTCTCCAGCGTTTCCGGCGTCTGTTCCGGCATATCGATCACCATAAACCGGGAGACCAGCGCCTCATTCAGTTCTTTCGTTCCCGCATAGCCGTAATTCATGGTTCCGATAAATCTTGCCGCATCATGAAGTTCTATTTTGTCGTACCCCGGCACGTCAATGCTTCTCCGATAATCCAGCGTGGCATGCAGTACTGAAACCGCATCATTCTTTGCCATATTAATTTCATCCAGAATGCCAAATCCTCCATACTGGGCGCATTGATAAATACTTCCCCGGCGCAGTTTCACCTGATTATCTTCAAAAGTATCGGTACCGATCAGTTCTGCGCTTCCAGTATTTACATGAAAAGATATATTGTAGGAAGGTCGTCCAAAGAGCCATGCCAGATTTTCCGCCAGCACATTTTTTCCCGTAGCCTTGGAACCTGCCAGCAAAAGATTTTCCTTTTGCAAAAGAGCAGCAATTCCCATCTCCAAAATCTCCTTTCCATAGAAAGGCATCGCCGGTATCACCACTCTATGAGCTGTTTCTGTTTCCACTGGATATCTCTCCCGAAACTTTTCCAGATCATGAATCAGCCCTGCGCTGACATTCTGACTCTCCAGATACTCTGTTATTTTCATTTTCATTCTTTTCCTCCTAGTTATTTTTGTATTTTTTCAGAATTTTTTTGTATTTTTCTACAATTTTATTCATATTTTGTTCATTTTTATTTTAAAATACATTTACTTTCAAAACATGATTTCTTCATGATTCTCCCCTATAATATACTCATAAATAAATAACTTCAATCATTACTTTTTTGATAAACTTTTTCATAATTGTGCCAGGTAATATTTTCATTACCTGGCACCCTCCTTCTAAAAAAAGAACGAGACCATTACAGAAAACTTTTCCGTAACAGTCTCGTTTTTCCTTTATACTTCAAACATCAAATCACCATAGGACGGCATCGGCCATACGGATTTGTCCACGATCATCTCAAGCTGATCCACCGGACTTCTCAAATCCTCCATCGCTGTAGTAACCTGTTCATAATAATACCGCGCCTGCTGCTCTCCCGGTTTCATTGCAGAAGCCGCCTCTACTCGCTCTCTTAAGACTTTCCATGCATTCTGCGTTTCTTTGAGAAGCTGAGAGGTCTCTGTCAAAAGCTCCATCTCCACGCTCACATCGATTCCTCCCACACCATTCACAGAATTGATGGTATCTGCCAGATTTTTCACATATTTGATCACTGCCGGAATAATCTGTTTACCTGCAATATCCACCATAGCTCTGGCTTCCACATTGATCGCCTTAGAATATCCTTCATATTTTACTTCCACACGGGATTCCAGTTCCGCTCTTGTAAATACCTTAAATTTTTCAAATAATGCTACAGATTTATCAGATACCAAAGCAGGGATCGCATCCACCATGGAACGGATATTGGAAAGTCCTCTTCGCTTTGCTTCCTCCACCCATGCCTCAGAATAGCCATTGCCATTAAAGATGATTCTCTGATGTTCCGCGCAATTTTTCTTGATCAGATCGTGAACTGCAATTTCAAAGTTCTCTGCACTTTCCAGCACTTCGCTGGCTTCCCTGAACGCCTGAGCCACAATCGTGTTCAATACGATATTGGGAGACGCTACGGAATCGCTGGAGCCCACCATACGGAACTCAAATTTATTTCCGGTGAAAGCAAACGGTGAGGTACGGTTTCTGTCGGTAGCGTCTTTCGCCAGATCCGGGAGGGTGCGCACACCAGTCATCAATCTTCCGCCTTTTAAGCTGTGATCTGCTGTTCCTGTACTCACCAACTGTTCTACCACATCCTCCAGCTGATCTCCCAGATAAATAGAAATGATCGCTGGCGGCGCTTCATTTGATCCCAAACGCTGATCATTTCCCACATCCGCCGCTGATTCCCGCAGAAGATCTGCATGTTCATCCACCGCTTTTAAGATACAGCTGAGTACCAGAAGAAACTGGATATTTTCATGGGGTGTTTTTCCCGGTTCCAGCAGATTAATTCCGTCATCGGTAACCAGAGACCAGTTATCATGTTTACCGGAACCATTTACCCCCGCGAAAGGTTTTTCATGAAGGAGACATTTCAGCCCGTGTTTTCTTGCCACACGCTTTAAGGTCTGCATCACAATCTGGTTATGATCCACGGCAATATTCGCCGGAGCATAAATAGGCGCCAGTTCATGCTGTGCCGGAGCTGCTTCGTTATGCTGCGTCTTAGCGGAAACGCCCAGCCGCCACAATTCTTCATTGACATCTCTCATATAACCGGCAATTTTCTGACGGATCGTTCCAAAATAGTGATCATCCAGCTCCTGACCTTTCGGCGGCATCGCTCCAAACAGTGTACGCCCTGCATAGACCAGATCCTTTCTTTCCATGAATTTTTTAGCATCCACCAGAAAATATTCCTGCTCTGCACCTACAGAAGGCGTTACTTTCTTAGAAGTCGTATTGCCAAACAGACGGATCAGACGAAGGGCTTCCTTATTGATCGCTTCCATAGACCGAAGCAGAGGAGTTTTCTGATCCAGCGCTTCTCCGGTATAAGAACAGAATGCGGTAGGAATACACAGCGTAGCTCCTGCTGCATCCTGACGGACAAAAGCAGGCGAGGTACAATCCCAGGCGGTGTAACCTCTGGCTTCAAAAGTCGCCCGCAGTCCTCCGGATGGAAAAGACGAAGCATCCGGTTCTCCTTTGATCAGTTCTTTTCCTGAAAAACTCATTAAAACCTTGCCGTCCGACTTGGGTGCTGTAATAAATGCATCATGTTTCTCTGCGGTAACACCGGTTAACGGCTGAAACCAGTGGCTATAATGGGTAGCCCCTTTTTCAATCGCCCATTCTTTCATCTCATGGGCAACCACATCAGCAATTTCCAGCGTCAATTCTTTTCCCTCTTCAATGGTCTGTTTCAGTTCTTTATACACCTTTTTCGGAAGGCGAGCCTGCATTACAGCGTCATTGAAAACATTTTCCCCAAAAATCTCAACCACATTTACATACTCACTCATCTTTTTATCCTTTCTCTTCTGCCCCTTTTTCCTGGCGGTCACCGGATGCTGTACCTGCCGGAACTCTTATATCCTTTGCTTTTCTTCCCATCTTACAGAATCAAAATATGGGGCAATCCACTCGTCATTCAAGCGGACTGCCCCAGGTTTTATAAAACTCAGGCTTTATTTACAGAACCGAACAATTCCATTTTTTCCTTAACAGTTGCTTTGATAGCTTCTGCACCAGGAGCCAGAAGTTTTCTTGGATCATATCCTTTGCCCTGCTGATCTTTTCCAGCTTCTACATACTCACGGGTTGCTGCTGCAAATGCAAGCTGGCATTCTGTATTTACATTGATCTTGGAAACACCCAGATCAATTGCTTTCTTGATCATGTCTGCCGGGATGCCTGTACCGCCATGCAGTACCAGAGGCATCTCTCCTGTCAGCTGCTGAATAGCGTCCAGAGTCTCAAAGCTCAGTCCCTGCCAGTTTTCCGGATATTTTCCATGGATGTTACCGATACCTGCTGCCAGGAAATCAATACCCAGATCAGCAATCATCTTACATTCCTTAGGATCAGCGCACTCGCCTGCGCCTACAACACCGTCTTCTTCTCCACCGATGGAACCAACTTCTGCTTCCAGAGACATACCATGCTCTGCACAGATCTTAACCAGTTCTTTTGTTTTTGCTACGTTCTCTTCGATTGGATAATGAGAACCGTCAAACATGATGGATGAGAAACCAGCTTCTACACATTTCAGGCATCCGTCGTAGCTGCCGTGATCCAGATGCAGAGCAACCGGAACTGTAATATTCATCTCTTCCAGCATACCGTTTACCATACCTACAACAGTTTTGTAACCTGTCATGTATTTTCCTGCTCCCTCAGATACACCAAGGATAACTGGAGAATTGCATTCCTGAGCGGTCTGCAGAATTGCTTTTGTCCACTCCAGGTTATTGATGTTGAACTGACCTACTGCGTAATGGCCAGCTTTTGCTTTTTTTAACATTTCTGTAGCTGATACTAACATAATAAAACCTCCTGCGTTCACGTTTTAAATTTCCACCTTATTATACTCTATCGCTTTTAGAAATTCAAGAGTTGACAAGAATGTTGAGCGCTTGCATTTTATTCTTAATATGTACCTCATCATGCTCTCCCCCAAATTCTCCGTCCAAAGTCCACGGAATCTTCTCCAGAGACTGGATCTTCAGGGCGTTCGTCTTAAATGCAATAATCATATCGGTATCATCATAAGCGTTCAAAAGTGCTGCAATGATCTCATTTAATTCCAGTGGATTCTTCGGTTTCTTGATCAGGGTGACCTCAAACAGTCCATCGTTCATCTCCACATCTGCCCCGGTAAGATTCTTAAATCCTCCTACTGAATGGGAATTGGTGATCATTCCGTAAATATATTCTCCCTCAAAAGTCTCTCCGTTCGCCTCAATCTTCATCCAATACGTCTTCACATCAAAGATCCGTTTGGCGCCTTCCATCACATAAGCCAGATGCCCCAGAATATTTTTCAGATGCTGACTTGTCTGATAGGACACGTCAGTAAACAGTCCAAAAGCCGCAATATATACGAAAGTATCATGGTTAAAGGCTCCCACATCCAGAGAGATCATCTGACCCTCCACAATATCTCTAGCTGCCTCCACCATATCTTTGGAAATATCCAGACTGTTGGCAAAATCATTGGTACTTCCCGCCGGTATGTAGCCAATGGGAACTTTTGCCTTAATCTCCATCAATCCGGTGACCACCTCATCCAACGTGCCGTCTCCGCCGCTGCACACGATAAGATCCACCTGATCTGCCATCTCCTTCGCCATCTTTCCCCCGTCTCTGGGACCTTGGGTGGGATGTACGATAACCTCATATCCGCCTTTTACAAATACATCAATAATATCCAGCAATTTTGTTCGGATCTGCCCTTTTCCCGATCTGGGATTGAATATAAAAAGCATTTTCTTACTCATGATTCCGCTTCCTTTCCAACTGCTATTCTGTACTCTGTCTGCACTTATCATACACTATTTTAAAAAATCAGGCAATATGTGACCCGGTCACAGAATTATTTTCTCTGATTGTGGTATGATAACAGCATCAAAGAAAACAGAGCCGCATCTTCCCGATGCGGACACATCATAAATCAAAACAGGTAAAGGAGATATCGATATGGCAAAAGCATTTACAACCGCAAATTTTAATGAAGAAGTATTACAGTCTGAGGTACCGGTACTGGTAGATTTCTGGGCTACCTGGTGCGCTCCCTGCCGTATGCTGGGACCCGTCATTGACGAACTGGCAGAAGAGGCACAGGGTTATAAAGTAGGAAAAGTAAATGTAGATGAGGAACCGGAACTTGCAAAAGAATACAATGTTATGAGTATCCCTACCGTACTGGTTTTTAAAAATGGAAAAGTAACTGCTTCCAGCGTAGGCGTTCAGCCAAAAGAAACACTGGAAGACATGGTAAAATAATATTGAAAAGCATCGGGCTGTATCAGATTTTCTGATACAGCTTTTTTCTGTCCATAATCTTCACGCCCCCGCGAAACAGCTCCACACTTCCCTCTTTCACCAGTTCTTTCAGTGTTCGGCTCACCGCTTCTCTGGCGCTTCCGATAGCTCTGGCAATCTGTTCCTGAGTCATCAGAATCTGATCGGAATGGCATCTTGCCGCCTCATCCAGAAGGAATCCCACCAAACGCTGTTCCAGACTGGCAAAAAGAATCTTCTGTACCGCAGCAATGATATCAGAAAAGCTCTCATTCATCATTTTATAGATAAAATTTTCCATATAAATATTTTCATCCATCACCCGGCGGACTGCCCCCGTGGGAAGCAGACATACACTGCAGTCCGTCTCTGCATCGATCTGCACATCGAAAGGAATGGAGGACAGCAAGCAGGAACCAGACATCATACACAATTCTCCCTCATGAATTCGAAATACCGTCGCTTCTTTTCCTTCCTCTGAAAGCAGATAGACACGCATGGTTCCACGCTGCACCAAAAACATTCCCAGACAGTCGCTGCCCGTTCCTGTAACAAACTGCCCTTCCTGATACTGATTCCATTTCACCCGTTCTTTCAAAAATTGTTTCTGCTCCTGGGTCAGTTTTTCCCAAAAATCATATTTCTGAAATATTTCCTCAAAGTTCCGTCCTTCCATACTGTTTCTACTCCTTTCCTGAAAAATCTCCGTTCTGCCCTTTCCATTTCCGCACTGCCGGGTAAAAATCTTTTCTGGAACACCCGGCTCTTCCACCTCCCGCACAGGCACAAGCACAGGCGCACGCACACGCACAGCCGCTTCCTCCACGGGTACCTCTTCCTCCGGTTCCTACATAAGCGGCGCCAAATCCTCTGTTTTTTTCATAATAATCGGTTTTCCACTCCCGCTTGTTCCGCATAAAAATCAACACTAAAGCAAAAATGAAAGGACCGATAATACCTCCCACAGTAAGAACACCCTGAAGGATTGCTCTTTGAACATGATCTGCTTTTTGATCGTACGTATCCTGAAACTGATATTGCTCTATAGGATATTTCATCGTCACCGTGACCTTTTTCCCCTCCCAGAGATCTTCAAACACAGACCCGTATTTCCCCTCCTCTTCTATCAGAGTCATATCAGACTCTACGTGGGGATCTTCCTCCCAGAATATTGCCAGCTTTCGAACTTCCATCTCGTCAAACCAGCCCGGTGTAAATCCATACACATACGCCCCGTCCTCTTCCCGGTACATTCGATGCTGATGGATAGAAAAATCAAGTTCCACCACCTCGCCCGCCTCATAATCTCTGTCCAGATCCAGACGCACATAATCTCCGTCAGAACCGTAATAACGAATATTCTCAATACTGTCGCTCAAAGCTTTCATATCTTCCACATAAGCATTGGGAATTCCGATCTTTACCCAATTTAATGGTCCCTCGCTGGTACTGTCCAGCACCTCCCATTCTATGTGGTATTGGATATCCAGAGAACCATCTTCCCGGGTTTTCAGATAAATAATCTCCTCCTCAATCTCATCCAGTGGTTCTGCCATAACTCCCACGGGAAGTAACAGCAGCAAAAGCGCTCCCAGCCACAGGACTTTCCTGAAAAATGTTCTATACATGGCTCTTCTCCCTTCCCAGCGGACATTCCTGCTTCATCTCGGCAGAAAATGCCCGGTATCTTCTGCAGTCTGGATGATTCCAGATTTTTTTCCAGTCGGTTGTAAGCAGATTTCCAAAACTTTCCCGATCCAGACAGCTCTGGCAGGCAACAACACTTCCATCCGGTGTCACCGCCATATTGCTAAGCGCCGCCCCGCAGGAAGGGACATCCAATCCCAGTTTTCTAAGATCTTCTTCTTTGATCCATCCCGGGGAAGTAAAGCTGAGTTCCATTCCCTGCTGGGCGCAATAAGCCGCCGCTTCCGATACGGTCTGCAGGATCTCTTCTCTTTCAAGGCGGACCGCCTTAGAATTTTCCGTGACAGCGTTTCCTGCCGGAATCAGACCGGAACAGGTCACATAAGTAACTCCCAGAAATTTTAAAAATTTTAATGTTTCCACATAATCTGCATTTACACTGCACAGCGGAGTATTGATATTGACCGACAGCCCGGCATCCAAAGCATTTTTTATCCCTTCCACCGTCTTCTCAAAACGCGCCGCTCCGGTAAGATAGTTATGAATCCTGGCATCCTGAGAATAAAAGGTAATCTGCACATTATCCAGTTCTGCTTTTCTTAGTTTTTCACAGTATTCCCTGGTAAGTTTCACTCCATTGGTATTTAAGCGGGTAATAAACCACCGGGCTTCCCAGATCAGTTCACAGAGATCCTCTCGCATGGTAGGTTCCCCACCGGTAAAGGTCAACTGGGGAATTCTGTTCTTTCTGCAGCGTTCTATAATTTTTTTCCAACTCTGAGTATCCAGTTCCTTCCCATTCGCATAATTCTGCCCGGCAGCATAACAGTGAATGCAGCGCTGATTACAATTCCATTTTCCATCTTTCTCCATAGCGCTCACCATCAGATCCATACGGTGAGGAGCCGTCATATACGGCGCATATTCTCCGATGCTCATTTGCCCGATCTCTGCCGCAGGTTTGCGTCCCCTGGCAATATCTTCAAAAACCCCTGCAATTACTTCCAGATCTTCCATAAACCGCTCCGATGATACATGAGGAAAGATTTTTTGCATTTTTACAGCGGTATTTTCCAGAAGTTCCCTTCCCTGTTCCGCTGCCATCTCTCCATCCCCCCATGCATGCAATTCCTGAATAAAAACCGTAAGAAGAATCGCCCAGGACTCATTCAGGGGAAGTATCTGATTTCCATTTAAGATCACCACGGATGGGATAAAACGAAACAGGTGAAATCGAGGCGGAATCATATGAATCCGAATCACTCCCGGATCTTGTGGATTCCAGGTGGTATGAATCATCTCTCGCCAGTTTTTCCATTCAAATAACTTTTCTCTGATCATCTTATCTCCTTTCAAAACCAGATCCAGAATACATTCACGCCTGCTGTCAAAATTCCTATCACTAACAGATAATAATAGCTGATTTTCTGCAAATAAAGATTGATATTGGGATAGTTTGCAAATCTTTTTTCAATCTTTTTCTCTGTTTTTCTTCCAAAATAAATACCGCGAAAAATTTCCCAAAGAGAAAGGTACTGCGAGCCTATAGCAATCGCCGCTATCAAAAAAATTGCCGGCTCTACCGCAGAATTTCTGACAACAGGAAGTAAAAAACTGACAGCAAAAACGAGAATCCCAAAATTTCTCCGTTTCTTCCGATAATATCGCCTTTGTTCCATCTCTTCTATCATAATCTTGCTCATATCCGGCAATCCGGGAATCTCCTCCTCAATCTGTTTTACCAGATAACGGTAAGATGCCAACAAATGTCTCTGTCGCACAATATCTGTATCATAATAGAAGCGGATAGCCCCTTTATCCAAAGGTACCCGATAACTGTCCCTTGCAACCTTCATCGGACTTTTTTGCAGTCCTTTTATGATATCTCTGTAAGAATATGTCGTGGTGCGCCCCCACGCTTTTCTTACTACCCGATCTTTCTCAAAAATCCATATGGCATGATCCAAAACCCATCCCACCCTGGAATTCAGAAAAATCGTAATCCCCAGCATGAGCGGCCAGGTCAAAAGAAGTTTCCATGAGGAAATATCCAGAAACAAGAGTCTTGTAAACCACAAAAACATTATCGGAATACTCACCGACCAGATTCCATTACGAACTTTTCTTTCCGAATAAATCCTTATTTTCCGACTTGTCGCATTTTCCATTTTTTTAACCTTTCTCTGTGACGTTTTATCTCATGTTATCAAAAGAATGTAAAATTTGCAAGTAAGAGAGGTTCCCCAAAAGATAAAAAAACTGAGTCAATCTCCCGAAGGAAACCAACTCAGTCCTTTATAATCCAACAGCTATCTTCTAGTATAACGAATATTAAATAATTGCTATATCAAACGGATGCCGCTTCCTCTTCACTGATTTCATCCATTTTATATTTCCAGTGATAAATCACA
>HF995346.1:0-54216 GCA_000432335.1 Firmicutes bacterium CAG:646
AAAATC
Source organism: Firmicutes bacterium CAG:646 (assembly GCA_000432335.1). Classification (GTDB taxonomy): domain Bacteria; phylum Bacillota; class Clostridia; order Lachnospirales; family Lachnospiraceae; genus Oliverpabstia. The sequence goes on from HF995346.1 coordinate 7, forward strand.
AAAAAATTGATATTCTAAAAATTTTATTTTTTAATATCTGTAGGGATTCTTTGCGGTTTTACAGGTTTTCACATAATCTATTTGAAGTAGCACAATAGGTAAATTTATTATCCTGATTTTACTCTGCGACATCCCGATACCGGAAACTTCTTTTATTGGGAACATTTTGGATTGATGGACAATCCTGCTTATGCTGAAAAAGCCTTTGATAAAATAGGAACTTACATAACACATGGAATCTTTCCTTTTGCAAATCTCCTTATGACTTTTGAATCCAAAGAAAATCCTCTGGACATTGAGCAGGTAGAAGCACTGATTCAATACTACTTTACCTGATTTTCTTATACAAAAAACCTCATCAAATACACAAACATCCTTTTCTTTGCCTATCTGATGAGATTCTAGAGTTCTTAACATATTTTTTCTATTACGCCATCATCCATCTCATAGACATGATCACACAAGATTTCCACATCCTGCGGGTTATGTGTTGCCATTAAAATGCTGTTTCCTGCTTTCTTATACTCTAAAAAAATTTCTCTCATTTGCGATACTCCTTTTTTATCCAATCCATTCATAGGTTCATCTAAAATCAAAATGGTCTGCTTTTCCATAATTGTCTGCGCTATTGCGAGACGCTGTTTCATTCCAAGTGAATAATTTTTTACTTTTTTATTTTTCACTTCCCCAAGACCTACCATCTCAAGAATATCTTTAACTTCTTTTTTTCCTATCTTATGGCTTAAATCCGCTAAAAATTTCAAGTTCCAATATCCTGAAAAATTCTCCAAAAATGCTGGATTTTCAATAAGAACTCCAAGATTTTTTATAACCTCCGGTTTTTTCACTGTATTTTCTCCTAAAACGCGAATTTCTCCACTATCTTCCAAAAATATTTTGCAAATACATTTTAATAAAACTGTTTTTCCAGATCCATTTCTTCCTATAATACCGCAAATTTCCCCTTTATTTACAGTCAAATTTATATTTTTTAACACTGCATGATCTTTAAAGTTTTTATTAACACCAATTACCTCTATCACCGAATTCATATTCCTATACTCTCCCCTTTTATACAAGATCTTTTTTTCGTCCCATTATAAAAATCAAACTAATCAGAATAATATTAATTAAAATAAGCCCTATCCCCCCCTGATACAAAGTTGGATGCATTCCATCTATCTCCTGATGCATCCAATTTAGATTCGCCCATGCTGTCGGAAAAATCCAAAAAACCCATTCTGGAAAACTACTGATTCGTATCGTAAATAAGATCATGATTGAAACAACCACAACTCCTGTTTTTCTTCCAAAATATAGATTTAAGAAAAAGAACAGGAACCCTATAAATGAAATCACAAAAAAGCCTAAAATAAACTGCACAATCATTGCCTCCAAAGGTGAATATCTGCTAATAATGTAATAAGGAACTGTAAGATTCATATTAAACTCCATTGCTGCATCTGTTTGTGCTATTGTATTCCACAGACTTCCCCAAGTGTTTGCAAACTGCAAATCCGGCGCTAATACCAATATACTAATTATCAAAACACCCACAAGATAAACAAAAGACGCAAAAAGAACATAATATATTTGCCCTAAAAACCACCCAGGCCTTCCAACTCGAACCAAAACAATAATTTGATCCTCACTCCAGAAAGGTGCCTCAACAAATAATATCGCACATCCGACCAAAATAAAAAATCCCATATATGAATCCGAAAAAAGAAACGGAAATAAATATGGCGTTGCATCTACACCTGTAGCTCCTATCATTGTATGTATAGGAAGCACTCTGGAAAAAGCAAAAATTCCTAGACAAATCATCGTCATATAAACTTCTGGTTTTTTTATCCATTTGCGTAGTTGCATAAAACTGATAGATACAGGAACAAAAAACATCCTATTCATTTTGATATCTCTCTTTCACTTTATACATAAACAAAATTGCCGATAATCCCATCCAAAACAAAATATTAAAAATCAATTTTATCAAAAAAACTTCCAGGGTTTTAGATCCTCCTACTAAGAGCAAAAAAACATTATCCCAGTCAAATATCCCTGGTAATTTCAATACATAGGTCGCTAAGGTTATATTTACAAAGAATATTAATATAGGCATACACAATACCGTAAATTTATGCGGAAGCCATGCTGAAACAGCCATCGTAATACTACACACCAACGCGGATAATACTGCATTCAAAAGACATTGAAGTAATGCCACTAAAATATAGTGTTCTATTGTCCAAGATCCCAAAAACATCGCTTCTGACATCCATCGAAGTACATTTTCCTCTGGTGCCGGCATGATACACATTAACACTCCCAAATATCCTGTAATCCCTAACATACAAGCTCCAAAAGTCACTGTTGCAGCTGAACCAATTTGTCCCAAAACATAGCAACGTATTCCCTTTTTTTGAATAATTTTCCTATAATACTTTTTCTCATATTCTTCACAAAATCCCATTCCACCTGAAAAACAAGAAAATACCAACATAAGATGCATTGTTGTTGTAGTTCCCTGAATCATCATAAATTTAGAAAACCAATCGTCTGCTGGCAGTGGCTTTGTCATGCCCATACACCATGATAAAAAAACCAAAATAGTAGCAATTATAAACCTTCCCGAAAGCAAACTTTTACGGATTCCCATCCAATAGCACTCCATACAGCTTTTATCCTTTCATTCTACTATGATTTCCTCTCCTGTACACGCATCAACAAATATCTTCATTTCTGGATTTTTCTTTGCTGTCTTAATAGAAAATGCATATATAGGACTTAATTGAACCTCATTTTGATTGCGGTAGTTTTCTTTTTGATAATAGCACAAGTCACAACTAGAAATATATATTTTTTCTTCCGAAATAATATCTGTATATTTTCTTTCTATTACATCCTGCGCCTTTGAAGGATCAACCAATTTAACTATTTCATCTGGGGTATATTGACAAACATAAGCTACACTTATCATTTCCACGCCCTCTTTACTGACCAATGCACTCACATAAGGTTCAGCGCCCATATACGTATCTTCTTTTCGAAAAATATCCAAATCATCTTTCGTTGGCTGCAGAAAAAAGCGATAAAATTCTCCCTGCGCAATCGTAGCACCTTTTGCACTTTCATCTCCCGCTTCTATAAATCTTTGATTTGCTTTTTCCATTGATTCTGTATCCATAGCATATGCTACATATTTTTCCGGAAAAGTATATCCCACTGCTGCTCCAAATGCCTGTATTTTTTCAAAGGCTTCCTCCCGGGAAAAGCCCTTAAATTCCCGGGAGGTAGAGAATAAGTCACCAGTGTAAAACTCGCTTGAAGCCAGTTGCAAAAAGTCTGCTGAATTTACATAATCTAATGTATAAAAAAAGAACTGGTCATTTGCCACAGATAACATTTTCTCATCTTGAAATCTCTTTTCCACATAGTTCTCCTCTTCATAACTATCAATAAGATTTTCCAATTTTAAAAACTGCTCTGCTGGCTCTATCCACTGAAAATAGTCAACACTCTCGCCTGTATATGTAATTATTTCCTGTCCCAAAGGTAGTTGTGGCAAAGAATATCCATTTTCGTACACAATTTGCATAGTAGGCACCTCAGATTTTTCTTCTCCTTGCTCTGCATCTGACGTTCCACATCCTGTACATAATATTAATAATACTATTAAAATAGCTGATGACATTTTTCTCTTCATTCTAGTTCCTCTTATCCAATTTCTAATTTTGCTTCATTTATAGAAACTTCCCTTTTGGTAAATTTCAGATAACATTTTTTCTTGCTCGTAATTTTTCCCAACATCACTTTTCCATATCTGCCATATACTGATTAAATCCATCGATAAACAAAACATTTTGCTTCTTATATTTCTCACTATTCCGAAACAGTACGGCTTTCACCAGAGGATCCTGCTTTACTGCTTCCCAACCATTTTCTTCTATACTCCATATATATGTATTAGAGGTAAGTCCCCAGGAGCGGTAAGCTTCTTCTGGATTTCCTGCATCTTTCAATGCGTCTTTCACCGTCTCTTCCGTGCCCCACAATTCAGTCCCATCGTCTCCCACTACTTTTTCCAAATTAGGTAATTCTTCTACATAAGTCCTTCCTTCCCATATATCTCCCCAATACGAAAATCCCGGCAGGGAGCAATACCTTTCACTCTTCTTTTCTCCAAAAGCTTTTGTCAGCTTTTTCGCCGCCACATCCACCTCTTTCTCAGAAGGAAATTCTGCATAGATTAAAATCAACTCTGCCTTTTCCCGCTCTTCTCCCATAAACTGAAGAAATACTCTCGAAGCATTTGTTCCCAGAAGTTCTACATCTTCCAATTCCATGGAATATCCGACTACACGCTCCTCTTCATAATACGGCTCGATCTGCTCCTTCATCTGATTTTTTTCCATTTCCCATCCAAAATTCTCCTTCACCTCTGAAAAAGTAGTTCCAAAAGCCTCTCGCACAAGTTCTGGAGATTTAGACGCTTTAGAACCACCACAACCGCCTAAAAAAACTGTTAAAACTAAAATACCCGCCAAAATTTTCTTCATAATATTCACCTGCTTTCCGTTATTTATTTTGTATTTATTGTTATTTTATCATTGTTTTCTTTTTATTTCTATTGATTTTCATAAAAATACAGAATATCACCTTTAAAATTTACTTGCTTTTTTTATACAAAAACCTCATCAAATACACAAATATCCTTTTATTTGCCTATCTCATGAGGTTTCTACTTGTTATCTGTCTTTTCCCATACTTCAAGAAAATTCTTTTAATTTCCCCGCATCTATTTCATATACATGATCACAAAGGGTTTCTATATCCTCTCGGTTATGGCTTGCCAATAAAATCGTAATCCCTTTTTCCCTTAATCGAATAAATAACTCTCTCATTTCACGCACACCTTGATTATCCAGTCCATTCATGGGTTCATCCAAAATGAGAATCTGTTGATATTCCATAATTGCCTGCGCAATCCCCAACCTCTGGCGCATTCCCATAGAATATTTCCCCACCTTTTTATTCACTGCATTTCCCAGTCCAACCAGATTCATAACCTCCACAATATCCATATGCTCTTTATCCGATAGCGCTGCTAAAAGCTCCAGATTCCTTTTTCCGCTATATTGACGTAAAAAACCCGGTTCCTCTATGATTACGCCTAATTGTGTCCGATCTACCTGGATTGTCCCCGTATCATTATTCAAAAGACCGCAAATACATTTAAATAATACCGTTTTCCCAGAACCATTTCTTCCGATAATCCCATAAATCTTTCCCCGCTCTACCTCCAAAGAAACATCATTCAACACCGTTTCTGTTCCAAATTTTTTTTCGATATGTGCTACAGAAATTACAATTTCTCCCATGACCGTCCCCTTCCTTTATCCTTTAGCAATATCCGTTTTCATTGTTTTCCATCCAGCCAATATTCCCCAAAAAATACTTCCTATAGACAAAAATACCGCTGCATTGCCTATAGAAATTCCATGAGCAGCATAGCGAGAAAGATTTCCAATATCTGCCCATCCACTGGGCACAAAATACATCATCCATTGAGGCATATATTGAACTCTTGTAACAAGTAAAATAGATGCCATTACGATTGATAAACTTAAAATCTTTCCCAAATACATATTCAAAAACCACATACACATTCCATAGAAAATACAAATCAGACAGCTCATTCCAAAAACAAGCAAGGTAGCCCGTAAAGGCTGATAATTCATAACTATTTCAGGACTTATATAGAAAGAAAATCCCAATTCCGAAGCTTTGTCCGTCAACGCCAGCGTAGTCCACACCCTGCCCCATTCATTTTGAAAAGTAATTTTTGTCGAAAGCATCAGGATACTAATAATCCCCCAACAGATCATATACCCAACACTGACCGCAACGATATAAAATATCTGTCCAACCACCCATCTTAATCTTCCACATCGTATCATTACAAAAAGTTTTTCCTTATCATAAAAAGGGGCATCCACAAAGAACAATAAAATTCCCGCAAAAATCAACGCTGCACAAAATCTTCCGTTCAGAAAAAAAGGAAATAAAAACGGAGTAACTTTTTCTCCTGTTTCTACCAGGAATTCATACAGGGGATCCAAAAAACTTTTCATAAAGATAAATAAACAAATAGGAACCGTATAAATTTTATAATTTTTCGATAATATGCGTAATTGATACAAGCATACTTTCAAACCATACTGTATTGTTTTCATTGAAATTCCCCCTTCACTTTACGATACATAAGTATTCCGCCAAAACTTCCCAAACATATCGTTGCAAAACAAGCGTAAGAGAAAAAAATCACCGGATCTTTTGTATAACAATGCATACATTCATATACACTCTCTATACATAGCATCGGATAATTCTGGAAAAATCCTGCAAAAATATAATAAAAACAATAATATAGCAAAAATGGAATCATATATATCCCAAGAGATTGATGGATGTACGTGGAAAATGTCATAGATAATACGCACATCACTCCACATAATACTCCATACAACACCGTTTGAATTGCCACAACAAGCCCCGTATGCTTTATCATCAAATCACTGAGGCAACTCATAGGCGCAAAATTTTCAATGGTAAAACTCTCCTGAGCCACAAACGGAATCAGGCACATCTCTTTCAGTAAAAACACTAATGTTCCCAGAACACAGATAGAAAACGCAGATAAAAAACTCACGACCAGCTTGGAACAGACATATTTTTTTACCCCTGTCCGCAAAATACTATAACGCAAAAAATGGTTCTCCTTTTCTTCCATATGCGCAGACAAAAACGGAATGGAAGATATCAAAATCGCCATCAGATATGTAATCGAACGCCCCCATACATTGATAAAAAGATACAAGACGTCTTCTTTTTGTTCAAAACGTTTACTGTTTAGTTCCCATACCAGAAACATCAAAAAAACCGCCAACGGAAATTTCCAGTTTTTAAATGCCCTCGACAGATCAGCTTTCAGGATTGATTTCACATAGATCCCTCCTCTGCTCTCATTTTATCCTATATTTTCCAACGTTTCTGCATCATAATAGTAATTCTTTATATATCCCGGATCATCTTCTCCATTTTTCACCAATACAGAACATTTCCAGACTGGAACAATTTCCGACACTCCTGTTTCATAATCCATTCCAATAACCGCCTGACAAAGCTCAATCTGCTGAAGTTCATAAGTCGTTTCCGAAATAATATCCTTTAATACATTCGCTAAACGTTCGGCTACTTTTTTTGGAGACTGGACACTGATTTCTTTTTCTTTCTTAAGCGGACAATGTCCATTAACGGTAAGAGAAATAATTCCCGTTTTATCATAAATAACCGTTACATTCTCTTCATCAATGCCTTCTCCCGTTATTTGCGGAATAACAGGATATCCTTCCCACACGAGACGCGTCTTAAAATAATAACAATCATCATCTATCGTCCACTGTTCCTTTTTCTCAAAAGATTTCACATCATCCGCTTGATACATCTGATAGATATTATTTTCTTCCTGTTCCATCGTCACATGATCCATAACATAACAGGTATAATCATTGGAAACCTCTACACCCATTTCATTCAGAAAAGATTTTACCTGATTCCATGCTTCATCCTGAGATATAAAATCAAGATCCTTTCTTTTTTGGTATAACTCTCCATTGTAATCGCTAAACCTTTCATCATCCATGATTGTATTCAATATATAAGTTGCCTGCTCACTAAAATAATTCAATACATTTACCGTTGAAATATAAAGTCCTGTCGTTTCCGTCAAACTATAATTTTCCGTTTGATAATTTTCATCAAAATCCGTGGTTTCCTTATCAATAATGGGCTGCCCTTTCGTAAACATTTCCACAATGTGTTCTCTGGAATCCCACAAAGTATTTCCAGACTGAATTACTTTTACACCTTCCCCCTCTACAAAATCTTCCGGGTAAAAACACTCTGCATTTACTTTAACATTTTCACTGACATCCAACTGAATCGTATCCGGGAATTCAGATTTTTCTTCCTTTGTACTGCCTTCTTGTGTTGCTTCATTCTGTTCTTTTGTATCAGCTGCCTTTTCCGTACCTGATTGACATCCTGCAAGAAAGCAACAGGTTAATAAAATCGCTGCTATTTTATATATCTTCATACTTTCGTCCTTTGCTGATTAATTAGCAGGGGGCGGTAAATTACCGCCTCCTACACAACTATTATCTTTAAACTGATTTACGGTGTCCATCTTCCACTTAAAACAGCAGTCCCAGAATAAAATTGCTCTGCTGATAATTGATGTGTATCACCAGCTTTACGAGAAACTGTATAGCCTAATTTTTTTCTCGGTTGCGTTGATTCCCAAGACCATGGGTTTGTTAGTTCTCTTGCTGCATATCCTGCTGGTGAAACCCACATAGATATTACCGCATTATTACTTCTTGTAAAGGAAGTTACAGTAATGTATGCCGCTTGTTCATTATCTGCTTTTGATGCTACATACCCTGTATTAAAATGATTACTTCCATGCTTATAACTCTCGTCCATATGAAAAATAAAATCTCTCGTTTGTGCAAACACCGTTGATGTGGAGGACATTAATGTTCCTATTGCTAAGCCTAAAACAATCTTTCTCTTTAATTTCATCATATGTACCTCCTTGTTCATATCATTTACACTTTTTAACCCTTTACTGATACATCGGAATCACCCCTCTTTTCTTCAAATCTTCATTTTTTATAAAACATTGATGACAACAGCATTGTTTCCGCAAAAACTGGTAGAATTATCAACCATCTTATATCGGCTTTTCAAAAACTCATGATTATCACATTACACGCCAGCCATATAAAGCTTCCTTTTCTTTTTCTTCTTAAAATTTTTTCGTCTGTTATAGGATTTTTTTCCGAATTTCTTGGCGCATAGCGAAATATCATCCATGCAGAATGACAAATCATCAGAAATTGTACAATCACTGCACCTTCAAAATTTATTTTACTCACAAGCGCCGCACCGAGACATACCAACGCCATTACAAAAAAGCACCCAATATGTGTTTTACAATGATATCCTCCCGTCCAATATCGCATTCCGCAAAAAGCTGTCATTGCCAAAAGAACCTCTGCAAACATTCCCAAAACAGCTCCTGCCGCCAGTATTCCCACTACCTTAAGCGTTGTATTTAGAAAGAGTTCAATTCCGTAGATAACAATAGGATATTGACTCTCAGCAATTCCTTCATTGCGCAAACACCACAGACCTAATTTTCTACTAATTGCGTTCATCTTTCATTTTCTTCCGTAATTCTTCCGGTACATTAATTTCAAAAACTCCCAATACGAAACTTTTTCCCACTACATGAATCGCTCTCTGAATTGCTTTTTCCCCAATTATTTTTGCTATTTTCCTTTTTACTTCTTTCATATTTTTTGACTTTTTTCCTCCTCTTTGTTATAATGTTTACACGGATTATATCATACCTTTAAGCGTTGCGAACATTTTCGTCATGAACGTTACTTTTTTCGTCATGAACGTTACTTTTTCATAAATCAAGGGGGGATTTTATGGAGATTTGTATTTCTGCGCTGCTTTCAGCCTCTAGTTCGATAATAGGCTTCTTTGGACTTATCTTTTTTCAAACTAAGAAAAGAACGATTCTTCTCTATTTTTTATACTATATATTGCTTTTCTTTTTTGTCGCCCCTTACATCGGACAGTGGGTTACTATTTTCCTGATTACAGGTGCATGTTTGATTATATGGTTTTCTTTTCACCATATTTTATATATTGCCTTGTCTCTGGTGGGATACTTTATTTGTGTTTTGCTTAACCATGCTATTTCCATCCCTGCTAATTTTGCAGGAATTTCCATAGCAAAAATACAGAAAGATTATTTCATCCTGTTTTCTTTAGGATTTTTTCTGCTCTCCGCTTTGGTAAATTGCCTGATCGGTCGTTTTCTCATTACCCCACGCATCACCCTGCTGGAAAACTGCCCTCCCCGGTTCCTTTGGGCGTTTCTTCTGGAACTTTTACTGGGAGCGTGTCTTTCCACCTTCAATATTATCTACGGTGAAATAGTTCATTACCCTATACAGGTATTGACCGTCAACGGTATTCTCGTTTCCGTACTGGTTCTTTCTTCTGCAGTGCTTTTTTACATTCTGTACCAGATTCTCTTGCAGAATCAACAGCTTGTTCTTCAACAGCAGGAACAGGAAATCACGCAGGAGTATATGACACAAATGGAAGATCTTTATCAGGAAATGTGCACTTTTCGTCATGACTACAAAAATATTCTCAGTACCATGGGATATTATATAGAACACAAGGAGCTGGCGCATCTGGAAGAATATTTCCATCAGAAAATTCTCCCCACCGCCTCTTCCCTTCCCGGACAGGATTTCATTCTGGGAAAGCTGTCGCAGGTTCAGGTGGCTCCCATCAAGAGCCTTCTGTACAGTAAGCTTTGTATCTGCCAGAATAAACAGATTCCTTTTACTTTATCGATTCCGCAACCTGTAACCCAATTTCCCATGGATATTCTTTCCCTCTGTCAGATTCTGGGGATTTTGTTGGACAATGCCATCGAGGCTGCGATACAAACAGAACAACCTTATGTGGAGATTAATCTGTTGCCACTGGAAGAGAATATTTACATAGAGATTAAAAACAGAACACTTCCTCTGACTGTACCAATCTCAGAACTTTCTCGCCATGGATTTTCCACAAAGAAAGGACATACCGGACTTGGTCTGCACACCGTACAGAAACTCCTTGCTCCCCTCGAACATGTACAATTCTCTCTGGAAGTGCAGGACGATCTGTTTTCTGCTAAACTGGTTTTAGGAAAGGAAATTTTATGATACCTATTCTGATTTGTGATGATGACACGCTCTGGACCCAGAAACTTTCCAGAGAAATCGAACGTTTTCAAATAGCAAGTGACTGGGAAGTTTGCCTTACCCACGTTTCTCATACACCGGAAATATTTTTACAATATCTGAGACAGGAACGCCCCCAGATGGGTATCTATCTTCTGGATATTGATTTACAATCAGACATCTCCGGTATGGAATTGGGAAAAGAAATCCGCCGTCTGGATTCTTCTGCTCAATTAATTTTTATTACCACCCATGACGAACTGGTGTTTCCTACTTTATCTATGGGATTCGGGGTCTGCAACTTTATCATAAAAGATCAGGAAAATTGGAGAGAGCAATTACATCAGACTTTTCAAAATATCGAAGCCTTTTTCCGTTCCTGGAATCATCCCCAAACGCCATCTCTCACATTAAAATGCGGCAGTCTCCGGGAAACGCTTCCCAAACAGGATATTTACTTTATTACTAAGACTTCCCATACCCCAAAGTTAATTTACAAACAAAAACACTCCCTGGGTGAGACTGAATGCTAAATACAAAAGAATAAGTCCAGTCCTATTAAGCAGATTCAAATTAGTCATTAATTTCGTCACTGGCAGCATTATTACCTGTGATGGAATAAACAATCCCATAAGCAGATAATAATAGATGCTTTTATAATATCTTTTTGTATAGTTTCTTGCAATAGAATAAGAGACTGCTGGTACAAGTACCAAAATAAATGTTACCGATATCACTGAAATTATTAAAGAATTTCTTGCAAATATCCAATAATTGTTATTTTGAAACAACTCCTTAAAGTTATTTAAATTAAACGATGATGGAAATGCAAAAAAGTTTCTCCCTGCTTCTTCCAATGTCTTAAATGAATTTATAACAACTAAAAATAATGGCATTAAAATCAAAAACAACCCGCTTAAGAGCAGCAAATCCCTCGCAATTCGCCAGCCCAAACCTTCCCTTTTTATCTTCATTTCTATTCGCCTCCTCTGCTGGTAATTTTCAGCTGTGTTAAGGAAAAAATAGCTACCAATACAAACAGAATACATGCTTCCGCATTCGCCATACCAAATCTCGCATTTTTAAATGCATCATTATATATAGATATTCCAATAACTTCCGTAGCTCTCACCGGTCCTCCTCCTGTCAGTGCAAACGGAAAATCAAAAGAAGTAAATCCCTGTTTCACCATAAGTACAAGATTCACTGTTAAAGTCGGTAAGAGATAGGGGAATGTAATATAACGAAATTCTTGAAACAATGTAGCCCCATCGATTTTTGCCGATTCATATTGTTCATCTGGTATCTGTTGTAACCCAGCTATAAAAATAACCGTTGGAAGGGCAACTGCCTGCCATATATGTACAAATACAACCGCCGGCAAAGCTGTTTTTCCAGTCATTAATAAACTCTGTGATAACCATTCTATATTTAATGCCTGTCCCAGCAAAGGAACTACGCGATAAAACAACTGATCCCAAATCAATGCTATCGTAATTCCACCAATCATTGCCGGAATAAAATAAATTGACTTTATAAATGTTTTAAATTTCTTCAAAGAATTAAGAGAGAGCGCCAGCAATAATGATAATAGAATTACTCCTGTCACCAGCAAAACGCTATAACAAATTGTTGTCTTTAAAGATCCCCAAAAATTGGGATTTTTTAACAATGCAATATAATTCTTAAATCCAATAAAATCATATTCTAAAGACATCCCGTCCCAATTTGTAAAGCTATATCTAACTCCACTTATTACAGAAAACACATAAAAAATAGAGTATAATACTACAGGGATTATCGTAAAACTGAAATAAATCATCTTCCCCGATATCTTTTTTTTCGTTTTCATCTACCAAACCCTCCTGTTTATCTACTTTTCACTGATAAAAAAACCGACAGTCGTTTGCTACCAAGCAACTGTCGGTTTTTTAATTATTCAGCCGAAGTGATGGCAATAGATTTATCCATTTCTTTCAAATAATTCTCTACATTTTTCTCACTCCAAAATCCCTGCGTAACACTATACAAATCTGTAATTACATTATTATCGATCGTCGATGCCATCCAGTCATGTACCTGTCCGTCTGCAATTAAATCTAACATAGGACGAACTCCTTCATCTTTATGTTTCACACCTTTAATACAAGCTGGCGCACCTTCAGCATCACAGAATAGCTGTGCATTTTCCGGTTGTGCAAGAAACGCAAGAAATCTGTATGCTGCTTCTTTTTCTTCTTCAGATGCTTTTGCAGAAACACAGATTGCTGCATCTATTCCAGACAACGTATTCGTTGTTTCATAAGTATCATTTGGCAATGGAAAAATTCCTAAATTCAAATCTGGATTGGCAATCATAATAGTTCCACGGGCATATGATCCTGTAATACACATTGCATATTTTCCATTTGCGAAATTTTCATAACACTGCATATCTGACATTGCTAATGCATCCTCATTACTGTAATCAAAAAGAGTTAGCATTTTTTCAGCGACTGCTGTAAAACCTTCATCACCTTCCATTTTTCCCTCTCCAGATACAGCTTTTTCAATCGTTTCTACTCCCTCTGGATCCCATGCAACTGTACAGCACTGGAAAGTATGTCCTACTCTCCCTGGATCCTTTCCATGTAGACCTAAAGGGGTAATCCCTTTAGACTTTAGAGTTTCACATACGTTAATAAATTCATCCCATGTTTTCGGAATTTCCAAATTATTTTCTTCAAATATATCAATATTATACCAGACACCCATATAATTTCGGCTAAATGGAAGCGCATAATATTTTCCATCTTCCTGAATTGTCATATCCAGCGCTGATTGCTCTACATTCTTCAAAAATTCCTGATCTGACAAATCTTGAACATATCCATTAGCAACTTTCTGTTTAAACTGAACCTGCGTTGGAAAATCAGTAAAAATAGTAGGAATGTCTCCTGATGCCACTCGGGAAGTTAAAACTGTTGGCGCATCAGGAACTGTATTCATTTCAATTTTTATATCTGGATTTGCTTCGTTGAATTTTTCTATAATTTGATTGTATCCTACCTGCGCAGCTTCTTCTGTTTTCTGCTGAAAAAATTCAACTGTCAAAACATCTTCTTTAGATTCCTGTTTCCCCTTTTCTCCTGTATTATTTTCATTTGCAGAACTTCCTCCACATGCTGCTAAACTTGTCCCGATCAATATCATACAAATAGCCGCTGCAATTTTCTTTTTCATGAGATATCCCTCCTACTTGATCGCATACTGGTGTGTACTATCTACCGCTTTTTTAATATAATCCAACCGGATATTTTTGCCTTGAATTGTACAATCTGCTCCTACCATCAAACCTTTATATCCAAACTTATTTATTACTTCTTTTACTTCCTCTTCTATTTTCTCTTCTGGTCCATTCAAGATATTTCCTTTGTTATTTAAACCGCCCAAAATTGCGCTTTCAAAGGTTTCTTTTCCCCTCTCCAAACTATAATTATTATCTTTTACAGACCAGTTTATTAAATCTGCCGGATACCCTTTAAACCAATCGATATTTGTCTTGAATTCATACTCTGGCTCACCGCAAATATGAAGAATGTTATACTTATTTTTCATACTTTTTGCTACATTTAAAATTTGAATATCATATGGCTTTACTAATTTCTCCCATTCTGTTTTTTCAAATCTTCCAGGTTCACTGAATTGTGCGGAATAATAGATTCCGTCTGCACCAGCCTCCATATATCCTTTCGCCCATTCTTCTAACCCTTTTGCTATATTTTTAATTCCTGCCGCAACTGCTTCCGGCGCTTCTTTACTATATTTCATCAATACATCATCACCAAAAGCAATACTGGCTGCCTTAAAAGGTCCAAACATTGTTTGAAAAATCAAAACTTCATCTTTTACTTCTTTTTTTATAATCTCAAGCACCTTCACCAGTTTTTGAAATACTTCTGAGTCTGTCCCTTTCACTCCCACATTATACCAATCATCCGCTGAATGAATTTCACCTTCAATCGGATACATATAGTCCTGCATTACTTTAATTACATCCATATCGGTTTCTTTATAAAGTTTCAAATGGGCATCTGCCATTTCTTGTACAGAATAATCTGATTTGTAATGAAACCAAAAACCTGCAGGAATCCTGTCTGGTTTTTCTTTTCTCATAACAGCAAGAACACGCTCTTTTTTATTCATTTTTCTCTCTCCTATTTAATATTTTATTTACTACTCTTTTTAGAAACGTTTCTGTTTTGTAGTTCTTTATTTTGATAAGTCTATTATAAAGAACAATTTAGAGTAAAAATAGGATTTTTCTTTGTTAAATAATGGAATTTTATCTAGTTTGTATAAATTCTATTGTTTTTTATCTTTTTTTTGTTATATAATTCTACTTATAAAATATTTCACAAAAGAAGGGGTTATATTATGAAATTACAGAATTTTTCCTATCGAACACAGATATTTCTTGCCTCTCTTATCCTTCTGGTAATTCCATCAACTTTATTAGGAATTACCACTGCAAACCAAACAGCCACTTCCGTTCGGAAAGAGTTTAATCAGACAATGGAAACTATTATAAATCAATCCAATCTTACCTTAGACACACTTTTGAGAGATGCAACAAAAATCGCAGACATGCATATTTTAAATAATGATATTCGCAAAGCTTTACTTACCGATTATAAAAATGATCTTTTATCTTATTCACAAGATAACTATATGATTGCCAAACAGCTTACGCAAACTAACCGTTTAAATACCAATGTACTTTCATGCTTATTTAGAAGTCGATATAACTATACTTTTGAATACAATATTACAAGCGCCACTCTTCAAAAAGAAATTCTGAAAAAAATGGACAGTTGGGAAACCTTTGCACGTTCTTCCAACTATTATACTTATTTTGCGCCTATTCAAAAGTCATTTGCCTATAATAAAACTATCCTTCCAATGGTCAAAATCCTCTATGATGGATATACTTTTAAAGAACTGGGGAGTTGTTATGTGGGAATTGATTTTTCTCAAGTTGAAAATATATTTACTTCTGCAAAAACAGCTAATAACGTATTTTTGATTTATAACTCTAGTAATGATTTGATTTACTGTTCTAATCAAGAATATTTAAGTTCCAATAAATACAATGCTTTATTGAAAGAATTATCTGATTTTAGCGCGGACTTTGATGAAAATAGCAGCAACGCAACCCGTACCATTTCCATTCAAAAAAATAGTTATCTGGTAAACGGATGTTATAATAAGACAACCGGTTGGAATCTTATTCAGTTTACCAATAACCAAAATATCTCCAAAGCTTATCAGCACAACTTAGCTAACTACTTCTACATTTTTATAGTAACGTTGCTATTAGGATTAATCCTCGCTATTTTTTTATCACAAGGGCTTACAGACTCTATCCATATGCTTTGCAAAAAAATAGATTCTCATACCACTGAAAACTTTAAAGATATAACGGTAGAAGGTAAAATTTCTAATCGTGAACTACAAACCTTAGTAAACAGCTTCAATCATCTTAATAAGCATTTGGTTGAAAGTTTACGTCAAAATTACTTAAGTCAAATAAATGAACAAGCCTTACGAATTCAGATTTTACAAACACAGATCAATCACCATTTTTTATATAACACGCTAAACGGAATTAAATCAATCGCAGATATACACAATGAACCCGAAATAAAAACCATTGCATCCTGTATGTCCGATTTATTACGATACAATTTAAAAAAGATTCCTATTGTTTGTCTGGAAGAAGAAATTCAGCAACTACACAGGTACATTACTATTTTAAATATTCGTTTTCCAAACAAATTTTCTTTTGATTGTACTATTCCAAAGGAATTTTATTCATTAAAAATTCCTGCTTTTTTATTACAGCCATTAGTAGAAAATTGCGTTGAACATGGTTTTATAAAAATGGATTCGGGATGTTATATAAACGTAAGCGCTAATCTCAGTGATAACATTCTACACTTTTTGGTAGCAGACAATGGCGCTGGTATAACTCCTGAACGCCTAAAAGAACTCTCTACTGCATTATGGAAAACAACGTCTATTGCAAATGATATCAATAGTTCTACTGATGTAAAAGAAAATCATCATTTTATAGGAATTCTCAATGTTCACCAACGTATAAAAAGCTATTATGGAAATGATTATGGATTGTCCATTGAGAGTTGTATCGATGAAGGAACCATCATCGATATTAAAATACCTTATAATCAAAACCCTAAACTTCCCCAGCAATTACAATAAAAATAAGAACCTTCCGTGAAACTCTAATATTAACTGAGTTCCACGGAAGGCTCCTAGCAAATTATTCTAAAGCAACTGATAATGTTTCAATTAATTCTCATCCAATTCCGCCAAAGAAGATCCCCAGCACATAAACCAACAAAGTAATTCCCACAAAAATATACTTCGTCACCGGCTCAAACCATCTTCCCAACGGTTTTTCTCTTCCCACTTCCACCTGTTCTCTGGCATAGCCTTTCGGACACACCCAGAAAAACATAATTGCCGCCAGCAATGCTCCCAGCGGAATAATATAAATAGATACTGCATCCATCCAGGCGCCTACGGAATCTCCGCTTTCAATAAAAATTCCTACCGCTGCTGAAATCAACGCAATCACTGCCACTGCCGCCCCTCTGGATATCTTTAATTGATTTTCCAGCGCTTCTATCGGCGTTTCAAAAAGATTCATCAAAGAAGTGATTGCCGCAAATAAAACCGCCACAAAGAAAATCACCGCAAATACTCCGCCAAAAGGCATCTGCTGAAATACTGCCGGAAGCGTGATGAACATTAACGGCGGTCCGCTGGAAACATCCAGACCAAAGGCAAATACTGCCGGTATCACCACCATGCCCGCCAACAAGGCAGCGCAGGTATCGAAAAACGCCACATTCTTAGCACAGCTGACTACATCTGTATCTTTCTTTAGGTAACTGCCATATACAATAGTTCCTGAACCTGCCAGCGATAAAGAGAAAAATGCCTGCCCCAGTGCGTAAACCCAGGTTTTGACATTTCCCAGCTGCTCCCACTGGGGTACAAACATATAGCGAAATCCTTCCGTTGCTCCCGGTAAAGTAACCACTCTCACCAAAAGAATCACAAAGAACAGAAAAAATACAGGCATCATAATCTTATTCATCTTTTCAATTCCCCGGGTTACACCAAGAATCATAATAATGAATGTCAAACCCAGACCAAGAAGCTGCCATCCCACACTTCCAAAATCCACCGCCAGTTCGCCAAAATATGCGCCCATATCTTCCACTTTTGTAAGTGTCCCTGTCACTGCCGCGAACAGATATTTCAAAAACCAGCCCACAACTACCGAATAACCAATAGCAATTCCCAACGAACCAATCACCGGAACTGCGCCAATTACTTTACCGGGAAGTCTTCCTTTCTTTCCAAACCGAAGTTCCATAGCCTGTGTAAACGCTCCCATGGGACCCGTTTTCATGCCTCTTCCAAAAGCCATCTCTCCGATAACTCCAGAAAATCCTAAAAGAACCACAAAAATAAAATATGGGATTAAAAAGGCAGCTCCTCCAAAAGTTCCTGTACGATACGGAAACATCCATATATTTCCCATACCTACAGCCGAGCCGATACAGGCAATAATAAATCCCAGCCTGCTTCGGAACTGATCCCGTCCGTTGCCGCTTTGCTTTTTCATATTTTCCCCCTTCTCTTTTCTCAGCGTTCGCTATAATTCCTCTTTTCCTGTTTCCTTTTTTCTTTCCTCTTTCTCCTGATCTCTTCTTTCTTTTCTTTGATCTGCAAGGCTTCTGCCTCATCGGTGAACTTCATGGTTTTCACCACAAACACATTTCCCTTCTCTGTCTTCTTCATGCGGATCTTCCCCTTCATCCAGCCATGCTGGGGACAACAGGCAAGACAGTAATAATTCTTCTGTCCGTTGGCAAACCAACGGATCTTTTTCCGCACATTCTTTCCGCAGAGAAAGCAGCGGCTGCTGGTCACTTCTTTATCCAGCATTGCTTCTTCCTTACTTGCAAATTCTCTTGAAATATATTTTTCATATCCAGGATATAGAACATGAATCTCATTTTCCCTGTTCTTAGGATTCTGATAACAGTCTATAGAATAAAAATCCTCTGCTGTTTTATCACTGATCCTTTGAAATACCCGAGCCGTATACCAGGCATCCGCCAGAGCTCTGTGAAACTCCTGCTGCTTATCCAGATGCAGATAGTCTACTGCATATTCCAAAGATTTTCTGCTCTCTCCATCTTCAAGATCCAGACTAAAAAGCTTCTGTACATCCAGAAAAGATATCGGTCCTTTCAAAAGCTGCAAAACACCATAATACTTCATATTCCGCTGAAGCTCTAACAGATCAGAATTTCCCCAGGTGCAGAACTGATACGATTCTCCGCACCACTTCAAAAACTCCCGGATCGCTTTGTAAAAAGCCACGCCATTTTCCAGTTCCTCCATCTCCAGATGGAGAATCTCTTTTGTTCTAAAATGAAGCTTTTTATATACACGCGGCTGGATCAATACCTGATATTGATCTATGATCTGCTTTTCACTGTTCAATTTTACTGCGCCAATTTCAATAATTTCAAAAGGAATCCTTTCATTCTCCTGCCCCTTTCCATAGGGACACTGATTCCATTCCAGATCAAAGACTATATAATCCATACCGTTTCGTTCCTCTCTGACATTTCCATACAAAGATGTTGAGGTCAAAGATACCTAACGAATTGTTTCGTGCTGCGCACTCTCACAATTCTGCCCCATATTCGGATATCGCGGGGCATACGCCCCACTTTTATCCTCATTTTGGGGCGGGTCATAAAGACATAAAACCACTTTTGTGCAAGCACAACGTGGTTTATGACCTTTTGACCCTGGTACCATACAAAGTATAAAACATTGTATTCATTCAGTCAACAAAAGAAACCTCCGGCAAGTTCTCGAAGCAACCGCTTAAAACTTCTTCAGGGCATCCATGCTCAGCGTAAACATGGTAACGCCGCCCACTTCTTTTTCCACCGGGATCGTCACGCCGGGATTCATCCCCCGTACCTCTGCGCCTGAGGACGCCATGGTATACATGGTAATCCTGCGTCTTCCTGCATATTTTTCCAGAATAGCGCTCACTTCCGGAAGACGTTCCTCTTCCACACCGATCATGATAGTAACATTTTTCTTTTTCAAAAAACCACCGCTGGAGCTGAGTTTTGTCACAAAGAAATGCTTCTCATTCAACATCTCTACTGTCTGATCGTAATCCTCTTCCTGTAAAATCGCCAAAATCAACTTGTTATCTTTGCTGGTATCTACAGTTCTGTCTTCCATAATCGCCCACTCCTTTTCTTTCATGCTAAAGTCCAAAGCAACTAACTTAACCTGCTTAACGCTTAATTCCTCGTAACTGTTCAGCGTCTTCACAGTAACGTTGTGGCAATTATACTACCCCTGCCCTAAAAATGGAATAAAAAAATACATCTTTTTCATTAAAATTCAAAATCAGGTTATAAAAAAGACAGGAGCTGTCGCATTAAATGTATAAATCTTTCACGCGACAGACTCCCATCTTCTCATACTTTTTGCTTTTTATTTGTTTTTACGTCGTTTCATACAGATAAATCCTCCAACGAGCATTCCCGCTGCGATTACAAAAACTGTGATCCATAACACTACGTTTGTGGAATCTCCAGTCTCTACCGCATTAGAACTTTGCCCGCTCTGTGGATGGATGGTATCAGCGTTCCCCGGTTTATTATCCGGTTTGCCATCCGGCTTTTCGCCGGTCGCTGTAATATCTCCGCCATTATAACAATTTTCAATCATATCTCCTGCCGCTGCTGTATCGCCGATAATGCCGCCTGCACTGCCTTTTGCATCCGTTACATCTCCCTTATTGACGCAGCCCGTAACAGTTGTTCCACTGTTGGCAGTTCCAATGATACCTCCGGTAACTTCTTCTCCCTGAATCTTTCCCTCATTGGTACAGGAAGAAACGGTAACTCTGGTTGTTCCCCCAGAAATTCCACCTGCCCAATACGCAGAGGTTATATTACCGTAATTTTTACAATTTTCAATTACCCAAGTTCCTTTTGAACTGTTTGTATAACCTACAATACCGCCAAAAAACTGTCCGTTAAGCCTTTTACCGTCGCTCCGTTACCATCGAATGTTCCCATGAACCTTTTGCTTGATGAACCAATAGATTTCCACTGTTCTGCTGATAAATCAAAAACAGTTCCTTCTGCAACCTTCAGATACTGATCTTTATATGTAATACCTGTATTTGTTACCGTATCGGCAAATTTCTTCAAATCTTCTATGGAAGAGAGAATATATGGATCTTCCTTTGTACCCGAACCATTTACAAAAATCTTTTGTACCCCGTTCATCGCCACTGAACCCGGAAACTTTACTTCCGCATTGGAACCAGTATTCGTGCCTGAAACCGTAAGATTTTCTATTAGTAGGAGAATGGCAGCCCTCTGCCACGCGCTTTCCCGGCGGTCTAAGGGAAGTTACAGACTATATTCGCCAAAAAGGCATGATACCGGGAATCTGGCTGGAAATCGAAGTGATGGGGACCCAATGCGCTTTGGCAAAAACAACAGACAAAAGCTGGTTTTTCCAAAGACATGGAACAGTAGTTTTAGACCGCGATCGTTATCAACTGGATTTTCGAAATCCTGATGTTCGTGCTTACACCCGCAGTGTAATAGACCGTCTGATACAAGAATACGGAATCGGTTACTTTAAAATCGATTACAATATCAATGCCTACACGGGAACGGAGTATCAGGCAGACAGCGCCGGAGATGGACTGTTAGAGCATAATCGGGCATATTTGTCTTGGCTGGATGAAATATTTGCAGAATATCCCGACATCGTGATTGAAAACTGCAGCAGCGGCGATCTGATCCTATCCTCTCAGCGATTCTATGGAAGAACAAACGATCTTCAACTGCGTAAACTCCTGTCTGCTCCGCATCCATCAGAGCGGACATATGGGCGTTTTGACAGAAGATAAAAAAGCCATTGTAAAAGAAGAACTGGAATACTATAAAAACTTCCGGCAGGAAATTCCACATAGTCTGCCGTTTTGGCCACTGGGACTCGCCAGCGACGGAGATGACTGGATGGCGCTGGGATTAAAAGGAGGCAAGAAAAATCGCCTTGCCGTATGGCATATCAAGGGTGACAAAACATGTTTCTTACCTCTGAAAGAATTCCAGGGGCAAGATCTGACCGTAACGGTTGCATTTCCAAAGGCAGATAAAAAATGTAAGCTCGTCTGGGATAAAGAAAATGGAGCGCTGGAAGTGAATCTTCCAGAAGATGGAATGGTGCGAATATTGGAGTTTTGAAGGAAACTGGTAGTACTCTGGCGGCTATAAAGAATCAAGAACGGGTGGAAAATCTGCCCGTTCTTCTGATCTTTTATTATTTCCCCATTTTTATTATCTCTTTCAACTAATACAAATTATGTTTATTTCATCCTTTATATCTGATGTTTTTTCAGTATAAACTCTCCTTTATTTTTTGTTGTGCTATCATTTCCTATAAAAACTTCAAATACGCCATCTTCACTTTCCACACATCCTTTTTCCGTCAAAAAACGAAGTTCTTCTTCTTTAATGGTAAATACAACTTTCTTCTCTTCTCCCGGTTGAAGAGTTATTTTTTGAAAATCTTTCAACTCTTTAACCGGGCGTACAATAGATGCTGCCACGTCGTGAATATAAAGCTGCACCGTCTCCGTTCCTACTTTATCCCCTATATTTTTTACTGTTACGGAAGCTTTAATCTCATCCTTCATACCAAGTTCCGACCGATCCATTGTTATAGCAGAAATTTCAAATTCTGTATAGCTTAAGCCATACCCGAACGGAAACAATGGCTCATTTGGAATGTCGAGATATTTAGAACGAAACCTATCTTTATCCTTTCCCGGTATGTGTGGTCTTCCGGTAGAATACTCGTTATAATGAATTGGCACCTGTCCTACAGAATAAGGAAGGCTCATGGGTAACTTTCCACTTGGTTGATATTCACCAAAAACAACCTCTGTAATCGCTTTTGCCCCTTCTGTTCCCGGCATCCATACTTCCATAACAGCTTTTGCCTTCGAAACAACATCGCGCAAATCAAGTGGGCGCCCACTAAATAAAACAACCACAATATTTTTGTTTACTTCAAAAACACTGTCAAGCAATCTCTGTTGAATTTCGGGAATGCAAATATTGGAATTACTCGTTGCTTCTCCTGACTGCAAATGATCTTCTCCAATAGCAAGTACTACCAGTTCTGCCTCTTTTGCTGCACATACTGCCTCCTGAAGCATAAGTTTCTCTTCTTCCTTCGTATAAGACTGCTCTATTGTCTCGCCAAATCCCTCTAAATGTATATCAGACCCAAGCATAGGTGACCCGGAATAAAAACTCATATTTTCTGTCTTTACTTTTTCTTTAACCGCCTCTTCCAGATTAGTTATATCTCTTGCCTCCCCAATAAAAGACCAGGATCCCATCAAATTTCTACTGTGAACATACGGTCCAATCCATGCAATTTTTTTCTCTTGATCAAGAGGCAGAAGCTTATCTTCATTTTTTAATAATACAAACGATTTCCTCGCAGCCTCTCTTGCCAGATCTCGATGTTCCTTGCAAAGAATGATTTCTTTCTCTTTTATTTCATCCGCATCTTTATATGGATTTTCAAACAAGCCCAATTTATTTTTCAATTTCAAGATCCGCATACAAGACTCATCAATCAATTTCTCTGAAACTTTTTCTTCCTGCACAAGCTGACAAAGATTTTCGCAATAAATACCTGTCATCATGTCAATGTCAATTCCTGCTTCTGCAGAACGAATTGCGGCTTCTTCACGATTTTGGCAATAGCCATGACAGATAAGCTCCTCAATCGCTGCCCAATCGGAAATCAACACACCATCAAATCCCATCTCTTCTCTTAGGATATGCCGCATCAATTTTTTGTTTCCAGTTGCCGGAACTCCATTTACCGTATTAAACGAAGACATTACCATTGCTGCGCCAGCGTCAATTCCTGCTTGATAAGAAGGCAGATAAAACTCACGGAATGTATGTTCAGAAAGTTCTACCGTATTGTAATCTCTTCCTGCAGTCGGCGCACCATACCCGGCAAAATGTTTTACACAAGAAGCAATTTTATACGGCTCTCTCAAATCATTTCCCTGAAATCCACGAACCATTCCTGCACAAAACAAGCTGTTCAAATACGGATCTTCGCCTGTAGATTCCATCACACGCCCCCATCTCGCATCACGTACCAAATCCGTCATAGGTGCAAAAGTCACATGAATGCCAGAAACAGCCGCTTCTTTTGCTGCAACAGCCGCACATTTTTCAGAAAGCTTCGGCTCAAAAGTTGCTCCCTGACCTAAAGGGATCGGAAAAATTGTTTTAAACCCATTGATAACATCCAGCATAAACAACATCGGAATGTGATGAGGATGCTGCTCTATAAAATCTTTCTGGATTTTTTTCAGTGTTTCCGCCCCCATAGAACCCAGAAGAGAGCCAGATAACGCTACATTTTCCGATGTAAAACCTTTTTCCTCCATGGGACCCATCGCAGTAATATCCATATCTGTGTTAAAAAATGCACCCACAACCTGACTCATCTGATTCACTTTTTCTTCCAGCGTCATATCTGCCAAAAGTTCTTTCAATTTTTGTTCTTCCATCTTTTTTCTCCTCGACTCTTATATTTTACTTTTCACTGAAGTTTCTCCTGTATTCCAGTGGCGCATACCCTGTATTTTCTTTAAACATCTTTGTAAAATATGAAAAATTGCTATATCCCACATATAACGATACCGTATTAATTGGTAATGTACTCTGCGTTAAAAGTTTTTTTGCCTCTTCAACTCTTTTTTGTATAATATAAGTACTAATTGAAATTCCTTTTTCTTTTTTAAATATCCGAGATAAATAATCCGTATTCAAAAAGACCAACTCTCCAAGTTCTTCCCTGTGAATCTCTTCCCGATAATGCGCATCAATATATGCACAGACCTGACTCATAACAGAGTCCGACTTATTAATGTACTGCTTATACTGAATTGCTTTCTGAACAAGCATTTTTGCATATTCTATCATCTGATCTCGACCACTAAGAGCATCACGTTGCAGCTTTTCCATCTCAGCATCTGAAAAAAGTGCATTTGCTTTTATTTCCCTTTCCGAAAGCCATGCATAAACCATCTGCACCAGATCCGTTCTAAGCGCTGATAGAAAAATTCTTGTAATCATCCCCCCCTGTTCCGTTCTATCCAGATATTTTCTGATTCGTTTTAGTAATTCATCTGTCTTTTCTTCATAAAGTAATATTTTCCATATATCCAATTCCTTGTTTTCATAAATCGTCTCAGGAGTTTGAAATTCGGAAAGAAACAGCACCTCATTTCTGACTGAAAGACTACTCTCGTACATCTTTTGTATTATTTGACTCTGCTTCTGAATTTTTAAAACAGATTCCCAACATCCAACCCCACACCAAAATTCTGAACAAATCTTTTCATTCATCCATTTTACATATTGCTGCAAAATTTCTTTATCGCTCGCATCTTCTTGCGGATATTCTTTTTTTCTGGACTGCATTACAATCCAGTAAATTCCCGGTTCCTGATAAAAAACCGTATCTACTATAATCTCTGTTCCTTCATACAGTTCAGACATTACATTTTCAATGACAAATTCCATAGTCTCAACGTCCCATTCTTCACGCTTTCTGATCTTTCCTTCTGGAGTCAGACAAATCAGTCTGAAATAATGTCCCGGTTCATAATGAAGCTGACGCTGTAGCGCTGTTTCACAGAATTTTTCTTCAGAAAATCCATATTTTAACACGGTTTTCCAAATATCCTTCTGCAATATTTTCTTGTTTCTCCCCCATTTGATACTTTCTTGCCGTAAATCTCGCATCTCCTTCTCTTTTATTACTACCTCTGCTGCCTGACAAACCGCTTGTTTTAATTTCTCAAAATCAATAGGCTTTAACAAATACTCAACACTGTTTAACTGAATCGCCCTTCTTGCATAATCAAATTCTGCATAACTCGTCAAAAAAATAACCTGTACCTTTAACTTCTGACGTCTTACCCATTCCACGAACTCAAAACCCGTACCACCAGGCATCACAATATCACTAATTACAATATCTATATTAACCATTTCCATGATATTTTTTGCCTGCTGCACAGAATATGCCGTATAAACTTCATCCACACCAGCCTCTTCCAGATCCAGATTTCTTTTAATACTATCAATAACATATTCTTCATCATCCACGAGTAATAGCTTCATTTTTCTTCTCTCCTGTATTGTATGGAATATGAATATCTACTACAGCTCCTCCAAGTGGGCTGTTATCAAAATAAATTTCTCCTTTATCCCCATAATAATAGTGAAAACGTTTTAAGCAATTTGCAATTCCTATATGTTTTCCATTTTCAGAAATATCCTCTCTCTTTTGCAATTTTTCCATCGTTTCCTTTGGAAATCCATTTCCTGTATCAGAAATATAAATATTCACGTACTTCTCTTCTTCCCGGTCTTCCGGATAAACCGTTACTGAAATGAGAGAACTTCTTTCCAATGTTAATACATGTTTTGCAGAATTTTCCACAAAGACCTGAATCAAAAACGGAAAAATCACGGTATCTTTTACTTCTTCATGAACTTCCATGTAATATGTAAATTTTTCTGGATAACGCAGCAATAAAATTTTAAGATAGTTTTCACAATGATTCATCTCTGCTCTCACCGGAACCATATCGTTTGTATTGCGGAAGATATATGCAAGATAATCTGATGTTATACGACTCATTGTTTTTGCATGATCATACTGCCCAAAGTCAATCATACTGTAGATAAAATTCAGACAATTCATGTAAAAATGTGGTCGGATTTGGATTTTCAGATAGTCCATCTCTATCTTCTGCTTTTCCAATTCACGTTCATACAGAGTAATCTTCAACTTTCTTATCTGGTGGATCATATTGCGAAATTTATCGTCAATCTGTTCCAATTCTACCAAATTTTCTTCTGACATCTGATATGTATAATCTCCATGATCATACTTTTGCAGATTTTCTGTAAAAAGCATTACCGGATGCAAAATTTTCTTTTCCAGCTGAAACAAAAGAATAGCTCCCACTGCCATCAACAAAAACGCAATTAGAAAAAACACAAAAACACTTCCCGTCATTAAATTCAGAACACCTGTCCAGGAAATTTTAGTCCTTATTTCAAAAGGAGCCTGAGAAAGCGCCTGACAAAAAGTGTATTCATCCGTATTCATCTGCTGACTTTCTGTCAAAATTCCATTTTCCGTCAGCATTCCAATACTATCACCATTCTGATTTACCAAACTTACATAACCGCTTCTTCCAAGAGAGAGCTGGGAAAATGGCTCTAAAATCGTCTTCAAATTGACATAGCAGCCAAGCCCAACTCCTTTATTCTGTGCCATTTTAAACATATAGGTATCATCGCCGCAACGCACAACACTCCATTTTTTCTTGATTGTATATGTCTGCTGATTCAAGCTTTTAATCCATTGTTTCATAGCTTCTTGAAGATAAGAATCAATCTGATAACTTCCATCTGAAGAAATACTCAACTGATATAAATTATTATCTTTTTCCGTATAAAGAAAAATATTATAGTCTGTACCAAAATCCCATGCTGCAGATACATAGCGATTTCTCAGTTGTCCAATAACATATTCCTCATATTGATCTTTCTCCATCAAATTCATATATTTCCAGAACGAAGAATCTGGATTAGAGCTGTCCATCACAGTAGAAAATAAATTTCGGCTAATTCGTAAAAAGCGATTATCCAGCTCATCTGTATACAATTTTGAAAGTTCTCTCATCTGTTCATAAACCTGTTCCTGCGTTCGGTTCAAAAGGAATCCCCCTCCTCCCAAAAAAAGCAGAAACATAACCAAAAGCATACACAGCAAATAGCGACTTTGTTGTGCGAGCGTTGTCTTTCTACTATCTTTTGTCATAAAATCATCCTTTTACAGCTCCAAGTGTGATACCTTCTGCAAAATATTTCTGCAGGAACGGATAGATAATAAACAACGGCAGCATAGCGATAAATGCAATAGCCATACGAATTGAGGTCGTAGGCAATTTTGCCACCTCTGCCCCGATATTTCCGGTTACCTTTCCACTTGCAAGATACTGGATATCAGTAATCATCTGATTTAATAAATTTTGAATACTATAAAGTTTCTGACCATCATTTCCTGACAGATAGTATAAACCATTTGTCCAGTCATTCCAATAAGCAAGCGCAGAAAACAACCCCATCGTCACCAAAATTGGTTTTCCAAGAGGAAGTACAATGCTGGTAAAAATTTTCATATGCCCAGCGCCATCAATCTTAGCAGCTTCAAACAGCGCCTCTGGAATACTAGTGTTAAAATAACTCCTGATCATCAAAACATTATTGGCGCTTAATAGAAATCCGGGGACAATTAAAGCCCAAATTGTATTTTTGATATGAAAATAATTTACATACATCAAATAAGTTGGTACTAATCCACCATTAAACAGCATTGTAAAAAACACAAAAAATGTAATTCCTCTTCTATATGGTAACTCTTTTACAGATAACGGATACGCCAAAAGAGAAGACATTGCAATGTTAGCAGCTGTTCCTACAATCGTTACCAAAATAGTAATTCCATACGCTCGTAAGATTTTTTCACCCTGACGGATAATATAGGAATATGCATAAAAACTAAACTTTTCCGGAAAAAAAGAATATCCATCTCGAATCAAAGTATTTTCATCCGTCAAAGAAGAAATAAACACCAATAAAAATGGCAGTACAATGACTAATGTAATTATTATAAGTACTACATTAATCCAAATCTGGAAACATTTTGCTTTTTTTGAATTCGTCATGATTCCACCCTCCTAGAATAATGCCTGATCTTTATCTACTTTACGGACAATCCAGTTGCTCACCATTACGATAACAAATCCCACCAGGGACTGATACACACCGGCCGCCGAAGACATACTGATATTTCCCTGTTCAATCAACGCACGATATACATAGGTATCTATAACATTTGTGGCAGGGAACAAAACTCCTGAGTTCATTGGTACCTGATAAAATAGCCCAAAATCAGAGTAAAAAATTCTGCCAACACTAAGAAGTAGCAGCGTGATAATAGTCGGTACCAGACATGGCAATGTGATTTTTGTAATCTCCTGCCATTTACTTGCTCCATCCAATCTTGCTGCCTCATAATAAGATGGATCAATGCCAATCAGAGATGCAATATAAATCAAGCATCCATACCCAACCCCTTTCCAACAGTTCGCAATGATCAGAATTGCTGGCCAATATTTTGGTTTCTGATACCACTGTATAGGATCTATATGGAAAAAAGGCAAAATCGAATTATTTACCAAACCATTTTCTGCACTTAGCAGAGCATAAACAATATAGCTCAAAATAACCATAGACATCAGAAATGGAAGTAAAATAGCACTCTGATAGACTTTCTTCAATTTTTTACTTTTTACTTCACAGATTAAAATTGCAATTGCAATTCCGACAACCATATTCACAACAATAAAAGCAATATTATATAATAAAGTATTCCGTGTAATCACAAAAGCATCTTTTGATGAAAAAAGAAATTTGAAGTTCTCCAATCCCGCCCAGGGACTTTCCCAAATTCCCTTTGCAAAATTTAGTTTTTTAAACGCAATTATCATACCCGCCATTGGTATATAATTATTAATCAAAAGATATAGAAGTGCCGGAAGCATCATCAGATAAAGCGGTCCGTATTTTTTTAACACATGTTTCTTTTTTTCTTTTTTTACCCCTGCTTTTTTCATAAGGCTTTTCTCCTTCTATGAGACTTTTATAAAAAGGAGCTGTCGCTTTAAACAGCTCCTTCTATTACTTTTTTATTTAAACTATGTATTCCAACACAGTTTTTCTTTTTGAGAATTATTTATTTGCAAGAAATTCATCCAACTGCTTTTGTCTTGCTGCAATAACATCATTTATCCCAGCATCTTCCAGTTCCTTCAGAAGCTGTGGAATCAACTCTTCCGGATCTCCCGAACCACTGCACAATGCGCCATTATATTGCTTCACAATATTCGTCAATGCAGCAATCTGATTCGTGTATTCACTATTATCAAAAGCAAAACCAACTGCTTTAGAGTTTTTAGCTGATGCATTAAAGTCTTGCATTTTATCCCATAATTGAGGATCTGATCCACTCCACTTGTATGCAATAAACTGATTAGGAAGTTCCCACCCGAGATTCAAACTATATCCTACATTATCTGCTGTTATTCCATCTGGATAATTAATAATCTCATTTTCTTCATCTTCTACCACATAATCTATTCCCTCTTCACCCCAATTTAGAAGATTCATTACCTCTGGACTTCCGTAAATATAATCAAGTACCTGCATTGCTTTTTCTGGATTCTCAGAATTTTGCGCTAACGAAAAAATAACTCCGCCATAAGAAGATGAATTAACAATAGGTTCATCATAAAACGGCACAATTTCAAATTCATAACCGGTAGAGCTTTCAAACTCAACAGGGGTTCCCGGATGATATGAGAAAAAAATCGAAAATAAATTTCCTGCTTTACATACCGTTCTCCAATTTTCCGTGTTTGTTCCAGCATCCTGACTGATATATCCCTTTTTATACCAATCATGCAACATCGTAGCCGTATCTTTGAACCAATCTGTTGCGAAATAATTTTCTACTTTTGTGCTATTTGTTTGATCCATAATTACGCCAAAACTCGCATCTCCGAGTCCATCTCCACGGAATAATCGTCCTAAAGGAGTATCGCCTTCGCTGGTAGAATACAGCATAGTCATATCTGGTTCTCCATTTTGTACAATTTCAAACACTTTTTCCATGTCTTTAGGTTCTTTGATATCATCTGTATTAATATTATATTTTTCTACAAGATCCTTTCTCATAAAGACCGCCGGAATACTTCCTCGTTCAATCTGATTAGGCAGTCCATAAACAAATCCGTCTACATTATTTGTCTTTACA
This sequence comes from Firmicutes bacterium CAG:646, assembly GCA_000432335.1. Classification (GTDB taxonomy): domain Bacteria; phylum Bacillota; class Clostridia; order Lachnospirales; family Lachnospiraceae; genus Oliverpabstia. The sequence continues at coordinate 31,029 of HF995346.1, forward strand.
ATATCTTCTCCGTAAATACTTTTCATATTTGTTCCATATTGATCAATTAATTCAGACATATCAATAATCTGGCCAGAATGCATATACTGAATTGCATTTGTTGCATTTGTATAGAAAAGATCAATTTTCTCATCACCAGAAAGCATCAGCTGCAGCTGCTGTGTTGCACTTGCCCACGGAAGAACAACAATGTCAAGATTCGCATTCAACTCTGGCTCCAAAATTTCATTAATTTTCTTCTCAATCCGTTCCTCATCCGGTTGTGTACTACCTTGTAATACCAATGTTACAGTGTATGGATCTCCCCCATTTTTTGACGAATCATCTCCTGATTTTGCACTGGAATTTGAAGCAACTCCCGTATCTCCGCATGCTGCCATAGAAAATGTCATCACAGTTGCAAGAACGCCTGCTAAAACTTTTTTCCTCATGTTTTTCTCTCCTTTTCACATATCCTGTTGTACGATCTTTGATATATGAATTATAGAATCATCTACTATTTTATTCTATAACTGATTTGACTTTCCAATAGCGCTCGTCTGACCTTTCCCTGTTGTAATATAAAAATGTTCCATGGTCTGAATTTTCACAAACCATGGAACACTTTAATTACCATCTATATTTGCCATCATTCAAGCATTCGAGAATGATAAACAATCTAATCGCTATTGAGACATTTTTGTAAGTTCTTCAAAAGAAGGAATTGAAGTCTGAGCGCCTTTACGTGTTACCACAATATTGGAAACTCTGCTGGCCAGTTCCACTGCTTCGTCCAAAGAATCCCCTCGTGATAAAGCAACCGCTAAACCGGCCACATAGCTATCTCCGGCAGCAGTGGTATCTACCACATGAACTGTCTTATCAGCATACAGTCTTTTTTCTGTATGATCCTCTTTTAAAAGATAAGAACCTTCCCCTCCCAACGTAACAACTATGTTCTTTACACCTTTGCGCTGTAATAACTCAGCATTTGCACACAAATTTTCCTCAGAACTGAAATCTTGTACCAAAATGGCAAGTTCTGTTTCATTCGGCTTAATCACATCCACACAAGAAAACAACTCATCAGGTAAATCAGATATTGCAGGTGCCGGATCAAGTATTACTGTTTTTCCTCTTTTTCGAGCTTCTTTCACCACATACATTACTGTTTCCAGAGGAATTTCTAGCTGCACTACGATAATATCACTCGATTCAAACAGATCCATATTTTCCATAACATATGATTTATCTACATACGCATTTGCGCCCGGAATTACCAATATGCTATTGTCTCCTTCAGGTATTACACCAATAACAGCAATTCCTGTAGACACACCACTCAACTTGCGTACACGGGTAACATCAACTCCAACACTCTTTAGATTCTCACATAACCTTTCGCCATATGTATCCTGTCCCACCATCCCAAGCATAGCCACATTTCCATGCATTTTCCCGATGGCATAGGACTGATTAGCGCCTTTTCCACCGGGTACAAGTTCAAAATTGTCAGCCAAAACAGTTTCACCTAACGTTGGTATGTGTGATACGCCGGCAACAAAATCCATATTCATGCTGCCAATCACGAGTATTTTTTTCATGTCAATTCTACTCCTTTCCAGTTATTGCAATATCACGATATAAGCAATGGCTCCCTTGCTCAACAGATATACCTGCACAACCAGTCAGCAACGGCAAATTGGAATCCGTAAAAGTCAGATACTCTTTATCATTTACTGATACACTAAGCGTTGAACCATCAGCTTTCAGTGAAAGCTTATACTCTTCATTGATTTTCCATGCAAAATCTGTCTCACACAGTATAGTATATCCGTAATAATTCTTTCGCAAAACCAACTTATTATTATCCGAGAAACCGGCAGCATAACTACGCATAGCACCCTGAACTCTGATATTTACAAAGTGCTCTGTACCGGTTACAGGCTTCAAAATAGCTGTTACTCCATAATCTTTCCATAAATGATGTCCCGTATACATTTCTGCAAAATCTGTGCATGAAAGGCTCAGATATGATCCATCCAAATAGCTGTGCCCCTTGAGTTTTGCGAACTGTGGAACCTCCTGATGCATATTATTCCAGCAATCAAGCTGCATCTTTTCAAAATTCAAACTATAATCTGGATTACCATCAAAATACAGGTCATCGATATATGCTGATACATTTCCCATAGCAAATCCTGAAGCTATACCGCAAAGAATAACGCCAACTTCACTGATATAATCTGTCTGTCCACCAGGAATCCGTAAAGAAAGCTTGTGCCAAGCGCCATCACCTTTCACTTTTTCCCCACGGATTATTTCTCCTGTTACTCCATTTTTGGCATAAATTTGCGCTGTAGTAATCATTTCTTCCCCAGAAGTTGGCAGTACACTCAGATGTGCCGTCTGTCCAGGATAAATCAACGGAGCAAAGAATGGACCGTAACGCGAATCGTCGAAATCCTCAGAACTATAATAAGTCTGTTTGTAGAAGAAACTCTCCTCTCCAGATGACGTCACCGCCGTCAACTTAAGTGAACGTTTCCCCGTATAAGCCTGTTCGTCAGTATTATGGATATAGCATCTTCCCTGCGAACGGCTTCGAATCGCATGTGTGCTGGTCGGATATTCGAAATGGCAGCTATCAACTCTTTCATTCAAAATTGTATTCCAAGTCTCTGGTATTTCTTCTCCGACCAAGATATAAGCCATCTTTGCGAAATAACTGGCGCCAAACGGAATATCAACCGCATTCAAAGAAGGAACAACATTTGAGCAGGCAAGAAAATCATTAATCGGTTTTACCCATTTGTCGTAATCAATTCCACTGATACCCGCAAATACCCCCATGATCGTACCTACATTACCAACATTGCAATCTGTATCCCAACCACACATATTACAGATATTGAGCGTATCCGAAAAATCTTCACGTCCATACAACATAGAAAGAACCATAACTGCAGCATTAGGTATGATGTGACAATTTCCAGGATATTTATCATAACCGAAGTTCTCAAAAATATAATTGAAACAGTCACGCCAGTTTTCAGGATGTTCATCATAAAACTTCATAACCGCATTGACTACGCGGGCATATTCGCAATCATTAGGAATATATTGAAGTGCATGCTCAAGAATCTCTCGAATGCTTTTTTCCACAAAAGCCAGACTAATGCAGCAGGCAACGTATATTCCACCATATACACCGTTACCTCCATGTGTAACACTAGCTGCCTGTTCCGCGAGCTTCGCTGCCTGTTCTGGATTTCCAGGAGAGACAAGTCCCCACGAATCAATAAAAATCTGACCGCCAATTTGTTCCGCCATCGTAGAACCATTCTGCTCTATACTGCCGCTTCTAGGTGCCGGAATACCATTTCTAAGATTCAGATAAGCCGTATGCTCGGTTGAAATGCCGTAACCACCCCACCAGAAAAATCCATGTTCATATGGCGCATAGTTTAACAGTGCATTTGCTACATCTTTAGAAGAAAAATCACTCAGTTGTTCGCAATCCTCCAATGCCCGAATAAAAAATAGCGGACCGTTGCTATCATCATCTGCTGCAAAATTTTTATAATCTGCCGGATAAGACCACACTTCTCCAAAAACATCACGGATACGCTGATACGTCCAACCTTCAATAGGCGCTCCCAAGCGAATCCCGATAATTTTTCCAAGCCAGCCTGCATAAACTTTCTCCATATAATTCTTTGTAATCTTCATAATACTAACCCCCTTAAGATTCAAATTTAGCCTTTAATTCCACTCATAACTATACCTTGCACAAAATACTTTTGGGCGAATATATAAACTAATAAAATCGGTAACATAGAAATCAAGGCTCCAGCCATCATTTGGTTCCACTGAGAAACATAGGTCCCTTGGAATTGAGCCAATCCCATAGCCAAAGTCCAATTTTCTTCACTGTTTATGAAAATCAAAGGACGCAAAAAGTCATTCCACGTGTTCATAAAAGTAAAAATCACCAGAGTCATTAAAGCCGGCTTGGAATTCTTCAGAATAACCTCCCAGAAAATTCGCGGGTAACTGCATCCGTCAATTTTTGCAGCTTCCTCCAATTCTTTCGGAATCGTGAGGAAAAACTGCCGGAGCAAAAATGTTCCAAATGCATTGAATATTCCAACAGCGATCAGGGACGATTTGGTATCTATCAGCCCCATATACTTGATTATTTTAAACTGCGGAATCATGACAGCCTGGAATGGAATCATCATGGTACCGAGATAAATAATAAAAAGAATATTTTTCCCCTTAAAATTCAAACGTGCAAACGCGTAAGCCGCCATTGAACATGTAAGAAGTTGTCCCAAAATAGTACATACTGTAATAAGAATAGTATTTCCAAAATACACCAGCCAAGGCGCCTGCTCAAACATATACACATAATTTTCCCAAGCTATATGCTTTGGAATCCAGTACGGCGGTATAGCATACAGCTCTTGCACATCCTTTAAGGATGAAGATATCATCCAAAGGAAAGGAATCAGCATGGAAATTGAACAAAGAATCAATATTATATGCGTGAATACACGAACAGCTATCTTCTTTCTTTTTGCTCTTCTGTTTTGACCAAAAGCATTTTCCATTTTTTATCCCTCCCTAAAAACTATTTTTTTCACTAACTCGAAGTTGAATAATGCTGGCAACAAAAACAATAATGAACAGAATATAAGCCATAGCAGATGCATATCCCTGTTTAAAATACTGGAAGGCATTCATATAAATAAGATAGCTGACTACCTGCGTAGATGTACCGGGACCACCCTTTGTCATTACATAAATCTGATCAAATGCCTGGAATGAATTGATCATACTGATAATTGTAACAAAAACAATTGTCGGTTTTAACAGTGGCAGTGTGATCTTAAAAAACTTCTGAAATACATTTGCCCCATCTATGTCCGCAGATTCATAAATATTAGAAGAAATCCCCTGTACACCTGCAAGAAGAATTACCGCATTAAATCCTAATCCCTTCCAGATACTCATAATAATAACCGACAGCATCGCCCAACGTTCACTCGTAAGCCACGGTGGCTGGTACAAACCAAGCTGCCCCAGAAAAGAGTTTATCAGACCGTAATCTTCATTATATAACCATTGCCAAACCATTGTAATCGAAACATACGATACAATAACCGGAATAAAAAACGCCGATCTATATATATTAACCCCGCGAATTTTCTGATTTAGCAGTACCGCAACTAAAATAGCCAAAAATACGCCAATAGGAACCGTTCCAACAGTGAAATAAACTGTATGAAGCAGCGCCTCGCCGAATTCTTTGTTTGTAAAAAGCATAGCATAATTTTGAAGTCCAACAAATGTCGGCTTAAGAATCCCGTCATAATCAGTAAGACTATAGTAAAATGACATTATGACCGGAAATACCGTGAAAACTAAAAATCCGATAATTACCGGCGATAAGAAAAAATAACCCCAGAAAGTTTCTTTCGCACCTAGTGTCTTTCTCTTCTTTTTCTTCACCGTACTTGAAATCTTTTCCACTTTGATCACCTCACTAAAAAATATTATTAAGAATACAGGAAGGGAGAATTTTTCTTAAAACTTAAAATTTCTCCCTTCCTCATCTTAACTCTATATCATAATACGAATATTAACCTGCCAAAATAGCATTAATTTCTTTTATCAACTTTTTCTGCGTTTCTTCAGGTGTACTATTACCAATCAGCATTTCATCAACAATTTGCTGTAATTTCGTATTGACCTCTGTACGATAAACAGAAAGCTGATCTTTGAGATCACAATCTGGCACTGAATCTACAAACGCTTTTACGTTCGACGGGAATTTGCTGTCTAAAACAATCTGGAGAGCCTCTTCATCTGTACTTCCCGGAAGAGCCATGTTTGATTCTGCCACAATTCTGTTTCCTTCAGGACCACAGAGAAATTTTAAAATATCCCATGCAATTTCAGGATTTTCCGTAGATTTTGAAATACCCCAGTTAAGAATACCAGCTTTTGTATTCTGATTCTTATCTATAGGCATACGTACTACATCCCATTCAAAAGGAAGCGGGTTCTCTTTATAGGTAGGCAACATCCACAGACCAGCAGATTCCATAGCCACCTTTTCGTTACGGAACATCGCATCCGCACCCTTACCCATTGCTGTCAGTGCCGCAGGGTTAGGAGAAAGTTCATCTTTAACAACCAAATTATAAAGAAACGTCAATGCATCAAGAGCTTCTAGTGTATCAAGTCCCTTGACTTCCGTACCACTGATATCAAAATCAACACCCGCACGAGAAAACCAGCCTAAAACCTGATCCGCCCATGCGCCCGGATGGCGATAACCGTAAACCTTTTCGTCCGGATTTGTTAATGCCTTTGCCGCCGCATAAAATTCATCAATCGTCCAGTCATCGGTAGGCAGCGGCACATTTGCCTCTTCAAACATATCCTTATTATAATAAATCACAAAAGGCGAAACTTCTTGAGGCAGCGCATACAATTCGCCCTCATAACGCAGTGGCGTAAGCAGGGATTCTGGATAAACAGACGTATCAAACTGTTCCTGTTCAATCAGATCATTCAGTCCGAGAAGTACACCCTTGTTAGCCATAACATAAGTCCACTCATTAAGATAAATAATATCTGGTGCATTATCTGCACCAATCAGTGTCATCAATTTTTGGAAACGCTCAGTACCGAGATCCACTGGTTTAATTGTAACATTGGGATGTTCCTTCATGTACAGATCAAATTTCTGTTGATGAACGGCAATTTCCTGGGCACTTCCGCTAACAGCTACTTCAATAGTAACTTTCTCTTCATTCTTACTTGTCGAAGAATCGTCGTTCTTCTTACTCGTGTCTCCGGCGCTATTACAACCCAAAAGAGTGGTCGCAGCCAATGTAGTAGCCATAAACAGAGCTAAAAATTTTTTTGCCATAATCTTTCCTCCTACGTTTTACATATTTCCTAATGATTCTCAAACATGATAAATTGCTCCGGCGCTTCACATTCATACTAAAAATCCATCTCTTGCTGAGCAGATTATCTGTGGTTTACTCTACATCTGACGGCTCTAATAGACTTTTCACCTCCCTTTCCTAAGCCGTTTCAATAGTGTCTAAATTAATCCTGAATTAGTCACATGAATTTATCTTGACATCTTTCATTTATAATTACAGGTTATATTGTATAAAAAATCGATATACTAAATTCTTTTCTTATTTAATTTTATTTTCTTATTTTCGTAATGTCAATTGTATTTTGATTAGTTTTGTGCGAAAGTACTTTCTTAACGAATTTTCCTTGTGTTTTTTTAACATTTTTACCAACCCGTCTTTTGTGTTTAGAATTGACTTTTATTTTCAGATAAGATAGACTGTTTTTAACATATATTTTTATATAGTCCCTCATATACCAATGTATTTTATCAATCTGATTCTTGCTTTAGGAGGAAAAAAATGACAATTAAAGAAATTGCTCAATTATCAGGAGTATCCATATCTACTGTTTCTAAAATCATGAATCACAAAGATGAACATATTTCTCCTAAAACCCGTGACAAAGTTCTGAGCATTGCAAAAGAATACAATTACTCCCCCTACGCCTTTGCAATGAACACCTCTACCTCAAAATCTTTTCTTCTAGGTGTTCTTCTTCGCTCTGAGCAGAAATCCGGCAAACTATTGGCTGGTATTCTTTCCGCTGCTGAAGAAGCCGGATATCATATCATCATCTGCGTCAGCAAAGGAGACGAACAAATTGAATTAAAACATGTTACTGCACTGTGCAAGGCTAAGGTTGACGGAATCATCTGGGAACCAGTCTCATCAAATAGTCTATGTTTTCAAAAATATTTTTTAGAAATCGGAGCTTGCATTACCTGGCTAAATGCCCCTCATTCCAACTCTCACCGAATTGATTATCATGCGTTACTCTATAAAGCTTCCGAATATTTCATAAAAAACAAACATCAACATTTTGCCTTATTAACAGATTCTTCATCGCCGTTCTATAATGAAATTCTAACCGGCTATAGAGCAGCACTATTTGAACAGGAATTCACATTTAATCAAAACAGTCTACTACCGCCAGACGCTTCTGATTGGATGTTCCATATTAAGAGCGGCTATCTGACCGGAATAATCTGTACAGATTATCAACTGGCTTATCAGCTGAAAAAGAGCTTGAAACAACATTTATACGAAATCCCGTATGATTTATCTCTTATTACTTTAGTTGATGATGATGCTCCGTCAATTGTTTCCACAGAGTTTTCTTCCATCATTATTCCTTTTTATGATTTTGGCATGCATCTGTGCAAAACTCTGATTAAACAGTGCGAACAGCATTCTACCTTGTTTTTACCTTTTATCACTGATTACGAATTAAAAAGTACAATTACTTTAGATATTCCTGCTTCCAAACGTTTACCTCAGATTATTGTAGTCGGCAGCATCAATACCGATATTAATCTAAACATTCCTCATCTCCCAACTCCGAATGAGACCATTACCACCTCAAGACATACCATTTCCCCAGGTGGCAAGGGAACGAATCAAGCCGTCGGAGTCGCTAAGCTGAATCATAAAGTAACTCTGTTGGGTAACGTAGGAAACGATCTTGATGTTGGATTGATTTACTCCTGTCTGGAGGAATACGGAATTGACAGTTCCGGCATTCACCGAGATAAATCCGTCAATACTGGAAAAGCCTATATTCAGATTCAGGATGACGGTGAATCTATGATCACAATCTTAACTGGCGCAAATGCCACCCTGACAGCCCAGACAATCCGAAGTAACAATCATTTGTTTGAAAACTGTGCTTACTGCCTATTACAAACTGAAATTGCAATTGAAGCTGTAGAAGAAGCTGTTTTGATTGCAAAAGAAAATAATGTCAAAACAATTTTGAAACCAGCTGCTGTCTCATCTTTAAGTGATAATATTCTTCAACATACAGATATTCTCATCCCCAATCAGACTGAAATAGCACTCCTTTGCAATTGTTCTGCCTCTATAGACACTCCAGAACTTTCCCGTCAAGCAGATATCATGCTCAAAAAGGGCGTTGGGATTGTTATTATTACTCTCGGAGAACATGGCTGTTTCTTAAAAACCAATTCTATGGAACGACGTTTTCCAGCAGCTGATTTTATTCCTATGGATAGCACTGGCGGGAGCGATGCTTTTATAAGCGCTTTTGCATCCTATCTGCTATATGGTTATGATTTATGTAGTGCTATTCAGATTGCCTCTTATGCCGCCGGTTTTTGCATTTCCAGACAAGGAGTTGTTCCGGCATTGATAGATCAGACCTCGCTTGAAAAATACATAAATAATGTTTCACCTAATCTTTTAAAATAAAGCGCAAACGCCAAATGCTAAAGTACTTGCTATTTGGCGTTTGCATTTTACCATTTTCTTTATATCTCTATTTCTCAAAATCACTTTTTCATCGATCCTGTTCTCTTATAAAAAAAAGCGTCCCATGGTCTGCATTTCAAAAACCATCGAACGCTTCAATTACCGTCCCTGAGAGGAGTCGAACCTCCGCTGACATGCCTTAGGAGGGCATCGCTCTATCCACTGAGCTACAGAGACAAACATTACCTCTCTATTCTACTATATCCCATGCAAAAAAACAACCATTTTTCCAACCTAAAAATTAATCGTTCCCTGCAGCCAGATAATCCCCTTAAATCTCCTTCCTATCTCCGGCTCACCCAGAAGGTCTTTCTGATTAATGCATACATCAAAGTTGAGATCATTACATTTCAAAGATAATTGATACACATATTCTCCCGTCAATGTGTTTTCCTCCATCAATACATCCGTAATCTCTCCCAACACATTATATCGATCGCATTCCATTCCATACGGCATAAAATGCGTGTCTACAATAGAAAAGATATCCTCATCTACGATTCTTCTGGATATCATGGAATATGTATCCATATCTTCCATCGTCAGGCTTTCCATGGCTTCTTCATTGCCTTTTCGCGCCTCGTTGATCAGCTGCGCCCGCTTTTTGGTCGTCTGTTGGTCTTTTTCCTTCTGTCGCACATCTTTCTTGATCGGAAGCAATATCTTTCCCTCTGTAGACAATGCGGAAAGGGTCAGCGTACTTCTCGTCTGTCCCAAAATCCCTTTATACTTTCGATTCAGATATTCTCCTGCGTTGGCAAGATAAAAGATCAGAGTTACCCCTATGCGTACATCATCACAGGCACCGGAAAAACATTCCTTCTCCGCATGCTGTTCTATGATGACATCCTCACCTGTACTGATTCCCGTTCCACGGAAATACGGAAAATAATACTCCATTTGAAATTCATCATTCTCATCATATTCTCCGCAAACGGTTATTCCAGTATCATATCCAAAAGACTTGGAAATTTCCGCAAATACTCGATTATTTCCCTCATCTACGACCATTTTTGAATCATAAGACCGTATCACTTCCCGTAAGATCACTTCCAGATCCTTTCTATTTTGAAGCTCTGAAAATCCAACGGCGCGAAGATAACTATGCATAAAGGCACCTCCTCTCTTCCCATTCTTTACATCACTTTTTTCAGTGTGTTTCCTATTTAGAAGGAACAATTTTTTCCATACCGCCCATGTATGGCTGTAATGCTTTCGGAATACTTACGCTTCCATCTGCGTTCAGATTGTTTTCCAGAAAAGCAATAAGCATTCTCGGTGGCGCTACTACTGTATTATTTAATGTATGCGCAAAGTACTTACCATTTTCACCATTTACACGAATTTTTAATCTTCTTGCCTGCGCATCTCCCAGATTAGAGCAGCTTCCCACTTCAAAATACTTTTTCTGTCTTGGAGACCATGCCTCCACATCAATAGATTTTACTTTCAGATCTGCCAGATCTCCAGAACAACATTCCAGCGTTCGTACCGGAATATCCAATGAACGGAACAGTTCTACTGTATTCTGCCACAATTTTTCAAACCACATTTTACTTTCTTCCGGTTTGCAGACCACGATCATTTCCTGCTTTTCAAACTGATGAATTCTATATACGCCTCTCTCTTCCAGTCCATGTGCTCCCTTTTCCTTACGGAAGCATGGTGAATAACTGGTCAATGTTCTGGGCAGAGTCTCTTCTGGAAGAATCGTATCGATAAATTTACCGATCATAGAATGCTCACTGGTTCCGATCAGATACAGATCTTCTCCCTCGATCTTATACATCATGGAATCCATCTCAGCAAAGCTCATAACGCCCGTAACTACATCGCTGCGGATCATAAATGGCGGCACGCAGTAAGTAAATCCTTTATTGATCATAAAATCTCTTGCGTAAGAAATCACGGCAGAATGAATCCGGGCAATATCTCCCATCAGATAATAAAATCCGTTTCCCGCAACCTTTCTTGCGCTGTCAAGATCAAGGCCATCAAAAGATTCCATGATCTCTGCATGATAAGGAATTTCAAAATCCGGAACAACTGGTTCTCCAAAACGCTCCACTTCCACATTTTCACTGTCATCTTTTCCAATCGGAACGGACGGATCAATAATGTTCGGGATCGTCATCATATTTCTTCGAAGTTTTTCTTCCACTTCTTTTTCTCTTGCAGACAGCTCTTCGATACGAGCGCCGGAAGCTGCGATCTCTTTTTTCACTTCTTCCGCTTCTTCTCTTTTTCCCTGAGCCATCAGCGCACCAATCTGTTTGGAAATTTTATTTTTATTAGCACGAAGCCCTTCTACTTCCTGTTTAATATTCCTGTTTTCCTGATCCAGTGCAATCACCTCATCTACCAAAGGCAGCTTCTGATCCTGAAATTTCTTTTTGATATTTTCTTTAACCACTTCTGGATTTTCTCTGACAAATTTTATATCTAACATAATTCCCTCCCTTGTTCTAAGAGCATGTTTACGATTAAATTATTTTATACTAGTATTGCCTTTTTTTCAACCCTTAAAAGTAGGAATCACCTATTTTTAGGGATTTTTATCAATTAAAAATTTTATAACTCTGTCTCTCCAAAACGTACTGCCTGACGCAAGGCATCCATTTCTTCTGAACTCAGCAGTATATAGGATTCTCCGTTGACAATCTCTTTTATATAGAAGAAACAATTATCTCGGCTGTGGATTGCATTCAGGATAAATCCCGTGTTTTTTCGATCCAGCATTGCCAAAGCAAAGCTGAGTTTTCCTCCCACATCATCAAAAGCGTCATACTTCACAATTCCATACTTCGTGAGACTTTTTCCTATTTCTTTTTTCAAAATTCTGATCTCTGCGCTGTTATCATCGTTTGCCGCCAGTAAGCGGTCCACCTCTTTCAATTTCTGGTTAAATACCCTCTCCAGGCTCTGCCCATCCGCACCTTTCATAAACATCGCATATTTGCGATTTAAGCGATGGATACCCAGAGACATATTCAAAATGATCACAATCAGAATCAAGACAAGTACCATCAACATCAATACCAGAATACCCAGATCAATTCCGATTTTTTCAAAAAAATCACTCATATTACACTCCCTTATCTTATGGATTCAAACATTTCAATCAATCGTTCCAATTCAGCCTGCGAATAATACTCTATTTCTATTTTCCCCTTCTGATTATTTTTCTGATGAATAGAAACTTTTGTGCCGACGATAGATTTTATTTTTTCTTCTAATTGATGATAAATAACTTCCATCTGCGTATCCGCCACATTTTCTTTTTTCGGTTTTGGATTTTGCAGATTTTTCACCAATCTTTCCGTTTCTCTTACACTAAGCTTTTCATCAAAGATTTTCATGGCTATTGTGTATTGATCATCCCCATCTTCTATTGCCAGCAACGCCCGGGCATGTCCTGTGGAAATCATCTCATCGACCACCATTCGCTGTACCCTTTCATCCAATTTCAGCAATCGAATAGAGTTTGTAACGGCAGTTCTGCTCTTCGATACCCGTTCCGCAATTTCATCCTGTTTTAAACGAAATTCTTCCATCAGGCGTTTATATGCCAGCGCTTCTTCTATCGGATTCAGATCTTCTCTTTGTATGTTTTCAATCAAAGAAATTTCTACAATTTCCTGACTGGTAAAATCCTTCACAATAACCGGAACTTCTTTGACCCCGGCCAGTTTTGCTGCTCTCCATCTTCTTTCACCAGCAATAATCTCATAATATCCGTCTTTCTTTTGTACCAGCAACGGCTGTAAGATCCCAAACTGTTTGATTGACTCCGATAATTCCAGCAATGCATCCTCATCGAATTTTTTTCTCGGCTGTTCCCTGTTTGGTTCCACTTCTCCGATTTTAACTTTCATCTCCACCGGCTTTTCTACAATCTTCTCAACAATTTTTTCTACAACTTCCCTTTTTTCTGTATTCTGTTCTGCCGATACTACTGATTTTTTCCCTCTCGGATTGCCAGACGGAATCAAAGAATCCAACCCTTTCCCTAAACCACCTTTTTTTACTGCCATTCCTCATCCCCCCTATGTATAACTTCCTCAGCCAACAAACGATAGCTTTCTGCTCCGGAAGATTTACCATCATAATAATTAATTGGCATTCCATGACTTGGGGCTTCTGCCAGGCGAACATTTCTCGGTATAATGGTTTTATAAATTGTTTGATTTAAATTGTTTTTCACATTTTCCACCACTTGAAGAGACAGATTTGTTCTTGCATCATACATGGTAAATACAACACCTTCCATCTCCAAATCTGGGTTAAGTCTCTCCTGCACCAATTCTATCGTGTGCATCAACTGAGACAATCCCTCCAACGCATAATATTCACATTGGATAGGAACCAGAACCGTATCTGCCGTTGTCATAGCATTGATAGTCAACATATTTAAAGACGGCGGGCAATCAATGATAATAAAATCATACTGCTCTTTTACCTGTGCTATTTGATCCCGTAAAACAAATTCCTTATTTTCAATTCCAATCAACTCAATCTCCGCACCTGCTAAATTTACATTAGACGGAATCAAAGCAACACCTTCATATTTCAGCTCAATCAGGCAATCACTCAAATCGCACTCTCCAAGAAGCAATTCATATACTGTACTGTCTAAAACTTCTTTTTCGACACCAAGTCCACTGGTGGTATTTCCCTGTGGGTCCATATCAATCACAAGAACTTTCTTTTTTGTTTCTCCCAGACAAGAAGATAAATTAATGGCAGTTGTGGATTTTCCCACACCCCCCTTTTGATTTGCAATGGCTATTACTCTGCCCACGTTACGCTCTCCTTTCTTATAAAATTTTCACTCATTTAACACTTGTCAAATCATACTTCTAATTATTTTATATCAAAACATAACATTGAATGGTTCTACTGCTTTTTCATTATAACACCTGTACAGATATAATTCCATAAAAATGTTTCACGTGAAACTTTTTTATAGTTGTAAAACATTTCCATCGTATCAAACAAGTTTCTCTTCTGAATTATTTGTTTTTTTCAACACTTATCGTGCTGGAACCCCAAAAAGATTTATCGTAAAAGTATTCCGTGTTCACAAATGTTTCACGTGAAACATTTTATCATATATAACAAATGTCCATACCACCAAATTTTAAGGTGACAATTTGAACCGGTTATGAGCAAAACATTGGTACCAACCATGCCAAACACGTAGTCAGTATTATGAATAGCACGGGCTGAGCTATTTATTGAACTATTACCTTTTAAGAAAAAATTTCATTGTATACCTTTCCAAAATGGCTTATAATAAAGGTATACTTTTGATTTTAATATCATTTTTTAAATGTAAGGAGGTTGCATTTCATGAAAAAGAACAAACATCGATTGCTTACTGTCAGTGCCCTGATCAGCCTGACATCTACATCTATTTTCTTTATAAATAAGGCTATTTCTGCCTCTGCGGTTATCAAGAATTTGTTGAAAGGGAAATCCGAGAAATACTATGATTGGCGTTTTGGAAAGATTCATTACAAAATACAAGGAAGTGGTTCTCCCCTTCTTCTAATTCATGATGTTTCTCCCTGCTGTAGTACCGATGAATGGAAGTATCTCTGTGATGCTTTGGCTGTTGATCACACAGTATACTCCATTGATTTATTAGGCTGTGGCTGTTCCGACCGTCCAAAAATTACCTATACAAACTTTTTATACGTTCAGTTGATAACAGATTTCATTCACAATGTAATTAAAAAGAAAACAGATGTTATTACCAGTGGTTTATCTGGTTCTTTTGCTGTTATGGCGTGTCGAAATGATGAAACCATCATCAATCGTATTCTGATGATCAACCCTGAAGATCTTGCTGTACTGAATCAGGTTCCCACAAAAAAATCAAAAGCAGCCAAGTTTATTTTAGAATTGCCCCTGATTGGTACTCTATTGTATAATTTTATTATGGCAAGAGGCAATATTGATTTACAGTTCACTGAGCATTATCTTCACAATCCATTCCATTATGATTTAGATCTTATGGATGCTTATTACGAATCCGCTCATTTAGATCAGGGAAACGGCAAGTATCTTCTTGCCAGTCTGAAAGGAAAGTATTTATACTGCAATATTGCTCAGGCTCTTCAAAAAATCAACAACAGTATCTATATCCTCCAAGGCAATGAAGAAAACCGGGCAAAAGAAAGTATCGCCTTATATACTTCCATCAATCCTTCTATTGAATATGAGCTTTTACCTCACCAAAAACATTTGCCTCATATAGAAGAACCAGATAAAATCTTAGAAACCGCAAAGATATTTTTTATCTAGTACTCTTCTCTGAGCTGTGGCGCTAAACACTTTTTGAATATTTTATAAATATTCTCTCTGTTGTTCTACGTGCCGCAGCTCTTTTTTATTTTCTTATTCTCTCTTTCTTTTTTCTCTCCTTCTCCTATTTTTTCTATTCCTATTTTCTCCTTTGCTTTTCTTTTTTATGAGATTTTTTCTCATATTTTATCGCTATTTTTTTGAGAAAAAATCTCATACATAAATATCTTTTGAGATTTTTTCTCATAAATTGTTCTTTCTTTTTTCTTTCATTTTGACTAAAATCTTTATTAAAAATTCCTTTTTTTGTAATTCTTCTCTTGTTGACATCGTTTCTTTATTATTATATTATATAGAATAAAAGTGACTTTTTTGTTGCATTTTGTAAAAATCTGTCATCAGTTTTTTCTGATGAGTGCACCTCAAAAAGTGATTTTTATCTTTCACCTGACAATCCACCACATTATAATTTATGATGTTATCATATAAAGGAGCAATATGGTTTTTTCAAGCTTGTTTTTTGTATTTTTCTTTCTTGCGCTGAATCTTATTGCGTATAATTTTGCAAGTACTATCAAGCAGAAAAACATGGTCATGCTTGTTTTCTCCTTGATTTTCTACTCCTGGGGTGGACCAAAATATCTTCTGCTTCTTGTAAGCATGGTCTTCGCCTCATGGATATTCGCTCTTCTGATTTATCAGTATCAGGATACCAAATGGAGTAAAATTTTCCTGATCAGTGATTGTGTAGTCATGCTGGGGCTTTTGGGCTTCTTTAAGTATTTGAATTTTTTTGCAGGAATTACCAATTCCCTTTTTCATCTGCCAAAAGAAGTACCGCAGATCGTACTCCCCATTGGTATTTCATTCTACACGTTTCAGCTTCTCTCTTACGTGATTGACGTATACCGCCAGGAAATTAAACCGCAGGAAAAGTTTTCCTACCTTCTGCTGTACGCATCACTCTTTCATCAGTGTATTGCCGGTCCTATCGTCCGGTATCAGCTGGTGGCTGAAGAAATCGAGAATCGAAGAGTAACGCTTGATGAAATGTGCCGGGGAATCAAACGATTTGCTATCGGACTGGCAAAAAAAGCAATCCTCGCCAACGGATGTGCTTCTGTAGCAGATACTTTGCTGCCGCTTGTTTCAAAAGATCTGGCAACGATTCCTGCCGCAGGCATCTGGATCGGTCTGCTTTTCTATGCGCTGCAGATTTATCTGGACTTTTCGGCTTATTCCGATATGGCGATCGGTATGGGACTTATGATCGGTTTCCATTATGATGAAAACTTTAATTATCCTTACATAGCAAATTCCATAAAAGATTTTTGGAGAAGATGGCATATATCTTTAAGTTCTTTCTTCCGGGATTATGTCTATATTCCTCTGGGCGGAAGCCGCCGGGGTCCTCGCCGGACAACGATCAATCTTCTGGTTGTATGGGGCTTAACCGGATTCTGGCATGGAGCCAGCTGGAATTATATTTTCTGGGGACTCTACTTCTTTGTTTTTATCTTTATGGAAAACAGATTTCTCACGAAAAAGCTGGCGCAACTGCCTTCTTTTGTAAGTCATATATACGCTATGATCGTTGTCTACTTTGGCTGGGCTCTGTTCCGCTGTGAATCACTGGGAACTCTGGGAACTTTGTTTAAAGGAATGTTCGGACTCAACAAGAACGGTTTCATGAATGCTTCAACTTCTATCGTGATACAGAATAATATTTTTCTCCTTATTTTCTGTATTATTGCATCCACACCGATTCTCAAAAATCTGGGTTCCTACATAAAGAGACTTCATCTGGTAAATCATCGTATTCCTCATATTGTCTACGCTTATGATATGATAATGCCGGCTGTTTTACTGATACTGTCTACTCTGGCATTGGTTGGAAACAGTTATAATCCATTTTTGTATTTCCAATTTTAAAAGGACCGTCTGACATGAGAAAAAATAAAGATGAATATTATACCAAGAAAAATGTAATCCGTAAAAAGTATATGCGGATGACCATCCGCATCTTTTTCGGACTGCTTCTCGTTTTTGGATTCATTGGGCTCCTATTTCCCCTTCGCCCCAAAGAATCCGATGTAGAAAAAAGAGAATTGACGAAGTTTCCAAAACCTACCGTCTCCACTTTTTTAAATGGAGAATTTTTCAATGGGATCAGTACCTGGTACGCAGATACTTTTCCTTTCCGCGAAACTTTAATTACTGCCAATTCAAAATTCAAAAAATTGTATGGTATCACTACAGAAGAATTGTACGGTGATGTAGTAGAAGGCGATGATATTCCGGATGCAGATGCTGAGATTACAGCTACTCCCATTCCCACCGCCACTCCTACCCCTGCGCCTGATGGAACGATTCATGATGAACCGGAAAAAGCCGGCGCTATTTATGTCGCTGACAACCGTGGATTTGAGATTTACGGCTTCAGCCGCGAAGGCGCTGACGCTTACATTATGATGATGAACTCCGTGGCAGAACAGCTAAAAGGAGTTGCTAATGTTTACGACATCCTGGTTCCCACCAGTATCGCCGTTAATCTCGATCTGGAAAATCAGGAAAAAATTGGTTCCAGTGATCAGGGAAAAGCCTTTGAGTATGTCTACGGACACCTGGATTCTTCCATCAAACCCGTTCCTGTCATGGATACTTTAAAAGCCCATAACAGCGAATATCTGTATTTTAAAACAGATCACCACTGGACTGCCGATGGCGCTTATTATGCCTACCAGGAACTGATGAAAGCAAAAGGTATGGAGCCAGCTCCTCTTTCTTCTTTCACAAAGCAATCTTTTGACGGTTTTATAGGAAGTTTTTACAGCTACAGTAAGCAGTCGGATGTGTTAAAAAATAACCCTGACACGGTAAACGCCTATGTACCGGCTGTTAATTCTATGACTTATAAAACCAGTGATGGTCAGGAGATCACTGGTCAGGTCGTTGCTGATGCTGCCGAATACTCTGCCGGTAATAAATATCTGTGTTTTATCGCCGGGGATCAACCCTACGAAAAGATAGAAAATCCAAACATTACTGACGGCTCTTCCTGTGTTGTCATCAAGGAATCTTACGGAAATGCATTTGTTCCTTTCCTTGTGAACAGTTATCAGACCGTCCATGTTATTGATTATCGTTATTATCAGGATAACCTGATCAGTTTCGTAAAAGAAAATAATGTTCAGGATGTTATTTATCTAAATAATGCAAATGCCCTGATTGAAAGCGCTGTAAGCAAAATGAACCGGATCATCGTACCTCCGGCTACTCCGACCCCTACCGCGGAGCCTACGCCTTCAGCGACACCCACACCTTCTGCAACGCCTTCACCAGCAGCAAAAGAAGAATAATCAACAGCCGGATGAAACGATTTCCCTCTGTCCACACTTTGGGAAATCGTTTCATCCGGCTGTTTTACTTCTTCTGCCTTTACTTCTCTTCTATCAATACCAGCAACTGATCAATCAGCTCTTTCACACTCATTTTATTTACCAGTCCATAATTCCCTTCAGAATCGGAAACCTCATAAAAACTGGCGTCTCTCGGTGTATACGTTACTGTAATCTCACTTCCATCTGTTCCCACATACTGCAAGATAAGCTCCGCTTCGCCCTTAGCTGACGCTTTTTCCAAACGGTTCTGACACACCATATCCTGGCAGCCTCTGAAGAAATCCATGAATTTTGCACTGTCTGCTTCTTTCTCGTCTACATAGTAACGGGTTACTTCTTTTGTTTCTTCTTTCTCATCCTCTGATTTTTCTTCCGTAACTTCCCGCTTCAACACATACTCTTCTCCGCCGTACGTCACGTTTAGATGATCCAGATCAGCTATGGCAATATCTTCTACACCCAAATCCCAGTAATCAAATGCCTTACCGTTTTTCAGTGTATCCAGAGAACTCTGAGACATTCCATGTACCTCCTGGGAATCGCCTAACCTGACATAATAATTTCCATCTTCGCTGGCATTTCCCACATACACAGTAATCGATTTTTCTACCTGCTTCGGTTCTTCCTTACTCTCTGTCTCATCCGTCTCCTTATCATCTTCTGTTTCTTCCATTTCCGTATAATGGATAACCAGAGTCATAGAAGGATTATCCAGTCCATAAGCGCTCCAATCCTGGCAGTCATTATCATAATATCCATCATAAGAAAGTCCTGCTGCCGCACTTTGAAGTGTCCCTGCCTTGGTTCCATCCGCCGCTTTCCGATCGCCGTTTTCATCCGTTACCGACCAGGACGTATCGGAGGCACCATCTGCTTCCAGTGTATAAGAGTCTTTTTCTTTTTTCACCTCTATGCAGGTAATATTTCCCGCTGTTATCACCGGATATTCTTCACTCACTGCAAACGCATAGATATCTCCGGAAAAGATAGCCGCCAGATCCTTAGAAACGGTATATACCGTAGATACCTCGTCATTCAAGTATACATACGTATCTCCTGTGGACGGATTTTTATTTCCCACATAAATTGTTTCCTCACTGCCGTCCTCTTTCGTAATAAAAATGCAATTCACCGGTTCATCTAAACCATAATCCTTCAGATTTTCTACATTTTCCAGCTTTCTGTCTGCCGTTATAGAAGATACCGCTGACAGCAGGGGCTCTATCTTTTCCGTATCTACAGGAAATTCTTCTTCTCCCTCCAACTTCCACTGATCTTCCTTTCTATTCCAGACAACTTCTCTGCCGTCCAGCTGAAACCGAAGCGATTTTATATCCTCGCTGCTCATTGCTAGAATCTCTTCTCCCGTTGGTTCTGTTGTTTCTTGCTCCGTGTCTGTCTCCTCCTGATTCAGCCCCTTCACTAAAAAGTAAATGCCGATCAAGACCGCAAGAAGAAGTATTCCCACAACAGCAAGCAATCCTCTCTTTTTCTTCATTACCGTTTTCTCCTCCTAAACCATACAACAGCTCCCACAAGAAGAAATGCTGCCGGAAGAATTCCACAGGTGATTGCCGCCCAATATCCCGCATCATACTCTGGGATTGTCAGATAGCTCATCATCAAACTCTTACTGTCCACTGTAATCACAGGCGCGTTATTTTCACACATCCATCCCAGCGTATCCAGAACAAGCTCTGTATTTCCTCCTGAAACCTGTTGATTCGTTGTCTGATCTAAAATACTGGAAGAACTGTAGTAAGCGATCTGCGTGGTATGCTCCTCATCCACTGTTTCTTCCACCTTAACTCCCAACTGGAAAGTCCCTTCTTCATCCCCATCCTCTTTCTGAAAGGTTTTCATATTTTCCACATCCTGCTTGATATATGCTTTTTCAGACGTGGAAAGAATCGGCTCAATCGTCAGAGTATCTCGGTAAGAATCCAGCGTTTTGATTGCCTGAGCAGCCGGCATTAAGATATAACGGTTATCCTGAATCAGATCTGCTGTTATTTCTGTACTATCTATATTTGGAATCAGATAATACGGGATCTGCATCACATACTGTTTGCTGTCTCCCTCCATAACCACTCCATCCGCTGTAGTTACCCCATAATTTTCCAGAACTTTTTTAAGATTCGCCATCTCAACAGATGTATAATCTGTAAAGATCATGGCTTTCCCACCCTGTTCCAGATAAGTAATGATTTTCTCTGCCTCTTCTTCTGAAAGATCCGTCTGCGGAGCCATTATCATAAGGCATCCCGTATCCTCGGGAACATTTTCTTCCGAAAGAAGGTTCAGTGTTTCTATCCGGTAATTCGCTCTCTCCAGACTTTCTTTCAGGCTGCTGTTCAGTTCCAGCTCTCCATGCCCCTGCAGTGTATACAAAATCGGCAGGTCATCGGAAGTAACATAAGAAATGGCGCTGTCTATCTGACCTTCTCCATCGAATCCTGTTGCCCCTCCAGAGCCCGTATAATAGTCATATTCCATCTCATAGAGGCTGTTGTAGTCAATTACCTTACTCTTGTCCTCATGGACCACAATAAGGCTGTTATCACTCACCTGAGCGTCCGTATACTGGGAAGTAAAGTTCGGATATAACACCGGATCTTTTTTCTCCACCATAACGTGTTTAGATGCCTCTTCGTACCGGGTCAGCATTTTCTCCAGCACATCATCTTCGCCGCCGCTTTGAACAATATGATAAATAGTTACATCCTGATCCAGATTTTTTAAAAATTCTGCCGTCTCATCTGAAATCGTATACAACTTCTGACTGCTCACATCGATCTGTGTATATTTTTCCGGTATCTCTCCCACAATCATATTGATCACAACAACTGCCGCTATCAAAATCACCGTATACAGCATACTGTAAGAACCGTTTTTTAATATCTTTTTATCTATTTTTCCCATTTCCTTCAGCGTATTTTTCCACTGCCGGAACTTCTTTTTTACATCTGCTTTCATGTTCTTTGCCCTCCTTAATTCCAACGTCTCTTTGTGATCGTCTGAATCGACAGGAACACAAAAACAATAATTACAGAAAGGAAATATACCACTCCATTCAGATCTAGAATACCATTGGTAAAATTATCAAAATGGCTGGTAATATCGAAAATTCCTAAAAATTTCTGGATGCCGCTTTCAAATAAGGTGGGTTTCACAAAGTATGCAATCAGTAAAGCTGCTTCCCCCGCGATACCGATTCCCCCGGCAATCCACAGATTTTTTATCATATGATAGATGATCATTGCCAGAGCCGCTGTCAGCAACATATAGATTGCCAGAGAAGAACCGGAAGTTTCCGGGATCAATGTAGCAATTCCTGTGATCATATAACAGACAAAGAGAACGATAAACGTCATAACTGCTGCAATTACGGGATTCTCTGTTATCGAAGATAAAAATACGCCTACCGCAATCTGCGCAGCTCCCAGAAAGACAAATCCCAGAATTGACGTATATGCCATAGCATAAGAAATCGTTCCGTATTTTCCCAAAATCAGCGGGTATGTGCAGATAATAGCCACCGGTATCAAAAATACCGCAAGAAGGGCGAGATATTTACCCATGATAATTTTTCCCACAGATACCGGCGCCGTCAAAAGCAGCTGATCTGTTTTTTGTTTTCTCTCTTCCGCAACAACCTTCATGGTGAGTACAGGCACCAGAAGCAAAAAGATAAAGGTGATAGCATTCAGAGTAATTCCAAAGATCGGATAGCTCTGCTGGATATTATAAGCAGTAAAATAAATGCCTTCCAGAAGAAGGATAAAGAAAATAAATACATATCCTATCATGGATGTGAGATAGCCCTTGAATTCTTTTTTAAATATCGCTGTCATGATCTATTTCCTCCTGACCTTCTGTTTCTTCTGCCGCCTGTTCTGCTTCCTCTGACGCAGCTTCAGAACTATCTTCCTGAACAACTTCATTGCCCTCTTCTGTCAATTCCAGGAAAATATCTTCGAGAGAAATTCTCGTAGATTCCATTTTTAAGATTGGCAGCTTATGTTCTGCCATCAGGTAAAACAGTTGTTCCCGGATATCTGTACG
>HF995346.1:54258-86417 GCA_000432335.1 Firmicutes bacterium CAG:646
ATTTACACAATCCTCTTCCTCCGACTGCATCCATTCCAGCTCTCGAATCATCTCCAATGGACTAACAAGCTTATTCACTTCTTCTTTCGTTCCCTTAATGGTCAATTCCAGCGTATTGGAACCTAAGGTCATCTTACTCAGATTCTCTGTAGTATCACTGGCAACCAGCTTTCCATGATTGATGATCATCACATAATCGCACACTGCGCTTACTTCCGACAAAATATGCGAGCTCAATATTACCGTATGCTTTTCGCTGAGTTTTTTTATCAGTTCTCGGATCTCTATAATCTGCTTAGGGTCCAGTCCTACCGTAGGTTCATCTAAAATAATAATCTCCGGGTAGCCCAGAATTGCCTGAGCAAGACCTACTCTTTGTTTATATCCTTTGGACAGATTCTTGATCAGACGGTTTCTCATATCTGAAATTCCCGTCAGTTCCATAACCTCTTCGACCTGCTCCGCTCTCTGAGATTTCTTAATCTTCTTTAATTCTGCTGCAAACTTCAGATATTCCCACACGGTCATATCAAAATACAGCGGCGGCTGCTCCGGAAGATATCCGATACATTTCTTTGCCTCCTCCGGCTCTTCCAGAATATTATGTCCGTCAATCAAAACTTCTCCCTCCGTAGAGGCGATATAGCCGGTCATAATGTTCATGGTAGTGGATTTTCCCGCCCCGTTCGGTCCCAGAAAACCATAGATTTGTCCCTTGTCAACATGAAAAGACAGATGATCCACCGCCAGATGATCACCATACCTTTTTACCAGATTTTTTACTTCTATCAAGTTCATTCCCTCCTTTTCTCTTACTATTTTATAGAAAAAGTGTGTTGAACTTTCAAAAAAAGTGTGAGGTTTTTGTGAAAAATAAAATGGAGCTGTCGTTCATGAAATATTTCAAATATCCGTTTCATACGACAACTCCATTTTTCAATCTTTTTCCTTACTCCAGCGGTTCTTTCGCCGGCATCCCCGCTTTTCTCGGGTACTTTTTCGGTGTATTTTTTTCTTTTTCTACCACCACGAAGGATCTTTCCATATCCGTATCCACCAACTGGAATTTTACGGTTTCTGAGATTTTTCCTCCCAGTATTTTCACCGCCTTCTGCGCCTTGGTTACTTCCTCATCGATTTTTCCCGATTTGTAAGGGATGAATTTCCCGCCGCACGCCACATAAGGAAGGCAATATTCCGACAGGGTGCTCATATTCGCTACCGCTCTGGATACGCACAGGTCAAAGTTTTCTCTGTACTCTTTCTGTCTGGCAAAGTCTTCCGCTCTTCCATGAATCGTTCGGATGTTTTTAAGTCCCAGTTTTTCTATCACTTCATTTAAAAACTTGATTCTCTTATTTAAGGAATCCAGAAGCACGATTTCCAGTTCCGGAAAGGCAATCTTCAGAGGAATCCCTGGGAACCCTGCTCCCGTTCCTATATCGATCACTTGCTTGTGACCCGACAGGTCGCATACCTTCACCAATGCCAGACTATCCAGAAAATGCTTTGCAATCACCTCTTCATATTCGGTAATTCCTGTAAGGTTCATCACCTTATTCCACTCCACCAGTATTTCATAATATTCCAAAAACTGCCGGATCTGATGTTCCTCAAGGGAAATCCCTAACTGTTCCAATCCTTTTTCAAAAGATGTTGTAGAATACTCGTTCATATTCTATGTTCCTTTCGTTTTTTCGTTACTGTGAACACTAATATTTTTTCTCTTTTTATTACCGTCTGCTCTCCAGATACACCAGCAGTACCGAGATATCCGCAGGAGATACCCCTGAGATTCTGGAGGCCTGCCCGATATTCAGCGGCTGATATAATTTCAGTTTCTGAACCGCTTCGATCCGAAGGCTCCTCACCTCATCATAATTAATATCTGCAGGTATCTGCTTTTTCTCCAATTTTTTAAACTGTTCTACCTGCTTTAACTGTCGGCGGATATAACCGTCATACTTGATATTGATATTTACCTGCTCTTTTACATCCCAGCGAAGTTCCGGACGTTTTTTATCAATCGGTTCCAGCGCTTCATAATTCAGTTCCGGTCTCCGAATCAGTTCTCCCAGCGTAGATCCTGAAGTAAGAGGCGTACTGTTATAACGCTCCAACAACTGCTGAACCTCCGGTGTTGCGCCCACTGTGGTCTTTTCCACTCGTTTTATTTCTTCCGCTATCTGCTCTTCTTTTTTCAAAAGCGCCTGATACTGCCCTTCACTGATAAGACCAACCTCATACCCTTTTTTTCGAAGTCTCAGATCAGCATTATCCTGTCTTAACAAAAGACGATATTCCGCCCGGCTGGTCATCATCCGATACGGCTCGTGGTTTTCTTTTGTCACCAGATCATCGATCAGCACACCGATGTATGCCTCTGACCGATCCAGAACCAGCAGTTCCTTCCCCTGTATCTTTAACGCCGCATTAATGCCTGCTATCAGTCCCTGCGCTGCCGCCTCTTCATATCCTGAACTTCCGTTAAACTGACCGCCGCTGAACAGATTTTTAATGGTTTTAAATTCCAGTGTGGCATGCAGCTGCCGCGGATTAATACAATCATACTCAATCGCATAAGCATTTCTTACGATTTTTGCATGTTCCAGTCCCGGTACCGAATGGTACATCTCATACTGCACGTCCTCCGGAAGAGAACTGGACATTCCTCCCACATACATTTCATTGGTATCCAGACCTTCCGGCTCTATAAATACCTGATGTCTCGGCTTATCTGCAAATTTTACCACCTTATCCTCGATAGACGGACAATATCTGGGTCCTGTTCCCTCGATCATTCCTGAATACAGCGGAGATCTGTCCAGATTTGCCCGGATGATCTCATGAGTTTTTTCATTGGTATACGTAAGCCAGCAGGATTCCTGAGGAATCTGCACACTTTCCGGATCTGTAGAGAAAGAAAATGGCACAATCCTCTCATCGCCCTTCTGCTCTTCCATTTTTGAAAAATCAATGGAACGTTTATCAATTCTCGCCGGAGTTCCTGTCTTAAACCGGAACATTTCTACTCCATGCGCCTTCAGGGAATCGGTAAGATAATTGGCTGCCTGCAGTCCGTTCGGACCTGTAGCATTGCTCACATCTCCGTAAATACACCTGCTTTTCAGATACGTTCCCGTACACAATACTACCGCCTTACAGTGATATACCGCCCCGGAATACGTCTTTACTCCCGTTACCACTCCATCTTCTACGATAAGCTCCGTAACCTCTGCCTGCCGGATGGTAAGGCGTTCTGTATTTTCCAATACTTTCCGCATCGTGTTACTGTACATCTTTTTATCTGCCTGCGCTCTCAGAGAATGGACAGCCGGACCCTTCGACTGATTCAGCATCTTCGACTGAATAAAAGTCTGGTCGATCACCTTTCCCATTTCCCCACCCAGAGCGTCTATTTCCTTCACCAGATGTCCTTTGGAACTTCCCCCTATATTGGGATTACAGGGCATCAACGCAATACTGTCCACGCTTACTGTAAAAATAATCGTCTCCATTCCCAGACGAGCCGCCGCCAGCGCCGCTTCACACCCTGCATGTCCTGCTCCGATCACCGCCACGTCATACGATTCCACTAATTTATTCATGCCTGCTTCTCCTCATTTGCCTACTTTCCAGTACAAAATTTGCTGAATATCTCATTTACCAGATCTTCTCCCACCGACTCTCCAGTGATGCTTCCCAATGCCTCATAGGCATTCATCAGGTCGATAGAAAAGAAATCTTCCGGCATTCCCATGGAAATACTGTTTTCCACCATATTCAGACTCTCATATGCATCTTCCAACGCTTTTTTATGTCGTACGTTCGTAATATACACTTCATCATTAAAAGAAATCTCTCCCTGAAAAAACATCTCTTTGATTCTCTTCCCCAGCTCTTCTACTCCCCGCTCCTCTTTTGCAGAGACACTGAGTACTGTTTTTCCTGTTTTTTCTTCCAGCATCTGACTGGTAATCGCCGGTTTCAGATCACTCTTGTTCAACAGGATAATTGCTTTTTTCCCTTCCAAAAGCTTTAAGATTTCTTCATCATTCTCATCCAACGGAGCGGAAGAATCCAAAACGCAAAGAACCAGATCTGCCTCCTTCGCGTATTTTCTGGCTCTTTCCACTCCAATTTTCTCCACCACATCCTCGGTTTGGCGGATTCCCGCAGTGTCCATCATTTTGAGAGAAATTCCCTGAATCACGATCGTCTCCTCCAGTACATCCCGGGTTGTCCCCGCAATATCTGTAACAATCGCCTTTTCTTCTCCCACCAGACAATTCAGCAGCGAAGATTTTCCTGCATTGGGTTTTCCCACTATCACAGTTTTTATTCCCTCATGGATCATTTTTCCCTCAGCAAAAGAATCAATCAACTGTCTGATCCTCTCTTTTTGCTCTTCAACCACGCCTTCCAATTCTTCCCCATATCCATCAATACTGATATGTTCCGGATCGTCCAGCGCCGATTCAATATATGCGATATGATAAATAATCTTGCTGCGTATCTCTTTGATAGAGTTTAAAACTGCCCCTTTCAGCTGGCTCATAGAACTTCTCAATGCGTACTCATTTCTGGCATTGATTACATCCATAACCGCCTCTGCCTGAGACAGATCGATTCTTCCATTCAAAAATGCTCTTTTCGTAAATTCTCCCGGTTCTGCCGGTCTGGCTCCCGCATGGATCACTGCATCCAGCACCTTTCTCATCGCCAGAATTCCTCCATGACAGTCGATTTCCACCGTATCTTCTCCGGTATAACTTCGAGGTCCCCGCATGACCATCACCAGAACCTCGTCTGCAATCTCCTCCCCATCATAGATAAATCCATAATGAATCGTGTGAGATTCCACATTTCTGATGTCCTTTTTTCCGCTCTTTGACCGATAAATCTTTCCCGCGATCTCCAGCGCTTCATCTCCGCTGATCCTGATAATTCCAATTCCCGAAACAGTCATGGCTGTAGCCACAGCCGCTATTGTATCACCTGTCATTTTCCAGACCTCCTGTCCGTGTGCTGTACCCCTGTTTTTTCCTGTATAGCAAAAAAGACTGCTGCATATAAGCATTTAAAAGAATATAAATGTTTATTGCAACAGCCCCTTTTCTTTATTATTTCTTATACACAACTACTACATGACGATACGGCTCATTTCCCTCGCTGTAAGTCTCTACAAACTTATTTCCCTGTAATGCAGAGTGGATGATCCTTCTCTCATAAGGGTTCATCGGTTCCAGCACCACCGGTTTGCGGGTCTTTCTCACCTTAAACGCAATATTTTTTGCCAGATTTTCCAGAGTGTCTTTTCTGCGGCTTCTGTAATTTTCCGTATCCAACTTCACTCTCACATAGTCCTGCTGCTCTTTGTTTACCACAAGACTTGTAAGATACTGCAGAGAATCCAGAGTCTGTCCTCTCTTACCGATCAGGATACCCATATCTTCTCCTGCAAAATCAATATCCAGACAATCATTATTCTTATCGTATACGATATTAATCTCTACCGGAAGTTCCATGGCTTGGAATACGCTCTCCAGGAATTTTCTCCCGTCCTGCTCCATGGCTTTGATCTGCTCTTCTGTACGGACTACCGTCTTTCTATCTTCTCTCTTCACTTCCGGTTTTTTTTCTGTTCTTACCGGAGCTTCTTCTTTCATTTCTGCAGCAGGTTTGTTTTCTTTTTTCGGCTGTTCCTTCGAGATATCCGTCTTTACTTCTTTTTTAACTTCTCTTCTTGGCTCCCGATAAACAGGCTCTCTTCTTTCTTTTTTCTTTTCCTCTTTTTTCAGTTCTTTTAAGATGTCAAATTCTTCCTCTTCCACCTTTTTACGAACCTTTATGATTGCAGGCTTGCTTCCGATACCGAAGAAACCTGAAGTACCTTCACGAACAATCTCAATTTCCAGATTATCACTGGAGGTTCCCAGTTCCAGACAGGCTTTCGTGATTGCTTCATCAACGGTTTTCGCAGTAATTTCTCTGAACTCCATAGCCCTTCCCCCTATTTTTTCCTGGACTTGTTTTTCTCATCAAATTGTTTCACCATACTCGCCTTTGCCGCCAAACTTCCTGGTTTAACATTAGAACTATTATAGTACTCCGTGGATTTTTTCACTTTTTCTGCCTTTTCCTCGGCCGTCAGCGCCGGTTTCGTATTTGGTTTTCTCACCGGTTCCTGAATGTTTCTCACATTCATTCTCGCCTGCTGATTGATTCTCTCGGCAGTCATTCCACGTTTTTCCATCTTCTTCTTCATCTTTTCCTGATTTTTTTGAATCAGTTCTTCTGTATCGATCTTATCCATGTATCTGTTGATAACCACCTGCTGCACACTTCTGATCACAGCACCGATGATCCAGTAAATACCAATACCTACCGGGAAAGAGAAACAGAAAATAGCGGACATGATTGGCATTACCGTATTCATACCTTTCATGGAAGCTTCCATAGTACTTGGCGGTTCATTACTATTCGTCTGTGGCTGCGGCATCAGCTTATAATTCAGCCACTGGGTAAACCATGCCAGAATCGGAACCATCACTGCCGCAAATACCAGAAGATATCCTGCTGTATTTCCCTGATTCCATCCAGACTGCATAAGCGCCCACGGCGTATCTGAAATATTCAGATTTAAAAAGGTATTCATATGACTCGCTTTTTCAGAAACAGACGCAAACAGATCAGAAAAACCGCTGAACTGAGAAACATCTGCAAAACGATCCATCTGAGACGGCGTCAATTTATAAAGGAAATCGATAGTAGTTTCCTTCGTAAAGGTCATATTTGGCGTAATACCATACATGCTGATCTTATTATCTGTCAGGAACTTTGAAATAATATCGCTGAATCCATCTACAGATATGATTTTTGTAGCCAGTCCGGTAAATGCTTCACGAACTCCGGTGATATAACCTGGAATATGGTAAATTACCTGATACAATGCCAGCAAAATCGGCATCTGAATAAGAAGCTGTACACAGCTTCCGGTTGGGGAAACTCCGTATTTCTGATAAACAGCAGTAATTTCTTCATTCTGCTTCATTACAGAATCCTGATCTTTTTTCCCTTTATACTTCTTCTGAATTCTCTGAATTTCCGGCTGCATAATGGCATTCATCTTAGAGAACTTCTGCTGTTTAATCTGCAGAGGCGTCATAAAAAGATAAATTACCAGCGTAAATAAAATAATAGACAGACCGATATTGGGAATCCCGATCAATTCCAACAGACTGTATATTGCATTAATAATCCATCCAAGGACACTTCCGATCCATCCGATGATGGGCGTAGTAACCTTTGTCAATACAACGTTCAATTATCTTTCCTCCTAAAAATATCTTGTGACTGTACTTTATCTTATACAGTCTTTTCAGGGAACCGGGTCAACTCCGCCTTTTGAGAAGGGATTGCACCGTAAAATCCTCCAAATAGCCAAAAGACTTCCTTTTACCGCCCCGTATTTCTGTATCGCCTCCAGTCCGTACTGGGAACAGGACGGAATATAGGGACACCGGGTTCTCTTTAAAGGAGATAAATATTTTTGATAAAATCTAATCATTTTGATCAATATTGTTTTCATTCTGTTCCTTTTCCACAATCTTATGCAGCCTGCCAAGGTGTAGGAATGCACTCTCAATCTCACGAAACGTTCTCTCTTTTGCACTCACGCGGGCTACCACAACAATATCCAATCCTCTATGAAATGCTTCCTCATGCAGACGGTAGCTCTCTCTCACCAGTCTGCAGAGCCGGTGGCGTACTACACTGTTACCCACTTTTTTGCTAACGGAGATTCCGATTCTGTTTTTATTCAGCTGATTCTCCCGCACATACATGACAAGATATCTGTTCGCATAGGATGCTCCTGTTTTATAAACCAACTGAAAGTCTCTGTTTTTCTTTAAGCTCTCTGAATATTCCATAGAATTTACCTTTAAAGAATTATTATTAATATTTTTCAAGAGAAGAAAAGACCACAGTTTATGCGGTCTTATGCTGATAAGCTTTTTCTTCCTTTTAATCTTCTTGCAGCCAGAACTTTTCTGCCGCCTTTTGTACTCATTCTCGCTCTGAATCCGTGAACTTTCGCTCTGGATCTCTTTTTAGGCTGAAATGTCATTTTCATATCTAAGGCACCTCCTTCAATCAAAACCACTTATTCGGTTGTATTCTCTCATGTATGTCAGAAAACATCATTTCAATTATATTCATAAATATTTGTCAAGTCAAGCAAAATCGGGGTTTTTTTCATATTTTGTTGATAAAAGGAAATATACACCTTTTGTACACATAGTTTACGTAAGTTATCCCCACTTTGTGGATAAGTTGTGGATAACTCCCCCTATTATTGTGTAAAAAATAGAAACAATTTCCTTTTTCCCCTATTTTTCGTTATTTTTTGCGGTGTATAAATCCACATCTTTTCTCCACCACTTCGGGATAACTTCTTTTATCCAAAACTATTTATCAACTTATCCACAATTAATCATTGATTAAATCCACATTTTATTATAAGATAGTGTAGAGATAGTATCTCAGTCAACATACGCCAATTTTAAAAGAAACATGTTTTACAGGTTTCTTTTTTTAGGCAGAGATTGCAGTAACCTTGCACTAATGGAGGAAATCATGGAAATCATTATTGAAAAATGGGACGAAATCCTGGAAACGGTAAAAAAGGAACACGAACTTTCTGATGTTTCCTTTAAGACATGGCTGAAGCCATTAAAAATTCATAAAATTGAAGATCTGGTGGTAACAATCTTAGTTCCCTCCCAGCAGATCGGTTTAAATTATATCAGCAAAAAATACGCTCTGCCTTTAAAAGTAGCTATTTCTGAATTGACTGGCGCCGATTATGACATTCATTTTGTCCTCCCTGAAGATATTCAGGAGGAAGAAAAAGAAAAGGCAGTTCCTGCTAATTTCAATATGAATAAAGAACTTGCCAATCTGAATCCAAAATATACTTTTGATACGTTCGTTGTGGGAAGCAACAATAAGTTTGCTCACGCGGCTTCTTTAGCTGTGGCGGAATCACCGGGAGAAATTTACAATCCCCTTTTTCTTTACGGCGGCGTAGGACTGGGAAAAACCCATCTGATGCATTCCGTTGCTCATTTTATTCTGGAAAAAGATCCGTCCATGAAAATTCTTTATACTACCAGCGAAGCTTTTACCAATGAGCTAATCGAAGCCATTCGAAACGGAAATAACACGGCTATGACCAAATTCCGTGAAAAATACAGGAATATCGACGTACTTCTCATCGACGATATTCAGTTTATTATAGGAAAAGAATCTACACAGGAAGAATTTTTCCACACCTTTAACTCGCTCCACGGAGCAAAAAAACAGATTATCATCTCCAGTGATAAACCGCCGAAAGATATGGAAATTCTGGAAGATCGTATCCGCTCCCGCTTTGAATGGGGGCTTCTTGCAGATATCTCCTCCCCTGATTATGAAACCCGAGTAGCCATCCTTCGGAAAAAAGAAGAAATGGACGGTTATAATCTGGATGATGCAATTATCGAATATATTGCCAAAAATATAAAATCTAATATCCGTGAACTGGAAGGCTCTCTGAACAAGATCATTGCATACGCCAATCTGGAAAAGCGGGAAATCACTATGGATCTGGCGGAAACTGTGTTGAAAGATATCATTTCTCCAAATGAGAAAAAAATAATCACACCAGAATACATCATCAGTACCGTAGCGGAACATTTTGACGTTACACCAGAAGAAATCACTGGCAATAAGCGAAACAGCAAAGTCGTTTATCCGCGGCAGATCGCTATGTACCTGTGCCGGGAGCTTACCAATATTCCATTAAAATCCATAGGAAAATCTCTGGGCAACAGAGATCACACGACCATTATGCATGGTTGTGAAAAAATCGAACAGGAACTGGAGACCTCCGACGCAACGCAAAAAGCCGTGGAGATTCTGAAGAAAAAACTTCAGCCGGGCAGCTAGTAGAAGGACGACTTGTCCACACTCTTTTTGTTAATTGTCTGTGTATAACCTGTGGACAACTTAAGCCTCTAAAAAGCATCCACTTTTCATTCACTGTGTTCTTCTACTGGATGCACAAAGTTATACTTCAGCTAAAACATGATATTTCAAGGACAAACTGTACTTTTACACATTTTCACAACCTCTACTACGAATACTACGAATTTCTTATATTTTTTACATGTATGGACCTTCAGGTTCAGGAAAGGAAGTTATTCACATTATGAAATTAATCTGTTCCAAAAGCGAATTACAAAAGAGCGTTAATATTTCACTGAAAGCTGTTTCATCAAAAACAACAATGCCAATCTTAGAATGCATTTTAATTAATGCTTCTGCTTCAGAAATTACATTTACTTCTAACGATATGGAGCTGGGAATTGAAACAAAAGTTCAGGGAATCATTGAAGAAAAAGGAATTGTCGCTTTAGACGCTAAACTTTTTTCTGAAATTATCCGAAAACTTCCAGATAATGAAGTAGTCATTCAAACAGATGATAAATTAAATACAACCATTACCTGTGAAAAAGCAAAGTTTACGATACCGGGAAGAGACGGAGAAGATTTTGCTTATCTTCCTATGATAGAAAAAAATGACGGGATTGTTTTATCTCAGTACACACTAAAAGAAGTGATCCGTCAGACTATTTTTTCTATTGCAACCAACGAAAATAATAAATTAATGACGGGAGAATTATTTGAAATTAAGGATAATATCCTAAAAGTTGTTTCTCTTGACGGTCATAGAATCGCCATCCGAAAAATTGAGCTGAAAGAAAGTTATGGCGATAAAAAAGTAGTTGTTCCGGGAAAAACATTGAATGAAATCAGTAAGATTTTGTCCGGTGAAGTGGAAGATCAGGTGCAGATTTTCTTTACGGATAACCATATTGTCTTTGAATTTGACGATACAGTTGTGGTTTCCCGACTGATCGAAGGAGAATATTTCCGTATTGAACAAATGCTTTCCAGTGATTATGAAACAAAAATCAAAATTAATAAAAGAGAATTTTTAAATTGTATCGACAGAGCGACTCTTTTTGTAAAAGAAGGAGAGAAAAAACCAATTATTATCAATATTGAAGGAAATCAGATGGTTTTGAATATCAATTCTCAGATTGGTTCCATGAATGAAGATATTGATATCGCAAAAGAAGGAAAAGATATTATGATCGGGTTTAATCCCCGGTTTTTGATCGATGCGCTGAAAGTTATTGATGACGAAGAAATCACAATTTATCTGGTAAATCCGAAAGCACCTTGTTTTATCAAAGATGAAACAGAATCTTATATTTACCTGATTCTTCCGGTCAACTTTAACACGGCAAGATAGAAAGTGAGAGATTATGGAAAGTATAACATTAAAAGATGAATTTATTAAATTAGGTCAGGCAATGAAACTGGCAAATCTTGTGGAGGACGGCGTAGAAGCCAAATTGGTTATTCAGGATGGACTGGTTACAGTGAACGGGGAAGTAGACACCAGAAGAGGGCGAAAGCTGTATCCGGGAGATGTGTTCGCTTACGACGGACAGGAAATAAAAGTGGGAAAATAAAAAACTTGCAAAAGTTCGAAAAATGCAAGAAGGCTTATAGTTGGTGAAGAATGTATATAGAATCTCTGGAATTGAAAAATTATCGAAATTATGAATATTTATGCATAGACTTTGATCCGGCGACCAATATTTTCTACGGGGATAACGCGCAGGGAAAAACCAATATTCTGGAGGCGGTTTATCTTGCGGGAACGACAAAGTCCCACCGGGGAAGTAAGGACAAGGATATGATTCGGTTTCATCAGGATGAATCTCATATCCGAATGATGGTGAAGAAGGATGGAGTTTCCCATAAGATCGACATGCATCTGAAGAAGAACCGTTCCAAGGGGATTGCCATCGACGGAATTCCCATTAAGAAGGCGTCTCAGTTGTTTGGAATTGTGAATCTGGTGTTTTTTTCTCCAGAGGATCTGAATATCATAAAAAATGGTCCTGCGGAGAGAAGGCGTTTTATGGATCTGGAATTGTGTCAGCTTCATAAGATTTATCTGCAGGATCTGGCGGACTATAATAAGATTCTGAATCAGAGAAATAAGTTGCTCAAAGATATTGCTTTTTCTCCTCAGCTGGCAGAGACGTTGGATGTGTGGGATATGCAGCTTGTCAACTATGGAAAGAAGATCATTTCTCTCCGGAAAGCCTTCCTTTGCGATCTGAATGAGATTATTTTTGATATCCATAAAAATCTCACTGGGGGAAAAGAGGAGATCCAGCTGGAGTATGAACCGGATGTAGAGGAGGCGCTCTTCGAGGAAAAGCTTCAAAAGGCGAGGGATCGGGATCTCAGATTTAAAATGTCTTCTACAGGACCGCACAGGGATGATTTTTGTGTGAAGGTTAATGGGATCGATATTCGAAAATATGGTTCTCAGGGGCAGCAGAGAACGGCGGCTCTTTCTCTGAAAATGTCAGAAATATATCTGGTCCGGCGAATTATAAAGGATCATCCGGTGCTTTTGCTGGATGATGTGCTGTCAGAGCTGGACAGTAACAGGCAAAATTATCTTTTGCAGAGCATCCATGAGATTCAGACAATGATCACCTGTACGGGGCTGGATGAATTTATACAGAATCAGTTTGATATTAACAGAGTTTTCCGGGTGATTGACGGAAACGTGTTTAAGAATAATTAGGAGGATTAGGATGAGTACAGAATACGGAGCAGATCAGATCCAGATACTGGAAGGTTTGGAGGCAGTCAGAAAACGTCCTGGTATGTACATTGGAAGCACATCCACCCGGGGACTTCACCACCTTGTCTATGAGATCGTAGATAATGCGGTGGATGAGGCGCTGGCAGGTTTTTGTGATGTGATTGACGTGACCATACATGAAGATAATTCCATTACGGTTATCGATAACGGAAGAGGTATTCCGGTGGGAATTAATCATAAAGCGGGAATTCCTGCTGTTGAAGTGGTATTCACCATCCTTCATGCAGGCGGCAAATTCGGCGGCGGAGGGTACAAGGTATCCGGCGGACTTCACGGTGTGGGGGCGTCTGTTGTAAATGCGCTTTCTGAATGGCTGGAGGTAACGATTTTCCAGGAGGGAAAGGTATACCGGCAGAGATATGAGCGGGGAAAAACGATTTATAAATTAAAAGTGATCGATGAGTGCGAGCCGGAGAAGACGGGAACCATGGTAACGTTTTTGCCGGATAAGGAGATCTTTGAGGATACAGTTTTTGATTACGATACGCTGAAACAGCGATTCCGCGAGATGGCTTTTCTTACCAAGGGACTGAAGATCCGTCTTCATGATGAACGGGAAGAGAAAACGGTGACAAAGGAATTTCACTATAAGGGTGGAATTAAAGAATTTGTCACATACTTAAACAGGAGTAAGACTGCCCTTTACCCGGAAATCATTTACTGTGAAGGGGAAAAGGATGGCGTTGTGGTGGAAGTGGCCTTGCAGCACAACGATTCTTACAATGAGACGACCTATGGTTTTGTAAATAATATTACAACACCGGAAGGCGGAACCCATATCGTGGGATTCAGAAATGCCCTTACAAAGACGTTTAATGATTATGCGAGAAAAAATAAATTATTAAAAGATACGGAAAAGCTGGCAGGCGAGGATATCCGTGAGGGTCTGACCGCTATCGTCAGCGTGAAAATAGAGGAACCGCAGTTTGAGGGACAGACGAAGCAGAAGTTGGGAAACAGTGAGGCGAGAGGCGCTGTAGATAACGTGGTAGGAAATGCGCTGGAGATCTTTTTGGAGCAGAATCCATCGGTGGCAAAGGTAATCGTGGAGAAGTCTGTTCTGGCGCAGAGAGCCAGAGATGCGGCGAGAAAGGCGAGGGATCTGACCAGAAGAAAATCTGCGCTGGAAGGTCTGGCGCTGCCGGGAAAACTGGCAGACTGTACGGATAAAGATCCGAAGAACTGCGAGATCTATATCGTAGAGGGAGATTCCGCCGGCGGTTCTGCAAAAACAGCCAGAAGCCGGGCTACTCAGGCGATTCTTCCTTTGCGTGGAAAAATTTTGAATGTAGAGAAGGCAAGACTGGACAGAATTTATGGAAACGCAGAGATCAAAGCGATGATCACAGCATTTGGAACAGGGATTCATGAGGATTTTGATATTTCAAAATTACGGTATCACAAAATCATTATCATGACGGATGCCGATGTGGACGGCGCGCATATTGCCACGCTGATGCTGACCTTTTTGTATCGGTTTATGCCGGAGCTTATCAAACAGGGGTATGTATATCTGGCGCAGCCTCCGCTGTATAAAATCGAGAAAAATAAAAAAATCTGGTATGCGTACAGCGACCAGGAGTTGAATAATATTCTGGTGGAGATTGGAAGAGACGGAAATAATAAGATCCAGCGATATAAAGGACTGGGAGAGATGGATGCAGACCAGCTCTGGGAGACCACCATGGACCCTGAGCGGAGAGTTCTTTTGCGGGTGACGATGGATGAAGAGGCGTCCTCTGAACTGGATCTGACCTTTACAACCCTGATGGGAGATAAAGTGGAACCTCGTCGGGAATTTATCGAAGAGAACGCATTGAAGGTGAAAAACCTGGATATTTAACGACAGACGGTAAAGTTTTGCAGCCTGCCGGAGGCAGAAGGAGAAGAAGATGGAAGATAATATTTTTGATAAGGTCAAGGAAGTAGACCTGCAAAAGACAATGGAAGAATCTTATATAGATTATGCCATGAGTGTAATTGCATCCCGGGCCCTGCCGGATGTCCGAGATGGTTTGAAACCAGTACAAAGAAGAGTATTGTTCTCCATGATCGAGCTGAACAACGGTCCGGATAAGCCACATAGAAAATGTGCCCGTATCGTGGGTGATACCATGGGTAAATATCATCCCCATGGAGACAGCTCGATCTATGGGGCATTGGTAAATATGGCGCAGGAGTGGTCTACCCGTTATCCTCTGGTGGACGGTCATGGAAACTTCGGTTCTGTGGACGGAGATGGGGCGGCTGCCATGCGATATACAGAGGCGCGTCTCAGCAAAATTTCCATGGAAATGCTTGCTGACATCAACAAGAATACTGTGGATTTTGTGCCGAACTTTGATGAGACAGAAAAGGAACCTTCCGTACTGCCTTCCAGATTTCCGAATCTTCTGGTGAACGGAACTTCAGGAATCGCTGTCGGTATGGCGACCAACATTCCGCCTCATAACTTAAGAGAAATTATCCATGCAGTGGTAAAAATCATTGATAATATCGTGGAAGAAGGAAGAGAAACAGATATAGAAGAGCTGTTGAACGTGGTGAAGGGACCGGATTTCCCTACAGGAGCTACGATTCTCGGAACCAGAGGAATCGAAGAGGCGTACAGAACGGGAAGAGGAAAAATCCGTGTTCGTGCAGTGACGAATATTGAAACCTTACCGAACGGGAAAAGTCAGATCATTGTTACCGAGCTTCCTTATCTGGTAAATAAAGCCCGCTTGATCGAAAAAATCGCAGATCTGGTAAAAGAGAAAAAAATCGACGGTATCACCGATCTGGCAGACCATTCCAGCCGTGAGGGTATGCGGATCTGTATTGAGCTGCGAAGAGACGCCAATGCGAACGTGATTTTGAATAAATTATATAAACATACACAGCTTCAGGATACGTTTGGCGTGATCATGCTTGCGCTGGTGAATAATCAGCCGAAGGTCATGAACCTTTTGGAAATATTGAAACATTACCTCACCCATCAGGAAGAGGTTGTTACAAGAAGAACGCAGTATGACCTGAATAAAGCGCAGGAGAGAGCTCATATTTTGGAGGGACTTTTAAAAGCGCTGGATAACATTGATGAAGTGATTCGGATCATTCGGGGATCACAGAATACTCAGATCGCAAAAGCCGGGCTGATCGAACGTTTTGAACTTTCGGATGTTCAGGCGCAGGCGATCGTGGATATGCGTCTTCGTACGCTGACCGGTTTGGAAAGAGAAAAACTGGAGGCAGAGTACAAAGAGCTGATGGAAAAAATCAGAAAATTGCAGGCGATTTTGGCAGACAGAAACCTTCTGCTTCGGGTAATTCGTACAGAAATTCTGGAAATAGCAGAAAAATATGGAGATGACAGAAGAACATCCATCGGATTTGATGAATTTGATATTTCCATAGAGGACCTGATCCCCAACGAAAATACCGTGATCACCATGACAAAGCTGGGATATATTAAGAGAATGACCGTAGATAATTTCCGCAATCAGAACAGGGGCGGAAAAGGAATCAAGGGCATGCAGACGTTGCAGGATGACTACATAGATGAGCTGCTGATGACGACTACCCATCATTACCTGATGTTCTTTACCAATATGGGTAAGGTTTACCGTCTGAAGGCGTACGAGATACCGGAAGCGGGAAGAACAGCGAGAGGTACGGCGATCATTAACCTTCTGCAGCTTCAGCCGGAAGAAAAGATTTCAGCAGTGATCCCTATTAATGAATACCGGGATGATCAGTATCTGTTTATGGCAACGAAGAAGGGGCTGGTAAAGAAAACACCGATTCTGGATTATGCCAATGTAAGAAAAACAGGACTGGCAGCTATTTCTCTCAGAGATGATGATGAGCTGATCGAGGTAAAATTTGCAGACAGTTCCAAAGATATTATTCTGGTGACAAAATACGGTCAGTGTATCCGGTTTGACGTCAACGATGTGAGAAGTACAGGAAGAGTGTCCATGGGTGTGCGAGGCATCAATTTGGGAGACGGAGACGAAGTAATCGGTATGCAGCTGAATACGCAGGGGGATTACCTTCTGATCGTTTCTGAAAATGGAATGGGAAAACGGACGCCGATGGGAGAATTTACCTCACAAAACCGCGGTGGAAAAGGCGTAAAATGCTATAAAATCACAGAGAAGACAGGAAATGTGGTAGGCGTCAAAGCCGTTAATGAAGAAAATGAGATTATGATGATCACCACGGAGGGAATCATTATCCGTATCTCCTGTTCGGATATTTCTATTTTGGGAAGAATCACTTCAGGAGTGAAACTGATGAATCTTGATGAAAATGTTTCTGTAGCCAGCATTGCAAAGGTACGGGAGAAAAAGGAAGAGACAGAAGAAGAGGCGGAAGATAAGGAATCATGAAAAGAATTATTTTAATGGTACTTAAGAATCTGCTGTTTGTGCCCTATGGCTGGTTTAAACTGTGCTACACAGCCAGCCATGTGGACAAATATACAGAAGAAGAACGATATCAGGTTTTAAAAATGATCGACAGGCGAGCCAACTGGGGAGGCAGGATCACCATAGACGCCCATGGGGTGGAAAATATACCCGAGAAAGATGGGTTTATGTTTTTTCCCAATCATCAGGGCTTATATGATGTGCTGGCGATTCTTGAAGTGTGTCCCCGTCCATTTTCTGTAGTGATGAAAAAGGAAGTGGCGAATATTCCATTTTTAAAACAGGTATTTGCCTGTATGAAAGCGATTCCTTTGGACAGAGAGGATATCCGTCAGGGACTGAAAGTGATCCAGCAGGTGGCGGATGAAGTGAAAAAAGGCAGAAACTATCTGATCTTTGCAGAAGGAACCAGAAGCAAGATGCAGAACAAACTGCAGGAATTTAAAGGCGGCAGCTTTAAGAGCGCTGTAAAGGCGCAGTGTCCGATTGTGCCGGTGGCGCTGATCGATTCCTATAAATCTTTTGATACCAATTCCATAGAAAAACTCACTGTTCAGGTGCATTTTCTGAAACCTATTCCTTATGAGGAATATCAAGGGATGAAGACCACGCAAATTGCTGCGATGGTGAAGGAACGGATCGAAGATACGATTGCAAGATACGAATAAAAATAATAAGAAATGTACAAAAGTGCTAAGATATGTGATATATCTTGGCACTTATTTTTTGTATAATTTATTTTAGAGAATTAACGTACAGGAGAAATTTGCATGAAAGTCCTGCAACACAATAAAAAATATCAGGAGGAATAAAAATGAAAGGTTGGAAAAGGGGAATCGCCGCGGCAGCAGCGGCAACACTGTGTCTGACATCTCTTCCATGGGGTGATGTTCAGAACGTATCGGCGGCAGGAGTAGATTCTGTAGCAAAACTGAAACCCAGTGAGGCTTCACCATTCCATGATACAAACGGGGATGGTCTTGGCGAATTTGAAGGCTGGGGAACTTCTCTTTGCTGGTGGGCAAACAGGATCGGTTACAGTGATGCGCTTACCCAAAAAGCAGGAGAGCTATTTTTCAGTGACAGCGGTCTGGATATGAATATTGGACGCTATAATGTGGGCGGCGGAGATCACGTAGGAGAGGCAGAAATTCAGGAAGTTCCTGTAAATGGGAAAGCTCAGTTTTATGATCTGGAAACAGAGGGAAAAACACCGGAGTATCAGGGAACAAAAATGCAGGTGGAAGAGTGTACGGATATGGCGTCAGTTACTTTTGCGTATTCTGATGCAGATTTTGGTTTTACGAAAGGGATGCCAGTGGGCAGTTTTAAGAAAATAGGCTGGATCAACAAAATAGGGGATGCTCCCGGAGAGGGAGATAATCTTCGATACAAAGTGCAGGCGCCGGAGGCAGGAACTTATACCGTGAAACTGCTGCTTACACTGACAGGAAGCAATAAAAGAGACGTGGTTCTCGGAGTCGGAGGTGAGGAATATCTGGTTTCCGCTGATGTGATCAACAGCAATATGATAGCATCAGGCAACAATAATATGTTGTTTGTAGTGACAATTCCCAATGTGGCATTGCAGGCGGGGGAAAATGAAGTCGTTATTGCAGGAAAAGCGGACTGGACTCTTGATTTTGTGAAAATGGCGGTGATGAAGTCTGGAGATGAAGGAGTTCTCGCCGAGACGGAAGATGAATTTTTACATGAACCTCATATTATCCGTTCCGATTCAGGCGTTCCCGGATATGCGACAGACGTTACAAAGATCGACACGTCCCAACATGAGTTATCCTGGTATGAAGAAAATTTTGCAAGAGCAGATGCGGAATGCGGTTATGCGTGGAATTATAACTGGGATGCGGATAAAAATCAGATCAATGTACTGAAAGCAGCGGCTGCAGCCAGCGGACAGGATTTTATAGCGGAAGCATTCTCCAACTCGCCGCCGTATTTTATGACGGTCAGCGGCTGTAGTTCAGGAAATACAGATTCTAATAAAGATAATTTGCGGGCAGATTCTGTAAATGCTTTTGCAGCTTATATGGCAGATGTGATTGAACACTGGCAGAATAATGGAATTACTTTCCAGAGCGCTACCCCCATGAATGAACCTTATACCAATTATTGGGGAGCAAACAGTAACAAACAGGAAGGCTGTCATTTTGACCAGGGAGAATCTCAGTCAAGAATTATCGTAGCATTAAACAATGCATTAAAAGAAAAAGGAATTGACTTAATTCTTTCAGCAACAGATGAAACAAGTATCGATACGCAGATTACGTCTTATAACGCGTTGTCGGAAGAGGCAAAATCCGTGGTATCAAGAATTGATACGCATAGTTACAGCGGTTCGGACAGAGAAGGATTAAAAACAACAGCTCAGGAAGCAGGAAAAAATCTGTGGATGTCAGAAGTGGACGGCGCTTATACAGGCGGAACGAATGCAGGAGAAATGAGCGCGGCGCTTGGGCTGGCGCAGACGATTATGAAAGATGTAAATGGTCTGGATGCAACTGCATGGATTCTCTGGAATGCCATCGATATGCACGCAGACAGCAGTGAATATGGACAGTCCTGGGTAAATAAGGGAAGCGCTAACGATTATCTGAGTATGGAAGCTCTGGAGGCAGCGTGGAAATCCAGAAGCGCTAATGGATATTGGGGGCTGGCAGCAGCAGACCATGATAACCAGGATATTGTTCTCAGTATGAAATATTATGGATATGGACAATTTTCCAGATATATCCGTCCGGGCTATACCATTATCGGAAGCAGTAAAGGGACAACACTGGCAGCTTATGATCCCAACGGAAAAAAAGCGGTTATCGTGGCAATGAATACGTCTGATCAGGATAAGAACTGGAAGTTTGATCTTTCCGGTTTTGAGACGATGGGAGAGCAGATTACTGCGATTCGTACCAGCGGCACGATGGCAGAAGGAGAGAAATGGGCAGACGTAACAGACAGTGACAACATAGCGGCTGATACAGAAAACAGATTTTTTAATGCAGATATGAAAGCAAATTCTATTACCACGTATATTGTGGAAGGTGTAAGCGGAATCCGTGAAGTGACGGAGGAGGAAAAACCAGAAGTAAAACAGATTGCAGTGACAGAAGATCAGGTTACAGGAGAAAAAGTCTGGAATAACGGAACGGTTAATACTCCGGCAAAAGTGGTGGACAATAACTACGAGACTTTTTTTGACGGCGTAGATACTGATAACGGAGAAGCAGGGTACATCGTTATTGATCTGGGAGAAGCAAAAGAAATCGCAGCCCTTGGCTATGCGCCGAGAAGTGGATTTGCGGATCGGTGCGTGGGAGGAACATTCTACGGTTCGGCGGATGGAATTACCTGGACAATGCTTTATACCATAGAAGAAGCGCCGAAACAGAATACAGATACGATGGTATATGCCAGTGATTTTCTGACGGGAAAAGCAGAGACATTCCAATATATCAAATATGCCCGTGAGGAGCAATGTAATGTTTCCGAGTTGAAGGTGTATGAGAAGGCGCCGGTACTGTCAGAGGAAGAAATCCTGAATCAGGCAAAAGAAGAGCTGGATATCCCCAATAAAGAGGATGTCAGGGG
This sequence comes from Firmicutes bacterium CAG:646, assembly GCA_000432335.1. GTDB lineage: Bacteria > Bacillota > Clostridia > Lachnospirales > Lachnospiraceae > Oliverpabstia. The sequence continues at coordinate 75,082 of HF995346.1, forward strand.
AAATATTACCCTTCCAGATAAGACGGAAAGCGGTGTGGAAATCACATGGGCAACGGATCATCCTGAAATAGTAGATGTAAATGTACAGCCGGAGAAGGTAGAAGGTTATGGAGAAGTTCCGGCTGGCGTAGTGACAAGACCGGCAGCGGATACGCAGGTTACGATGACGGCAACTCTTACATACAAGGGACAGACGATAACAAAAGATATTGTTCTTCAGGTGAAAGCAGCGCCAGAGGCGATAGAGGAAAGTGATTACACCGACTATTTCTTTGCTTACTTTGCAGGCGAAGGATATGAAGACGGAGAGCAGATTTACTTTGCATCCAGTCAGGATGGAATGAACTGGGAAGATCTCAACAGTAATCAACCGGTATTGACTTCTACTTTAGGAGAAAAGGGAGTCAGAGATCCATTTATCATCCGCTCACTGGAAGGAGACAAATTCTATCTGATCGCCACAGATCTGAAAATAAATGGAAAAAATGACTGGACAGCAGAGCAGGAAGCGGGAAGCCAGAGTTTGATGGTGTGGGAATCTACAGATCTGGTAAACTGGTCCGAACAACGTATGGTTGAAATTTCTGCCGATATTGATGCAGGATGTACCTGGGCGCCGGAAGCTACGTATGATCCGGCAACTGGAGAATACGTTGTTTATTGGGCGTCAAAGGTAGCGGCGGACAAGTATGCAAAACAGAGAGTATATTATGCGAAAACCCGTGATTTCCATACCTTCACAGAGCCGCAGATTTATATTGAAAAAGATGAGTCCAGTATTGACACGACAATTATTGAGAATAACGGAACATATTATCGCTATACCAAAAATGAAGGTGGAAATACCAATGAGGTTGGAGCTTCTACAAAAACAATCTTTTTGGAAAAAAGCAGCAATGTGTTGGGAACATATACGTCCGTTCCATCGGAAATATTAAATCAAAATCAATATGTGGAGGGACCAACGATCTTCAAGCTGAATCAGGATGACGCAGCGCAGGATACCTGGTGTCTGCTGGTGGATGATTTTGGAGGAATCGGATATTATCCTCTGGTAACGAATGATCTGGAAAGTGGTGATTTTACAGTTCCAGAAAAGGGAACGTATCGGATGCCTTCAAGAGCAAGACACGGTACGCCGCTTCGCATTACTTCCGCAGAGTATGAAGTTTTAACAGCGGCTTATGGAACACCGAAAACAGTGGAGAGCGCTGTACATGCGGGAGAGATACCAGATCTTCCAGAAACCGTTACCGTTGGAAAGACAGAAAAAGCGGTAACATGGAATTTAGATGGGGTATCTTTTGAGGGAATCCCTTACAGCTATGTAACGGTAGAGGGAACGGTGGAAGGCAGTAATGCTTCTGCAAAAGCGCAGGTACAGATTATTCCTGAGAATGTAGAATATATGATTGACTGTAACAATCCGGGGTCGTCTTCCTGGAAAAATGCATCTGCTTTAGAGGGAAAATTGCTGAATGAAGCGGCAGATCAGGCGAAGACAGAAGAAAATACCTGGGGTTATGTGAGTACAGTCGGCGGAGATGGAAACGATATGACGGCATTTGACATGGAGAACGTGTCTAATCCGTATGCAGGCGGCTGGTATGCAAGAGGCGGAAAAAATATTTCTTATCAGGTAACGCTTCCCGAAGGGGAACATCAGATTATGATGGGATGTACCGGATGGTGGAATATGGATCGACCGATGGATGTCTATTACTCTTTGGATGGACAGACAGAAACAAAGCTGTTTGATCTGGATGCAGTAAAAGGAACAGAAACATTCGCCCAGGGAACCATTTATCTGGAAAAAGAAACTCTTGTGACTTTAACAGTGAAAAAAGCGGTGAATGACGATCCTATCCTTAGCTGGATCAGTATTTCTGGTGAAAAAGAGGCAGCTCCTGAAATTGATGTATCAAAATTACAGGAAAAAGTGCAGGAAGCAGAAAAATTGTCAGAAGCTGATTACACAACAGGAAGTTACAGTAAAGTAACAGAGAGTCTGAAAAAAGGAAAGGAACTGTTGGAAAATCCGACGACTCAGGAAGAAGTAAACAGCGCAATAACGGCAATTCAAAGCGCATTGGATGGCTTGGTAAATATTGCAGAATTAAGGGATTATTATCAGGCAAATAAAGATAAAACGGAAAAAGGGTACACAAAAGACACTTATCAGGTATATCAGGATGCCTTGACAAAAGCCAAAGAAGCGTTGGAAAATCCCGATTTATCTCAGGCAAATGCCGATACAGCCTTAAAGGATCTGAAAGCAGCTGTTGAAGGATTGAAAGAAGAAACAAAAAATCTAGTATCCAAGGATAAGCTGAAAAACCTGTATGAATCCTATGTAAAACTGGAAGCAGAAGGGTACACAGAAGAAAGCTATGCTAAATTTACGGAAGCTTTAAAAGCAGCAAAGAAGGTATTAGAGGATGAAAATGCGACTCAGAAAGAGGTTGATGAGGCGTATAGTAATTTGTATATGGCAAAGGAAGCTCTGGAAAGAAAGCAGGAGGAGGAATCTGAATCAAAACCTGAAAACCAGAAACCTTCCTCAGGTTCCGAACAAACAGGAACAAAACCGGATTCTTCTGGAAATCCTGCGGGAACAAATCAGAATTCCTCTGTAAGTTCTACGGGAGCAAAAACAGGAGATGAAACTCCGGTAGCGGCAGCATTACTCCTGACAGTATGTGCATTGGGCGCAGTAGTTTTTGTATGGAAAAAGAAAGAGCGGATGTATCGGTAAAGAAAGGAAGTCGTATTTATGAAATCGATGAAAAGGATAGCAAAGGGCGGTAAAACGCTCTTTGCAGGAATGTTGTCGGTAGCAATGATCGTACAGTCTGTACCGGTTATGGCGACAGAAAATGAAGAGGCTGGGGAGAAGCTTCCAGAAGTTGTGACAGAATCCACACAGGAGGTAACTGCAGAGCCTACGCCGGAGGTAAAAACGGAAGCCACGCCCCAAGTAACGACAGAACCTACACCGGAAGTAACGGCAGAGCCTACGCCGGAAGAGACAGAACAGCAGGAAAACGCAGAAAGTGAAAACAGTGAGAGAAAGGCTGAATTTACAGAAGAGCAGCTTGCAGCGAATGATTATGTACTGTATCTGGCAAACTGCGGTACTCCAGAGAGTGGAAAAGTTCCGTCAGGAGCACATCAGGGACTGTATCAGTCCAATGTGGATCAGGCTTACGGTCCTGATGAAGCCGTCGGTTATCAGTGGGGATATCTTCCAGATGATGAATATACTGTGAGAGTAGCAGGGGGAGCCAGTGATTCTCTTATGGGAAGTTATGCATATGTGGCAGATAAAGGCTGTACTTACACGGAAGGGAAAAGCGGACTGGGATACAACTTCGAACTTCCAGAAGATACCTACAAGGTTACTGTGGGATTGAATAATCCCTGGTCAAAATGGGGGACAAAATACGAGGATGTTCTCATTGAAGGACAAACAGTTACATCGAAACAGGAGGCAAAAGATTTTACCGGGGAATATGAAGTTGAAGTAACGGATGGAGAATTGAATGTATTTGTTCAGGCAACGCCGGGTACGAGAAAAGATAAGAATGGAGATCCGGTGCTGAACTATATTATCGTCCGGGCGATTCCAGAGGGTGAAGTGAGCGCGCTGGAAGTTCTTCAGGAACAGATCAATTCTTACAAAGACAAAGTAGGAGACGGAAGTAATTATTCAGAAGAAACGTTGAAAGTATTCTATGAAGCTATCGCGGCAGCGGAAAAACTGATTCAGGAGCAGTCAGCAGACAAAGAAGCGATCGAGCAGGTGGCAAAGGCTATTCAGGAAGCTTATGAAAATTTGTTTGAGCTGCATAAGGAGACGTATTCTTCCATTTCCGGTGTAGACGGGGCGCAGATGTATGATACGAACGGATATAAGATTCAGGCGCATGGCGGGCAGGTACAAAAAATTGGCGATACCTGGTACTGGATTGGGGAAGACCGTTCCAATGGTTATACGCCGATGCCGGGAATCCATATGTATTCTTCGCAGGATCTGTATAACTGGAAAGATGAGGGGGTTGTTTTAAAAACAGCGGAAAGCTGGGAAGAATTTACAACAGATCCTTATTTTACAAGTCTGTACGGGGGATTGAGTGAAGAGGAGAAAAAGGATATCTATTACGATCTCTGGAAGCCGGGATGTGTAATGGAACGACCGAAGATGTTGTATAATGATAAAACCGGGAAATATGTGATCTGGTTTCATGCGGATGGAAAGACACCGGAATCTACAGGAGATTCCAACTACGCAAAAGCAAAAGCAGGTATTGCGATTTCCGACAATGTAAACGGACCCTATAAGCTTTTGGGAAGTTATATGTTAGCTTCAGATTACGATAATCATGGTTTTGATTCTGTCGGCGGTCATGTTCGTGATATGAACGTATTCAAGGATGATGACGGAACCGGTTATGTTATGTATTCTTCTGAAGGAAATGCTGTTATGTATATAGCAAAGATGAATGACAGCTATACAGGACTGGCAAAACCGGCAGAAGAAATGGTTCTGGGGGAAGATTTTTGTATCAGCAGCACCGATTCCAGAGAAGCGCCGGCAATGTTTAAGTATGACGGAAAATATTATCTGATCACTTCCGGCTGTACAGGATGGAATCCCAATCAGGCGAGATACGCCGTTGCAGACAGTTCGTTGGGACCGTGGAAAAATATGGGAGATCCCTGCGTAGGAGAAGAGAGCGGTACAACCTTCCGAACCCAGAGTACTTGTGTGATCCCGGTAGACCCGGAAAATGGAAAATATATCTATATGGGCGATCGTTGGCTGAATCCAGACAATGGAGGCGATCTGAGCGATTCCAGATATGTATGGCTTCCCATTGAATTTGGTTCCAATGATGAGATTGTGTTGAAAAGGTACAGTAACTGGACTTTAGACGAGCTGGATAATAAAGGAAAAGTAACGCTTCAGACACAGCTTCCAGAGGAAACAAGTTCTGTCAGTGAATTAATGAAGGAACTTCCGGCAGCTGTAAACGTAAAATTTGGCGGAAAAGATTACACCGATACACCGATAACCTGGAAATTGGACGAAACAGATGCGGCTTTGGGAAATGAGATTCTCGGAAATGTAAGTATTACAGGAACATTGACGGAATTAAATAAAGATATCACTTTACAGGTATTTTCCTGTCCTTCCGGTTTGACTTATTTTGCAGACTGCTATACGAATACGGATGGAAATGATTCAGAAGTACATAAAAAATTTGCAGCAGGAGCAGATAATCTTCTGAATACGGTATCGGATCAGGATTATGGAGCAGATGCAGGAATTAATTGGGGATATACCAGTACACCGGGAGCTTCTGGCGGCGGGGATTCTCAGGATATGGGTTCCAAAGGTACCGGAGATTTTTATAACACAGGATGGTGGGCAACCAGTAAAGGAAGCATTGAATACAGCTTTGAAGTGGAACCGGGAAATTATGTGGTATCTACAGGTCATCAGGAGTGGTGGAGCAGCACCAGAGGAATCAAGGTAACCGTTACCTCGGTGGATGGGGAAGGAAAAGAGACGGAGATTGGAACCAGCACATATACCATGTCTGGAGAGCAGAAACTTCAAAAACAGACAAAAGTTACTGTTCCGGAGGATTCCAATCATATTTTGGTTACAGTGAGCAAAGCGTCAGGAAGTGATCCGGTGCTAAGTTGGATTGGTATTATAAAGACCGATCAGACAGCTCCAGAGACAGGAGATAATCTTCTGGTAAATGGAAGTTTTGAGAATGGAACTGACGGATGGAATCTGGGAGCTGGAGCTTCTGTTCTGGAAGGAGAAAACTGCCCGGACGGGACACATTATCTGGAAGACAACGGAAATATATATGACTGGGGAGATGGAAGCAATCAGGAGGTTTCCGTAGAACCAAATACCGAATACGTTCTTACAGGAAACATTAAAGTAAGCGGAAATAAAGTTTACTATGCCGGTGTCAATGTAGACGGAAAAGAGATTTACTGCGTGGCGTCTACAGACAGTAATTATACAGACACCACGAATACAGATAAGAAACAGGCATATCAGGTAGCTGCAGGAGCAACCGATTGGATGCCGTTTGAAATCAGATTTACGACACCAGAAAATATCAATACGGTAAAAATGTATACCTGGGCAGAAAATGGAGCAAAAGGTTATCTGGATCATCTGGAATTAAAAGAAGTATCCGGCGCTTTAGACTGGACAGAATTTGACAAAATGATGGAAGAAATCAGACAGCTTCAGGGAAGTGAATACACACCGGAATCCTGGCAGACATTCCAGAAGGTTGTGAAAGAAGCAGAGGACTTTAAGGCAAATGCAACAGAGGAAACGAAGCAGAGAGAAATCCGGCTGATGATCGTAAAACTTCAGAACGCTATGGAGGACTTGATATCTATCCATGAACCGACAGGAGATACTACGTATTATGTGGACGCAGCGAACGGAGATGACAACAATGACGGAACGACTCCAGAAACAGCATGGAGAACTCTTGCAAAAGCATCTTCCGTGAGAAAATTGACAGAAGGGGGAAGTATTCTTCTGAGAGCAGGCTGCGTATGGAATGGAGAACAGCTGACCGTTAAAAATGCAGAAGGAACTGCCGAACATCCCGTTGTGATCGGAAGCTACGGAGAAGGAGCAAAACCGGTTATTAACGGAAATGGAGCCGGCTGGCAGGCAGAAAGAAAAGAAGAACTGGCAGCAGTCCATGTAGTAAACAGTGAAAACATCATCATAGAAAATCTGGAAATTACCAACTGGGATTCTTCTGTAGAAGGAGAATATACACAGAGCAGTAAATTACTCTCTGGTCTTGTGGTGGAAAACCGGGATGCGGGAGAATTGACCAATGTTGTGATCAGAAATAATAAAATCCATGATGTCAACGGTCTGATGAGAGGCGGCGCTGAGAAAGCAGCGGGAGGTCTGATCGTGGTTGTTACCGGAGAAGGAAAGAACCATACCGGTCTGGTAGAATCCTGGTTTAACGGATTGACGATTGAAGGAAATGAAGTTGCCGATGTCTGCCATGAAGCAATTTACATGGAAAGTGTCTGGGCAAGCCGCAAACTGGTGGGAGGAAGCAGCAGCGATACAGGCTATCAGAATGCAGGAAACGGAAAATGGATCGGCAGCAGTAATGTAGTGATTGAAAATAACTATGTTCATGATGTGGCAGGTGACGGTATCGTTCCAATCAATACAAAAGATGCGCTGGTACAGTATAATCTGATCGATAATGCGGCAGAAAGCAAATGGGACTACAGTGCAAATCCCAATCATGCGGCGCTGTGGAGCTGGGATGCCGATAATGTGACGTTCCGTTACAACGAAGCATGTAATTCTTCAAAAAATTCTGTCGGAACAGCGGTAGGAAATGACAGTATGGCATTTGATTTTGACTATGGGGTACAGAATTGTCTGTATGAATATAACTATAGTCATGATAATCTGGGAGGATTTTTGATGCTGTGTCCCGGACCGGGAGCAACGGTCAATAATATTGCAAGATACAACGTCAGTGTCAATGACGGTCTGTATGACGGCGCTCCAATGATCCGTATGGGTGCTGGAAAATATGGTTCTGTAGGCGTACAGGTATATAATAATACCATGTATTGGGCAGAAACAGGATACAGCGCATCTCTGACTCCTGATTCTTACTGGGAGGGACCGGTGATTTCAGAGGTATCTGTCTTTAACAATATTTTCTATGGTCCGGCAAAAGAAGGAAGCGTAAGTACAAAAGAAGGCATCTCTTATTATAACAACTGCGTATATGGTGGTTCTGAGATTGTATACGGCGCAAGTGCAAACGATGATACGATGATAGCGGCAGATCCATTGTTTACAGATGTAAAAGATCATACGGCAGGAAGCTGGACAGATGGAAAGACAACGCTTGGAACCGTCAATGGATTTAAACTGCAGAAAGATTCTCCGTGTATCAATGCAGGAGCAGAGCATCCAGATGCACCAAATGTACAGGTGGAAAGTCTGAAAGGTGAGCTGGTAGAGAATACGACGGCAAAACCGGGAAAAGACTATTACGGAACGGCGCTTTCTGATGGAAAGATCGATATAGGAGCCAGTGAATATGCAGAAAAACCTGTTGTAACAGTAGATAAAAATGAACTGAAAAAACAGATAGAAATAGCGGAAGCAACAGATGAAACGAAGTATACGGAGGATTCTTACGGAACAATGAAAACTGCTTTGGATCAGGCAAAAGCAGTATATAAGAATGAAAAAGCGACACAGGCACAGGTAGACGAGGCAGCAGCAGCGCTGAAAGCCGCCCTGAATGCGCTGGAAGAAAAGATTCCGCAGACAGATCCGGAGAAAGGCGATAAGACAGAGCTGGAAAAACTGTATCAGGATACTTTAGGCAAAGTGGAAAAAGATTATACGGCGTCCACCTGGAAAGTATTTGTTGAGTCGCAGAAAGCAGCGGCAGAAGTCCTTGCGAAAGAGGATGCGACAAAAGAAGAGATTCTGGAAGCTTATAATAATCTGGCGGCAGCAGTGAACGGACTGAAAAAGGTTCATGTGGTTTCAGGAGGAAATAACGGGAATAACACCGGAAATCCAAATAATGGAAATGGTGCAGCAGGCGCTGGCGGAAATGGAGGAAGCAGTAGTACAGGAAATGGCAGCACTCATGCAGGAGCAGGAAGTACAACGACAGATTCCCAGGGAGCAAAAACGGGGGATCAGACACAAATCGCAATTCATGTGATCGGAGTATTGATGGCAGTAGCTGTTATTGGTATACTGATTTTTGTAAAACGCAGACAACATAACAGATAGGAGTTTTTATGGGGCATGATAGAAGAGCGCCCTTCCCGATGGCTGCGGGGATCTTTACGATCCTTGCAGCTATTCTGCTTTTTTCGGGATGTGGCAGAAAAGAAAATAAAGAAGATGATGTGGTTTTTTACTTGAATGAAGAACCAGTGAGAAAAGCAGAATATGAAATGTTGGCGAAAAAAAACAGCAATCAGATCCTTAGAAATTACAGTACGGAAGAGGTTAATCAGAAAGATTTCTGGACAACCGAACGAAATGGAGAGATTCCTTACAAATTGTTAGATGAAATTGTGACAGAACAGTTGACAGAGGCTTATACCTTAAAACAAATAGCAGTGGAAGAGGGGATTATAGAAGATTATACATATGAAGAATTGATGGAAAACAAGAGACAGGAAAATGAAGAACGGGCAGACAAAGCAGAGGACAGCGAAGTATTGTATGGACTCACAGAATTTGAGGATAGTTCTTATTACGAATATTGGTATTCGAATCTGGAAATGCAGATAAAAAATCAATGGATCAGAGACAACGCTCATGTGAAGGAAGAACAGTGGAAAAAATATTATGACGCAAACCAACAGGAATATCGCTATGATGTGGGAGTAAAAGTTTTATATGCAGAGATTGGATTTTCCACAGAGGAGGAGAATACTGCGGCATGGGAACTGGCAGAGAAATTGTATCGCGATATGGAAAAGGGGATGGACATAACAGAACTGACGGAAAAGTACCCAGAAGTATTTTTGGAAGAGCTGGATCTGAATTCCAAAGATACCCAGGAGGGAAAAAGCGGAGCGTATACGCAAAGATGGGAGACGGCTTCTGCTCTGCAAACAGGGGAAATAAGCGTTCCCTACGAGCAAAATGGGGCAGTATGTATGATCCAATGCCTGGCACGCACAGAACAGGGGCTGATACCGTTTGAAAAAGTGAAAGATTCGATTGAAAGATATCTTCAGACCCAGGGTGCAGAAGAATATATTGAGGAAAAAAAGATACAGATGAATAGGAAAGAAGGAAAGATTTCTCCTGCAAGCGTTATCTGTAAAATGAATGGAGAAGAATAGAGGAAGTAAATATGGTGTTTGCGGAATATTTTATAAATCACATGGTAAATATTATGCACAGCCCATTTTTCATTATGGATGAAAATGGAATACTCATCCAAATGTTTGGGGAAGAGATGGAGATTACAAAATTATATATAGACCATCCAGAACTCACAGAAAAAATTCTGGCTTTCAAAGGCAGCGGCGTGCCGGGAATGTTTACAGAAAATCACAGAACATTTGTTGTTTTCCAGAAAGGTTTGCCGGAGAAGAATCTTATGGTGGCGGGACCGATCTTTCTGGAAAGCGTTCATGAAAAAGAAAAATCCAGACAGGGTTCTATCTATGTTCTGCTATCTGAAATATTGCTGATTCACTGGCATCTTACGGGAGAAGAATTAACAGTAGCAGAGATTTTGGAGAAAAATAGGCAGACATTTTCTGTTTCCAGTAAACTATATGAGAAAATATCGGAGGATCTGTTCAGCGCTCAGGAAAATGTAGAGCATCATAATCCTTATGAACAGGAACTGAGAGAACTGGACAGTATTGAAAAGGGAGATACGGAAGCCCTTGCGAGAAGCATTTCAGAGACATACAGCGGAGAAATAGGGATTTTGGCGAAAGACCCGTTGAGGAGCAGCAAAAATGTGGCGGTCGGAAACATTACGCTTGCTTCCAGAGCGGCTATCCGCGGCGGAATCGGTGTGGAACAATCATTTTCTCTTGCAGACAGCTTTATCAGGCAGGTAGAGGAAATTGATAATATTCCAGAGGTAGAAGTATTTAAAAGAGAGGCGCAGTTTGCCTATGCGCGACTTGTAAAAAAAGAAAATTGGGGAGTAAAATCTTCAAAATCGGATAATCCTCTGATTTTGCAGGTGAAGGATTATGTATTCAGTCATTTACATGATGTGATCCATGTATCAGATATGGCAAAGGAATTGGGCGTCAATCCAGATTACCTTTCCCATCTGTTTAGCGAATCCGAGAAGATAACAATTACAGACTATATTCGATGGGAAAAAGTGAGAAGGGGGAAAAATCTGCTGAAGTATTCAGAATATAAAATTCAGGATATAGCCTTCTATCTGGGATTCTGTTCCCAGAGCCATTTTTCCAAGGTGTTTCAGAAACAGATAGGCATAGGACCCGGAGAATACAGGAAAAAATATGGAAATCGAAAAAAATGGAAAACTGATTAAAATATAGTTGACAAACATGGAAACCTTTAGTATAATCAATTTTGCTCATGACAAATGAGCAGGAATCAGGCAAGTTGGAGAAGTACTCAAGTGGCTGAAGAGGTGCCCCTGCTAAGGGTATAGACGGTTTGCGCCGTGCGAGGGTTCAAATCCCTCCTTCTCCGTTTGATGAAAACAATTCAAAAAAGTTTTAAAAAAGCTTAAAAAAGTTGTTGACATCGAAAA
>HF995347.1:0-2526 GCA_000432335.1 Firmicutes bacterium CAG:646
GGTTATGATATTTAAATTTGAGCTGTTTCCAACCAACAGACTTCTCAATAAAACCGAAAACGCATTGATAAAATGTCTGTTTGATTCCAGATAACAAATTCTGTGCCAGGGAATATGATAAGAATTTCTGTCAAAACTGAAACTCAAAAACCTTCTGGAATCCCAGAATCGTTCCACCATTTTAATAAACCACCGTTCCAGCTCTTCTTTCTTTACCGGCTTATCAATAAATACAGAGGGGTTGCACTCAAACACTTCTTTGATACGCTTTTCATCTTCCGCCATATAAAAAAGAACGGTTTCATCATTAATTTCATGAATCTCTTTCCCCAGCTCGATACAATCTATATCAGACAGAGCCATAGCAAGAAAAATAATATCATGCGTTTCTTTCCGCAGATTTTCCAACAGTTTTTCTCCTGTCTTTACCATATCTACTACCGTACAAATCCCTTCTTTTTCCCAATCTCCTCCAGAAAATTTTCAATACGGATAATTTCCTGTTCATTCTCTTCACCGATAGCAATTTTTATATACTGTAATCTTTTTTCCATCATTCACTGACTTCCTTCCTTTTTTGATACCTATATTATACAAAACTCCTCCCCTTTAAAATTCTATTTGTCATAATTTGACGTTTTTTTGTAATAAAAAGAGTACACAGGCATCAATATCAAACCTGTGTACTCTTCTTTATTTACTTTATGTTCTATCCTCTGTAGTAATTGATCAGACATCCTTTCAGAATAATAGTTCTCTCATCATCTGTAAGATCTCCCAATTTCAGTTCAAATGCTGTCAGTCTGTCACTCACCACATAAGCTGTAATCCTCTCCCATTTTTCTTCCACCGCCTGGCGGATCTGTGGAACAAACAGATAGTCGCCATTTTTAAATGGTAGTTCGCCTTCTGGAATCAAAAATGGCAGCATACCCCAATTTATCAGATTCGAACGGTATCTTTTGGTAGCGTACTCGTTAGCGATATTTGCCCAGCCTCCCAGCACTTTCTGACAGGAAGCTGCCTGCTCCCGGGCAGATCCATCTCCCGGTTTCACTGCAAAGATCGTAGAACCTACGCCCACATTCGTCTTATCCACATGAGGATATTCCTTGCGGATAGCGTCAAATACCGGTTTCATTTCCGGCAGCGCTTCCACTGGACAGTTGCCCTCCTGAATCGCTTTCTGAGCCTTCTGTACTTCTTTTGCCCGTCCCACATACGCCGGATCTTTTCTGGACAAAGTAAATTCTGCCAGTCCCAGCGGATTAGAACGGAAGGAAGAAGTCTCTCCTGAAGGAATCAATTCATCTGTAGTAGTAACAGGATCATGGATCTCCGACACCACCTTCAGGATCAGATTTTCTGCCAGCGCAGGCATTTCGGGCCAGTCTTTGATGTTTGGACCAAACTGGATCTCCACGGAAGGATCTGCCATACCTTTACTGTCAAAGACACGATTTGCATAAATCGTACTGTCAAAGTAATATTTCGGATTGCTATACGTTCCGGCAAACTCTGTAGCTGGAGTAAGACGTCCCTTATTTGCTGCCGTCGCTGCGATAGAGCGGGCATCCATAAGCGCCACAGAAGAAATCTGTCCATTCTGGATCTTGGAGCCCTCCCTGTTCGGGAAGTTTCTGGTAGAGTGACGAATACTGAAGGCATTATTTGCCGGTGTATCACCCGCTCCAAAGCAAGGACCACAGAATGCTGTTTTCACAACCGCTCCTGTCGCCAGCAACGTTGCCAGCGCGCCATTTTTCGCCAGTTCCATATAAATTGGCGTACTTGCCGGATATACGCTGAGAGTAAATGCATCAGCTCCGATGCTTGCTCCTTTGAGAATGTCTGCCGCTGCGCAAATATTTTCAAATCCACCTCCGGCACAGCCGGCGATGATACCCTGTTCTACATATAATTTTCCATCATGTACTTTATCCTTCAAGGTAAAGTCCACTTTTCCATCCAGGCTTATCTGCGCCTTTTTCTCCACATCATCCAGAATATCCATCAGATTTGCATTCAGCTCATCAATGGTATAGGTGTTGCTTGGATGGAATGGCATGGCGATCATCGGACGAATCTTATCCAGTTCCACCAGAATCATACCATCATAGTACGCTGCCGGTCCCGGATTCAGTTCTTTATAATCTTCACTTCTGCCATGGATCTCATAGAACTCCTCAATCTTCTCATCCGTTTTCCAGATAGAAGACAGACAAGTGGTCTCTGTAGTCATAACGTCTACACCGATACGGAAATCTGCGCTTAAGTTTTCCACACCCGGACCTACAAATTCCATGACTTTATTCTTTACAAATCCATTTTTAAATACTGCTCCAATAATAGCCAGAGCCACGTCCTGAGGACCTACGCCTGGAATCGGTTTTCCTGTCATGTATACGCCCACTACACCCGGCATATTGATATCATAAGTTTTGGACAGAAGCTGTTTTACCAGTTCCGGTCCGCCCTCTCCCATTGCCATGGTTCCCAGCGCTCCATATCTGGTATGGCTATCGG
>HF995347.1:2543-29514 GCA_000432335.1 Firmicutes bacterium CAG:646
AACCTAAGATCATCTTACCGCCGCCTGCCAGCATTTCCCTGGCAAACTGATGGATGACTGCCTGATGAGGCGGTACATAAACGCCGCCATATTTCTTCGCACAGGTCAGACCAAACATATGGTCATCTTCATTAATCGTTCCTCCCACTGCACACAACGAATTATGACAGTTAGTAAGCACATATGGAACCGGAAATTTTTCCAAACCGGAAGCCCGCGCCGTCTGAATAATACCTACAAAGGTAATATCATGAGATGTCAATTTATCAAATTTGATCTGCAGTTTTTCCATGTTGCCAGAGGTATTATGTTCCTCCAGAATACGATACGCCATGGTCTGTTTTGCCGCCTCTTTCGGCGCCGGAAATCCCTGTGCCGCCGCTTTTTCAGGCTCCATCAACTCTGTTCCATTTACCAGATACATGCCGCCTTCTAATAATTTAATCATGCTGGTCACTCCTCTTTTTTATCAGTCAGTAACTCTGAAGATACTGAACCGTTAGCATCAGTCATTCTGTTCCATGTATTTCATATAGCTTACTACCATCATGGCAATCTTGAATGTGAGCGCGTCATCAAAAACACGAATATCCAGACCAGTGCTCTTCTGCAGTTTCTCCAGACGGTACACCAGCGTATTTCTATGCACATAAAGCTGTCTGGATGTCTCTGATACATTCAGATTATTTTCAAAGAATTTATTGATCGTAGTCAATGTCTCATCATCAAAGGTATCCGGAAGTTTCTCACCAAATACTTCCTTCATGAACATCTGACACAGCGGGATGGGAAGCTGATAGATCAGGCGGCCGATGCCCAGATTATTGTACGGCACCACAATTTTCTCCGCATAGAAGATCTTACCCACTTCAAGAGCCATCTTTGCCTCTTTGTAGGAGCGGGAAACGTCTTTAATCTCATGAATGATATTTCCAAAAGATACCCTCACCTGAGACATCGCCTCTACATTCAGCATATCCACCAGCGTTCTGGCTATTCTCTCTAACTCTGCATAATCATCTGTCTCTTTCAGTTCTTTCACAATGATGATATTTTTCTCATCCACCGCCGTAATGTAATCCTTTGGTTTAGATGCATACAGACTCTTGATGGTTTCCATGGCATTATTATCTTTTTCATATCGGGTTTCCACCATGAATACTACTCTGCGGGCTTCTGTATCGATCCGTAGTTTTTTTGCCCGATTATAGATATCCACCAAAAGAAGATTATCCAACAGAAGATTCTGGATAAAGTTATTCTTGTCCAGTCTCTCTTTATAAGCAATAATCAGATTCTGGATCTGACTCACCGCAATCTTTCCAATCATATAGGCATCTTCGCTGCCGCCGCCTGTTACCAGAACATATTCCACATTCTGATCATCGTATACCTTGAAAAAATGATAACCCTGCATCACCTGACTGTCTGCCGGTGACTGTGCAAACTCACGGATATGCTCAGCATTCGGTCCATTCTCGCTGAATGTGGTGGCCAGCATCTGCCCTTCTATACTGAGAACACAAAGGTCAATCCGGGTAATTGCTCTTAATTCGTCGATTGTTTTCTGTAAAACCTGACTTGAAACCAAGTTCTCACTCCCTTTCATTGATCGTTTCTTATTTATTAGAATATACCTTATTCTCCGAAAAAAATCAAATACAAAAATGGCGTCAATCCCAAGGGACCGACGCCATTCCTTGCATTTTATATTAGTTGGTAATTGTCAGCTCAGTTTCTTTATCAAATACATGAACTTTGGACATATCCAAACCGAATTTAACTCTGTCGCCTGTTCTGGATGTTGTATGAGGATTAACACGAGCAGTCATGTTGAATCCCTGAACATCAAAATACAGGAATACTTCTGCACCCAGAAGCTCGTATACATTGATAGTAGCTTCTACTGTGCTTGCCGGGAACTTGTCAGCTTCATCTGTTACGTTCTCTGGACGAATACCCATAACAACAGTTTTTCCGTTGTATCCGCCATCGATCAGGGCTTTACCTTTTTCTGCCGGCAGTCTCAGTGTGTATTTTCCAACAACCAGATCAACATCATTTCCTGTTACTTTAACAGTTGCATCCAGGAAGTTCATCTGAGGTGATCCGATAAATCCTGCAACGAACAGGTTTCCAGGAGCATTGTACAGGTTCTGAGGTGTATCTACCTGCTGTACAACACCATCTTTCATAACTACGATTCTGGTTCCCAGAGTCATAGCCTCTGTCTGGTCATGTGTTACGTAGATAATAGTAGCGCCCAGTCTCTCATGCAGTTTGGAGATCTCAGTTCTCATCTGTACACGAAGTTTAGCATCCAGGTTGGACAGTGGCTCATCCATCAGGAATACTTTAGGATCACGCACGATAGCACGTCCCATAGCTACACGCTGTCTCTGACCACCGGACAGAGCCTTCGGTTTACGATCCAGCAGTTTCTCCAGGTCAAGGATCTTAGCTGCTTCTTTAACCATCTTGTCGATCTGGTCTTTCGGAACTTTTCTCAGTTTCAGACCAAATGCCATGTTATCATATACTGTCATATGAGGATACAGAGCGTAGTTCTGGAATACCATTGCGATATCTCTGTCTTTCGGCTCTACATCATTTACTACTTTATCACCAATCTTCAGTGTACCGCCTGTGATCTCTTCCAGACCAGCGATCATACGAAGTGTTGTGGATTTTCCACATCCGGATGGTCCTACGAAGATGATAAATTCTTTATCTTCAATCTCCAGGTTAAAATCTTTAACGGCTTCAAATCCGTTAGGATATGTCTTATTAATGTGCTGTAAGGATAAACTTGCCATAATACACTTACCTCCTAAATAATATAAAATGCAAATATTCTAAAATAGTTTTGTCACAATACGTTCCCTGTGAACTGCTATCAGTATAACGGACTTTGCCTTTCTGTGCCATACCCGAATTTACCAAAGATTTTTCTGGGGGCTTGGCAAATATGTCCCTCCCCTATGTCCGATTACAACTCCAAAGACAGATTGACGAAAATTTCATGAATTTCATATACAGAATGACGAATTCTGGATTTATACTTCCTTCTTATTTGCATTTTTCACGTGGATTCGCTATACTAGTAATACTTGAATTTTCAAGATGCCAGGGTCATAAGTTCATAAACCACGTTGTGCTTGCACATAAGTGGTTTTATGCCTTTATGACCCACCCAAAAATGAGAATAAAAGCGGGGGTATACCCTGCGATATTCGAATTTTGGACAGAATTGTGAAAGTGCGCAGCACGAAACAATTCGTCTGGCATCTTTTGATCTTAACATCATTTTTAAGAAAAGAGGAAGAAGTAACCTATGAGTAATCTTTTTAATCCGGACAACAAGTTCTTTACTTTCATGGGAAAAGTCGCCGATCTGATGATTCTGAATTTTCTCTGTATCATCTGCTGTATTCCCATCATCACTATTGGTCCTGCCATCACCGCCATGTACTATACAACTATGAAGATGGTCAAAAATGAAGAAACTTATATTGTGAGAGGATTTTTCCACTCTTTCCGTCAGAATCTGAAGCAGGGAATCATCATCCATCTGATTATGCTGGTTCTGGGACTCGTTCTTATCTTTGACCTGTATTTCTCACGAAGTATGCAGGGTGAAGGCAGTTTTTACAAGGTTCTGGCTTATATCTTTATGGTGGGACTCACCGTATTCGCCATGGTATTTACCTATATTTATCCGGTACTGGCAAAGTTCTATAACACCATCAAGCATACCTTTAAAAATGCTTTGCTTATGTCCATCCGTCACCTGCCCTATACGCTGCTGATGCTGGCGATCACTATAGTTCCCTGGATCATCGGTATCTTTGTGAATGGAGCGTTATCCATGGTTGTACTGTTTTACTTCCTGATGGGCTTTTCTGTGGTCTGTTATCTTCACTCCATCTTCTTTGTGAAGATCTTTGACAAATATATTCCTCAGGAGGAAGAAGGCGAAGAGAACGAAGAAAAAGAAATTGACTCTTCTGTTTTCACCAATTTGCAGCCTACCAACGAAATAAATGAAAACTCAGAAGAGAAGAAAGCACCCTGGAAAGTTGATTTTTCAGAAGAAACGGATGAATCTTCAACGGAAGTTACGGAAGAAAGTCCTGAAGATTAATAAAATAGCTTTTTTCAAAAAATATCACCACTTTTTATGTTGCTTTTGCAACAAACACTTTAAAAAACAGAGCATTTCTACCGCAAAATGATATAAAATCGCGCTTTTTAAAAAAATGTCACTACTTTTTGCATAAAAAAATAGTGACATTTTTTTAAAAGTGCGATTTCGTAATATTTCTCAACAGAACTGGGCTATTTTCCAAAGAAAATAACGCAAAAACAACAAAGAAATAGTGACATTTTTCCCAAACATCAAAAAAGTATACTTTCTCATCCCCATATCTCCTCTTGACAAACGTTTCAAGAAGCTATATGATTACCAACATGAACATTGTTCACATTGCGGGAGGTGTCTTTTGAATAAACATTCTACAACAGAAACAGATATTCTGAATATCAGCAAAAAATATATTTCAAAAAATGGCTTATCATCTTTTAATGTTCGGACAATCACAAAAGAATGCGGCATATCTATCGGAACTTTATACAATTATTTTCCTTCAAAATCCGACTTGATCATTGCTGCAGTGGAAAGTGTCTGGAAAGAAATCTTTGAACCATTCACCCATTTCCATACTGCTGATTGTTTCCCTGAAACTGTTAAATGTATGTACGAAACCATTGAAAATGGGAATTCCAAATATCCCGGATTTTTTTCCATCCATTCTTTAAATTTTGCCTCAGAAGAAAAGAAAGAAGGCATCCAAATGATGAATGCCTATTTCTCCAAGTTAAAAGAAAATCTTTTACTGGTATTGAGAAATGATAAGTCTGTAAACAGGATGGTCTTTACCGATGATTTTTCCGATGAAAAGTTCATCGACTATGTATTCACCCTGCTGCTGTCTTGTTTATTAAACAGAGAAGATCCCACACCGCTTCTGGCATTTATCTCCAATTATATTTACAGAGAGCTGCCGCATTAGTACAACGAGGAGGTTACATTTATGCAAGCGATTGTTGAAACTTTATTTGACACTTGTTATCTTATCGGTGTTGTTGTTCTGGGCATCATCATGATAGTAAAAAGTCAGGGCAAAAAACAGTACCGATTATTCGGAATTATGGCTGTCGTTCTGGGATTGGGCGATGCTTTCCATCTGATTCCGAGGGCAGTGGCATTATGTACTACCGGTCTGGAAAATTATACCTTTGCACTGGGAACTGGTAAATTTATCACTTCCATCACCATGACCGTATTCTACATTATTTTATACTATATCTGGCGAATCCGTTACCAGATACAAGGCAAAAAGGGATATACCATCTCCGTATATGCGCTTGCCGCATTGAGAATCGTGTTATGTCTCGTCCCCCAAAATGCATGGACCAGCTCGGATTCACCTTTATCCTGGGGCATCTACAGAAATATTCCCTTTACTGTTATGGGAATCCTGATTATCGTGCTCTTTTACAAAAGCTCCCGGGAACACAAAGATACAGCATTTAAAAATATGTGGCTCACTATCGTGATCAGCTTCGCCTTCTACCTGCCCGTAGTACTATTGGCGGATAAAATCCCTATGATCGGAATGCTGATGATCCCTAAAACACTGGCATACGTGTGGACTGTATGGATCGGTTACCAGGCAATGAAAAGAGAGTCAGAGTCACTTTCCAAATAGCCTCACCCATAAGCAAATTGCCGCTGGAAACAGCACTATCGTAGATGGCATAAATATTGTTCCATTTCCTATAATAGTTCCATTTCCTGCGGCAGTTTTTTTTATAAAACTTATTCTCCCGCTGCTTCAAAGGTGATCGTCACCTTAAACAAATCTCCATCCAGATAGATATCAAAAGTTCCCTGCTGCAGCCGGACCAGATTCTGAGCAATGGAAAGCCCCAGACCGCTTCCTTCTGTACTTCTGGATACGTCTCCCCGAATGAACCGTTCTGTCAGCTCTTCTGCCTTAATATTTAATGGTCTCTCAGAAATGTTCTTTATTTCAAAAACTATTCTGCATCCTATTTTCCGCACTTCCACATAGACTCTCGTATCCGGCATCGCGTATTTTGCCACATTATTGTACAGATTTTCCACGACACGCCACATTCTCCTGCCATCTGCCATGATGATCATGGGTTCTTCTGGAATCTTGCATACGATTTCCAATCCCCGGGCGCGGAACTTTTCTTCAAATTCCCCATTCGTCTGCCATACCAGTTCTCCAAAACGAATCGGCTGCATATCAAGAACCACATTGCCGGAACTGATCTTGGACGCTTCCACCAGATCTTCCGTAAGCTGCTTTAATCTCTGAGATTTACTGTCCAGAATATCAATATACCCTTTAATCTTCGGGTCCTGTATATTCTCTCTCTTCAAAAGATCCACATAGTTGATAATAGATGTAAGAGGCGTCTTAATATCATGAGATACATTTGTAATCAAATCAGCCTTCAGCCGTTCGCTTTTCAGTGTTTCTTTTACTGCATTCTGCAGTCCGTCACCTACATGATTGACCGCCTCTGCCATTTCTTTGTTATCACCGATCAACTCTTTCTCATCAATCTTAAAATCCAGTTCTCCACTGGCAATTCTTGCCAACCCATCCCGGATTACCTGCCGTCCTGCATTTTCCCGAATCAGATACAACAGTACGATACCGTCTGCCAGAAGAGCCACCAAAAGACCAAAGCCGGACATCGCCATAACAAAGAGCACATTTCCCAAAACCAGAAGGATAAATGCAGTAATCATCCGACCAGAAGTTTTTCTCGCCATATAGACATTCTTACAGCTCTGGATAATGGTACGGATCAGACTGGTCTTCCACACGATATGACCTTTCATCCTTCTTACTATACTTAAGTAAGCCCATAATATCACGGCGCTAAACAGCATTTCTCCTGCGCCCAGCAACGCATAAATATAAACTTCCCATGCTTCTCCATTTTCCAGCGCCGGAATCACCATCGTAACCATGAGCACCAGACTGACGAGCCCTGCGGTTACTGCCACCTCTGTAGGGACCTTATCACTGCCTCTTAAGTGAAGTTCTCTGTCCTGCCGAACCCTGCCGGTCTGAACCGATAACAAAATCACCATCAAAATCCCAAGAACTAAACTTACTCCACTGCAGAGCAAAAATACATTTCCCCACTGGGAATACTGAGCAAAATATTTATGACTGTAGAAAATCTCATCATCCATCGGATATTCTGCATTCAGCATCAACGTAAGCTTTTCATTCTGCCCCACAATACAGTTGTAACTGAAATAATTTCTCAGATACTCTTCTGCATCGCTGTTATTTTTCATTTTGTACTCTGTAAAAGTTCCATTCTTTCTTTCCGCCTGGAAAAAGAGTTTTTTCTCCATTCCTTCAATGGCATCTGGGGAAAATCCTTTTTCCCATCCCGGCACGTTCGTGTAAAATACTCCTTCATCCAGATCTTCCACTACAAACATCACATTACTCTGATGTTCCATGGGATCAAAATATGCAAAATAATGCTCTAACTGCTGAGCCGCGCTGACCAGATCTTTATACAGGTCAATCAAAGATACGGTATCAGGGTTTTGCATAGCGTAATCCGCAAGATATTCCCCTGCCTGTGTTTTCACGGCTTCATTTTCTTTTCTCTTACTGTACAGATACTGAAAACTTCCGGAAAATTCTGCCATCTCGTCAGAATATTCTCCTACCTCTCCCTCATCGTAATATCCGTACTGAACTTCTGTGATATCCTCCTGAAGGAGCTCGATATAATCGTTTTCCAGCATTTTCTGGAGATCTTTTACCTTATAGGTTGTGTTTGGATTCTGATCCTTTTCATCAGCTTTCAAATTTGTAATATCCACTGTTTTCTCCGGATCA
The DNA here is from genome assembly GCA_000432335.1 of Firmicutes bacterium CAG:646. GTDB lineage: Bacteria > Bacillota > Clostridia > Lachnospirales > Lachnospiraceae > Oliverpabstia. The sequence goes on from HF995347.1 coordinate 10,514, forward strand.
ATCTCTCCATCGGTAAAGAAAGGTTTTCCCAGCTGAACCGATGATGCCAGATCCATGATTGTTTTTGCCACTTTGCTTCCGCACTGATACGTTTCTTCGTAAGTAACGGTGCTTCCCCTTCCAAAATTTTCCATGCGCATACCATTGTTCAAAAGCCCTGCCAACAAAAGTCCTGCAATGGAAAATACTCCCACGCACAGAAAAAATACTACGATAAAGGCAATTTTTAATCCCTTAGAATAAAAGAGACCTCTCTGTTTTTTTTCTTCCATAATAACCTCCTGTGGGGGTTATATCTTTTCTATCTTATATCCGATTCCCCATACCACTTTCAGATATCGGGGCTCTCTGGGATTGATCTCGATCTTCTCCCGGATATGGCGGGTATGCACTGCCACCGTATTATCCGCTCCTATCGCTTCTTCATTCCAGATACTTTCATAGATCTGCTCAATAGAAAAAACTTTCCCCTGATTCTTTATCAACAATAATAAAATATTGTATTCTATTGGAGTCAGCTTCACGCTCTCCCCATCCACAGTCACCGTCTTCAGATCGTCGTTTACCGACAATCCTCCGCAGGTATAGATTGCCTGCACCTCTGCCGCCGGCATATTACCTAATTTTGTGTAACGGCGAAGCTGGGATTTTACCCGGGCAATCAGTTCTAACGGATTAAAGGGTTTCGTAATATAATCATCAGCTCCGATATTCAGTCCTAAAATCTTATCCACATCCTCTGATTTTGCTGACAGGATGATAATCGGTATGCTGCTGTATTCTCGTATCTTTCTGGTGGCGCGAATCCCATCCAGATTCGGCATCATCACATCGATCAATAACAGGTGAACTTCCTCCTGCTTCATAATCTGTATAGCCTGAAGACCATCATAAGCTTTTAATATACGGTATCCTTCCTGAGAAAGATAAATATCAATGGCGTCTACAATTTCTTTGTCATCATCACATACTAAAATATTTAACATTTTCATCACCTCGCTTTCCATTATAACCAAAAGCCGTGAGCAAAGCCAGCCCTTTCTTTCATTGCTCCCTTATCATAACAGGCAAATCTTTAGGACTGGCTGGGAAATATCTTAAGATTTATTAAATTATAGAGATATAAATATCCTCTGAAATTTATAGTTTTATCCATTGTCTTTTCCCTGTTTCTGTGCTATCGTCAACCTGAATTGATATGACTGTTTCGGTCTGCTGACCGATTCCCAAATAGTCTGACAGTAACTACAAAATCTGTATAAAAAGGAGATATCAATATGGATAAATTAGAGCTGGCGATTGCCACAGATTATTCTGGAGAAAGTTCCAGGACAGAAGATCTGGAACATATTTTAAAAATGGTTTCTCAGGCAGGTTTCACTCATATTCACTGGTGCCATGAGTGGGATGGAGACTACACCTACTCCACCTATGAAATGCAGCAGATCCGGGAGTGGATGGACAAGTATAACCTGAAAGCAAAATCTCTCCATGCCACCATCGGAACCGACCGGGACGTATTTACTCTCTGCGGAAATTATCGGAGAGACTTTACCGCTGACTGCGAATACAACAGAAAAGCCGGTGTAGAACTGATCAAGAACCGTGTGGATCTGGCGTCTGTTATGGGAACTTCCGAGATTGTTCTTCACCTGTACGTTCCTTACAAGACACTGGAAAAAGAACCGGAGCGCAAAGCAAAATTCTATGAAAATGTTAAGAAATCCATGGATGAGCTGCAGCCCTACTGTCTGGAAAAAGGAGTACGCATCTGCATGGAAAATCTTTTCGATATGCCAATGGAATATATGGAAGAACAGTGGGATTGGTTTCTGGCTAATTACCCGAAGGAATTTCTGGGATTCTGTCTGGATTCCGGACACGCCAATATGCTGTGGGGCGCAGATATGATAAGAATCATCCGCAAATATGGCGAAAGAATCTATTCTGTACACCTTCACGACAACCCTGGCAATGCTGATTCCCATGACATTCCGGGAATGGGAAATATTAACTGGGAAGAAACCATGGCTGCCCTGGCTGCTTCTGCTTATGAACTGCCGCTGACTATGGAACTGAGCTGCCATATGGACAGTGAAGAAGCATTCCTGAAAGAAGCTTATAAGAAAGGCGCATGGATTACAGAATTGTACCAGAATGCCCTTTTGAACAACTAAAAGTGTCACTCTTTTTTAAAAATGTCACCATTTTTTTGCCGAAAAAATGGTGACATTTTTTCAGAAATTACTATTTTGTATTATGACCCGCTCCAATATGAGGGAACTGTATGCCAGTACCATGCGTTTAGCGCTGACCGAAGCGTAATCTCTCATGAGCAATCTGTTTATCTGACATTTCTTTGTTATTAAATGGCGTCACCCTGAAGTTAATGGTGAACGGTTCGTTTTTCGCTCTGTATTTGTCCAACTGCCACTGTCCGCAGGAATAGGAGCCCAACGCATTCTGCTTGTAGTCGATGCTAAATACTACATAATCCCTTTTTACCAGATCGCAGGTGTGTTTTGCAACGTCCAGATCTTTTTCTTCATAGAAAGATGCGCTGAAGTTAAAGCTGTCTTCGGTAGACGCTACCAGTCCCATACCTCTGTCGTTGGTAAGAGATACCCACTTGCAGTCCATATGGTTTCCATTTGCCTGAGGCACTACATAGTTCGTAAATAATCCGTCTACTGTGTTTTCATAAACACCCATCAATCCGGTCTCTTTAGAATCAGAATAGTTTTCTCTCGGTCCCCGTCCAAAGTAACGTACATTTTCCATGGATTCGTCCAGATGCATGGTTACGCCAATTCTCGGGAACATATCCGGAGCGCATCCCAGTTTTCCGCCCATCGCCATATTTGCAGAGGAGCCATTTGCAGACATCGTTGCTCCTGTATCTTCCAATTTTCCTGCCGGAATACCGGATACGCGGATCAATACGTCTCCTGTCGGGCATACCACATATTCATACGTTGTGTCAAAATGCCATGCGCTGTTGGTTGTTCCATTGATAGTCTTTACGGTCATCTTCAGAAAATGTCCGTCTTCTTCGTAGTGAATATCCATCACCACTTCATGCTCCAGATGAAGGAAATATACCTTCTTCAGCTGATCGATAATTTCCATATCATTACTGATCGGCGCTCTCCAAAGCGTCAGCCTCGGTCCCTTGCTCATGATTTCCATTCCGTCACGAACAACACCGATAATATTTCCACGCACCAGATCGAAGTCCACATAGAAGTTTGCTCCTTCTGCCCGAAGAGTGGTATGGTTCTTTGTTACCTTCAAGGTTCCTTCTGGAATACATTCGATTCCCTCTTTGTATACAGGCAATTTAAACTGTGCGGTTGCCAGTTCATGTCCCGCTGGAGCGTACGGTGTGGTTTCTTTTAACTGATAAGAAATATTCACATAATATTCTGCGCCGGGCACTGGCTGAATCGAACTCAGATCGTAAGGAATCGTAAGTTCTTTAGAGGTTCTTGCCGGAATAGACGGCAGATCCATGCTTCCGCTGAAAATCATCACATCATCTTCCATGATATTATATACCATACGGAACTGATCCAGATCTGCAAAATCATAACGACTCAAAAGGCAGATGATACCTTTTTCCAGATCTACTTCTGTGGTAGTGATAGGTTCTACTACTTTCTTATATTCATACAGTCCCGGTGAAGGCGTACGATCCGGCATCAACATTCCATCGATACAGAAGTCTTTATTGCTGGGATCATCCCCAAAATCTCCGCCGTAACGGTAGTATTTTTCTCCATCCTCTGTATAACTTTCGATACCATGGTCAAACCACTCCCAGATAAAGCCTCCCTGAAGTTTATCATGAGCATAGAACAGATCCTGATACTCTTTCAGGTTTCCCGGACCGTTACCCATAGCATGGCAGTATTCACACAGCAGATGCGGATGTTTGCTGTTCTCAATAATATCTTTCATCAGGAACGGTTTTGCCGGATTTTCCAGCCAGGTATACATAGTGGAATAGACGTCTGCATATTCCATATCAAAGTCGCCCTCGTAATGTACCAGACGAGTAGAATCCATCTTATGAGCCACCTCTGTCATTTTAAAGAAGTTGCATCCGGAAGAAGATTCATTTCCCAGAGACCACATCAGAATACAGGGATAGTTCTTATCTCTCTCGATCATACGCACCATACGGGACACATAAGCCAGCTCCCAGGCAGGATCATCAGAAATCCAGGAATAATTACCTGTCAACTCAAATCCATGACATTCCAGATCGGTCTCATCGATCACATACATACCATACTGATCGCAGAGATCGTACAGATAGTAGGAATCTGGATAATGACAGGTACGGATCGCATTTACATTAAACTGCTTCATCAGGATAATGTCTTTTTCAATCTCTTCTTTTGCCACCACGCGGCCATTTCTCGGATTGTAATCGTGACGGTTCATCCCCTTAAATTTGATCGCCACACCATTTACCAGGAAGCTATCGCCATTCAGACGGATGTTTCTAAACCCTACATTCTGAGGGATCACCTCAAGCACCTCTCCGTCCTTTTCCACAGTCATAAGCATTTTATAAAGATACGGCGTCTCTGCTGTCCAGTGTTTTACCCCTTTTACAACAGCTTTAAAATTCACTTCCATTCCTTCGGAGGAAACGGTCTCCTTCAACACCAAAGCGCCTTTTGCATCCAACAATTCAAAGGTTACCTGTACCGGTTCCGCCCGGCGCAAAGCCGCCTTTACGCAAAGCATACCATCCGTGTAGGTATCATCCAGATCTGCCTCCACTTTATAGTCATTGATACCATTTTTGGGCACTCCGATCAGCTCTACATCACGGAAAATACCACTCTCCCACCACATATCCTGATCTTCCAGATAAGTTCCGTCAGACCACTGATAGACGCGTACTGTGATATCATTTTCTTCTCCCACACGCACCAGATCTGTAATATCAAATTCCGCTTCATTTCTGGCGCCTTTGCTGTAACCCACTTCCTGACCATTGATCCACAGATGGTACGCCGAATCCACGCCGCAGAAACGGATGATGATCTGTTTTCCTGCAAAACTATTTTCCACATAGAAAGTACGTTTGTAAATACCTGTAGGATTTTCTGTAGGTACATAAGGGGGATTGATTGGGAAGTTGTACCACTGATCAGAATAATGCATCTTCCCGTAGCCTTGCAGCTGCCAGTTACCCGGTACCGTGATATCATCCATGGAAGTGGTGTCAAAACCACTTTCATAGAAACCTTCCGGACTGTATTCCGGAGCGTCTAAAAACATAAATTTCCATACGCCGTTCAGATTCTTAAACGCATGGGTATAACGATTGCTTCTAAGCAAAGCTTTTTCCCTATCAGGGAAGGTAAGAAAATGCGCTCTTGCCGGCATTCTGTTGATTCCGTCCACTTGATGATTTTCCCAGATTTTCATAGTGCTCCTCCTTGCTTTTTTAACGTTCATCGGATAATTTTATTGTAACACCCTCTCTGAAATGTTTCTACATCTGTATGAATATAACTCTTTCTTTTCTTAAAATAATACTAAAATAGCTTTTTTGAAAAAAGTATACTTTCTCGCCGCTGCAATCTAACCGATGTGTGTTGACGTTACCGTCCTGCAAACGCTATAATGAAGAAACAGGTTTTCGCTTATATATAAATACTTGCTTCAAATAAAATATGAAAGGACAAACAACATGCAAAAAGTAAAAATCAGAAATTCTCTCCTTCTCCTGCTCACCGCCACAATCTGGGGCACTGCCTTTGTGGCGCAAAGCGTGGGTATGGACTATGTGGAGCCATTTACCTTCAATATGGTGCGCAGCCTGCTGGGCGGTCTGGTTCTTATACCCTGTATTCTTGTTCTGAACAAATTCTTCCCACGAAATGTAGAGAAGGCAAATCCTGCCCGAAACACCGCCTCCCGAAAGCTGCTCTGGCAAGGAGGAATTTCCTGTGGATTGCTTCTTGCCTTTGCCACCGGCTTTCAGCAGATCGGTATTCAATACACCACCGTGGGACGCGCCGGATTCATCACCGCCTGCTATATCATTATCGTACCTGTGATCGGACTTATTTTTCTTCATAAAAAATGCCGCTCCACAATCTGGGCGGCGGTAGTTCTGGCTCTGATCGGCCTGTATCTGCTCTGTATCACTGACGGATTTGCTATCGGTAAAGGAGATTTTTACATATTTGTCTGTTCTCTTTTATTTTCTCTGCATATTCTGGTGATTGATCATTTTTCCCCTCTGGTGGACGGAATCAAGATGTCCTGCATTCAGTTTTTTGTATGCAGCGCTGTATCTTCCATTTTTGCCTTTACACTGGAAAATCCCAGCCTGCATAACATTTTCATGGCATGGGGACCTCTGCTCTATGCGGGAATCCTTTCCTGCGGTATCGCCTATACCTTGCAGATTGTGGGACAGAAAAATCTCAATCCTACTGTCGCTTCCCTGATCCTCAGTATGGAATCCTGCATCTCCGTACTGGCAGGGTGGCTGCTCCTAGGACAGAAACTGACAGTAAGAGAAATGTCCGGATGCGTTTTGATGTTTATAGCGATTATTCTGGCGCAGCTGCCAGAGAAACAATAAATTCCATATCATTTGGAGTTGTTGCATTAAGTGCATATTCAAAATATTTCTGAATTATGTCTAAAGCGACAACTCCAAAAGTTTTCAAATCTATAGATTTCTTTAAAATTCTGCGTCGTGCATCCAAGTATATCTCTCATCTTCGCAGCGATCTGTCTGAAGCCATGGATTTCCTTCCAGATGGCGGATCATCCAGCAGGTATACATCTGGAATCCCGGAGCCACCGCCTGAGGATGAAGTTCTCCTCCCGGAATGGCAGAAAAGCTTCCGTCAACACTCTTGAATACCTGATCTCCCACAAAACTTGCGCCAAATCCTTCCGGACGGTCAAACTTGAAATAATACGTTTCCGGCTGGGGATGTCTGTGAGGAAGATAACCTGACCAGTTTCCTCTGTCATTCAGCACTTCACCGAGAACCATGTTGGACCAGGGAGCAATATCATGATCAAAAATCGTGTTCACTCTTCTCTTTGCCACATTTCCGAATTTACCCACGCAGGAATATCCCCAGGGAGCATCTTCCGGCGCATATAAGTGAGAGGCAAACTCCGTATCATTGTGCGTGGACTGTACCAGAATCTCTGTATCTGCCTTTGCTTCTACAGTCACCTGCACTTTTGTACATATATGTACCGCCCAGGGACCTTCTGTGAACACATCTTTTCTGGTTACTTCCCGCTCCTGATCATCGAAGCGGAATACCACATCACCAGAGAGAAGAAGGACTGCCGTCTCTTCTCCCTCTTTGCAGAAACTCTTTGTTTCTCCGGCTTTCATCCGATACACCCGGATATCCATCATCATATCTTTATATTCATTTTCATAAGTGGTGAGAATCTGTTCTCCATTTTCATCAAATTCAGGATAACCAAATACTTTTCCCATAATCTCATCCTCCTTAGTACCGTCTTGCTGCATCTCTTCCGGCTTTTACACCTTCCCAGGCATTTCTCACGCTTTCTTTTTCAGAAACGTCTGCCAGTCCTACATTCCACCAGGATTCATATCCGTCTGTCATGGTCTTGGGAATTACCTTCAAATCGAACAGGCAGGCAACTTCCTGGGTCTTCGCGTCTTCCAGAGCAGCCTCCAGCTCCTCGATAGAGCGGCAGGTATAGCTCTTCAGTCCGTATCCCTCGCCAATCTTTGCATAATCCACCGGAATCAGGTCGCCCGTAGGTTTCTTGCCGTCTGTATAACGGAATTCCGTTGCCAGACTTCCGATACCATGGTTCATTTCCAGATTGTTGATACATCCGAAACCGCAGTTGTCAAAAATCAGGATATTTACTTTCTTTCTCTCCTGCATAATAGTCATGATCTCACTGTGGAGCATCTGGAAACTGGAATCTCCCACTACACAGTATACTTCATTTTCCGGTTCTGCCATCTTTACGCCCAAAGTAGCTGCCACTTCATATCCCATACAGGAATATCCGTATTCTGCATGGTAGCCGCCTCGCTTATCCGTTCTCCACATCCGCTGCATACAGCTTGGAAGAGAACCGCCGGCGGTAATAATCGTAGCATCTTTATCAATGATACGGTTGATTGCTGCCAAAGCTGCTGTCTGGGTAATTCTTCCTTCTGTCAGTTTGACAAACTCCGGAATCGTTCTTGGATCTCTCGCTTTTACTTCCGGTTCAAAATCCTCGCCTGTATAAGAAATGCTTCCCAGACGTTCCATCTCTTTATCCCAGATTTTTTTCGCCTCTTCGATCTCGCCGTTATAAGCAGATACATAATGTCTGCTGCGCAATTTCTCGGACAGCGCCTCTATGGTCACTTTCGCATCTCCCACCGCTTTTACCGCATCCATCTTGTATGCATGGAAACGACTGTTATTGATGGTGACAAATTTTACATTTTCATTCTGATACAGCCACTTGGAGCTGGTGGTAAAATCTGACATACGGGATCCTACGGCGATCACTACGTCTGCATCCTTTGCAATGACATTGGATGCGTAAGTTCCGGTCACACCGATACCGCCCAGACAGTACGGATGGCTGGATTTACAAGCGCTCTTTCCCGCCTGTGTCTCGCCAAAAGGAATATGGAATTCTTCACAGAACTTTTCTACAGTCTCTCCTGCCTCAGAATATTTTACACCGCCTCCTACGATTACCAGCGGTTTTTTACCCTGAGCGATCACTTCTGCAACATCTTCCAGCTCTTCTTCCACTGCCACCGGTCTCGTGATCCGATGTACTCTCTTCTCAAAGAAATATTCCGGGAAATCAAAGGATTCTCCCTCCACATCCTGAGGAAGTGCGATACAGCAGGCTCCTGTCTCTGCCGGATCGGTAAGCACACGCATCGCATTGATCAGAGCCGTCATGATCTGTTCTGGACGGGTCACTCTGTCCCAATATTTGCACACCGGTTTAAAAGCATCATTCGTAGAAACTGCCAGGCTGGAGCTTACTTCCAACTGCTGCAGCACTGGATCTGGCTGACGGGATGCAAAAGTGTCTGCCGGAAATACCAGAAGCGGAATATTATTTACGGTAGCTGTCGCACATGCAGTAACCATATTGGCAGCTCCCGGTCCCACAGAGGACGCACAAGGAATAATGCTCTTTCTTCCGTTCTGCTTCGCATAAGCAATAGCGGAATGGCACATCCCCTGCTCATTTCTTCCCTGCATAACTCTCAGCTGCCCCGGATCTGTATCCAGCGCTTCCCCTAAGCCCACTGCAATTCCATGACCGAAAATTGTAAAAAATCCGGTAACAAATTTTGTCTCTACGCCATCCATAGACACATACTGATGATCTAAAAACTTTACAATCGCCTGCGCAACTGTCATTCTCTTTGTCTGAACCATTACAATTCCTCCTGTTTTTTCATTTAAACTCGCGCGATCATTTCACCAAATTTTTCTTTTTCTTCTTTGATAAAAGCATGTACCTGTTCCGGATTCGGAAGAGAATCGGAACAATTATTACTGCGAACCATCATAGATGCCTCTGCAGAACCAAATTCCAGACAGTCGATAATCTCCCAGCCCTGGTACAACCCATAAAGGAAACCAGAACCATAGCCGTCACCGCCGCCGAAACCTTTTCTTGCTTCTACCGGGAAAGGCTTAATAGAAAACTGCTGTCCGTCGCAAGTATATGCCGTAGAACCTTTCATACCATGCTTGATCACCACGATCTTCGCCCGGTAGCTCTGCCACAGAGCAGCTGATTCTTCATCTGTCATTCCCGGCTGGATTAATTTTTCTGTAAGGTCAAATTCCTCCCGGGATCCCATGATAATATCCGCCTCTTTTGCCACTGCGGAATAATAAATGGAAATTTCATCTTCATTTTTCCAATTATAAGCCCGATAATCAATATCAAATATAATTTTTGTATTATTTCTCTTTGCCAACATCACCGCTTTCAGCGCTGCCTCTCTGGAAGGGCTCTCTGCCAGAGACGTTCCTGAGATCAGGATCGCTTTTGCGCTGCGGATATACTCTTCCTTTACATCATCTACGGAAAGCTGCAGGTCTGCAATACAATTTCTGTACATGAGAATACTGCTCTCACTGGGAGAAAGCATCTCGGTAAAGGTTAATCCCAGCTTCTCACCATTGGTACATCTGGAAATCTGAGAAGTATCGATACCCTGTTCATTAAAATAGTCCACTACAAAATCACCAAACTGATCGTCGGACACTTTTCCGATAAATCCTGCTTTCATGCCGTGATGCGTTACGCCTACCGCAATATTTGCCGGGGAACCTCCCACAAATTTTTCAAACATATGAACCTTTTTCAGCGGCTTAAACTCTTCCTTCACCTGATCGTTATATGCCGGATTAAAATCAATCGCCACACGACCCAATAAAATCAGATCAAATGGTCTGGAAGAATCAAATTCTATATATTTCACGTTTTTACCCTGCCTTTCTGCGTCCCTTGATGTTTGTACGCATTCCTATCTTCTTGTTGGGTTAAGCATACCACACTTTACCATGAATGTGCAATAATCTTATCAATATATTCTCAACTTTTTCACATACTTTACCCATTTCTACAGGGTAATTAGAATTCCAGCTCTATTTTCACCGGTCTTGTACCTGTCAGTTCAAAACTGCACTCATCCGGCTGGCTGGTTCCCACAAACAGGCGATACCTTCTTCCATCCATCTTCCGTTTTCCCTCTTCGTCCACGATTTCAAATGCTCGTTTGGGAATTACCAGACGAACCTCCTTTTCCTCTCCCGCTTTCAGACTGATTCTCCGAAAAGCGCAGAGACTTTGATTTTTCACTGCATAAGGGGAATCCAGATTCTTCAGATAAACCTGAATGACCTCTCCCGTATCCACAGTTCCCTTATTTTCCACCTGCACCAGCAGCGCTATATTTTCCTCATCTTCCCCGGAAAAACCTTCTATTCTGGCATCCTCCACCTGTACGTTTCCATAGGTCAGCCCATACCCAAAAGAATACAGCGGTTTTCTGTCCAGATAACGATATGTGCGCCCTTTCATAGAGTAATCTGTAAATTCCGGCATTCTCTCCAGATCTTCATTGTAATAAAAGGTTACTGGGAGTTTTCCTGAAGGAGATACCTGTCCAAATAACACACGGGCAACACTTTTCCCACCCTGCGCTCCCGGATACCATGCCTGAAGCACTGCCGCTCCCTTTTCCTGAGCTGCGCTGATATCCACGGCGCTGCCTGCCATCAGACACACGATCACCGGCGTATCCTGCTGCAAAAGCGCCTCCATCAATTCTCGCTGCACTGCTGGAAGCAAAAGATCTTTCTTATCGCCGCTTCCCACGCCATTTCCCTGATCCCGCTCTTCGCCTTCCAGCGTTTCATCCAATCCCACACATAAAATCACCACATCACTGTGCTCCGCCACAGTAAGCGCCTCTGCGAACCGCTCTTTGGGACGCGCCAGCCCCTCGATCTGCTCCTTCCACAGATGACATCCTTCAGAATATAACACCCGAACATCCTCTCCCACTGTTTCCTGAATCCCTTCCAAAACCGTTTTATAACGGGAAAAAGTTCCGTAATAATTTCCAATGAGAGCCTGACGGCTGTCTGCATTTGGTCCGATCACACCGATCGTTTTTATCTTTTCTTTATCAAGAGGAAGAATTCCATTATTTTTCAGCAATACAATACTTTCCTCTGCCGCCTTCTGTGCCATCTCCAAATGCTCTTTGCATTCCACCTTTTCATACGGAATCTGATCATATTCTGTCTCATCAAACAAGCCCAACAAAAACCGGGTGGTAAACAACCGTACTGCCGCCTCGGTAATCTGCTCTTTTGTCACCATTCCCTGCTGCAGCGCTTTCAGCACATACAGATAAGTAACGCCGCAATTCACATCACAGCCCTTTTCCAGCGCTAACGCCGCCGACTCTACCGGCGTATTTGTCACCATATGTCCATTATGAAAATCGGCCAGCGCCCAGCAATCCGACACATAATGCCCCTGAAATCCCCAGTCGCCCCGAAGTATTTCTTCCATCAAAACCGTATGAGCACAGCAGGGTTCCCCATTGGTACAGTTATAAGCTCCCATGACCGCTTCTACTTCTCCCTCTTTCACACACACTTCAAAAGCGGGAAGATATGTTTCCCACAGATCCTTCTTACTTACCCGTGCATCAAACTCATGGCGAATATCCTCCGGACCACTGTGAACGGCAAAATGCTTGGCGCATGCCGCCGCTTTCATCACCTCATCCTCTCCCTGAATTCCATGGATAAATTCCACCGCCAACTCTCCTGTCAGATAGGGATCTTCCCCATACGTTTCATGACCTCTGCCCCACCGGGGATCTCGAAAAATATTCACATTGGGAGACCAGAAAGTCAATCCCTTATAAATGTCCCGATCGCCTTTTCTGCTATTTTCATTATATTTTGCTCTTCCTTCTTCAGCGATTACTTCTCCCACTTCCCGCATCAGTTCCCGGTCAAAAGTCGCCGCCAAACCGATCGCCTGGGGAAAGCTGGTAGCTGTACCTGCTCTCGCCACCCCATGAAGAGCCTCATTCCACCAGTTATACTCCGGCACATTCAATCGGGAAATTGCCGGGGAATCATAGCGCAGCTGAGATGCCCGCTCCTCCACTGTCATTTGAGCAACCAATTCCTCTGCTCGTTTTCTTGCTGTTTTTCTGTCTCGCATTGTAAAAACCTCCCTGATTTTCCTTTCTTTCAGCATACTCATCTTTTTGAATTTCTGCAATATACTTTTCAGAAAAATTACCATAATCTTAAAAATCATTCATGCATTTTTACTTTCAAAGTAGTATAATGATATGTAATATTGTAACTATTCATCACTCCGCTGTGATGGTACTGAACAGTTACGTAATACTTATAATTTTGGAGGTACGCAATCATGTCATACTTAATTTCCGGCTATGGCTCCAAAGACCAGCCCAATATCACTCTCTACAATACTCTAGAAACTCCCCCTTGGAGTTCTTCCATTCCCAATCCCTCTTTTCTCTGCCAGAAGGACAATCTTCTTTTTGCCGTGGGAGAATTTGAGGATCACTGCACAATCACTTCTTTTCTCAGAGATGCAGATGGCTCTTTCGGGAAAGAAATCGACACCATTCAATTGAAAGGAACCTGCCTTTGCCACCTTTCCGCCCATTCAGAAGAACATTTTCTGGCTGGCTCCTGTTGGGGAGACGGCACTTTTTTCACGATTTCTTACGGAGATGACGGAAAATTCGGAGATATTTTATATGAAGAACAACAGTCAAATGATACTTCCGACCCTTCCCGGGTTCACTGCGCTCTGATTTTAGGAAACTATATCTATGTGGTAAATATTGAACTGGATCTGATCTTCTGTTATCAACAAACACATGGTATTCCCACGGAATATTCCCGTCTGAACCTCCCGAAAGGAACCGGACCACGGCATATATATGCCAACGAAGAGAAAAAATTATTCTACTGCGTCACCGAATATTCCAGCCAGCTTTTAACCATCGATTACAGCGATCCGGCAAATATGAAGCTTATCCAGACACAATCCCTTCTGGAGCCTGACTTTGAAGGTGAAAGCTACGGTTCCACATTAGCAGTAACCCAAGATCACAGACACCTTTACGCTGCCAACCGGGGCGAAAACACTATCGCTCATTTTCTTCTGGATGAAAATGGAATGCCTATATACAGCGACCGCACTCCCTGCCTGGGTGACTGGCCCCGTCATATTGCCCTGACTGATGGAGATAGCCTTCTGGCTGTCGCCAATCAAAAAAGCGGAGAAGTCGTATTTCTGGAACGAGATAAGCAAAATGGGCGTATCAAAAAAGGAGTTGTCCGAAAAGTCGAACAACCCCAGGTTAGCTTTATTACAGAAATTTAAGTTCAAGATACAAAAAAGTAACCGCCCCTCACCCAAGGAATACGGTTACTTTTTTGTAATTTTATCAAATATTTCAACCTTTTTCTTTTTCAGAAAGTCCTATCACGAAAAGCACTCCCACCAATGCCATCGCTGCGCACACCCAAAGCATCGTCTGCAGTCCGAAAGCATCCTGAAGCCACCCGCCCAGAACATTTCCCCCACAGGTAGCCGCGCCTGCCGTGATCGTACTGAAAATTGCCTGCCCTTTTACTCTCTGTTCCGGGATCAGCGTACTGTTTACATAATATACAGCTGCTGGTGTAAACAGTCCAAAAGAAAGTCCCTGAAGTCCCAGTCCCAGAATAACCAACGGCAATGCATTGGCAAAAACCAGTACCAGCGGTTTGATCAGAAAGAATACCGCACTGACCTTGAGCAGACGGATACAATTTCCTTTCTTCATAAAATATCCAAACAAAAGCATCACCGGCATCTCACTGGCCGCAGAAACAAAATTGGCAAATCCCAATACTGTATCGCTTCCCCCAAGGTTTTTTATAATATTCACTGTATACGTGGCGATCGCCGCATTATTCATATTTGCAAGGCAAAAGCCGATCATCAGGCACAAAAAGGTTTTATTTTTACATACTGTTTTCCATATGCTTTCTTCTGGTTTTTTCTCCCGTTCAACAATTTCCTGCTGAAAAGTCGGTTCTTCTGCTTCCAGATCTTTCATCGCGGAAACCGCCAGAAACAAAAGAATCGCCAATACCACATAAATATACCCCAAAACTCCCGGAAAGAACCGGTCGATCACAATCCCCAATACTGCTGCACAGACAGCATAGGAAATAGAACCCAATCCCCGGGATAATCCAAAATTCAGATAATACCCACGATTAATAAACTCCATTCCCATGGCACTCAGCATAGGCGGCATACAATAATTCAGCGTATTCATCCCCATATACAGAATCACTACTCCGGCCACTGGTACAGGAATGACGGTCAGTACCCCAAACATAACCGCCATCATAACAATCAACGCCTGAATGACTTTCTTTACCGTCAGACCTGAAATACTCTCCACAACCTGAGCTGCCAGCGGCTGGATCACCATGGACAGACAAGCAGCTCCCCCCACCGTCACGCCAATAAGCGTATTCGATAACCCTCGATCCTGAAGATAGACAGCCGCATATCCTGCCAACGCACAGCTTGTCATCCAATACAATGCCTGTACCACCGAATACTGATGTTTTACTTGAACCTTCTCCAAAATTTTCATCTTACTCACCATCTCATTCGCCGGTACAGATAATATCCACCTGATGCTCCCGGGCATATTCCAGAAATTCTTCTTCTGGCTCCCCGTCTGTAATAATACCGTTCAGATCATCTACATTACAATAGGTAAGCAGCGATACCACGCCAAACTTGCTGGAATCTGCCAGAAGATATTTTTCCCTGCTCTTTCTCACTGCCATTTCCTTAATACAAGTTTCCTCCGGAGTGGAATTTGTCGCACCATTTTCCAGCGTAATTCCTGTCGCCGCAAGGAAAGCTTTTTTTACATTATACGTAGATAAAAGCTTTGCCGCATTATTTCCCGTAAGCGACAGTGTTTTCCTGTTCAGAGTCCCCGACAGAGAGATCAAATTAATATTCTCATAAGGAATCGCCTGTACCATCACCTCTACATTGTTGGTAAGCAGCGTAATCTTCTTATTTTTCAGATATTCCAGCATATATAACGTTGTCGTGCCGGAATCAATGAAAATACTGTCGCCATCTTCCACCAGACTTGCCGCTTTTTCTGCGATCTTCCGTTTTACATCCTGATGATTGATATTTCTCTCCGCAAAAGACACCAGCAATTTTTTCGTCTGATTATTGATCATCACACCGCCATACGTTTTCACAATATCCGGATTCTGTACGATCTCTTCAATATCCCGGCGGATGGTATTTTTCGACACCTGAAAAACCTCGCATAATTCGTCTAAAGTTACTGTTTTATTCGCATAAATATATTGCTCAATTTCTGCAATCCTCTGGGAACGCATAAAATACCTCCTCAATTTTCTATTAGATGGTTCCGTCCCAGGTAGAAACGACAGTTGATTTCTTTTCTTCCTCATCAAACCAGCGGGTAGTCACCACTCTGCGCTCCGTATAGAAACGATATCCATCTTTTCCCAAAGTGTGAAGATCGCCGAAGAAGGACTGTTTATGACCATTAAAGGGGAACATACCGATCGGAACCGGAATTCCTACATTTACTCCGATCATACCACCGTCTGTATGACGGGCAAATTCCCGCGCATAATGTCCACTCTGAGTAAAGATCACTGAGCCGTTGGCAAAAGGATTCGCATTCATAAGCGCAAGTCCTTCCTCAAAATCTTTTACCCGTTTTACACACAGAACAGGTCCAAAAATCTCTCTGTCACCCACTGTCATGCCTGGTTTTACATGATCAAAGATTGTCGGTCCCACATAGAAACCATCTTCGTATCCTTCTACTACAGTATCACGACCGTCCAGAATCAGCTCGGCGCCCTCTTCCACACCTTTATTGATCCAGTTTATCACAGATTCTTTGTGTTTTCCATTAATTACAGGACCTAACTGCGTTTCTTTATCATAAGCAGGACCCACTTTCAGTTCTTTTGCCTTCTTCACCAGTTCCGCCACCAGCTGATCTGCGATGCTTTCCTGCACTACGACCACCGGAAGCGCCATACAACGTTCTCCTGCGCAGCCGAAGGAAGCGTTAATGATACCTGCCGCTGTACGTTCAATCGGGCTGTCCTCCAGGACCAGCGCATGGTTTTTCGCCTCGCAGAGAGCCTGCACCCGTTTTCCATTTGCTGCCGCAGTGGAATAAATATGTTTTCCTACAGAAGTAGAACCTACGAAAGAAATACCTGCAATATCTGGATGATTCAGGAAAATCTCTGCCTCATTTCTGGAGCAGGTCACGATATTTACTACACCGTCAGGAACACCCGCCTCTTTATACAATTCCGCAATTCTCATACAAGTCTGAGGCGTAAATGTAGCTGCTTTCAATACAATCGTATTTCCACAAGCAATACAAATCGGCGTCATCCATCCCATAGGAATCATCGCCGGAAAGTTAAACGGAATAATACCAGCAAATACACCGAGGGGAGTGCGGTAAGACACCGTATCATAACCCTTGGAAGCATCCATAAGACTTTC
This sequence comes from Firmicutes bacterium CAG:646, assembly GCA_000432335.1. Lineage (GTDB taxonomy): Bacteria > Bacillota > Clostridia > Lachnospirales > Lachnospiraceae > Oliverpabstia. Next base: position 27,707 of record HF995347.1, read on the forward strand.
CCCCATCAATAAAGACGGTGCGGAAATAGCCTGCTCTGTTCCCTCAATGGCCTTTAACACATCTCCCTCCGATTCCGCCCAGTTTTTTCCATTTTCCCTTGCTACCGACATGGTCAGTTCTTCCATGTGAGCGTACAGAAGCTCACGAACCTTATATAAAATCTGTACTCTTTTCTTCACCGGAGTTGCTGACCAGGCAGGATAAGCCGCTTTTGCCGCCACAATCGCCTCTTCCACCTCTTCTGACGTACAGCAGGGAACTTTGGCGATCACTTCGCCTGTACTGGGATTATAAGCGTCTGTATACTTGTCCGTTTTAGACTCTTTAAACACACCATTCACAAAATACCCCAATTTTTTGATTTCGCTCATAGAATACCTTCCTTTCTAAAAAATGAGTAAGTTATTGTTATATATTGATTAAATTTTATCATATCATGGTAATATTCGCAATGAAAATTTCTTTCTGTTTTCCATTTTTCCTAAAATAAAAGAGACGCTTTTTTATAATAAAACGCCTCTTTTTGCTTTCCCTTATTCCAGTCCGACTCCACGGAAGCAGACGATATACATGTTCTCATCATAATTTTTCACATGAAGCTTCAAACCTTTTTCTGTAACTTCAGATTCAATATCCAGTCCTGGCTGCAATCCCTCTACTTTTCCACAAATGTCTGGAATTTCTACTATGTTTTCCCCATTTTTTAAGCCGTCGACAAAGATATACACATACTGCCCTTTTCTCGTATAATGAAGCTTTACACCGTCTTCCCTCTCCTCTGATTCTCTGCGGCTGCATCTTGTTCCATAGATACCTTCCCCATTGATTCCCAGCCACTCACCCAGCGCCAGCAGCCTTCTCTCCTGTTCCTTTGGAATCGTTCCATCCGCTTTTGGTCCGATATTCAAGAGAAGATTGCCGTTATTGGCAACGGTACTCACCAGCAAACGAATCAAATCCGGCAGACTGATCAGCTGGTCATCTCCCTCATTTTCATTATAACCGAAAGAAAGGCCCATACCGCGGCACATCTCCCACTTTTCTTTCCGATTACTCTCACCCGCCCGATATTCTTTCGTGGTAAAATCATGGTACAGACCATTGAAACGATCGTTGACCACTCCATCCTCCACCGTATTATAATAATGCGCCAGAAGATACGGCATCGCATGTTCGCTCTGTTTCGGCCATCCAATATCATTCCACAATACAGCCGGATGGTACTTATCGATCAGTTCTTTCATCTGATTATAGGAATAATCTGCATATTCAAATGTAGGACAGGCATTTCCAAAGTTCTGTTCCTCATAAAAAATCGGATCATTTGCAAACTGCCAGTCAATCAACCCGGAATAGTACAGACCCATTTTCAATCCGGCTTCCCGTACTGCCTCTGTAAGCTCTTCTGTAATGTCTCTTTTCGGTCCCATGACAGTCGTATTAAAGTCTGTATAAGCACTGTCGTACAGACAAAATCCATCGTGATGTTTCGTAGTAAGTACCACATACCGGGCTCCCGCCTTCTGAAAAAGTTCAGCCCACTGCGCCGGATTCCAGTTTTCAGCCCGCCACTGGGGAATAAAATCTTCATACTTAAAATCTTTTCCGTACTTCTTCAAATGATGTTCGTAAGTCGGTCCCTTTCCCACATTCACTGAATTATAATACCACTCCGCATAAGGATTGTTGCAGAACCATTCCTCATCCCCGTCTACTTCTCCCAATTCCCATGTTCTGGGTGCAAATGCAGGAACAGAATAAATTCCCCAATGAATAAAAATCCCAAACTTACAATCCTCATACCATT
>HF995347.1:29587-82775 GCA_000432335.1 Firmicutes bacterium CAG:646
CCCCGCCATAACAACTTCCACTCCTTTTCTCCTCACATTAACCTTTTACTGCTCCGGCTGTCATTCCGGCAATCACCCACTTCTGAGCAAAAATGTATACCAAAATCACCGGCAAAGATACCAAAACCACGTCTGCACACACCAGATTCCAACTTCTGCTGAACTGTCCATAAAAATTATATACAGACAGAGGAAGTGTCCATTTGGAAGAAGAATTCAACAAATATAACGGAATCTGAAGTTCGTTCCACACCCACATAAAGTTCAGAACTCCCGTAGTGGCAAGAACCGGCTTCAGCAAAGGAAGAATCACTTTCAAAAACAATCTTCCTGCCACTGCTCCGTCCATAACTGCCGCCTCATCCAATTCTCTCGGAATACCCTTGATAAATCCGCAGAACATCATTGTTGTAAACGGCATATACAGGGACGCATAAACCATACAAAGTCCGATTCTGGAACCATACATGCCCAACTGCTGCAACAACTGAATCGTGGGAAGCGCTGCAAAAGGAGCTATAATTCCCAATGTAATGACTTTATACGAAATATTGCACAACGCCGTTGCCCGCCGCACAATGACAAAGCTCAAAAATGCAGACAGGGCTACGATCAACACCACGGAGATACCCGTAATAAAAATACTGTTCCCCAGAGAGCGGAAAAAGTCTTTTTCAATAACCGTAAGATAATTTTCAAAATGCCATTCACTGGGCAGAGACACACTCATGTAAGCTGCTTCCCCTTTGCTCTTAAAGGATGTGAGCAAAACCATCAGCATAGGATAAATTGTTACAATACTGCAGATCCATAAAATAATTTCTAAAATTCTATTAATTCTCTTTTTTCTTTTTTTCATACTATATCACTGTCTCCCATCTCGAACTAAACTTCTGATAAACGATTGAAACGAGCACCAGAAGAAGCGTAAATACAAGGTTAACAGCTACTGACTGGGCATATCGTCCCGCTGACATCTCATTCATCATCAGGGTTCCAAAGCTTTCTGTCGCATTACCCGGTCCTCCGCCTGTCATAACATAGATCAGATCGAACATTTTTAATCCATAGATCAGGCTGAACAAAATATTTACATTTACCGTCGGCATAATAAGCGGCAGCGTAATATTCTTAAAAAGTTGCCACTCAGACGCTCCGTCCAACATTCCCGCCTCAATATAATCAGAGGACACCGACTGCATACCTGCCAGTGTGATAATAATAGCGTAACCCACATTTCGCCAGATCTCCGCTACACTGATGGCAAATACGGCAGTCCCCCTGGAACCCAGCCACTGAATATTACTGATTCCAAAAACATTTAAAATGTTATTCAAAGTGCCATGTCTCGTCTGAAATACCGCGCTGAAAATCAGTCCGACAACCAGACAGGAAAAAATAGACGGGATAAAATAAACGGTACGAAGAGCCGTTCTTGATCTGATATCCCGATTCAGAATATATGCAAACACAAATCCCAGAAGTGTTACCATAATCGTCTTTGCACCGGCATAAATAAGTGTGTTGACAAACGCAACAGGGACTTTTGAATTCTGAAAAACAGAAATAATATTTTCAAATCCTACAAATTTCAATCCTTCTGTTCTGGCTGCGCTCCAATTCGTAAATGCAAAATAATACCCGACCGTAGACGGTATAATAAAGAAAATAATAAATACCAATGCCGGGATTAATGCCAGATAGAGGGGATATATTTTCTTTCTATTCATAGCTGCCTCCTTAAAAGAAAGGCTGCTGCACCATCAGTACAACAGCCTTTAAATCACTCTGTTATTCCTGAGAGAAAGATTCCAATGTAGCGATACGATCTTCATCAATCAGTTTAATACATTCTTCCACACTGATATCACCGGACATCAACTGTAAAAGCGCTTTTCCGCCCTCGCCCTGGTTAAATCCAACAATCTTCGGCTGAGCTGCAGATGGACGAATCAATTTATCTACACTTTCTTTATTCTCTTCATACTGAACAGAATTGACATTTGTTGTCTGCCCCTTAAATACAGCGGCTGTAGATACGCCGTCAAACGCCTCGTTATAATTTTCCGGCTGTGCCATAAAGTTGATAAAATCTTTTGCAACTTCTACGTTTTCACCGTTTTTATTTGCCATCATCAGGTTTACATTACCGCCTTCATAAGTTCCTTCCTCACAAGTTCCCATAAATACAGGCATGATTCCAAAATCTTCTGCAACATAATCGTAGGACTCACTGTCGTAATCTGTATCGAACCAGGTATCCCAGCAGAACATCATTGCAGCTTCCCCGATCCCCAGAACTTCACTGGTATAATCCCAGGTATCAGAAGCAAAATTCTTTCCAAAATATCCTTTTTCTGCAGCTTTCTGGAACCACTCGCACATAGAAGTAAATTCCGGGATGTCTGCATAAGTCATTTCACCTGCATTTAATTTTTCAATATATTCCGGATGCTCTTCCAGCACCGGATCTAAAGCAAACTGATAAAATACCGGCCAGCCATCTGCCGCCGCCAGATAAATCGGCTGCACACCATTTTCCAGTAAAGTGTCACATGCCGCATCAAATTCTGCCTGCGTTGTGGGCTGCTTAATTCCCAATTCATCAAAAATCTTCTTATTATAGAGGCATCCTGAGTTGGAAGCCTCCCAGAAAGGAAGTCCGATGATCTTGTCATTAAAGGTTGCCTGAGGAAGTACAGAGTCCTGAATATCAGACACCCATTCTGCATCTGTCCAATCCACAAAATTCTCTTCCGGATTAAAGTTCTTCAGATTACTGTTTCCAAAATGTACATACAGATCGGGAATATCCCCTGTAGTAAATTTTGTAAGAGCGATCGTTTCCGCATTATCGGTATCCAACCCCTGCTGATCAATTTTATTTCCACTGGATTCCTCCCACATGGAAATAATCTTCTGCATATACGGTTTTGCTAAATCATCTGCATTACAATATAAAGTCAATGTAACACCATCCCCTGATGCCTTTTCTCCGCCCTTATCCTCTGCATCCTTTTCTGCTTCCTTCTGAGTATCTGCGGAACCTCCCGTAGGGTCTCCTCCGCTGCAGCCTGCCAGCGCTGCCGCTGTCATAATCCCCGTCAGTAAAAGCGCAATTTTTCTCTTCATTTCCTTTAGTTCCTCCTTACTTGTAAATTTTCTTTTCCGTTAACTGATGTCCCTATTATATTTGTATTTCTACATTTATTCCATGGATTATTGGAAGTTTCAACCTGTATTTTTTACTGTTTTTGTGGTTTTTTGTATATTTTTATACTATAATAGCTACAACACTAAGTCATTTTTGCCTGTTTTAGGAGGTTTTTAACTGTGAAATTCAAAAAAATGTCCCTTCAGAAAAAAATATATATCTGCTGTTTCACCTTAAATCTGATTCTTTTATTTATTTCCACAGGTATTTTCTACTGTTACACAACAAATTCTCTGAACCAAAACATGGAAGATACCCTGATCAGCAATACTTCCATGCTCAAAAAAGATCTGGATCTTCTTCTGGAAACTGTTGACAATACCTTAAAGGAGCTTCAGACCTCCCCCTCTCTGATCTCCATTGCAAAAAATATTCCAGATACCGAAGAAAATTATTTTTCCTCTCATATACCCATGCGTTCTACTTTCCAGAACGCTTTTCGTTCTGTACTGTCTTCTCAGAATCTGAACGGCTCTATCAGCTACATCAGTAACTCCTACGACCACATAGGCGTATCTTCTTCCACCGGAGCTTTAAACGCCATGCCAAAAGAATCTCTGAAAGCCAAAAAGCTCTTGTCCTCACTTATGGAACAAACCTTCTATGTCTCCTATGACCCTCCTCACAAGGATTACTGGGGGCATGACCAAACCGTTTTTTCCGTGATTCGTTCCATGCGGGATATGTATAACCAGTACGGACTTCTGATTCTGGATCTTGATATCTCCACTTTGCAGTCTCTGTTGAGCGACTTTGAAAATCCGGAAGACTATGCCATTTCCATTCTGGATTCTGATGAAAAGCTGGTATACTCCTCTCTGCAGGAAATCGATGAACAGATCTTTTATCAAGAATATCAGGAAGCTGCCTCTCAACAGAAAAAGACGTTTTCTCCAAACGCCCTCAGCCTTTCCTGTTTTGAAGTTTCTTCTCTCACTGGGTGGACGTTTATTCTCAGTACCAGCACCGCCGGATATTTAAAATCTATGAAAGAACTATTCGCCATCAGCGCAATTTTATTTCTTTCTCTTTTCATCATCATGTCCGGATTCTTATATCTGGTCACTTTGCGCCTTACGATTCCGCTGAAAAAGCTTTCTTCTCAGCTGAAGCATCTGAAACCGGGAAAAAATATAAAACCGGAAGAAATTTCCGGATCCGCAGCTTCTTACGGAAATGATGAAGTTACGCTTCTGACACATGCAGTCCAGAGATTTCTCACGGAAATCTACGAACAAAATATACGGCTCACGGAAGAGCGGCGGCGCACTCTCCTGGCGCATTATGACGCCATGGAAGCTCAGCTCAACCCGCATTTTCTATACAATACTTTAGCCGTTATCGGCATGGCGGGATTGAGCAACGGAAATACAACAGTTTCCACCATGTGCAGCGAACTGGCAAATCTTCTTCGCTATTCCCTGTCTTACAACGGGCAATCCGTACTGTTGGAACAGGAAATAACAAATGCCGCCAGCTATCTTTATATTATGAAAATGCGTTATGAAGACGATCTGGTGTACGACTGGGAATTGGATTCTTCCCTCGACAAGATCCCCGTACCCAAATTAATCCTTCAGCCTCTAATTGAAAATTGTTTCCAACATGGCTTTCATCACACGGAACAGGAAATCCTTCCTCCCTGGAAGATTCACATCCGTTCCCAAAAAGATGAAACCCGCTGGTATCTTTCCATTTCCAACAACGGCGCGCCTTTTCCCAGAGACAGGCTTCAAATGCTCTATCAACGCATACAGCAATTTCAGCTTCCTGCATATGGGGATGATACCTCCGCTCAACTTACTCAGCGTCAGGGCTTCGGTCTTGAAAATACGATCCTGCGGCTTCATATCTATTATCAGGGAGAAGAATATTTTCAGGTAAATTCCGAACCGGAAACCCTGACCTCCATTACCATCGGAGGACCATTAAAACCTCAGAAACCTTTTGAAAGGAGACCATCATGATTAATGTTATTATCGTGGAAGATGAGCCCGCTATCGCAAGAGGACTCTCTCTTCTCATTACACAGAATTACTGTGACTTTCAGGTACTTGCATTATGCCGCAACGGAAAAGACGGCTTGCAGAAAATTCTGGAATTAAAACCGGATCTTATCTTCACCGATATCAGTATGCCGGGAATGAACGGTCTGGATATGATTCAGGAACTTCGCAGCCGCCAGATGGATACCCGCTGCGTCATCCTGACTGGATATGCCGAATTTAAGTATGCCCAAACAGCTATCACACTGGGAGTCTCTGATTACCTGCTAAAACCCATTGCGCCAAATACGCTGGATAACATTCTTACCACCTGCAGAACACAGCATCAATCTACCCTCCGCAGCCTGCGCTCAGAATATCTGCAAAAAATTCTTTTAGATGATACGCAGCCTGAAGACGGCTATCTTCCTCTGCTTTCTTGTTCCTGTACGCTACTGTTCTTCTTTTCCGGTCCCATGCGCAGCAACCTTTATACAGAAACCATTATCAGTCCTGATTTTCTTCCTGTAGAAAAACAGGCGATTGAAAAACTGGAAGAAAAACATAAGATTTCTCTCTTCCTTCTTCACGGACGCCACCATAACGAAAAAGTAGCCGCCATCACTGCACCGGTCAGCCAACCTTTAGATATTGACCTGATCAGTCAGGAGATCTGCCAACTCATTCGTCCTCTGGATGCATGTTTTCATCTGGTTATCTCGAATACGGTCACTGACTGTCAAAAACTTCAGGAACTGACAAGAAGCGCTTATCTCTATGCGCTTTTCAAAGTACCTTTTGGAATTGATTCCATCCAGAAATGTCAGGCTCTGACCGACGAACCCATTCATGTGTCCGCAAAGATCAAACAACTCTGCGGAGGACTTTCCGATCGTCCTTCTCAGGAACATCTGAAAGATCTGATTCACTCCATGATAAAATTCTGGCAAAAAGAACAGGTCACACAATTTCAGCTTTTAACTGATATGCGCTACTTCATCAGTTCCATGATCCACGACCATCTGAAAGAAAAGATTATCTATCCTGATCCTGCTGAACTTATCTCCACCGCCCCCTCCTGGGCGGATCTGGAGAAGGAATTACTTTTTGAAGCAAAGCAAATATACGGTATAAAAGATTCCTCAGACTTCCCGGAAAACCAGCACTCTCTGGTATATCAGGTAAAAAACTGGCTGGATAAAAATTTTACCACCCAGATTACTTACAAAATCTTTCAGGATCTTTTCGGACATAACGAAAAATATCTCTCTACTTTATTCAAAGCTGAATTTGGCATATCGCCCAGCAAGTACATCGGAGAGCTTCGGCTGAATATGGCAAAAAATCTTATGGAAAGCAATCCTGATATTCTTCTCAAAGACGTGGCAGAAATGGTGGGATTTACAGATGCTTTTTATTTCAGCAGGGTTTTTAAAGCTCATGAGGGAATTTCTCCCAGTGCCTTTATGAAAAATCAAAACCCAAAAGAAATATCCTGACAGAAAAAGGGACTGACACAAAAGACATTTTCTCAAATATCAATACGTCAGTCCCTTTTATGATCTTCTCAGTTTTCTATAACATTTTCTTAAAACTGAATCTCTGAAATTTTTACCGGTCTGTGCTCTTCTACAGATTTCTTTGCTGCCAGTCCCATAAGAACTGGTTTCAGTCCATCTTCTACACCAACCGGAGTCTCTGTATCATTTTCAATCGCTGCCACAAATTCACTGATTTCCTGCGCATAAGCTGCCATATAACGTTCCAGGAAGAAGAACAGTGGTTTTTCACCTGTTACACCGTCGGCATTGCTGATCACTGCGTTAGACACACTGTCATTAGCGTTGGCAACCATTCCCTTAGAACCAAATACTTCTGCCCTCTGATCGTAGCCATAAACAGCCTTTCTGGAGTTATCGATCACTGCAATAGCTCCGTTTTCCATTTTCAGTGTGATCACTGCAGTATCTACATCTCCTGCCGCTCCGATTGCCGGATCTACCAGAACTGCAGACTGTACATAAACTTCCTCTGCATCGCAGCCAGCCAGAAAACGTACCATATCAAAATCATGAATCGTCATATCCAGAAACATACCGCCGGATACCGCTACATATTCCGGCGCTGGCGGTTCCGGATCTCTGGATGTAATCTTAATAATATGAGGATCTCCTACCTTTCCAGCAGCAACTGCCTGCTGAACAGCGCGGAAGTTATGATCGAAACGGCGATTGAATCCAACCTGATACTTTGTTTTCTTTCCTTCCAGAGCTTTCATAACCTCTTTGATCTTCTCCACGTCATGGTCGATTGGTTTTTCACAGAAAACGTGCTTTCCTGCTTCAATCGCCTCTATAGAAATAGGAGAATGTGTATCGGTAGAAGAACAGATCAGAACTGCATCGATCTCCGGGTCTGACAGAATTTCTTTGTAATCTTTTGTAGTATTAGGAATACCCATTCCCTTTGCCCAGTTCTCTGTAGCCTCATTCATAAAAGGATCTGCAATCGTTTTTACAGTTGCATTTTTTACATAGTTGGAAATACTTTCCGCATGAACTTTTCCAATACGTCCAGCCCCGATAATACCAATAGTTACCATAGTTTTCTCTCCTTTTCGTAATTTCACTTTGAAATTCATCAGTTTTTGATGGGAATATTATAGCATTTAATCATAATATTATCAATAGTTTATCATTTTATTTCATCTTTAAATTTTACTTGACTTTTTCTTTTTCTTGATATATTAATTATAGTAATCATTATTATTATCGAGAGGAGGAGATCATGGCAACACTCAAATACAGCCGTCAGCGGGAATCTATCAAAGAATTTCTTATGACCCGTACGGATCATCCCACGGCTGATGTAGTTTACCATCATCTGCGGGAAGTTTACCCCAATATCAGCCTCGGAACTGTCTACCGTAATCTTTCCCTTCTGGCAGATCTAGGGGAGATTCAGAAAATCCATACCGGAGATGGCGCAGACCGTTTTGACGGTCAGGTACATCAGCACTACCACGTTGTATGTACTCGATGTCACAAAGTTATGGATCTCGACATGGATTATTTGTCTCAGATAGAACAAGAGGCAGCTACACATTTTCAAGGCAGAATTTTGGGACACGTTACTAATTTTTATGGAATCTGCGAAGAATGTCTGGAAGCAGAAACAAAAGTTCCCGGTTCCCATTAATTCACAAAGCAGATAGCCTTCCACTGAGATCTAAAAGCTTCAAAAAAGATAAAAAAATCAGAAACTATATTGACAAATCAAAACAAATATGTTAGATTAAAATAGTAATAATTACTATTATTAATAAAAACAAAAAAATTTTTATATAAGAAAAGGAGAATGTCACATGAAAAAATTTGTATGTAGCGTATGTGGTTATGTTCACGAAGGAGATGCAGCACCAGAATTTTGCCCGATCTGTAAAGCACCGGCAGATAAGTTCATCGAGCAGGGCGCTGAGAAAACATGGGCTGCTGAGCATGTAGTTGGTGTTGCTCAGGGCGTAAGCGAAGACATCCTGGCTGATCTGAGAGCAAACTTCGAAGGAGAATGTTCTGAAGTAGGTATGTACCTGGCTATGGCAAGAGTTGCTCATAGAGAAGGATATCCGGAAATCGGTCTGTACTGGGAGAAAGCTGCTTACGAAGAGGCTGAACATGCTGCAAAATTTGCAGAGCTGCTGGGTGAAGTTGTTACAGACAGCACCAAAAAGAATCTGGAAATGAGAGTAGAAGCTGAGAACGGAGCTACTGCTGGTAAATTTGATCTGGCTAAACGTGCAAAAGCTGCTAACCTGGACGCTATCCATGATACAGTTCATGAAATGGCAAGAGACGAGGCTAGACACGGAAAAGCATTCGAAGGTCTGTTGAAGAGATACTTTGGTTAATTAAAAGTTTTTATAAAAATAAGGTGTTGGTTACATTGCCAACACCTTATTTTTATAAAAACTTTTTATAAACTTATTTCACCGGAAAGAGTGGAAGCTCTGCTAAGAAAGAGATATCAGTTCTTTTTGCAGCATCTCCTTCTGCCAAAATAGCAGCTTTAGCAACAACTTCTGCTCCAGCTTTATTTAACAGACGTTCCAACGCTCTCAAAGATTCTCCTGTGGAAATTACATCGTCGATAATTGCAACTCTTTTACCTTTGATTGCCATAGCATCTTTTCCATCCATGCAAAGAATCTGTTTTTTCTGAGTGGTAATAGAAACAACTTCATCTACAACAGGATTATCCATGTATGGTTTGATATTTTTTCTTGCAACGATATAAGTTGGAAGATTACGTAGGCGACATATTTCCTGAGCCAGCGGAATACCTTTTGCTTCAGCCGTAACAAAATAATCGACCTCAGGTAATTTTTTTTCCAGTAACGGAGCAGTTTTAGTAACGATTTCACTATCACCTAAAATTACAAAACTTGCAATTGCGAGATCATCCGCAATTTTCATAATTGGCAGTTCTCTTGTGATACCTGCCACGTGTAAAGTATAAAATGAATCCATTTTTTTCCTCTTTTCTACCGGTTTACAGTACAACACCGGTCAATCCAACAATAATCTTCAGCGCAATACCGGAAAGCATTCCAAAGAATGGGTCAAAACAGCTGTAACAGCCATTACAACAGCGGCAATTACAGTATCTCCAGGATTTCCCGTAGAGAATGCTGCTGCACCATCAGCCGGAATAGTGACAAATGCTCCCAGGATAAATAAAAAACCTGCAATTGACTGACTTGGAACAAATTTACCCAGTTTTGGAAGTAATCCCAAAAACAATATTATGGCCATAATCCCCATCATAATAATTCCAGATAACAAAGCATCTGGCGCAGCACCTGTCGCAGAGATGATTGCTTCTACAGGAGCTCCACCAAACAAAGAGCTAACTGCGTCTGCCAACCCAGAGTAAACAGTCAGATGATCAACGTTCAGTTGCTGATTGCTCATAGAACTTGTGATATTACCAAAGGCAATATTTGCGCCAATAGTAAGACAAGCAAGAGACAAGGCACCGCGAATTACAGTAAAATTAATGGATGGTTTCTCAAGTTTGATTCTGCACATTTTTTCACTCTGTACATTTTCGCCAATTTTTTGTCCAGCAATTTTAGATACGATACTGGAAATGATCAACGAACCTACGATAGTGTAAACCAAAGCATTTGCAGGATCTAATTTTTTTGCAATCAGGTAAATCAGTACCGCCGATGCAACAGAAGTCCAGCCCACCAACTGGTTTTCTTTTACCATTCCAAAAGCCGTTTTTGCCAGTACAAAACCAACACCAGCCATCATAGCATGTACAATTGCATCACCCGCAAAAGATGTGATTGCAGAAAGTGAACCAGTCATTCCTAAAATGACCATGATCAGACCGCCAAATAAAACCATTGAGAGGCGATCGCGTCGATTTTTTCCCATTGTTCCTGCCATTACGATAGTTTCTGCTTGGAATGAAATGGGGGCAACTGAGTGTAAAGTTCCGCATGCAACTGCACCAATGGCAAAACCCAAAGCCGTAGGAACAGAAGCAAAACCATAGGTTAAGGCTAGTAATCCCTGTGGGATACCATTAAGAACAACACCAATTGCTGCCAGGATGTCTTGAATAATTTCCATGAATTATTTCCCCTTTCTTATAGTCACTGTCGTTTATCATATCCGAAGAATCGATGAAAATCAAGTTATTTTGAAGTTTTCTACATGAAAATAAAAAGACTTTTCTGTAATCTTAAATTTCTTTGTGATATCAGTTCATGATTTTTGTAATTATAGAGTAACTCTATTACAGGAAAGCAAAGGCATTATTTCGGCAATCTTTCTGTCTGATTCATTAATTTCTTCAAAAAAACTTAAGACATTCCCCTCTGCAATCGTGGTATACTAAGTAAAATATGTTAAGTTCAAAAAGGAGTTTTTTATGAGAATCAAAAGAATACTTACGGCAGTTTTAGCCGCTGTTACCTTATCCAGCAGCATATCCAGCGCCATTCCGGTTCAGGCAGACCAAGTAGACGCCCCCTACCTTGCTCTTGGCGCTGATCTTTCCGAAACAGAAAAATCCACCGTCTTAAAGCTTCTTGAAGTAGATCCCGCCAAACTGGATCAATATATGGTAGTAACCGTTACTAATCAAGATGAACATAATTATCTGGACGCCTATATGGATGCCAGCGTGATCGGCAGCAGAGCTCTATCCTCCGTTGTGGTGGAAAAGAAAGAAGCAGGAACCGGTATCAAAGTAAAAACACAGAATATCACTTACTGTACCACCGGAATGTACCAAAACGCTCTGGCCACTGCCGGTTTGGAGAATGCTGAAATCCGCGTGGCAGGTCCTTTCCAGATTTCCGGAACTGCCGCTTTGGTGGGGGCTATGAAAGCTTACGGCGCTATGACCGGAGAAACCATTGCCCCTGAAAATGCCGAGGCAGCGACAGAAGAGCTGGTAACCACCAGCGAACTGGGAGAAACTCTTCAAGATCAATCAAAAGCGGAAGAACTGATCGGAGTGGTAAAAGACGTTATCGTATCTGAAGATATCACCGAACCGGAAAAGATAGAGGCTGTCATCGATGAAGCTGCACAAAAACTGGAAATAGAACTTGCTGAAGAAGATAAAGCAAAAATCTCCTCTCTGATGGAAAAAATCGGAGATCTGGATCTGGATGTAGACGCCTTAAAAGAACAGGCACAAGACCTGTATGAAAAACTGGAAGGGCTTGATTTAAATATCTCTCAGGAACAGGTAGACGGATTTTTTGCCGCCATAGGCAGTTGGTTTCAGGAAATCTGGGAAACTATCAAAGGATGGTTCAACTGATACTTCCTCTTTTTCTTCTTAACACCAGCTTTTTATGGTGAATCTGCACATTGTTTTTTTATTTTACATTTATTTTTTGTATATATTCACGTTAATTTAACGATGCATTCATATTTTATTCATAATTAGCTGTTATTATAAAAACAGTTCCGAAAGAAATAGCGACGTTGTGTATTGTAATAAGTTCATTACACATTAAATTTTTTCATAATAATTGCCCAGATACTTTGCGGTATCTGGGCACTCCTCATTTTACGCCTCTTTTACTGTTCTTCTTTCGGACACTGCTTAATCGCCTCATTCAAGGACAACATCTTATCATCCAGTTCCGATACAATTCTTGCGCAGTCCCTTAATTCCTGACTGATAAATGCCGGTCCATTTCCCTCAAATTTATAATAAATTTTATGTTCCAGGCTGGCCCAGAAGTCCTGCGCGATGGTACGGATCTGAATTTCCACCTTGGTATCCACTACCCCATCGGATAAATATACAGGTACCGTAACCAGCATATGGTAACTCCGATAACCGCTCACCTTTGGCTGCGATAAGTAATCCGTAAGCTCCAAAACTTTCAGATCTGCCTGCTGCGCCAGCATATCTGCGATCCGATAAATATCAGAGGTAAAGGAACAAATAATACGAACTCCAGCAATATCCTTGATATATTTCAGCATATTCTCCAGAGTAACCTCATGTCCCTGACGTTTTAACTTTTTCACGATACTTTGCGGTTCCTTGATCCGGGATTTTACATGCTCAATCGGATTGTATTTATGAATATGAGCAAATTCTTCATTCAGGATATCGATCTTGGTAGACACCTGGCGCAATGCGGCATCGTAAAGAAACATCAGAGTTTCCCAGTTTTCCACTTCCTCCAGGCAATTATTTGCAAAATCTATAGGTTCCATCTAATCACTTCCTAACTTTTTCTTCTACTTCTCAATGCCCTTTCTTGCCGGCAGTCCCGCATCAAAAGGATGTTTCATCTTTCTGATCTCAGACACATAATCTGCCAACTGTATCAGTCTGTCACCGGGATTTTGCCCCGTCAAAATAACTTCCAGATATTCCGGCTTATGCTTCAGATACTCCACCAAAATCTCCTCATCAAATAAGCCTGCCCGAATTGTATAAATTAATTCATCTAAAAACAGAATATCGTAGTTCTCTGCCTCTGCTTTCTCTGTAATCTCCCGGAATTTTTGTTCATAATAAGACTTTCGTTCCGCCTTCTCTTCCGGCGTCATCTGAAAGCTGAACTTTTCTTTCTCCAGACCATCTACAAAAGTAATATTCGCCACTTTTTCCAAAACCGCTCTTTCGCTGGTTTTATTATCCTTCATAAACTGATAAATCAAAACACGGTACCCAAATCCAGCAGCGCGGGTACATAATCCCATTCCCGTTGTTGTTTTTCCTTTTCCATCCCCACAATAAATATGAATCTTCCCTGTATCTCTTCCCATAAAATAATCCTTTCCAAGACAGACAATTTATACCCCCAGTGAAAACAACTGTTCCTTCTGTAGTATACAGGAAGTTTCTCCAAGATTCCAGCTATTCACAAAAGTTTTTTTATTCATTCACACATTCTTTACAAGTTGAACATGGTTTTCTCACATTTTTCGGATATACTGAGCGTGTAAGATAAATAAAGATTTATTTTATAACTTTTCTTTTTCATATGTCGATAGTAATATCGACTCTCCTTCCTTTAAAATAAGCGTGTTGGTCTGAATTTCCTCGTTCAGACCAACACGCTTTTGTGTTACGCTTTTTTTCCTGTCTCCCACAGCGCATCTGCCAGCATAGCAAATTCTTTCAAAGAAAGCGCTTCTCCCCGGACAGAAGGCGAAAAACCACATTGAGAAATCGCTTCTTCTATTTCTTCCTTGGTAAAAGGAAGCCCCTCATAATTTTTCAAACCATTTGCCAATGTTTTTCTTCGCTGATTGAAAGACGCCCGGATAATGCCAAATAAAAGCTTCTCATCTTTTACCCTGACTGGCGGCTCCTTGTGACGGGTAAGACGAATCACTGCGCTTCCTACCTTCGGACGGGGCATAAAACAGTTCGGAGGAACATTTGCCACGATATACGGCTCAGCATAATACTGAACCGCCAAAGACAAAGCTCCGTAATCCTTTGTTCCCGGTCCCACCTGCATCCTGTCTGCCACTTCTTTCTGAACCATCACAGTAATAGACTCCACCGGAACGTGACTCTCAAAAAGCCCCATAATAATCGGAGTCGTAATGTAATAAGGCAGATTTGCCACTACTTTGATCGGTTTCCCCTGATTTTTTTCCCTCGCCAGCTCTGCGATATCCACTTTCAAGATATCCTGATTGATCACTGTCACGTTGTCATAATCCTTCAGTGTATCCTCCAAAATAGGAATCAGGCTCTTATCAATTTCCACTGCGCAGACTTCCCGCGCCGCGCTTGCCAGATACTGCGTCATAGTACCGATCCCCGGTCCTATCTCTAAAACAAAGTCTTCCTCTGTAATGCCTGCCGCTGAAATAATTTTTTCCAATACATGCGTATCGATCAGAAAATTCTGTCCGAATTTTTTCTGAAAGGTAAACTGGTACTTATTCAGAACAGCAATCGTCTCCTGGGGATTCCCCAGATAAGGTTCTCTCTTTTTATTCATATACATTCCTCTCCGTTAAAAACAGGGCTGCCGCATAGCCATCTGAAAATGCTTCAAACAATGCTTTTTGCGGCAGCCCCGAACTCTTCTATATATCAAAATCTTTTTCGTAAAGGAAGATTCTTCCATCTTCATCTGTATGTCGCTTGGAAATCTTTCTTCCCAGACGGATTCCACTTGCTTTTCGGATCGCCCCGTCCACCATCTCTTTCACTTTTCCAATAGTGATCGGTTCATCCTCTCTCTGATTATCTCCAATCAGTGTATACAGAGCAAGTACACCCATCTCATCCATCCGATATCCATTTTCCTTCGCATACGTTCTTGCAAAAGTCACCAGCTCATCATTGGTGAAAACCGGAATAGAAATAACAGTAGCAAACTTCTTGGCAAATTCTGGATAATCTGCCAGCAGTTTTCTCATATTCGCCTTATCATCCTCAATGATCAGGATCATACTATCTGTACGGAAATCCATCGCCTGTGAAAGCTTCTGAATCGTCTCTTCTGTCATAAAGCTTGCCCGCTCAATCAACAAAAATCCTCCTGCCATCTTTCCAATGATCGCTGCCGGATCTTTTCTATTCATATCAGAAGCATCTAAATTTGCGTATTTTGCCGCTTCCAATCCCATCTCTTTACAGAGCGCTTTTACCAGTCCTTCACTCAAACGGGTCTTACCCGTTCCATGACTTCCCATAATGGCTATATTTCCCCTGTGAGAAGTTTTCTCGCCAGCATATTCAAACGCTCCATGGATGGCATCCAGAATCTGTTCATCCATGCCGGGAACTTTCGCAAAATAAGAAAAGAGATTTTTCTGATGTTCTGTCAGTTTTTCCGGGCGTGTATCATTCAGAATACGCATTCTTTTCTCTTCTGGAGTTTCCACCTGCGGCAGCTTCACTGTCGCTTCCACTGGCTTCTCCGGTTCTTCCAGAATCATCGGTTCTGAAGCTTCCGCTTCTTCTTCCACTTCCTGAATCTCTGGAATATCTTCGATGCTTTCTGTCATTTCCAATTCAGAAACTTTTTCTTCGATTCCATCCTCTTTTTCTTTCTGCACTTCCAATACCAGATCGAGATCAAGGTCTGGAATCAGCGTTTCCGCCAAAGAGGATTCCTGCTCTTCTTTCGGCTCTTCTTTTGCTTCTTCCTCTATTGGTTCCTGATCTCCCATAACCGCTCGAAGCTGAGCCTCCAGATCTAATTCCTGCGTATCTCCTGCTGAAAGAGAGGCTTTCAATTCTTCTACTTCATCCTGCTCTTCCGGTTCTTCTTCAAAAGAAATTTCCGGTTCTTCTCCCAGGGACGCTTCAAAAGCAGCCATCGCCACCTCAGCCGTCTCATCCTCCGGCTCTGTTGGTTCTGATACCTCCGGCACTTCTGCTATTTCCGGTATCTCCAGTTCCTCTTCCGGCGCCACTGCAACTTCCGGTATTTTCAATTCCTCTTCCGGCTCTTTTTCACGAATTTCTTCCGCTTTTCCACCTGCTGCCTCTGCCAATGCCCCAGAGGTTTCCGCAAACAGTTCTTCCAGATTCATTTCCTGAATACTGGTCACTTCTTTATCTTCTGTTTTTTCGCTTTTTTCCGGTTTTCTCTCAATTACGTCCGGCTCTACGGTCGTATGCGCTCCTGAAACACCCTGATCAGCAGAAATAACCGTTTCATTCACTGCCTCCGGCTCCAGTTCTGTCACATGATACTCTTCTATATTCTCTTCTTCCGGCTCCGATACAGTCTCACTTCCGGTAGCGCGTCCCAAAGCTTCAAACGCATTCACTACCCGGGTTCTGTTAAACCCAGAGAGTACTTCCTGAAAGCTCTTTGCCAGCCGTTCCTGAAGCTGCGCAGTATCCACATGAATCTGTGGCTCCTGCACCGGCACTTCCGGTATTTCTTCATTTTCCGGTTCCTGCTCCTTTGCAGCAGCCGCTTTTTCCATCCCCGCAATCTGGGAATCCTCTCTGTTTTCGCCGTCGGATGGAATCACTGACGCTTTTTGCAGATTTTCCATCGCTGCTGCTGAAATGCCAGCCACTGTAGCGGCAGTAACCTTTTTCCGCTTCAGTTCCGCCGTTTTCTTTTTATCTTCTCCCCAAAGTTCATACTTAGACTTTTGTTCTGCCGTCAGCGGAGCATAATTCATCTTAAGCTCCATGGCTTTTTTTACATATTTCCCTTCGCCAAACCACAGAATCAGGTCATCGCAAGTCTCTACGCATTTATTTTCTCTGCCCGCTTTCTTATACAAACGAGCCAGTTCATATACCCAACGTTCCGTATATTCTCTGTCTCTATACTCCTCCAAAATGGCAATTTGATCATCAAGAGGTGCATTCTGAGCCTTATATATCTTATACTTCAGAATATACTTCGAAGTATCGTTGGATGCAGTTTCAAGATAATGATTATAATATTCTACAGCCTCATCATACTGTCCCATCTTCAGGGATAACTCAACCTGACGGTACAGAATCATTTTTCCCACGGAAGAACGCTTGTAAGCCAGCTGAAGCATCTTCATACTCTGTTCCAACTCGCCGTTTACTTCATAAATATCTGCGACCATGCAGAGAGTTCGTACGCTTTTTACTCTCCTCCAGTCTATGGAATCAGCTATAACAAGAGCCCCTTCATAATCCTGCGCTTCCACCAACCTGTTTATTTCGTCCAACTTCATACGATATTCTGTCTTATCCACTGTACTCACCTCTTACTAAGTTGTTAGGATCAAACGATGCCTGACGAATTGTTTCGTGCTGCGCACTCTCACAATTCTGGCATCTTACTAAAAATAAATACCTGCAATCTTTTTAAGTGTATCATACTGCCTTTTCCTTGTCAAAAGAAAACGAAGGGATGCCGCCCCCTTTGCTGCACCCCTGTGGTCTCTACTTTTTACTAACAGCAGCCTTATCCGATTCTCAGTCTGAACTTCTGAATCTCCTTTTCACTGGATACCCTTTCAATCTCAGCTCCCAGAGCCCGAAGCTTCCCTTCGAAATCTTCATATCCCCGCTGAATATACACAATATCATCTACAATAGTAACGCCTTCCGCTGCCAGACCTGCGATCACCAGCGCAGCTCCCGCTCTCAGATCCGGCGCGCTGACTCTTGCGCCAGTAAGACCAGTGACTCCATCTATAATCGCTGTATTTCCCTCGACCTTGATGGTTGCTCCCATTCTGGTAAGCTCATCCGCATATTTGAAACGATTTTCAAATATACTCTCTGTCACGATACTGGTTCCTGCAGCCAATGCCAGCGTCACTGCAATCTGCGGCTGCATATCTGTAGGATAGCCTGGATATGGCAAAGTCTTTACATGAGTTCGGCGAAGCTTCTTAGAGGAAATCACCCGAACTGCATCGTCAAATTCCTCCACTTCACATCCGATTTCCTCCAGCTTTGCTGTGATTGCTTCCAAATGCTTAGGAATCACATTCTTGATCAGAACGTCTCCTTTTGTTGCTGCAGCGGCAAACATATAAGTTCCCGCCTCGATCATATCCGGCACAATAGAATAATCGGTAGCATGCAGCGTCTCCACACCGCGGATACGGATCACATCTGTTCCTGCGCCTTTGATCTCAGCTCCCATACTATTCAGGAAATTGGCCGTATCTACCACATGAGGCTCTCTGGCAGCATTTTCAATGATTGTATGACCTTTCGCCATAGATGCCGCCATCATAATATTAATCGTTGCCCCTACTGATACTGTATCCATGAAAATATGGCTTCCATGCAGTCCACCGGACGCTGTAGCCACAATAGCTCCATGTTTGATCTCTACCGCTGCTCCCAGTGCGCGAAAACCTTTCAAATGCAGATCGATCGGTCTGCTTCCTATATTACATCCACCCGGCAGAGGAACCTCTGCCTTTTTATATTTTCCTAAAAGCGCTCCCAAAAGGTAATAGGATGCGCGAATCTTCTTAATATACTCGTAATCCACACTGATATCTCCAATGGTAGAACCATTGATCTTCACAGTATGGCGATCCAGGCGTTCCACTCTGGCTCCAATTCCTTCAATCGCTTCCAACAGCACGTTAATATCATTTACATCCGGAAGATTCTCAATCCGAACCGTATCATCTGTCATAATTGCTGCAGCCAGAATTCCAAGAGCAGCATTCTTTGCTCCTCCGATCTCAACTTCTCCGACCAGCGGATTACCGCCTTTTATAATATATTGTTCCATAGTTCACCTCTATGTTTTTATACTCAGCAATGTGCTCAAAAATCAGCTTTACGCATGTACCCATGTTATACCAAATACAACTTTTTGTAAACAAAAATTAAAATATCCTTTGATTTTTGTTCACATTGCCCCTCTCACTTTACAGACTTCATTTACAATTCTTTTAAAATATACTGTAAAGTTTCTTCTATCCCCTTATTTTCCTCATCAATTACAATATCTGCATATTTTTCATAAAGTACCACACGCTCTTTATACAGATCCCGTAAGGTCTGTCCTTCCCGAAGAACTACGCCTCGATTTTTCAGATTACCCAGTCTTTTTTTCAGAGCCTGATAAGAAAGTTTCAAATATACTACAGTGGAAATCTTCTTCAGATGCTCCATAGCTTCCCTGCCATAGACCACACTTCCCCCCGTAGCGATAACTGTACGGTCTGTCTCAATGGACGCATTTACCTGATTTTCAATCTGGATAAATCCATCCACCCCTTCCTGGGCGATAATTTCTCTCAATAAACGTTTTTCCTGCTTCTGAATCAGAAGATCTGCATCAATAAACTGGTATCCCAGTTCCTTCGCTAAAATGACTCCTACCGTACTTTTTCCCACACCGGGCATTCCGATCAGCACAATATTTTCCATATAAATTATCCTTTGTATATGCTGTAAATCCTTATTATCTCGTTTATTTTATCACATTCCCGAAATTCATACAACCCTTTTGACATCTCCCGCCTCCTATACTAAAATGAAAGAAGAAAATCACCAAAAGGAGGGGAACTGTATGGAACGGATTATTTTTCATATCGATGTAAATTCCGCTTATCTAAGCTGGAGCGCTTTGAAATTACTTCAGGAGCATCCAGAGAGCACCGATATCCGAACAATTCCCGCCATCATCGGCGGAAATCGTGAGACCCGCCACGGCATTGTTCTCGCAAAATCCGTACCCGCCAAAAAAATTTACCATATCCAGACGGCAGAGCCTGTAGCAAGCGCCCTGAAAAAGTGTCCTTCGCTGACTATTGTCCCGCCGGATCATCAGCTCTATTCCCGATACAGCAAAAAATTTGTGGGGTTTCTCCGTTCTCTCACTCCAGAAATCGAACAGGTGAGTATTGATGAGTGTTTTCTTGACTACACTGGAATCGCCCATCATTTTCCCTCCCCGGAAGCCGGAGCTGCTTATATCCGCAATTACATTTTTGAACAGTTTGGATTTACAGTTAATGTGGGAATCTCCTCCAACAAAGTGCTTGCAAAGATGGCTTCGGACTTTGAAAAGCCAAATAAAACTCATACTCTGTTCCCCGAAGAGATACAGCAGAAAATGTGGCCGCTTCCCATTTCCAGTCTGTTTATGGCTGGTCATGCTTCTGTCGCAGTTCTCCAAAAGCTGGAAATCAATACCATCGGTGACCTCGCCCGCACACATCCCTCTATTCTCTCTCTGCACCTGAAAAGTCACGGGAAAATGCTATGGGAATATGCCAACGGAATTGACCCTTCACCGATAGAGAGCGAACCTGCCCAGGCGAAAGGAATTGGCAATTCCACCACACTTGCCAGAGATCTCACCACTGCTTCCGAAGCCTACCCCATTTTAGAACAACTTTGCCAAAAGGTAGGAAGCCGATTGAAAGCTGCCGGACAATCTGCAAATAATCTGTGCGTGGAAATTAAATATGCCTCTTTTGATAAGTACACCCGGCAAATGCCGCTCACCGCTCCCACTCAGGAGGGAAAAGAACTGTATCGCTGCGCCTGCGTTCTATTTGACGCTCTCTGGAACGGAAATCCCATTCGCCTTCTGGGAGTTCGCTCCGGCAAACTTACCAATGCAGGCGAACCCTTCCAGATGGATCTCTTCAGTTATGATCCCGTTGCCACCGCCAAACGTCAAAAACTGGATCAGGCAATGGAAAAAATAAAGAAAAAATATGGCAGCGACGCTATCCATCGAGGTATGTGATCGAATACCTTTCCAATTTATAAAGGTAACATCTTACTCGAAATAACACATGACGAAAGCTCATACAAATGCTATACTACCTATAATAATCAATTTAAAGGAGAACGATACCGATGAAAAATTATACCGATTATATTGTTGAACAAGCCCAAAAACTTCTGTCCATTGACAGCCCATCTGGATATACCCAGAATGCTGCCGCATGGCTTATGGACACTTACAGAGAAATGGGTTACAAACCGCAGCTCACCACGAAAGGTGGCGTACTGGTGCAAATTTCTGAAGGAACTGCCAAAAATCCTTCCGACCCCTCCAAGGAACCGATCCTGGTGATGGCTCACACGGATACTCTGGGAGCTATGGTTTCCAGTATCACTTCCAATGGTCGGTTAAAACTCACCCCTCTGGGCGGTATGAACGCCAACAACGCAGAGGCGGAAAACTGCCGGATCATCACCCGGAGTGGAAAAACATATACTGGAACCTTCCAGTTATGTAATGCTTCCGTTCATGTTAACGGCGAGTACAGCGAAACGAAACGCAGCTACAAAGATATGGAAGTACTGCTGGATGAAATAGTCACTTCCGCTGAAGACGTAAAAAATCTAGGTATCATGACTGGTGATATCGTCTGCTTTGATCCAAGAACTGTAGTAACACCTTCTGGATTTATCAAAAGCCGCTTTCTGGACGACAAGCTGAGCACCGCTATTCTTCTGGGCTATGCCAAATATTTGAAGGAAGAGAATATTATCCCTGAGCGCCGTATTTATCACCATATCACCGTATTTGAAGAAGTAGGCCACGGCGGCTGCGCCTCTATTCCTGCTGATGTGACTGAACTTCTCTCCGTTGACATGGGATGTGTAGGAGATGGACTGGAATGTACAGAGTGCCAGGTATCCATTTGCGCCAAAGACAGTCGGGGACCATACCATTATGATGTGGTATCTGGGCTGATTGAAGCAGCACAAAAAGCAGAGGTAGATTTTGCCGTTGACGTATATCCCTACTACGGCTCTGATGCAGATGCAGCTCTCGGCGCTGGAATCGATGCTCGCCACGGACTGATTGGACCGGGCGTATACGCTTCCCATGGCTATGAGCGAAGCCACAAAAAAGGAGTAGAAAATACTTTTGAATTGCTGAGAAGTTATCTTGGATAAACTAAAATTATTTCGGGCATATGTCATTTTTATTATTGACATATGCCCGAAATAATTTTATACTATAGATACAAATGATAAAGCTAATGCATATCCCTAATAAAAACGGAGGTAACTACAGTGCCCAGACATAAAAAATGCAGGAAGATCTGTGATTTTCCCCATACATTAGAATTTTATCCCGCACAAAACGAGAATAACAATCCGCCCATTACCATGACCATCGACGAATATGAGACGATCCGTTTGATTGATAAAGAAGGATTTTCTCAGGAAGAGTGCAGTGAATTTATGGATGTGGCGCGAACCACGATCCAAAAAATCTATGAAAATGCAAGAAAAAAACTGGCAACGGCCATTGTAGATGGAATCCCCTTAAAAATAGATGGGGGAGATTTTTCCTTATGCGACGGTAACAATAAAAAATGTGAATGCAGCGGATGCTACAAATTTGCATTTAACCAAAAATATACATATAAAAAAGGAGAGAATACTATGAGAATTGCAGTAACTTATGAAAATGGACAGATTTTCCAACACTTTGGACACACTGAAACCTTTAAGATTTATGACGTTGAGAACAATCAGATCACTTCTTCCGAAGTTGTCAGCACAAACGGAAGCGGTCACGGCGCTTTAGCCGGCGTTCTGACTGCATTAAAGGCAGACGTTCTGATCTGCGGCGGTATTGGCGGCGGAGCACAGACAGCGCTGGCAGCGGCCGGCATCAAATTATACGGCGGTGTTTCCGGATCTGCTGATGAAGCAGTGAACGCTTTCCTTGCCGGAAACCTGAACTTTAATCCTGATGTACACTGCAGCCACCATGATCACGAACATGGAGAAGGCCATACCTGCGGAGATCACGGATGCGGCTCACACCACTGTAAATAATTTCCACAAAGAAAAGGAGCTGTCGCTTGAAACATGATTCAGAAATATTCTGGATATACACTTAATGCAACAGCTCCTGTTTTTTTCTATTTTTTAGCAAACACCCTGTGCCAGCATTGCATTGGCAACTTTTTCAAATCCTGCGATATTGGCTCCTACCACATAGTTTCCTTCAAAACCATATCTCTTTGCAGCATCAACCATATTATGAGTAATGTTGATCATAATATTCTGCAGTTTTGCATCTACTTCTTCAAAGCTCCAGCTCAGTCTTTCACTGTTCTGGGACATTTCCAGTGCAGATGTAGCAACTCCGCCTGCATTTGCTGCTTTTCCAGGAGCGAAGATCACGCCATTTTCCTGAAGGTATTTTGTAGCTTCCAGTGTAGTTGGCATATTTGCGCCCTCGCATACAGCGGTAACTCCATTTGCAACCAACGCTTTTGCGTCCTCCAGATGCAGTTCGTTCTGCGTTGCACATGGCAGAGCCAGATCAGCTTTCACTGTCCATACGCCTCTTCCCTCATGATATTCTACATTCGGACGAGCTTTTGCATATTCTGTCAGTCTCGCACGTTTTACTTCTTTTACTTCTTTCAGAAGAGCCACATCGATTCCATCCGGATCATATACCCAACCGGTAGAATCAGAACAGGTGAGAACTTTCACACCCAACTCCTGCGCTTTCTGAATAGCGTAGATTGCTACATTTCCACTTCCGGATACCACTGCAGTTTTTCCTGCAATATCAATTCCATTCAGGTTCAGAAGTTCTTTTGTAAGATACAGAAGTCCGTATCCTGTAGCTTCTGTTCTTGCAAGAGAACCGCCATAAGTCAATCCTTTTCCAGTCAGAACGCCTTCGTATACATTTTTCAGTCTCTTATACTGACCAAACATATATCCGATCTCTCTTGCACCGGTTCCGATATCTCCTGCCGGTACATCCGTATCTGCTCCGATATGTTTGCTCAATTCTGTCATAAAGCTCTGGCAGAACTTCATAATCTCACGATCTGATTTTCCTTTCGGGTCAAAATCAGAACCACCCTTACCGCCTCCGATCGGAAGTCCCGTAAGAGAATTTTTAAAAACCTGCTCAAATCCCAGGAATTTGATAATGCCCAGATTTACAGAAGGATGCAGACGCAGACCGCCCTTATATGGTCCAATGGCGCTGTTAAACTGCACACGGTAGCCTTTATTTACCTGAACCTGTCCCTGATCGTCTACCCAGGGCACACGGAACATTACTACTCTCTCCGGTTCTACCATACGTTCCAGAAGCGCTTCTCTTCTGTATACTTCTTCGTTGGCATCAATCACCGGACGCAGAGAATCTAAAACTTCTTTGACTGCCTGATGGAACTCCGGCTCACTTGGATTCTTAGCTACTACGGATTCATATACTTCATCAACATAAGACATTGTTCATTCCTCCTTGGATTTTCTTATTTTCATTTCTTAATTCGCAGATATTATATCACGGTAACGTGTTGAATACAAGAAAAATTTGCACCAAAAAGAAAGTTTTCATATTGAAAATTTCATTTTTATCAATTTGTGTAAGTTTTCATCTTATTTTATGAAACTTTTCTTTCTGCTTCCGTCATTTTTTCTTTCTGCCTTCACTTTTCTTTTTGGATTTTTTCTTTACGCTATACCCAAAACTTCCCAGTTTCTTTCCTAATCCATAATATTCTCCATGAGAATATACGATGGGATTTGCCAGATTCAGATCAAACCGCCCTTTTTCATCCATATATTTTTCGTCTGCATGGACGGCCACTACCTCTGCCAGAAAAATATGATGGGAGCCCGGTTTCTCTATTTTTTTTACCTTGCACTCAATATTTACGGGAGATTCCCCGATCATAGGCGCATTGATCTGAGATGCCTCCACCTTTGTCAGCTTCATCTGCGCAAATTTGTCCACATCTTTTCCCGACCGGACGCCGCAAAAATCTGTGGCATAGCAAAGCTGCTCTGTCGTAAGATTTATTACAAATGCTCTGCTTTCTTCCAGCATATGATAGGAATAACGCTCCGGTCTCACCGAGATGGATACCATCGGCGGATTCGTACATACGGTTCCTGCCCAGGCCACGGTAATGATATTATCGTTTCCCTCCAGATCCCGCACGCTGACCATCACTACCGGCAGCGGATAGAGCATATTTCCCGGTTTCCATTGTTGTTTTGCCATGGTTCCTCCTACTGCTGCAGCGCATTCATAAATCTTGGGATCAACTGTTTCTTTCTGGATACTACCCCTTCCAGACGACAGGAGCTTTCCACTACCTCGGTCTGGAATGCGTCATAGACCAGTTTTTCTGATTTTACTCCGTAACAAAGAAGCTCTGTAGATTCCTTGATAATGTTAGTGAGCATGAAAAATACCATCTTTACTCCATGCTTGCCGCACTCTTTTTCCATGTAAGGCATCAGGCGCTCTTTTACTGTCTGAAGCTCTTCCTCAGACATGAAACTAATCTGTCCCACGCCAAATACCAGATCGTCCACAATGAACTTCTTATAATCCTGATAAAAAATCTCTTCCGGCGTCTTCCCAGACAGATTACTTCCTGCCCGGAACATCTTCTCCGCATAGCTTTCCATATCAATTTTTGCTATCTTTGCCAGTTCCTCTGCCGCTTCCCGATCCAGCTCCGTACAGGTTGGCGAACGGAACATCAGCGTATCAGAAAGAATCGCTGAGCACAGTAAACCTGCAATATTCTGAGGAATGTCCAGATAATTTTCACTGTAAATCTGGTACATGATCGTTGCCGTACAACCTACCGGCTGATTACGGAACATGACTGGCTGAAATGTCTCCAGCGTTCCGATTCTGTGATGATCAATGATCTCCAGAATCTCTGCCTCATCAATATTATCCACCGCCTGAGATTTTTCATTATGATCTACCAGAATCAACTGTTTTTTCTTGATATTCAGCAAATTACGCCGAGAAACCGTTCCAATATATTTTCCGCGAGTATTTACCACCGGGAATGCGCGATAACGGTTTTTTGTCATAACTTCTTTGATCTTCTCTGTAAAATCATCATTACGGAAAGTAATCAAATGATCTTTCTTCATGAAATACTTGATCGGAATACTCTGATGGATCAATCGGGCAACAGTAAATGTATCATAGGGAGTTGTGATAATCACCACATCTTTTTCTGCCGCTAATTTCTGAATTGTCTTTGGTACTTTAGCATTCAAACAGACGATCAGACAGCTGGCATTTTCCTCGATGGCACAAAGCTGGTCTTCTGTTCTGTTTCCCAGAATCACCAGGTCATCTTCCTCAATATAATTTTCCATAGTATCTGGATTGGCAGCGCCGATCCAGACCTTTCCCTTGACAAAATAGGCATGTTCATTTCCCACAAGAATCTCGCCGTCCACGGTATCTGCAATACTCCTGTACTGAGTTCTTGCCTGAGCAAGAATCGTATTATCATAAGCATCCATATAAGATTTTGCTATGTCTCCGGTGGTAATAAGCCCTTCCAGTTTTCCATCTTTTGTTGTGATAGGAAGCGTTACCGCATTATGCTCCTTCATCAGATTCCAGGCGCGCTTTACGGACATACTTTTCTCCGCTCCCGGCGTCTCATGGAGCTCCATATCCTTTACCTGAGTGCCTACATCAGGAAGATATCCGGGCGTTGGCATCTTAAAATACCCAAGGACAAACTCTGTCTCTTCATTGATCTGTCCCGCACGCTTCGCCACATACGTCCCCTTACTTGTTCTGTTCTTAATATCCGCATAGGCAATGGCAGAACAGATGGAGTCCGTATCCGGGTTCTTATGACCTATAACAAATATTTTATTATCTTTCCTCAAAAGAATTACCTCTTGCCTTTTTATTTTTCATCTTAGCATACTTCTTATCAATGGACAAGTAAGGCTAAGAGAGTTCTCAAAAAATTTATTTTTCCACATTGTAGAAAAGCCAGAACCATAGTACAATGAGCATAAAATGCGAATTGTATTACAAGCAGAAAGGATGATCATTATGTCAGAAGAAACAAAAACAGCCCCCGTTCAGGAAGAAAAAACTTCCATGGCAGACTATGAGCAGGAATTGGAAGCCTCATTTAAGAAAATTGAAGAAGGAGACCTGATCACCGGCACGGTCATCGCAGTGGACGAAGAAGAAATCACTCTGGATCTCAGATATTATACAGAAGGTATCATTAAAGTCTCCGACTACAGCAGAGAGCCTGGCTTTATGGTAAAAGAAGAAGTCCATGTGGGAGATGAAGTTTCTGCCACTGTTATCGGTCGTGACAACAGACGCGGCTGTATCCTTCTCTCCCGGGTAGAAGCCAACGATATTCTTGCCTGGGATAAACTCCGCCAGCTCAAAGAAAATAAGACAATTCTTACCGTAACGGTAAAAGGAATTGTAAATGCCGGAGTTATTGCCTATGTAGAAGGAATCCGCGGTTTCATCCCAGCCTCCAAACTTTCCTTAAACTATGTGGAAGATCTGAACGAATATCTGAACAAAGAAATTCAGGTACAGGTATTTGATGTGATCGAAGAAGAAAACCGACTCATTCTCTCCGCCAGAGAAATCCTCAGAGAAAAAGCGGAAGAAGAAAGAAAGGCAAAAGTCTCCAATGTGGAAGTAGGTCTGGTAACAGAAGGTACCGTTGAAAGTCTTCAGCCCTACGGAGCATTTGTAAATCTGGGAAATGGTCTGTCCGGCCTGATCCACGTCTCTCAGATCAGCGAAAAACGGATCAAACATCCTTCTGCTGTACTGGCTGTGGGTGACACTGTAAAAGTAAAAGTTATCGCAGTAAAGGACGGAAAACTGAGCCTGAGTATGAAAGCCCTTCAGGACGTTGCCGCAGAAGAAATCGTAGAAGAAACCTTCGAGCTGCCGGAAGCAGAAGAAGCTACTACGACACTGGGATCTTTATTTGCGAATATCAAATTAAACTAAGATTCATAACACACAACACTATGATGCCAGAATTATTTCGTGCTGCGCACTTCCACAATTTTGGCATCATACTATATACAAAAACTTATTTTTCAAAAAAGTTTCACTACTTTTCTCAGAAATCCGCGCAAATACAAGGTGATTTTCGAGACAAATATATATGAAAACCAGAAATCCAAAAAATATGCACTTTCACTCCTGAAACGAGTGGCTCATGATGTAAAATTCTTCCTGACTGGGCTGCCATTTCTTCTCTAATTTTTCCAGCATGTCATCGTATCTTTGCGCCTCTTCCTCACTGACAGCCATAACCGGACTGTCATGATAAAACCATTTTCTTCCATCTAAAACATCAGGAATAAGCTCCTTTACCATCATCGCCGCCGGGTATTTCCCTCCCTCCACGCAGATATTGTACTTTTCGCAGCTTTGAAAACCGCAGCTCACGTAATTAGAAGGACTTCCAAATATCACGACCGTATCATACCCCAGCTCCACTGCCCGCTGAAAAGAATGTTCTATCAATCTTTTTCCATATCCCTTTCTCTGATGCTCAGCCGCAATACATACAGGTCCAAAAGTCAAAATTTCCTTTTCCTGTCCCTGTTCATCCACCAGCTTTGCCTTTGTATACATAATATTTCCTATCACTTTGCCATCCAGTTCCACAACAAAGTCTAACTCTGGAATAAAATCTTCATGCTCCCGCATAATATGCACCAGATAATGTTCCACTGCACCAGGAACATACATATTATAAAAAGCTTCTCTTGTTATTTTCTCTACGATTGTATAATCCCTGGGGGATTCATTTCTGATTATGATTTGTTTTTCCATATATAAGCCTTTCCGTATAAATTTTCATTTTTTATTAAATCT
Organism: Firmicutes bacterium CAG:646; assembly: GCA_000432335.1. Taxonomy (GTDB): domain Bacteria; phylum Bacillota; class Clostridia; order Lachnospirales; family Lachnospiraceae; genus Oliverpabstia. The sequence goes on from HF995347.1 coordinate 58,398, forward strand.
TAACTGATACACCAGTGAATTGCAAGGCGCTATCACTCCCATGTATTTATTAAATTTTATTAAATTTCTTCACACCCCTTGTATTTTCCTCATATAATGGTTATTATAATATCATCATGTAGTTTTGATTACTACTTATTGTTTCTTGAGCATTTTTAGTGTGAGCAAAACAGAACTATCCTTTCGAAAATGTACATCTTATAAACATTTTCTTGCGACAGCCCTGTTAATATAAAAGATAGGAGATGTTATTCATGAAATTCAAATTAAAAGACCCCGGAAGCGCAATTACCCATTTCATTGCCATGATTTTAGTTCTTTTAGGCGCTGCTCCCATGCTGATTAAGGCAGCCAGAGAACCGGACACCCTGCATCTTATTGCATTATCCATATTTTTATTGAGCATGGTTCTTCTGTATATGGCAAGTACCATCTACCACTCACTGGATATTAATGAAAATGTAAATCGAAGACTCCGAAAGATTGATCACATGATGATCTTTATTCTGATTGCGGGAAGCTACACTCCCATCTGTCTTTTAGCTCTGAAAGGACGCACCGGCATCCTTTTATGCGCACTGGTATGGGCTGTTGCTATCTTTGGCATCCTGATCAAAGCATTCTGGATCACCTGCCCGAAATGGTTTTCTTCTGTTGTTTATATTGGCATGGGATGGCTCTGCGTACTGGCATTTTCCCAGATCTTTCACGCTCTGTCCCGTCCGGCTTTTGGCTGGCTGCTGGCAGGAGGAATTATCTATACCGTAGGAGGAATCATTTACGCTCTGAAAGTTCCTCTGTTTGATGCAAAACATAAAAACTTCGGATCCCACGAAATCTTTCATCTGTTTGTGATGGGTGGAAGCGCCTGCCATTTTGTAACCATGTTTATGTTGGCATAGAAATTATTTATACAGACAGCTGTCCTCTTGATATGGTAGAATAGTTATTGCAACTTAGATTATGAGCAGGAGGCAAACAGAACATGAACATTAGAAACGCTGAAGAAAAAGACATTCCCAGAATTATTGAATTGTTAGGGCAGGTATTAAAAATCCATGCAGATATACGACCTGATATTTTTATTCCCAATACAACCAAATACACCGCAGAGGAATTAACAGCGCTTTTGAAAAATAAAGAAAAGCCGATATATGTTGCTGTAAATAAAGAAGATGTGTGTTTAGGATACGCATTCTGCCAATTAAAAAGACAGCCGTTTTCCAACAATATGGTGCAGTTTCAGTCTCTTTTTGTAGACGATTTATGTGTCGATCAAGAGGCGAGAGGACAACATATCGGAGAAAGCCTGTTTGAATATATAAAACAGAAAGCAAAAGAAATGAGATGCTATGAAGTGACATTGAATGTATGGGCTGGAAATACTTCCGCTGAGAAATTCTATGAAAAGATGGGAATGAAAACAAAGGAACGGCAGATGGAATATATCCTTTAAACGATATTGGGGGCGGTGCTAAACGCGTGCCACCGGCACGCAGCACCCTCATATTGGAGCGGGTCATAAAGGCATGTTTAAAGCTCCCCTACTTCTCTTCTTTATAATACTGCGCCTGCGCATTCCACAGTTTGCTGTATTTTCCATTTTCTTCATTCAGCAATTTTTCATGACTGCCCTGCTGAATGATCTGCCCCTCATGAAATACCGCGATTTCATCGCAGAATTTACAGGATGACAGGCGGTGGCTGATATAAATCGCCGTTTTATCTCCGGCAATATCATTGAATTTACTATAGATTTCTGCCTCCGCAATGGGATCGAGCGCTGCTGTCGGCTCATCCAGAATAATGAATGGAGCATCTTTGTAAAGCGCCCGGGCAATGGCTATTTTCTGCGCCTCGCCTCCTGACACCATCACGCCGTCTTTGGCAAATTCCCGATACAAAATCGTATCCAGCCCATCTTTCATCGTTTTCAGACGTTCCACAAATCCTGCATCCGTCAAAGCGCCTTTCACTTTTTCTCTGTCATATTCCTGCTTTCCTGCCACATTTGCCCCCAAAGACTGGGATATCAGCTGAAAATCCTGAAATACCACGGAGAAAATGTCCATATAATCCCGATAATTGTATTTTCGGATATCGATACCATTTAACAAAATCTGCCCCTCCTGAGGATCATACAGACGGCACAACAGCTTAATGAAGGTAGTTTTTCCGCTTCCATTTTCCCCCACAATCGCCAACCGCTCTCCAACCTTGAATTTTATATTCACATGGCGCAAAGACCAATTCTCCGACCCTGGATAGCGGAAGGACACATCTTTAAATTCCACCTGATATTTCCTGTCTGACCGTTTCTCCGTCGTCAGACTTCCCTGATACATCTCATTGGGAATATCCAGAAATTTGTAAGTTTCTTCCAGGAAAAGGGCATTGGTTTTCAATTCCATATACACCCGGATCAGTTCCGATACATTAGTAGTCATTTTTGTAGCCGCCGCCACATACTGGGTCACCATTCCCACACCAAAGGCGCCACCCAATGCTTTCAAACAGGTAAATCCATAAATAAATCCGGTAAAAATTGCCGACATGCCATCCGCCATCCCAGCACAGACGCCTCCCTTCCCGCGTAAAATAGCTGCCATCTTCCCTGAAAGCGTAAAAAAGATATCCTGTCTCAGGCATACATCCACAATATCCTGCTGGTTATACATCCGCACATCCACTGCCTGATCCCCCTTTTCTCCGATTCCCAACATACTTCCTGCCAAAATATTACTGAGATTCAGATTATCATTCACCACTTCCCAGCATTTATTGAGAATCTCCTGAAGATATTTGACTGCAAAATACAGCAGCGCCATAATCCCCAATAACCCCAGAATCAGGAGCGGATTATTTAATATCTCCCAGGCTTTCCCTCTTTTTGTCACTGGAAGGGTGAATAAGCTAAGCGTGAGGCTAAATGCGGTAAGAATTGAAACCGCCGCCCGAATAATCTGTCCCAGTTTCTCCGGTACGCTTTTCAAGCCCCAGTCCCAATATTGTTCATTTATTTTAATCCGTGAGCGCAGGTCATGGGTTTCCTGCTTATCTATATCCGCAAAATCCATAGAAAACAGTTTATCCGTAAATAGTTTCTCTTTTCTGAAATGAAAATCCTCCATCTGCATTTCATACCACTGGCGAAAAACAAGGTTCAGCAATACCAATATCCCCTCACAAACTACCGTCCAAAAGACCCATTTCCATACCTCATCCGTTCTACGGTTTCCTGCCAGTTCCTCCAAAATACGGGCAGAAAAGAAAATCGTCACATACGGACTGACTGCCTCCAGAATTTCCTTCAAAAGGATAACCGGAAATAATCTTGGACAAACCTTGCGGATATCTCTGAACGCCCGATAATGTATCTCAAAAACTTCCCTCCACGATTTATTCTCTTGCTCCATCTTCATCCCCTCCTTCCCGGTAATAACGGCTCTGCACCTCAAAAAGTTCTGCATATCCCCCGCCTGCAGCCAGCAACTCTTCGTGATTTCCCTCTTCTCTGATCTCCCCCTGCTCCATATAGATAATCCGATCGCAGAAACGGGTAGACGCCAAACGATGAGAAATAAACAAGGAAGTTCTCTCCTGCGTCATCTCGCTGTATTTCTGATAAATATCATTTTCCGCAATGGGATCCAGAGCCGCTGTAGGTTCGTCAAGCATCAGAATTTTTCCATTTTTATAAAGAGCCCGCGCCAGCATCAATCTCTGCATCTGCCCTCCGGAGAGCAAAACTCCGTCCTTATAGACTTCCCTTCCCAGATGCGTTTCCAATCCCTTCGGAAGAGTATTTATTTTTTCCAGGATTCCCGCTTTTTTCAGACATTCCTTTACCCGTTTTCTGTCGGGAGCTATACAGTCCTGCGCCACCGTCTGCTCCACGGTAATCTCCGGAACAGAAAATTCCTGAAAGACAGCGCTGAACAAACCATAATACTCCCTCCGGTTAAATTCCCGGATATCCTGTCCATTCAACAAAATCTTTCCTTCCGTAGGATCCAAAAGCCCACTGAGAAGTTTGATCAAAGTAGTTTTTCCCGCTCCGTTCAATCCCACGATCGCCAGTTTTTCTCCCGGATGAATGGTCAGATTCAGATCCCTGAAAATATAAGTCTCTTCTCCGGGATAGCAAAATGTCACATGCTCCGCTTTCAATTCATAGGCTTCCATTTCCGGGATTTTCTTTCCCCCTTCAAAACAGAAAGGTTCCGGTAATTCCAGATATTCCCGGACACTGGTAATATCCAGACTTTCCTTCTGCAGGTTTGTCACGTCCTCCAAAATCCCCAGAATCCATGAGGCAAAAGAACTGACCGCCGTAAAATATAACAAAAACTGCGAAGCGCTCATTCCCTCCTGCAAGGTCAATGTGATCAGATACCAGTAAGCAATCCCATTTCTGGCAACACTCATCAATACATCCACGATTCCCCATAAAATCTGTACTTTTCCTTCCTGTCTCCGAAAAGCATCATACAAATGCAGCGTCCTGCTGTGGATATCCCGCAGCCAACCCTGAAGCCCGAAAATGCGGATATCCTTCGCCATAGTCACTGACTCAGACGTTCTGTTTACATAATCCAGATGGGCAATATATTGTTCCTCTTCTTTTCTATTTTCATATTTCCACTGCGTCACTTTTTTGTTTACCAGAAAACTTACTGTTCCCGTACCAATCACCAATAAAACAATCCACCACTCCAGATTGGAAAGGAGAAAAAGATAAATAATAAAATTCATCCCATTTTCCAAAAGATTCGTCAGCGTTGTCCAAATCTGTTCTGCAGAGCTTTGATTTCCATGAAGCGCCATCTCTGCCTTCTTCAACATCCGGGTAACCTTCGTATTAATGTGATTCTCGTAAGATGTAGTATTTCTTTTATAAGCTATCTGAAAAGCAATGTTCATTCGAACAAATACCCTCCCAATCAATGTATTTTTCACCACATACCGTCTCAATCCCAGCAGCAAAAACAATAAACCGGAAAACACACCCACGGTAGTAAACAAACTGCTTATGGAAGCTCCTTCTTCTACCTTGCCCAAAATCTCCGGCGCAATAAACAACTGTACCAGATTCAGAAGCACTCCCAAGAATGCTAGGAGCAGACAAAACCAAATCACACTTTTTTCATTTTTCCACGCATTTTGTATCATCCATCCTACATTTTTTGAAACACTATATCCCTGTTTCGTTTTTCGTTCCATTTTCTTTTCCACCTCCAAAAACTCTTTCCTGAGCTCTGAATTTATCATAACACAAAAAAACGTCCACGGAAATTCCGGGGACGAATTGTAAATTTGAGGGGATGAATTGTTATTTTTTATATGGCTTTCTATTGAACTCTCCCAGCAACCATGTTATAGTAAAAATGTCAAAAGAGCAACCGCCCACAAGGGGTTGACCAGTTATATTGTGAACATAGAATGCCACCCGAACCGTTCAAAGTTTTTAAGGGTGGTTTTCTATGCTCTATATCATCAGTGACAAATCATATAAATGAATGTCAGCAGTGACAAAATAAACATTCCGAATGACATTAAGTCTTTAAAATCAAAATGTTTCATCTGCACCACCCCCATTCTATGTATCATAAAATGAAGGTCAAGCCACCCTGCAACACGATTGTTCTTCCTCTAAATTCTACCATACCCAAATATAAATATCAATTTTTATATTATTTTTATCATCTAACACTTTGCATTTGTTGTTTTTATGTAACTTCCTATTGCACTCTCCCAGCAACCATGCTATATTAGAAATGTAAAAAGAACAACCGCTCACTGGGTGAGTTGACCAAATAACTTCAAGAAGCAAAGCCACCCGAACTGGCCAAAGTATCAGGGTGGTTTTTGCTATGTATTACTATTTACAAAATTCAAAAACGAATGTAAGTAACGCCAAAATAAACATTCCGAATGACATTAAGTCTTTAAAATCAAAATGTTTCATCTGCACCACCCCCATTCTATGTATCATAAAATGAAGGTCAAGCCACCCTGCAACACGATTGTTCTTCCTCTAAATTCTACCATATTCAAATACGAATATCAACTTTTATATTGTTTTTGTAATCTAATAATTTGCACTTATCATTTTTGAGGCAATAATATTTCTGTCGTAAATGCGCCATCCTCACTGTTCCGACTGATATACCCATCCAATCGCTCCACAATAGCATCGATTCTTGCCAACCCAAATCCATGTCCTTTTCCTTTTGTGGTACGGAAAATCCCGTTCACCCGTTCCAGTTTGCTGCCTGCCGTAAAGTTGGTAAAGGAAATGTACAACTGAGTATTTTTCATATCCATGTAAACACGAATCATTCGTTTTTCTTCCGGCAATTTCTCACTGGCTTCAATGGCATTATCAAACAAATTTCCTATGATACAGCAAAGGTCAATCTCCGAGGTTTTCAATTTTACAGGAATATTTGCATCTGCATGAACGGTTATATTTTTTGACCGGGCAAGAGAAATTTTAGAATTCAAAATGGCGTCCGTCATGGGATTTCCCGTTTTTATTACCGTATCCACTGTGGTCAGATCTTCATCCAGAAGCTCCAGATAATTGCAAATCGCCTCCCAGTCCTGAGCTGCCGCATATGCCTTCATGGTCTGTATATGATTGCGGTAATCGTGCCTCCATCCCCGCATCTTGCGATACATATTATCTACTTCACGGTAATGGGTTTCTATTAATTCCTGTTGATAATCGCTGATCTGTTTCTCTATCGCTTTTGAAAACTTTTTCATATGTCTCACCCCATCTGAATAATCGCCCGATTAACTCCGTCATACGCTCCCCTGGGTAATGGAATATCCGAACCGTCATCCAGAAATATATCTTTTTTCGTCACACAGCTGACGCAGGTAAGATTCACAATTACCGACCTTCCCGCCCGATAAAACCGTTCATCCAAAAGTTTCTCCACTTCACCCAAGGACATTTTTACCACATACTCTTCTTTTCCGTGAATAGTCACATAATTCCCCCGCACTTCCAGATATCGTATCTGATGGATCGGTATCCGTACCATTCCTCCAGCGATATCCAGATTTAGAACCCGCTCATTTTTCTGTAATTTTTCCACTGCTCGATCCAATACCTGAAAGAACTTCTCTTCTTTCAGCGGTTTCATAAGATAATGCAGCGCCGCCACTTCATAACCTTCTTCAATATAATCAGAATATCCGGTAATAAATATAATCTGTACCGTATCATTATCTTTGCGGAGTTTTTTCGCCATGGTCACTCCATCCATTTCTTCCATCTCGATATCCAGCAAAAGAATGTCAAAATCCTTTTCTTCCTCATAAGAAAACAGAAAATGTTCTCCGGAAGTAAATGTTGAAATATGTATCGTATGCTGATGTTCCTCCGCCCATTTTTCTGTAAGAGAAGTAACATACTTCCGATCTACAGGAGAATCATCACAAACTGCTATTTTATATGCCATATCGTACCGTCCTTGCCTGAAAATTTCATACATAATATCATTTTCATAGTAACATGGGGATGGAAAACTGTCAAAATTCTTCTAAGCGGAAAATTTTATGAAACCTATAGACAACTGAAAGAATAGGTCTATAATATAGAAAAAAGACTTACCAATACATGAAGTGACTTATTTTTCTGGAGGTGATCCGTATGGAAAAATATAAGATTCCAAAAACTCGTTTTCTGGTATGGATGGGAAGAATTTCAGCAGTACTATTGGCTTTTATGATTGGCTATACTATATTCGCCTGGCTGAAACTGCCAGAACAAATCCCCACTCATTGGGGGCTGACTGGAAAAATTGATGGATGGGGTTCCAGAGATTCTATTTGGTTTTCAACAATTATGGCTACGGGATTATACATTTTATTGACTGTCATCTTTCATCACCCTTCCATTTGGAATACCGGAACCACCGTGACTGAAGAAAATAAAGAGTGGGTATATCAGAAACTTGCACATATGCTGGTGATTCTCCGCCTTATCATACAGCTTGTTTTTTTCTGTATTCTCTATCAGACCGTACGTGCAAAGAATCTGGGATTATGGGGAAGTTTATTACTGTATACTTCTCCGTTCCTGCCACTCCTGTGGTATTTTTACCTGCTCCATAAAAAGAGAAAAGGTAGTGTGGGTATATAAACAACAAATGCTTTCAAAAAACCAAAAATCAAGAGAAAAAAGATGCTTTTTGAAGCGTTTTGGGCACTGACATATAGATTAACATTAATACACCCAGAATTTCAGCAATCCGTGGGGTTTTTAAGTCAATTTTTATATGCCCAGCGCCCATTTTTAAATGTTCTTTAACAATACGCTAACTTTATTTTCTGTATAGCTGAACTGTTATTATTTTTCCTTCAGCGTAACCTCCACTACCGTATCTGTATCATCCGGCAGATACGGTGTAGCGGAAATATCCACAAATACCATATCCGGATAATTACTTACTGTCCAGAAATCAGAAATCTTCAATTCGCTTCCATCAGACAGAAGGCGTACTTTCTGGATCTCATCTCTGCTAACACCATACAGTGGAACACTTCCGATAGAATTTTCCATAATATGATAGTACAGTTTATTTCCTTTCTGAGTAATCCTTCCATTTTCCGGTTTTGGCAGATCGCTTCCCTTACATCCATAGATGGAATTTCCATTCTTCTTCATCCATTTTCCGATTTCTTCTAAAATTTTCAGGGATTCCTCAGGAATATTTCCTTTTGCATCCGGTCCCACATTCAGCAGCATATTTCCGCCCTTACTGACGCACTCTACCAATTTTTTGATAATCATGGATGCCGGTTTAAAGTTTTTATCTTTTGCGCAGTATCCCCAGTTATCGTTCATGGTGATACATGCCTCCCATACCAGATTACGACCAGCTTCATCCTTCAAGCCATGAGGTGGAATGATCTGTTCCGGACTTACAAAATCACCAGAGTATACATTCGGTTCATCGGTAGCCAGAGATCCGAATCCCTCCCCACTGACCTCTAAACGATTGTCAATGATCACATCCGGCTGATAAGAACGAATCATATTTACCAGTTCTGTCGCTTTCCATTTTTCTCCCGTCATCTCATCATAAGAAAAATCAAACCACATCACGTCTATCTTTCCATACTGCGTACACAGCTCTTTCACCTGTCCATGCATATATTCCAGATAACGGTCAAAATCTCTTTCTACATCTTTTTCTGCCTCGCAGTTGCGCAGAGGATGAATCTTATCTCCATAATGAGGATAATCTGGATGATGCCAGTCAATGATAGAATAGTAAAGACCCACCTTAATTCCTTCTGCCCGGAAAGCATCCAGATATTCTGCCACCAGATCTCTTCCTGCTTTTGTATTCGTAGCTTTAAAATCCGTCAATTTGCTGTCATACAGACAGAAACCGTCATGATGCTTTGCTGTCAGCACCGCATATTTCATGCCAGCCTCCTTCGCTGCCTTTGCCCATTTTTTCGGATCGTAATCCACCGGATCAAACTCATCAAAAAATGGTAAATACTCTTCTTCCGGCATCTGTTCTACAGAACGAACCCACTCTCCTCTTGCCGGGATTGCATACAATCCCCAATGAATAAACATACCAAAACGGGCGTCCTGATACCACTCAACTCTCTTGTTATACGCTTCTCTGTCAAACATAATGTCCTCTCCTTTTCGTATTTGACGTTTTTTTTAATCTATCATATAATCAAAAAAACGGGAATGTATGACAGAGCATAAAATATGGAGATTTTAAGATGGACGTATCACTAAATCCTTTATTAGATAATGAATTAAATCAAATTAACATGAATATATTGGAAGTGGCTTTTGCCCGGATAGACCGGGAATGGAACATGAAAAATGTACTTTCGCCTTTTATACGACTGTATTATGTACAGTCTGGCGAGGCCTATATTGAATACAAAAAAAGAACGGTTAAACTGGAGGGCGGCAACATTTATCTGATTCCATCCAACCTGGAATTTTCTTACTGGTGCGACAGTTCCATGTATAAACTATATGCCCACATCACGCTGCCCGGTCGGGATAATTACGACCTGTTTTCCAACTATAAAGACTGTATCATCCTCTCCGGACAGCAAAAGAGAATCGATACGATCGTGGATGAATGGAATCGTGGCGATATCCTAAGCTCTATCTCCATCAAAACCACCCTCTATCAGACCGTCCTGGAAGCTCTCTTGCAGGAAAATATTTCTCTGGGCGCTATTCAGGAATACAGCGAGCTGGTAAAACAAGCCATCCAAATCATAAAAAATAACCCTCATCTGTCCCTCACTGCCCCCTGGCTGGCAGAATTACTCTTCGTTTCTCCCAGCCAATTACAGAAAAAATTCCGAAAGGAAATGAAGATTTCTCTGGGACAGTATCTAAATGAACAGGTCATGTTCTCTGCCGTAAACTTGCTGCGGGTTCCCGACCGCTCTATCAAAGAAATCAGCGATACCCTGGGATTCTGCGACCAATTCCACTTCTCCCGCCGATTCTGCGAATACTACGGTATGCCCCCCTCCCAGTACCGAAAGTCTATCCTTTTTTAATTAACCAGCTGTTCCTTCTCTTTGCGGCTCAGCTGTTTAATTTCCCACTCCCGGCGCATGGCCTCTTCCTTCGTCTGAAAAGCCTCGTAATATGCCAGAACCACAGGTCGTCGGGGCTTTGTATATTTTGCCCCTTTACCTGCATTATGCATTTTCACCCGTTTTTCCAGATCATTCGTCCACCCGGTATAATACGTACCATCGCTGCATTCCAAAATATATGTGTAGTTCATATTACTCCTCAAGATATTCCCTGTTGTTTTCTATCTGGACATTCTTACACGCTTTCATCACATATAATTCCTGATCTTTCTGAGAGTAATGTATTTCATTGTCTATAATCTGAAGTCCATCCACACTGGAAGCATCTACTGCATGATTCTGATTCAGATAGAAGCTGTTCTTTTCAATTCGGATATTTTTATGTACGGTTCTTTCCTCTGCCGACTCAGTAATAATCGGTTCAATAAAGATTACTCCGTCTCCCTGACAATTATAAAACCTGTTGTTTCTGATTACAACATCTTCCACTCTCCCGGATTCGTACCAATTATTTGCATCGCAGGAAATATAAACAGGCGCCATCCCTAATTTGTAAAACGCATTATTTTCGATGATAACCGGTTTTCTCGTTGTAACAAGAACTCCCCTTGTAGGAAGCTCCCGAAACTCACAGTTTCGCACTTCTACTTCAGGTGTAAAGGTGATATTTTCCACCACATAAGCATTTTCCTTTACCTCTTCGGGCACTGGACTTTCCAAACGAATCACGGTATCTGTCAGACTTTCCACCTCACTGCTGTCTCCCGTAGGACTGCTGATGATTTTTTCTACCACTCCAATAGCGTTTTCCACCGGCAGCATCGTACTCCGGCTGGTAAATTCCACCTCGTCTCCGGGGGCAAAGCTTGGAAAACCTGCAGTCTCTTTATGCATATAGCGCACCCTGATTTCTCTTCGATCATCGCTTATCGCCACCACCTGCTGAAATGTTCCATGAATATTGATGGGATCGTCATGGGCATTGGCAAAATAGCAATTTTCTATCTTGATCTTTCCTTTACAGCCCGACATCTGAATAAAATCCGCATATCCGGCTGTCGTTCTGCCCGTTTCCTCTGGAGCCCGAAAAATCACATGATCCAGCGTAATATTTTCTGATGTCTGCCCCAGAACTCCGAAACCATGAAGATACCGCATATTCAGATTGATCATGCGGATATCCTTACTCATCCAGAAAAATGCCCCTGGCGTATCCCTGATGGTAAGGCGCATCTGGTAACACATTCCTGGCTGTACGCTTTCATGTTTTTTCTCATAAGAAAATCTGACTCTGTGGTTTCCCAAATCTTCGATCCTCATATAATCATCAAACAAATGATTTTCACGCACAGTAATTTTTGTAATACGGTTATTGCTCTGAGAATAATTGTATTTAAACAGATTAATCCCTGTCCAGTAAACCTCTCCCGTATAAGGACTCCTCTCTCCATACCAGTGCAGTTCCCCATTTTCCACCGCATAATCATAACATTCGGGAATATACACCACCGCCATATTTTCTTCCACAGATTCTACAGTAATATCCACCGCTGTAGGAACCTGAAAATCCTCTGTAAAGTTCCGAAACTCCACATCCTCGCTTCGGATTGCAGCAAATACCGTCATTTGTCCATGAAAAATGAACTGAGATTCATTTCCCTCAACTGTCAGATGATTAATGTCTTCCACCAGAATACCTATTTTTTTATACTTGTACTCCTGATTGGCCCCCACCGTATTGGAAACATATAACTCTCTTTCTTCTGCCTTATCTGGATAAAACTGGTAAGTTCCCCGGGGAAAATCCAACGTAATTCTTCCCTCCGGATCTTCCCGGCGAATCTTTTTCGCCTGTTCCATTGCCCGGATCACTGCCTCTGCACTGTCTGTCTGCCCGGTTGGATCTGCCCCAAAATCGGTTACATACACTACATAGTTTTTTTCTGTATTTTGCATTTTTCTACCCTCCGTAATTTTTCCCGTTTACCTACCTAATACTTTATCATGCTTTTTGTTTTTTTCAATTTTCATTTTCTGATCTTTTCTTTATTTCTTATTCCAAAAAATGAAATACTTGACTTTTCCTTTTTCACAGTACTATAATAAAGTAATTTTTAGATGCCCGTACCATACGTCATCTAAAAAATTCGTAACTATTGTATTCAAAAAGAAAGGTGGATTATCGTATGACTGATACAAGAAAGATTCCTTACAAAATTTATCTTGAAGAAAATGAGATGCCCACCCAATGGTATAATGTACGGGCAGATATGAAAAACAAACCGGCTCCACTGTTGAATCCTCAGACTTTAAAACCTATGACCGCTGAGGAACTGAGTCAGGTATTTTGTGAAGAGCTTGTGAAACAGGAGTTAGACGACACAACTCCTTATTTTGATATCCCGCAGGAGATTCTTGATTTTTATAAAATGTACCGTCCTTCCCCTCTGGTGCGGGCTTATTGTCTGGAAAAAGAATTAGATACCCCCGCAAAGATCTACTATAAATTTGAAGGAAATAATACTTCCGGAAGCCACAAACTAAATTCTGCCATTGCTCAGGCCTATTATGCAAAACAGCAGGGACTCAAAGGCGTCACTACAGAAACTGGCGCCGGACAATGGGGAACTGCTCTTTCCATGGCATGCGCTTATCTTGGTCTGGACTGCAATGTTTATATGGTAAAATGTTCCTATGAACAAAAGCCTTTCCGCCGGGAGGTTATGCGGACCTATGGAGCTAAAGTTACCCCGTCTCCCTCTGACACAACGGCTGTAGGAAGAGAAATTCTGGAAAAATATCCCGGAACCTCCGGAAGTCTCGGATGCGCCATTTCCGAGGCTGTAGAAGCCGCTACTTCCAAAGAGGGCTATCGCTATGTCCTCGGTTCTGTACTAACACAAGTACTTCTTCATCAGTCTATTATCGGACTGGAAACAAAAGCAGCTTTAGATAAATACAATATTACTCCCGATATCATCATCGGATGCGCCGGAGGCGGTTCCAATCTGGGAGGTCTGATTTCTCCATTTATGGGCGAAAAACTCCGCGGCGAAAAAGATTACCGATTTATCGCTGTGGAACCGGCAAGCTGCCCCAGTCTCACCCGTGGAAAATATGCTTATGATTACTGCGATACAGGAATGGTTTGTCCGCTGGCAAAAATGTATACTCTGGGCAGCGGTTTCATTCCATCTGCCAACCACGCCGGCGGTCTGCGCTACCATGGTATGAGCTCTGTACTGTCACAATTATATGATGACGGTCTGATGGAAGCTATTTCCGTGGAACAGACCAGCGTCTTTGAAGCTGCCACAAAATTTGCCCGTATCGAAGGAATTCTTCCTGCTCCAGAGAGCAGTCATGCTATTAAAGCAGCCATCGATCAGGCAATGATCTGCAAAAAAACAGGCGAAGAAAAGACCATCGTATTTGGTCTGACCGGTACCGGATATTTTGATATGGTTGCTTATGGAAAATATAACGATGGAAACATGAGCGATTATGTTCCTACAGACGAAGATCTTGCAAAAGGATTTGCAGGACTGCCACATGTGGAGTAACTATAAAATAATATTTGTTATGTTTTTATTTGCATTTTTTCCGAAATATATTGCGATATCGCAATTAGTTTGATAAAATAAATTTGTCACTACTTAAAAGCAGTAGGAGGTTAGCCCTCTACAGAGAGACTGAACTCTCTGATTATATAGAAATCCTACATATTGGAAATCTAAGAAGGGAGGGCACATTTATGAGCGATTTTGAACTGCTCTCCATCATACTAATGATGCTTAGTATCATTGTATCAATTTTGATAGCATATATAAATTAAACAAAAAAGTAACCGCCCCAGAGCCAAGGATACGATTACTTTTTCTTTAACTATTTATTTAAATTGGGTCTAACTGTCTATCAGTAGTGTCTTTAATTATTCTAGCAAAAAACTTCAAAATTGTCAAATTCAAGATTATTTCTTTTAAAAAGGTTTAAAGATCATATGCAGAAAAATTACAATAAAACTCTGACAGCCTGTTATCTGGGGTTTATTACACAGGCAATCGTAGCAAATTTTACCCCTCTGCTTTTTCTTAAATTTCATAAAGATTATCAGATCCCGTTAGGAACAATTGCTCTCATCTCAACGGTATTTTTTCTGACGCAGCTGATTGTAGACGTGATATGTTCTTATGTTGCAGACCGTATTGGTTATCGAAAATGCATCGTTGTCTCAGAAATATGTTCCGGCGCCGGACTCATCGGTCTTGCCTTTTTACCGGATCTTTTTTCTAATCCTTTTATCGGCATTCTGATCAGTGTTATTATCTATGCTATCGGAAGTGGTCTGATTGAAGTATTGTGCAGCCCTATTGTGGAAGCTTGCCCTTTTGAACATAAGGAAGCCACCATGAGTCTGCTGCATTCTTTTTACTGCTGGGGTTCTGTCGGAGTCATCCTTTTGTCTACCGTCTTTTTTTCTGTTTTCGGTATCGACAACTGGAAATGGCTTGCCTGCATATGGGCTCTTGTTCCACTTTATAATATTTATAATTTTGCGACCTGCCCCATCGAACACCCCACTGGCGGCGAAAAAGGTATGACAATAAAAGGTCTCTTTCAGGTCCCCCTATTTTGGGTTTCTATTATCCTGATGATCTGCGCGGGAGCTTCTGAACTATCCATGGCACAGTGGGCATCTGCTTATACAGAATCTGCCCTTGGTTTCTCCAAAACTGCGGGAGATTTGATCGGTCCCTGTATGTTTGCCATCACCATGGGAATCAGCCGGGTAATCTTCGGTAAATACGGTGATCGTCTGGATCTGATGAAATTCATGGCCGGATCAGGCTTTTTATGTCTGTTATGTTATTTGACAGCTTCTATTTCTGCCAACCCGGTTCTGGGTCTGGTCGGCTGTATTTTATGTGGATTTTCCGTTGGTATTATGTGGCCCGGAACTATCAGTATCTGTTCCCGGCAACTCCCTGCAGGGGGAACTGCCATGTTCGCATTACTCGCCATGGCAGGTGATCTTGGAGGCGCTTTCGGTCCCGGTCTGGTAGGCGCCGTTACACAAAGAACAAATGACAGCCTGAAAACAGGAATGCTTATGGGATCTGTTTTTCCGCTGATACTCATTTTATCTCTTTTTCTATTATCTCGTTTAAGAAAGTCTAACGCTAAAACAGCGACATGAAAATTCATGTCGCTGTTTCCTTATTTATTTGTTTCTAATATATTCAGCTACTGCCTTGTCCCAGCCCTGAATATGATTTACTAGCCACTGGCTGATATTTTTATTCACCGCCTGAACAAATGCATCGGTGGGACCTTCCTCTTCCTCAAGCATCTGACGAAGTTCATCTACGGATTTTTTAAAATCTTCATGCTGACCCTTATGCTGCTCCAGCTTGTCATATCCTACTTCCTGCTGCAGTTTTTCTTCATCAGAAAAATGGAATTCTGTATAATCCATTAAGAAATCCAGAGTCTTTACTGCCGTTACTTTTTCTTTGCCATTTTCACAGCTTTCCACCAGTTTGTTTACTCTGTCGATCAATTCTTTGTGTTCGTTGTCGATCAGTTCATTTCCTGTATACAGTTCTTCGTCAAATACTATCCTCACGGTAATCCCCTCCCTGTTCTTACTCAGCTTCTACAAAATCTTCTTTTCCAACTCCGCAAACCGGGCAAACCCAGTCTTCCGGAAGATCTTCAAATGCAGTTCCCGGTGCGATACCAGCGTCCGGATCTCCTACTGCAGGATCATACTCATATCCACATGGTTCACAAATATATTTTTTCATTTTCTCTTCACCTTAGCCTTTCTTTGTTTTATAATACATTTAGTATGTGCTTCTGGCATACATCCAGAAACTTTTCACGATATGTTTTATTATATCCGTTTAAGGCAAAAAATACTGTTGCATATACAACAATTCTACTATATTTTTTACGAAAGGATGTGATTCCGTTGGAAATGGTACAACATTTATTTCAGGGAATAAAAAAAGAAGAATATGAGCAAATGATCCGTTGTTTCCAAGCCACCGAGAAACATTATTCCTCCGGCGAGCTGGTCTGTACCTATGGGGAAAACAGTTCTCTGATCGGCGTTGTTCTGGAAGGCACTCTCCAGCTCCTGCGCACCCATGCCGATGGCAGACAGACCATTCTGGAGCAACTGGAAAAAGGAGGGATTTTCGGAGAATCACTTTCTTTTAGTCCCTATTCCATATCGCCTTTGCAAATATATTGCGCTGAAAAAAGTACAGTTCTGTATATTGATTATCGCCATCTGATTAAACGCTGCTATAAAGCGTGTTCTTTTCACAGTCAGCTGGTAAATAATGCTCTGCAGATGATCTCTCAAAAAGCAGTGCAGCTCAGTGAGCGGCTGGAGGTGCTCAGCCAACGTACCATCCGTGAAAAAATTCAGTGTTATTTCTCTATTTTGGCTACGCAGGCGGGAACAAATCATTTTACCCTGCCCTTTTCCTACAGTACACTGGCCGATTATCTTTCTGTGGACAGAAGCGCCATGATGAGAGAAATGAAAAAAATGAAAGATGAAGGGCTGCTTCAGACAGCCCGATATGAAATTACACTTCGGGAGGATTTTTACAAGTGAAAAAGGAACCATCTATCAATCAGATTACTGAGGGAGTAATCTGGAAACAGCTTCTTCTGTTTTTCTTTCCCATTGTTATGGGAACCTTCTTTCAGCAGCTTTATAACACTGCTGACACCGTAATCGTAGGACGATTTGTGGGAAAAGAAGCTCTGGCTTCCGTCGGCGGTTCTACTGCGCAGATCGTCAATCTGATTGTGGGATTTTTTGTGGGACTGGCCTCTGGCGCAACCGTAATCATTTCTCAATTTTACGGAGCGCAAGACAAGCGGAATGTAGACCGTTCTCTTCATACCGCTTTTGCATTTTCCATTGTTGGCAGTGTATTTATTACCTTTCTGGGTATCGCCACTGCGCCGTGGCTTCTGCGGATTATGAATACGCCGGAAAATCTTATGGCTGATTCCGTTTTGTACATGCGGATTTATTTTGCCGGAATCCTTTTTGTTTTTATTTACAATGTAGGCTCCAGCATTCTCCGGGCTGTAGGTGATTCCAAACGCCCACTATATTATTTGATTGTCTGCTGTATTCTGAATATCGTTTTGGATCTGGTACTGATTCTTGTATTTCATATGGGTGTCGGCGGCGCAGCCATTGCCACTGTTGTCTCTCAGGCAGTCAGCGCCCTTCTCGTTACCCGGGCCTTAATGAAATCTGACAGTCTTCTCCATCTGGAACTCAGAGAAATCAGATTCTATAAATCCGCCCTGCTTTCTCTGATCTGGATCGGACTACCTACCGGTATCCAGTCAACGATGTACAATGCCTCTAATATGTTTATTCAGGCATCTCTGAATACCCTCGGAACAGATACGATGGCTGCCTGGACCGCTTTCGGAAAAATCGACGCTCTGTACTGGATGGTAAACAGCGCTTTCGGTATCGCTGTCACCACCTTCGTAGGGCAAAATTTTGGCGCCGGAAAATACGACCGTATGAAAAAATGTGTCCGTATCGGCATTGGAATGGCTTTAGTGACCTCACTAATCTTTACTTTTGTCTTTTTCGTTGGCGGAAGACCTTTATTCCACCTGTTTACAGCAGATAAAGCGGTTATCGATATTGGCATGCAGATGCTGCACCTGATCGCTCCTTCCTACTTCTTGTTTGTATTTATTGAACTTTTATCCGGCGCTCTCCGCGGAACTGGCGATGTAGTGATTCCCATGGTCATGACCTGCGGCGGTATCTGCCTCCTGCGAGTCCTCTGGATCATCTTTATCGTTCCACTGAAACCAGGACTGGAAACAATTATCTTCAGCTACCCTGTCACCTGGTTTATCACTGCAGTATTGTTCATCGTTTATTATCTGTGGAAATCACGGAAATTGTGGAAATCATAAAGTTTAATATAAGTATGGAACTGGCGCTTCCTAATACGACAGTTCCATACTTTTTCTTTTATATGCAAACGGTGTTATACCCATTTTCTCTTTAAATTTCATAATAAAATAACTTGCAGACGCAAATCCTGATTGAAGCGCTATTTCCGTCACTCCTTTGTCCGTATTATTTAACATAAAAATCGCCTGAGACATCCGATACTCAAAGATATAATCCGATATTGACATATTCATCATTTTTTTAAAATATCTACAGCATGCGCTTCGGCTAAGATTCATATATTCGCATAATTCATCCAATTCAAATTTTTTCTGATAATTCTTTTGGAGAAATTTTATCATCTTAAAAAGTCTTGCGTTATCTGCTTTATAAACTTCCTTCGTCTGATTTGAAATTACATATTCCCACAAAGCAATCCATATTTTTTGCAATTTTTGCTGAATCTGATTCTAAAACTTTGGATTTCCCCAATACGTATCATGAAAGATATCCCAAAAATCAGTCACATAACTTTGCAGTGGCTCTTTGTTTACAAAAAAGTGAAAGAAACCATTTTTATTAATGATCTCCGGCTTATAATAGTTTTTTTCAAAATAACTTCCTCGAAATCCGGTAAGAAGACACGATTCATAAATCATAGTCTCATATTTTACCGACTGCAGCGTTTCATCACTGCGGATGCTGTGAAGAATACCTGGAAGAATCAGAAAACCTTCCCCTGCATTTATTTTTTCCTGATGATTCAACAGATTTACCGTTACGCTTCCTTCCGTGATAATCGATAATTCTATGGAACCCTGCTTATGCCAGTTTACAAATCCATTTCTATATTCTGATAAATTGTCATGAGAAACTGCCAGAGGAAATTCCCCATTCAGCCGAAGTAAAGTATTCAGTTCATCATCCACCGGAATCGTATCCATCGGCTCCCAGGGCCAGTCATAATACTCCTTTTTCATCACCCTCTCCTCCTGTTGCTTTCCTGTATACGCTAATATTTTATTATTTTTGAGAGATATAATGATATTTTTTACTATTTAAAAACAATATAATTATAATAACAATTTATTTTATTTACAATATCTATTGGGAGTATTTACACATGGACACAAACAACAACGAAAAACAATTATCTATGGCAGAGCGCAGAAAAAACGGCTTATTATGGGTAGATACCGGTGAAAACATGAATCAGCAGGTATTTACCAGAGGTTTTTGTCAGGATTTTAATCAAACAAGACCGACAGAAACTGAAAAAAAAATGGAAATATGGAAGCAGCTTTTTGCTTCCTGCGGAGAAAATATCTGGATCGAACCGCCTCTTACCCTTGCGATGGGTAATACTGTTACGATTGGGGACGGTACTTATATTAATTCCAATCTGACCCTGGTGGATAATTATGAGATCGCTATCGGTAAAAATGTACTGTAAAAAAGTCACGATTGAGGATAATGTCTGGATCGGAAGCAATGTAGTGATCTGCGCCGGCGTTACCATCGGAATGGGTTCTGTCATTGGTGCGGGAAGTGTTGTCACAAGAAGTATTCCGCCTATGAGCTTTGCGGCTGGAGTTCCCTGCAAAGTGATCCGTGAAATTACAGAGGATGATTTAAATGAATTTGAACCAATCCCAGAATAGTTTTTGGAAAAAACTGCTTTCTCTTGCGATTCCCATCGGGCTTCAAAATCTCCTTCTCGCCTTAATCGGCGCCTCGGATGCTTTGATGCTCGGCCATCTGACGCAGGATGCCGTTTCCGCAGTCTCTTTAGCGAACCAGATCGCTTTCCTTATGAATCTGTTTATCAGCGCCATTATCGGAGGCGGCGGTGTTCTAATTGCTCAGTACTGGGGAAAAAAGGATCGAACCATGGTCAAAAATCTATTTTGTATGATCCTGAAATGATCCTTTTTTGTCTCCCTCATACTTTTTGCATTAACCATGCTTCTTCCCGAACAGTTAATGCGAATTTATACACCAGATCAGGATCTGATCAAAATCGGCGCTTCTTACCTGCGTATGCAAAGGTATTTCTGCAGGCTCAGGAATTATTATTGGAAAATTACTGGGACAAAGCCTGTTTGACAAAGCAAAAGCATATGGCAGAAAATTTTGCCACATTTCTATCGGTGTAGGCGTTATTCACCTGCTCTTACTTTGTATGATTGGTCTCCTTCTTGCTGAATTTTTTGTTCTCACCGAGACTGCAAAGCATTATCTGGTAATGATGCTGCTATTTACCGCTCTCTATGTTTTTGCATTTTCCATCAATACAATTATTGTCTGCGGTATTTTCCCCGCAGGAGGAGATGCTAAATACGATGCCGTCAGCGTATTTTTTGCTTCCTGGTGTTTTGCCTTACCTCTGGCTTTACTGGGAACCTTCGTATTCCACTGGCCGGTAATGGTGGTATACATTCTGATGTGCTCAGATGAGATTGTTAAACTGCCATGGCTTTATCAGAGATACAAAAAATACCTGTGGCTGAATAATCTCACAAGAGACACCTCGCCATAACAAGTCAAATCCTTAGGGCATACTTTTTTCTTTTCCTTCATAGGATAAAGCAAGATATGTCCTAAGGATTTTCTATGAAATTTCTCCTTTTTCTCTCCAATATGATGATCCCTCTGATCATCTTTTATATTGTAGGTTTTGGTTTTCTCATGAAACGAAATATCTACGAAGATTTTGTGGACGGAGCGGCTGACGGATTGAAAACGGTAGTTCGCATCATGCCCACTATGATAGGTTTGATGACAGGCGTAGGAATTTTGCGAGCTTCCGGTTTTCTTGATATGGCAGGAAAATTCCTTGGGAAATTTTTGAGTCCGCTGGGTTTTCCCGGAGAATTAGTACCTCTTTCTGTAGTAAAAATGTTTTCTTCCAGCGCCGCTACCGGTCTGCTGCTGGATCTCTATAAAAAATTCGGTACTGATTCGGAAACAGGTCTGATCGCATCCCTGCTCCTCTCCAGTACCGAAACTATTTTTTATACCATGAGTGTCTATTTTATCGCTGCCAAAGTAACAAAAACCCGCTACACGCTCTCTGGCGCTCTCCTTGCCACTCTGGGCGGTACCATCGCCAGCGTTATTCTGGTTGGCATGATGTAAGGATATTTTCTCTGAGTTTCAGGAAAAATTCCGGATCATATGGATATTTATTCATGGTAATATCCATACCAGCCGTCTGACGGATGATTTCCTCTACTTTTTCTCTTCCCAGTTTTTCTTCCGCTCCATACAGGAACCGCAGATCGGAAAAAGCCTCTTCCAGAACCATGATTCTTATGGATTCTTCCGGCTGTCCCCCTTTTCCCGGATATACAAGGAAAGCATCTCCTGACTGGAATCCGCATCCTGCATCGGTATCCATATACGGATTTATATTATACAGGGAATACTGAGAATTGTAGAAATTATATCCCCACTGTAAAAATCCGTCCAGACGATACAGATATAAAATCACTCCCAGAATGCGGTTCTTGCCAGAATGCTGCGCCATAAAACGGTTTGGAACCGCTCTCTTCTGACCACAGCAGTAATACGTCCAGAGTTTCTCCGGTCTCTTCTCCAAAAACGGTGTCAGATGATCGATGGCACATACCGGCTGTTCCAAAAGTCCTGTCTCATAAAAATTATAATGAGACAGCGCGTCTAACATCTGAAATCCTTCTATATACGGTTTCACAAGATCTCTGGCTGCTCCATACGCTTCTTTCTGTTCCCATTCCGGTTCATCTGAAATATGGAAATATACCTGCTCCTGCAGTCCCCATTCTTTCAGACAGGCTGTCAGTTCCGGCAGGAACTGTTTCAGGAAAGATGCATACGCTTCCCCTGTAGCAGGTGTGTCCCAGCCAAATTCCTGATGAAGTTCTCCATTTTCTTCCACCATGATCTTTGGCGCTGCTTTTGCTCCCCACTGAGTAAACAGATGCGACATTTCAAAATGGGTAAATCCACACCGCTGACACATCTTTATCCAACGTTCCAGTTTTTCAAAACCAAATGTATACGTATCTCCGATCTTTTTCACATCCACCAGCTGAATGGTTTTTCTCTCCCCGCCCACTTTTGTATCCAGCGGAGGTGTAAACAATGGAGTTAAAATAGTATCACAGCTTCTCTTTGCCGCAACTGCCAAAAAGTTTTCCAGTATTCTCCAATGTTCCTCAGAAAATACTTCCACCTGATAATAATCTGCCAGACAATCTCCATGGAACCACTCTGTATGACGAACATCCACCTGTGGCAATTCCTGATTTATTACTTGAACCGGCAAAACTGCATGGAATTCATTCCCCTCTCCTTCCACCTCTTCCACATTCATCTGAACAGCAAGCTCATAATTTCCCGGCTGCTTAGGAAGTTCTATGGTGAACCAGAGACTTCTCCACTGGTCTGGAACCAGCATAAAACCCAAATTTGGCAAGTCACGAAGAAGATCCGGATACAGCCCCGGTTCTTTTTTGATATATCCGTCATCCCCATCTATCGCCCACGGATATTGGCTGGGTACTAATTCCACCTGACGAACCGTGGTTCTGTCCAGAATCTCCTTGCTCCCTTCCATCTGAACCTTTCCATAGGCTTTCATCGGCTCCTGCCAATGATATGCAATCTGAAAAGAGACCGTCTCTCCCAGACAGCCTTTGATTTCTTTAATCTCATACCCCTCCTGCATTCCCTCCGGGAACACTTTCTCCAAAGATGTAATAATTTTTGCTTTGATCATACCTTCTGTCTCCTAAGTACTATATTTGCAAACTGCTGTGTTCATTATATGGGATTTAACCAAAAGATACAATCCCCTTCATCAGATAATCTCCAGATAATCCTTATCCGGCAGTTTCGGAAATGGCGCACACGGAAGATCTTGATACCAGAACGCCACGGAAGAAATATCATCCTGAAGAGGCAGATAACGTCCTCCTTCTCTCCATCCCAATGCCTGTATCGTTACCTTTAAATCTTTTTCAAAACGGATCGGATCCATGATATGGAATCTATACAATCCAAACCTCTTCTGTACCTGATATAACTTATCTGTATTGACTACCTGCAGCCCTGTATAGGGAGTAGAAAACGGAACATAGCCATCATGGGTTTGCGGATTTTCAAAATTATACGAACCACAAAAATAATCCTCTGTCCCTGTTCCGCATATGGTGGGGTATTCTTCATCTCCGTCTATAAAAAATTTGATTTCTCCTTCTCCCCACCAGCCGTTATTGTGCACTCCCCATGCCATATACGTTCCTACATACTGTCCTTGTCCTTTTATTCCGTCCAGAATCGTATAATCTGACTTATAGGGAAGTGGATTTGTGCGTCTGAATTGCGCATGAAAATACGCACAATCCTCCGAAACTTCCGTCAAAGTATAATCAATCTGATAGTACACGGTAACTGGTTTCTCATCCCGATTGTCCAGAGTAATCTTACAGCGCTTTCTGAAAGGCATGCTCCAATAACAATTCAGTCCACTTCCTGGATTTACACATACCGGCAGAGACGATATCTGAAAATACTGCTGCCAGCCGCAGCAGAAAAAATCACCTACAGGACATTCCACAGAAGGGGTCTCCTTATCCTCCCAGTAAATCCGCAGAATCGTATTTCTCCATTGCCCTATGGGAGTCATCCATATATGCTGTCCTTTTTCACCCATAAAATTCTCAGGTGAAATAGAACGACTTTTCGCAGAAGATAACCTGCTCAAATTTCCAAGATTCATGTCTAAACCATTAAACATTGTCATTCCCTCCCAACATCTT
>HF995348.1 GCA_000432335.1 Firmicutes bacterium CAG:646
ACACAGAGATGGGCAAGATTGCGAATCTTTTGGAAGGAGAGGAAGATGGTGAGACTCCTCTTCAGAAAAAACTGGCGCAGCTGGGAAAATATCTCGGTGTATTGGCACTGGCAGCTTGTGCCGTTATCTTTGTGATAGGACTTTTGAATGGAATTCCTGTAATGGAAATCTTTATGACAGCAGTTTCTCTGGCCGTTTCTGCGATTCCCGAAGGTCTTCCGGCAATCGTAACGATCGTGCTTTCTATTGGCGTTCAGCGAATGGTTAAGAAAAATGCCATTATTCGTCGTCTTCCGGCAGTGGAGACACTGGGAAGCGCTTCTATTATCTGTTCCGATAAGACAGGAACTCTGACCCAGAATAGAATGACTCTGGTTAAGACCTATCTGGATGGAGAGGAAGAACCGGCAGACTTTTCAGAGACAGTTTCTGAGGAAGTACGAAAACTGCTTCTTTATGGAACACTTTGCTGTGATGGCTCCGTTACTATAGAAAATGGACAGGAGCACCATATTGGAGATCCTACAGAGACATCTATTGTATTAGGCGCTTATAAAAATGGCATGGTGAAGGAAGAGCTGAATGAGAAATATCCCCGGGTGGCAGAATTGCCGTTTGATTCAGACCGTAAGCTGATGACCACAGTAAATCAGATGGATGGAAAGTATGTGGTTATTGTAAAAGGCGCTTTCGATATGATGGAAAAACGCTGTATTTCCGGAGATTTGGATAAAGCCCGTAAGAATGTGGAAAGTATGAGCGAGAATGCCCTTCGTGTTCTTGCAGTGGGATATAAAGTAATCAGTGAAATCCCGAAAACACCTACCTCAGAAGAATTGGAAAATGGACTCCAGTTCATGGGTCTTGTGGGAATGATCGATCCGCCAAGACCAGAAGCAAAAGAAGCGGTAGCTGTCTGCAGAAAAGCAGGTATCCGTCCGGTAATGATCACAGGAGACCATGTAGTGACCGCATCTGCGATTGCCCGGGAATTGGGAATCCTTCAGGAAGGCGAGCGAGCAGTAACAGGCAGCGAGCTGGACGCAATGACAGAACAGGAGCTGGATCAGCAGGTAGAACATATTTCTGTATATGCCCGTGTTTCACCGGAGAATAAGATCCGTATCGTAAAAGCATGGCAGAGAAAAGGACAGGTTGTTTCTATGACAGGAGACGGTGTCAATGATGCGCCGGCTCTGAAAGCAGCAGATATTGGCTGCGCTATGGGTATTACCGGAACAGACGTGGCAAAGGGCGCTGCGGATATGACTCTGACGGATGATAATTTCGCTACGATTGTAGATGCAGTACAGGAAGGAAGAGGAATTTACGCCAATATTCGAAAAGTTGTGGGATTTCTGTTGGGAACCAATATTGGAGAAGTGGTGTGTGTATTCCTTGCCATGCTGCTTTGGCATAAGAGTTTATTCCTGTCTATGCAGCTGCTCTGGATCAATCTGGTGACAGACAGTCTTCCGGCAATCGCGCTGGGTATGGAAGCAGTAGAAAAAGACGTTATGACTCAGAAACCAAAATCAAAAGACGAAAGTATCTTTGCACATGGCTATGGTGTACGAATTGTTCTGCAGGGTCTGATGTTTGGTGTTCTTACTCTGATTGCCTTTAAGGTGGGAGAGAACCAAACGGGAACGCTGGCAGGCGGACAGACACTGGCATTTATGGTTCTGGCGCTTTCTCAGGTTGTGCAGGCATTTAATATGCGTTCGGAGCATTCTCTGTTTAAGATCGGTGTATTTACGAACCGGAAGTTAAATATGGCAGCGCTTGTTTCCGTTGTACTGGTAGCTTTAGTACTCTTCACTCCTGTATCCGTAGCCTTTGGTCTGGTGATGCTGGATTGGAAAGTGTATCTGATCGGTCTTGGACTGATCCTTGTGCCGGTAGTGGTTATGGAACTGTCAAAAGCCTTTGGACTGATTAAACATCATCATTAAATAAAGAAGAAGTTGTTGTACTGAAAACGGGAAAGGAAAAAAGTACAACAACTTCTTTTTTAGGTTAATTTTGGGCGGCGATTTTCTCGGCGAGGTCGTTTAAATAGACCCAGCGCTCCATTTTTTCTTCTAATTGTTTTTCTGTTTCTTCTTTTTCCGAAGAAATCTGAGAAAGTTTTCCTGAATTTGTGGCATTTGCCATCATTTCTTCATCTAGTTTTTCTATTTTTTCTTCCAAAGCGGCGATATCGTCGTCGATGGTTTCAAATTCTTTTTGCTCTTTATAGGAGAATTTTAATTTGCTGGTTCGATTCTGTTTCCAGTTTTTTGCTGTATTCTTTTTTTCATCAGGAAGCTTTTTGTCTGGGACAGATACATCAGAATCAGTGCTTGTCTGCTGTTTCTTTTCTATATAGTCGGTGTAGCCGCCTTCATATTGCTGAAGATGTCCATGACCGTCAAATTCAAAGATACGGTCCACCACATTATCCAGAAAATAACGGTCATGGGAGACAGTGATCACGATTCCCACGAAGGAATTCAGATAATCCTCCAGAACCGTCAGGGTGGGAATGTCCACATTATTCGAAGGCTCATCCAGAATCAGTACATTGGCACCACTGACGAGAACGGAAAGAAGATAGAGCCGGCGTTTTTCGCCGCCGGACAGTTTGGAAATCGGGGTGTACTGCATATCTGGGGTGAAAAGGAAGCGTTCCAGCATTTGGGAGGCGCTGATTCGTCCCTCTCGTGTCTGTACATATTCGGCAATATCTTTGACATAATCAATCACTCGCTGATCGGTGTCAAAATTTGGTTCTTCCTGTGCAAGATAGCCGATTTTGATGGTTTCTCCAATTTCCAGATGCCCCTGATCCGGTTGAATGAGCCCCAGGATGATTTTCATCAGGGTGGATTTTCCACATCCGTTTGGACCAACGATTCCTACCCGCTGATTTCTTAATACGGTATAGGAAAAATCGTCGATCAATTTTCGCTCTCCGTAGGATTTGCTTATATGATGGAGTTCTATCGTTTTCTTTCCCATACGGGTTTCTACGGAATCCATTTCAATCGTTTGGTCGGTTACAGGAGCTGTTCCGTTTTTCAGCGCTTCCAGCCGTTCCAGACGGGCTTTTTGTTTGGTGGTTCTGGCGCGGCAGCCCCTTTTTGCCCATTCCATCTCAATCCGAAGAATACTTTGGCGTTTCCGTTCCGAGGCCAGCTCCATTTCTTCCCGTTCTGCCTTTAGTTCCAGAAATTTGGAATAATTGGAAGTATAACTGTATAGATTTCCCCGGCTGATTTCCAGAATCCGGTTGGATACCTTGTCCAGAAAATAGCGATCATGCGTTACCATAAGAAGAACGCCCCGATAATTTTTCAGATACTCCTCCAGCCAAAGGATCATTTCCTCATCCAGATGGTTGGTAGGTTCATCCAAAAGCAGAACATCAAAATCGGAAGCCAGTACCTTGGCAAGAGCTACCCGTCTTCGCTGACCTCCGGAAAGCTGTTCGATGGGAATTTCATATTGAGTGATGCCAAGGCGATTCAGATTACTCTGTACCAGCCAGTCAGTGTCACTGTTTCCATCTAAAGAATAAGAGAGGACAGTGGAATGTTCCGGAAATACTGGATTCTGGGGAAGGTAGGCGATGCGCAGATTATTTTGGCGGATAATCTGTCCGCTGTCGGGTTCATCAAGACCGGCTACCATGCGCAGAAGCGAGGTCTTTCCAGTACCATTGATACCGACGATACCGATTTTATCCCCTTCTTGGATGCCAAAAGATGCATCTTGAAAAATAATTTTTTCACCGAAAATCTTATGGATATGTTCTATATTGATAATATTCATATTGTTAGCTCCTTTCCTTGCTAAAACGATAGATGATCGTTCACAGCAACACGATTATAACGGAAAAGAGAGGGCGGTTCAAGAGAAACTGGAAAAACAGGTGGAATTGAGGTATAATTGTGAGAGTGCGGAGCACGAAACAATTCGTCAGGCGTTCTTCGACTGGCGCACTAAGATGAAAATATAAAGAGGACAGCAGCATGGAAAAAATACCGTATGAAAGTTATCAGGAAGAACTGGTATATTTGCGCAGATACTTCCACACCTGGCCGGAGGTGAGCATGGAAGAGAGGAAAACAACAAAATATGTGTTTGAGTATTTGCAGAAATTGGGATTGGAACCTCAGATGACGGGGGAGGTAGGGGTAACGGCAATGGTCTGGGCGCGGGAAGAGATTCGAGGGCGCTGCCGGACGGTTGCAGTGCGTTCGGAGTTGGACGCTATTCCCGTACAGGAGCTGAATGAAGTGTCATGGAAATCCAGGGAAAAAGGAGTTATGCATGCCTGTGGTCACGATGCCATTATAGCAGCGGGGCTGGTGCTTGCAAAAATATGTGTCCAGTATCGCGAAAGTCTACCGATTAATGTGAAATTTTTGTTTCAGCCGGGAGAAGAAAATGGTCAGGGCACGCAGATGATGTTGGATGCAGGGGTGATGGAAAATCCTCATGTGGACGAATTTGTGATGTATCATTATGTAAATGATGCGCCTTTGGGAATGGAACTTCATCGGGGAGCATCGACGGCAGCGATTGGTTCTGTCTTTTTGAGGGTTCAGGGAAAATCGGCGCACTGGTGCAGCGCTGCTTGTGGTACAGACGCCCTTCTTGCAGGGGCAAAACTCATTGAGGCAGCGCATGAAATCAATTCTTCTTATCAGGGAAAAGGTCCCTTTATCGTGGGGATCGGGATGATGGAGGGGGGAACGGCAAAAAATGTAATAGCCGGGGAAGCAGTGCTTTCGGGAACCCTTCGGGCGTGTTACTTGGAAGAATATGAAAAGATCCGAGGGATTTTTCTGGATAAGATCTGTCAGATTGAGAAAGAAACCGGAACACAGATACAGGTAGAGATTGATGAAGATCCCATACCGCCGATTATCAATGATGACGATATGGTAGATCTGGGATTGGAAACAGGAAAACAAGTGTGGGGAGAGGATTGTCGGCTGGTGACACAGTTGTATTTGTCGGGAGACAGCGCAGCGTATTATTTTCGTCTGGCAAAGGGGATCTTTATGGTGTTTACCGCTGAAAAGCAGGGAGAAGAAAATTATCCGCTGCATAGTGGAAGATTTGATATACAGGAAGAAGTCTTGTGGAAGTCTGTGGCAACGCTGCACAGTTTTCTGATGAGGGAGGATATTCTGCCGGAATAGCATTTTATAGATAAAAAAATTGCCCGTCAGATAAGATGGGCAATTTTATCGGTGATAACCACAAAAAGCTTTCTCGAGAGAAGCCAGACAAGAAACAGGCAGAATCCGATTAAAAGAAGACTCTCCAGATTGCTTTCCACAGAAGTGAGGATGGAAGAGCCATACTTAAAACAGCTGTAGACAAAACCGTGAAAAATATAAATAGCCATGGTTCTCTGACCGAGATAAGAATAGGATTTTTTCTCTGAGGGGAGAACCAGCATAAAAAGGTAGATCAATAAAAAGGAAATCCCATAACAGATGATGCGGATCGCGACTCCTTCTAAATTGCCAAGCTCCATGTCCGCATAGGAATATCTTCCGTAAAAAATTTTAGGAGTAAGTTTGTGATGGTATTCATCTGTAAACAGGAAAACAGCCAACAATCCCAAAATCGTCAAAGCGCCCAGATATCCCTTTCTGTTTCTGAATCGGGCGAGGCAGGAGCTGTCAAAGCTTAAGCCAGCCAGAAAAAAGGGAAAGAAAAATAAAATCCGGGGGATGGACAAAAAATTATCCAACTCGGTAAAACCTACGAGAAGTCCTGCAATTAACGAAAGAAGAAGGTGCCCCGGAATCTTTTGAACAACAGGGGCGATAACCCGCCAGACAAATAGGGCCATTAAATACCACAGGGAAAATTTCGGTCGGGTAAAATAAAGCCCCGTATCCTTGTCCAGAATATAAGTATACAGCAGGTAATAAATGATCTCGTAGACAAAATAAGGAATCACTAAACCCTGAATCAGTTTTTTGGCGGAGGGGATTTTTTTGGAAAAATAGCCGGAGATAAAAATAAATGCCGGCATATGAAAGGCAACAATTCCCCATTTTAATTCATATAGGAATGCATTCTGATCGTAGCTGGGTTCTATGAAATGACTGATCACCACGAGAACGATCAAAAGTACTTTATAATTATCAAATAAATATTCCCGCGTATCCAGTTTCTTTTGGGGAACCGTTTCATTTTGCATAAACACACCATCCTTAAAAAATTTTAATCATCAGTATTTTACTGTTCTGATATTCAGATGACAAGATGAAAAATTGATAAAAATATTACAAAAATCATACAAAAAACAAAAGAATTGCATAAAAAATAGTTACGAAATTTGGAGAAAAAAGAAGGGAAGAATGATATGGATCAAAACAAAAGAAGAAAACGGGCGCAGGCATTTTTTATGGTAGCGATTGTCCTTGTTTTTTGGAATCTCATGGATCATATGAGCAGTGAGGATAAAACTGTTGTAGCTTGCGTAGGAGACAGTATTACGTATGGAACGGGGGTGGAGAACAGAAAGGAATATTGTTATCCGGTACGTCTCCAGCAGATGTTGGGAACAAAAGAATATCAGGTGGGGAATTTTGGCGTTGAAGGGGTGACTGTACAAAAGAAAGGAAATATACCCTATGTAAATGAGACCGTATATGAAAAAAGTCTGAAATATGATGCAGATATTGTTGTAATGATTCTGGGAACCAATGATTCCAAAAAAGTGAATTGGAAAAATACGGAATCCTTTGAAAAAGATTACCGGGAATTAACAGAAAACTATGAAAAATTACCCCAGACGCCGAAACTCATACTGGCAACACCGCCTAAAGTATTTGAAGCTTCTGCAGAATGGAATGAGGATACTTTGATGAGTGATGCAGTGATTCAAGAAGAATGTAAAATTATTAAGAAAATTGGAGAAGAGAAAAAAATACCGGTTCTGGATCTGTATACGCTGACAGAAAACCATCCGCAATGGTTTCGGGAAGATGGCGTACACCCCAATCAAAAAGGGGCAGAGCAGATTGCCGTAGCCGTGGCGGAAGAAATAAAAAGTATGGAATCTTCTCAGTGATGAGGTATCTTATGATGGAGCTGCTGCATTAAGTGCATATCCAGAATATTTCTGAATCATGTTTAAAGCGACAGCTCCAAAAAACTTTAGGTTAAACTTCAGCAATCACTGCATTGACAGGGAGTTTTTGTCATACCAGTATCGAAACTGGGGTTGAACGCATAGAAGTTTTTGCTATCCAATTCTTCCTGTACGGAGCGCAGTGCTTCACCGAAACGCTGGAAGTGCACGATCTCTCTGGCGCGGAGGAAACGGATAGGATCAGCAATTTCTGGAATATCTCGTACAACACGAAGGATATTGTCGTAAGTGGTGCGGGCTTTCTGTTCCGCAGCAAGGCTTTCAAAAAGGTCTGTAATGGGATCGCCTTTGGATTGGAACTGATTGGCATTTAAAGGAACACCGCCTGCTGCCTGCGGCCAAACTCCTACGGTGTGATCCACATAGTAATCAGAGAAACCGCTTTTTTCAATTTCTTCCATGGAAAGATTGGCAGTAAGCTGATGAACCATGGTGGAGACCATTTCCATGTGGGCCAGTTCCTCTGTGGCAACATCTGTGAGAACTGCCATACATATGCGGTTTGGAGCGGAGAAACGTTGGGAGAGATAACGCATGGAGGCGTTGATTTCACCGTCAGGTCCCCCATACTGACTGATAATTAATTTTGCAATTTTTGCATTGGGTGTTTTGATATTTACCGGGTATTGTAATCTTTTTTCATAAGACCACATAAAATTTAACACCTTCCTTTCTGGGGGATTTCCCATGGCCATGGCTGCATCATCCATTCCCAGGCATCGCTGTTGGAGTCATCCACAGTGTCTATCGTGAGAGGTCCGTAATGCATGGCATAATGTTTCATAGCGTCTTTACGGATGGCAGATTGTTTTTGAAAATAGGTCAGCGCTTCCATGTCATGGGGATGAGTATCCAGATAAAGAAGAATATCATCTACTGCAAAGCTGGATTGGTTGATAGTGTCCATAAGCTGCTGGCGAGAAGGAATTTGATTGCCGCCGCATCCGCAGCCGGTATTATAATTTAACATCTGCCGCCGCCTCCTTTCCCGCAGAAGGGTTTGCAAAGCTCTGGGAAGATGGTTCCCATGGAGAGTGCTTTACAGGTATCAAAAACTTTTTCAAATTTTTGTCGGGGAACATAGGCCATGGCTAAAGGATATTCTTGGTCCCGGCAGGTAAAATTTTTGTGTTCCGGTTCTTCTCGAAGACAGGAACAGGGGGCATCAGTGACAGCAGAATAATTCCTGCGGTTTGGAACATTTCTATAATTCATACGGCAATTTTCCATACGAAAACGATCCTTTCATTTTTGATTTCTATTTATCATATGAGCTTTTGGAAAAAAGGGTTCTAAAAAGGTTTTTTTCTTGGAAAAATAATGTTATACTTAAATTTGCGAAATGCAAACTGTCATAGCATAAGATTTGAGGTTAGGGGAGTGCGGCAGTTTCAGGGGGAGTATAAGATAAGAAATGAGGTTTTTATATGCAGAAAAGTATCAGGGAAAAGCTGCGGAGTATCAGCAAGAAGACAGATTATTATGATTATAATCTTCTGGCGGCCGTTATTTTGCTTACCTGTTTTGGATTGGTGATGTTGTATAGTACCAGCGCCTATGAGGCGCAGATGCAGTTTCACGGAGATGATATGTATTATTTTCGGAGGCAGGCGCTGATTAGCGCGGCAACGATTTTGGGAGCGGCCTATATTTCACGCTGGGATTATCATGCGTTGATACCGGTTTCCGGACTGGCATATTTCGTGGCATTGGTTTTGATGGCAATGGTAAAATGGACGCCTTTCGGCGTGGAGGTTTTTGGCGCAAGAAGGTGGTTGAAGTTAGGAATCCAGTTTCAGCCTTCGGAGATTGCCAAGATCGCAGTGATTATTTATCTTCCTGTAGTGATCATCAAGATGGGGAGACAGATCAAAACCTGGAAGGCTGTTTTTGTGCTATTGGGTCTTGGAGGGCTTCAGGCATTGGCAGCTTTTAAGCTTACCGATAACCTGAGTACTGGTATGATCATTGGAGGAATTGCAGTTGCCCTGATTTTTATTTCCAGTCCGAAAACAAAGGAACTTCTCCTGGCAGGAGGAGGGATTTTGGCAGTGGTTGGTGTGATCATCTCTTATATGGGAATGACCATGACTACCAGTGATGATTTTCGTATCCGACGTATTCTTGCCTGGCTGCATCCGGAGGAAAATATGTCTGGCGGTGGATATCAGGTAATGCAGGCGCTGTATGCTATAGGAAGCGGCGGATTTTTTGGTAAGGGGCTGGGAAACAGCGCACAAAAACTGGGAACTATTCCAGAGGCTCAGAATGATATGATCTTTTCCATTGTTTGCGAAGAACTGGGAGTGTTTGGCGCAATATTGCTGCTCCTTATGTTTGGATATCTTTTGTATCGTCTGTTTTTTATTGCTCAGAATGCGCCTGATCTTTATGGAACTTTGATCGTGAGCGGTATTTTTGCGCATATTGCTCTTCAGGTTATTTTAAATATCTGTGTTGTGCTGAATCTGATGCCTACGACGGGAATCACGCTGCCTTTTGTGAGTTATGGCGGTACATCAATTCTGTTTTTGATGGCAGAGATGGCTATTGCTCTCAGTGTTTCCCGACAGATTAAATTTAAGAATCAGGAATGATGGAGGGACCAGGGCACAGTATTTTTTCAGAATGGGTTGACAAATGTATGGAGACTCGTTATACTTCGGTACAAGAGAGTTTGTGCAACATTCTTTAAAAGGAGAGAAAAAAAGATATGTTAGAGAGAATGAGAGAGATTATTGCAGAGCAGTTGAACTGTGATGAAGAGACCATTGGATTGGAAACCTCTTTTAAAGATGATTTGGGAGCTGATTCCCTGGATTTGTTTGAATTGATCATGGCCCTGGAAGAAGAATATGGCCTTGAGATTCCAGCAGAAGAGTTGACGGATCTGGAAACTGTAAGTGATGTCGTTGAATATTTGAAAGCAAAGGGTGTGGAGGATTAATTCCACACCTTTTTATCTGAGCAGCGCTACGCCTTACATATGGAACAATTATTCTGCGTCAATATGCAGAAACTTAGTTTTCATTATACTGGCATTTATAAAATAGGAGTTAAAAATATGAGTACAGTAAAGACAAGATTTGCACCAAGTCCTACAGGAAGAATGCATGTAGGCAATTTAAGAACAGCATTGTATGCATTTTTGATCGCAAAGCATGAAGGGGGAAAGTTCATGCTGCGTATTGAAGATACCGATCAGGAGCGTTTTATGGAAGGCGCACTGGAGATTATTTACCGCACATTGGAAAAGACAGGACTGATTCATGATGAAGGTCCGGATAAAGACGGCGGCGTGGGTCCGTACGTACAGAGTGAGCGGCAGGCGCAGGGAATTTACTTAAAGTATGCAAAACAGTTGATTGAGCAGGGCGACGCATATTACTGTTTTTGTGATAAAGAGCGTCTGGAAGGTTTAAAAACAGAGGTGGCTGGAAAGGAAATTTCCATTTATGATAAGCATTGTCTGCATTTATCTAAGGAAGAGATCGAGGCAAATCTGGCGGCAGGAAAGCCCTATGTAATCCGTATTAATATGCCGACAGAGGGAACTACCACTTTCCATGACGAGCTTTATGGAGATATTACCGTAAATAATAATGAATTGGACGATATGATCCTGATCAAGTCTGACGGATTTCCTACGTATAATTTTGCCAATGTAATCGACGATCATCTGATGGGAATTACTCATGTGGTAAGGGGAAATGAATACCTTTCATCCGCACCCAAATACAATCGTCTGTATGAGGCGTTTGGCTGGGAAATTCCCGCATATATCCACTGTCCGCTGATTACCAATGAGGAACATCAGAAATTGTCCAAGCGTTCCGGTCATTCTTCTTATGAAGATCTTCTGGAGCAGGGATTTATTTCTGAAGCGATTGTAAACTTTGTAGCGCTTCTGGGATGGAGCCCCGCTTCTGACAATGAGATTTTTTCTCTGGATGAGTTGATCCAGGAGTTTGATTATCATCGGATCAGCAAATCACCAGCAGTTTTCGATATGGTAAAACTTCGTTGGATGAACGGAGAATATATGAAAAAAATGGATGATGAGAAGTTTTATGAGCTGGCGCTTCCATATATAAAAGAAGTAATCACAAGAGATATGGATTTCCATAAGATTGCAGCGATGGTGAAAACCAGAATAGAAACTTTCCCGGATATCAAAGAGCATATTGATTTCTTTGAGAAGATGCCGGAATATGATACTTCCATGTATGTTCATAAAAAAATGAAAACCAATGAGGAAACTTCTCTTCAGGTGCTCACGGAGGTTCTTCCTCGTTTGATGGAGCAGGAAGATTACAGCAATGACGCACTGTTTGAAATGCTGTCCGCTTATGCAAAAGAGCAGGGTTATAAAGTGGGTTACGTTATGTGGCCGATTCGTACCGCTCTTTCAGGAAAACAGATGACGCCGGCAGGCGCTACAGAGATTCTGGAGGTGCTGGGAAAAGAAGAGAGTCTTGTGCGCATTCAGGCGGCTATTGAGAAATTGAGTTAAATAAGATACCGGAGTATTTATGAACTTTAATAAAGAACAAAGAGAGGCAGTGGTTCACAAGGATGGACCGCTGCTGGTTCTTGCCGGACCGGGTTCCGGTAAGACGGCGGTGATCACCCACCGCACACAAAAATTGATCCAGGAATACAAGGTTGCTCCTTCGTCTATACTGGTGGTCACTTTTACCAAGGCGGCTGCGAGACAGATGAGGGAGCGCTTTTTACGTTTGACAGGGGAAGCGCATACAGCAGTGACTTTTGGAACTTTTCACGGCGTGTTTTATGGAATTCTCCGCCATGCCTATGGGATCACTTCAAAAAATATAGCCAGCGAGGAAGACAGATACCGTATTTTACGGGAAATTATTCAAAAAACTTCGATGGATGTGGAAGACGAGAAGGATCTTTTAGAGTCTTTGAATCGGGAAATCAGTACGGTGAAAAATGGGAGGATTCCTCTCAGTCACTATTATTCTGCCTGTTGTCCTGATGAAGAATTTCGTCGGATTTATGAACAGTATGAAAAGCGGCTTCACGGACAGCGCTTGTTGGATTTTGACGATCTGATGGTATATTGTTACAAGCTTTTTCAGAAACATCCAGAAGTGCTTCAGGCATGGCAGAAAAAATTTCGATATATTCTGATCGATGAGTTTCAGGATGTCAATCAGTTACAGTATGATATTGTAAAATTACTGGCTTTGCCGGAAAATAATCTGTTTCTGGTTGGAGATGACGATCAGTCGATTTATCGGTTCCGGGGAGCGAGACCGGAGATCATGCTGCATGTGCCGAAGGATTATCCAGGGATGAAGCAGGTGATCCTTCAGCAGAATTATCGGTGCTCCGGGGAGGTTGTGGAAAAATCTCAGAATCTCATCCGCTGGAATGACGCGCGATTTGAGAAAAAGCTGCGAACGGAAAATCCTCAGGGAAAGCCCCTGGAAATCCGCTCTTTTGAAAATGAGAGCGAGGAAACTACCTGGCTGATGAAACAGATTCGCCGGGATATGGAAGAGGGATGCCCGTTTCGTGAGATTGCCATTTTATTTCGTACGAATGTAGGTTGCCGTATGACGGTAGAACGCCTGATGGAGTATAATCTTCCTTTTACTATGCGAGATGCGCTCCCTAACCTGTATGAACATTGGCTGGCGAAAAATATGGTTTCTTATATGCGTCTGGCTATGGGCGGGCGCAGCAGGAAAGATTTTCTGACAATCATGAACCGCCCCAACCGTTATCTGTCCCGGGAAGCTTTTTATGAGCAGGAGATGAATTTTGAGATTCTTTATCAATATTATGAGGGTAAAGAATGGATGTGCGATCGGATTGAAAAGCTGGAGTATGATTTGAAGATGATGAAGAATATGACGCCTTATGGGGCGATCAATTACATTCGTCATGGTATTGGGTACGATGGGTATTTGAAAGAATATGCGGAATATCGAAAGATTAAAGTGGAAGAGCTGTATGAGATCCTTCAGGAAATTCAGGAAAGTTCCAAAGGTTATGATACCTATCAGGAATGGTTTGACTATATGGAGGAATATAAGGAAAAGCTTCAGGAGCAGGCAGAAAAAATCCGCTGTCAGCAGGACGCTATTACCATCTCTACGCTTCACAGTGTAAAGGGATTGGAATACGATCGGGTGTATATTTTAGATGTAAATGAGGGAAGCATTCCTTATCATAAGGCAGTTTTGGATCCGGAGATAGAAGAAGAGCGCAGGATGTTTTATGTGGGGATGACCAGGGCGAGAAAAGAGCTGCATCTTTATTCTGTAGAGGAGCGATTTGGGAAGAAATTGGAACCGTCCCGTTTTTTGCTGGAACTGGAAGAGGCGCCCAAAAGAGGAAAAGGAAAATGAAACGAGAATGTATCAGTCTGAAAAAAGGCAGTATTTGGATTTGGACGAATACGATAGAAAAGCAACTGGAGGGAGAAAAAGGAAGCGGTCTGCTGGCAGCTGAAAAAGCGCGGATATCCAGCCTTATGGGGAAAGAGCTTTTAGGACAGATGCTTCTGGAGCAGTATGGGATCGATCTGTCTCGGGAGAAAAATCCTCTGGGGAAAGAACGGCAGGGGAAACCTTTCCTCGTTCACCATCCGGAGATTTATTTTAATATCAGTCATTCGGAAAATCTGGTGTCTTGTGGGGTGGGAAATATTCCCTTAGGGCTGGATATTCAGTTTCACAAATCAGGAAATATCCAGAAAACAGCAAGAAGAATTTTGTCCCCTGAAGAGTGGACAGAATATGAGGAAACAGGATGTGTGCCAGAAATGTTTTTTCACTTTTGGACAAAAAAAGAAAGTTATCTGAAGTATACGGGGGAAGGAATACGAAGAGAATTGTCTGCACTGCATTATGAGGACGTACAGTTTTTTTCGTTGGATTTGGAGCAGGGTTATACTGGTATGGTATGTATACAGAAAGACAAATACAGTAATTTACCATAAAAAAAGAATATGCTGTCAGGGATAAAATTTGTGTGATCAAATGTCCCTGACAGCATTTTGCGTTTTACAGACATTTTTTTTCTTCCTCATCATATATATAAAGGTAAAGAGGTGATGAAGATGAAGAGGGAGGATGTAATTCGTCTGTTTCCGGAACAAATCCGGGAAATATTAAGACAGGCTGACTGGAATCCGGAAGAACTGCAGGAGATCAGGCTTCGGGCTGGAAAGCCTCTGATTCTGCGGCAGCAGGGAAAAGAATATTTTCTGTCCCGAAAAGGTATGCTCACCCGTCATAAAGAATTGGCATATTTGGTGAGCCAGGAGCAGATTCGGACAACCATGGAATATTTGGGGCAGTTTTCTTTATATGCATACGAAGAAGAACTCCGACAGGGATTTCTTACGATACAGGGAGGTCATCGGGTGGGAGTAAGTGGGAAAACGATCATAGAAAATCATCAGGTGAAAGGGGTGCGGCAGATTTCCTGCATTAACATCCGTTTTTCCCATCAGGTAAAAGGATGCGCCGATCCGGTCATGCCTTATGTACTCCATTGTCAGTCGGTTTGTCATACGCTGATTATTTCACCGCCCCGATGTGGGAAAACTACGCTGTTAAGAGATTTGATCCGTCAGCTTTCTGATGGAACGGAAGAATTTCCAGGCTGTACTGTGGGAGTGGTGGATGAGCGTTCTGAGATTGGAGGAAGTTATCAGGGAATTCCACAGAATGATGTGGGAATCCGTACAGATCTTTTGGATTGCTGTCCGAAAGCGGAAGGAATGATGATGCTGATTCGCTCCATGTCCCCGGAGGTGATTGCCGTGGATGAGATTGGAAATTATGAGGATATCAATGGGATTGAAATGATTTTAAATTCAGGATGTAAGCTTTTGGCAACCGTACACGGCAGTTCTATTGAAGATATACAAAAAAAGCCGCTGTTGGAGAGGATGATCCGGGAACATGTATTTGAACGGTATATCATTTTGCAGGGGGAAGATTATCAGGGAGCGGGCAATATCTCCAGGATTTATGATGGGAGAGGTACGTGTCTGTATCAGAAGGAAGGAACGGCATGATCCGGTGTACAGGGGCGCTGCTCCTATTTTTTGCCTGCTGTGGGATGGGATTTTGGAAAAGCAGGCAGTGTACCGGCAGAGTTCATCAGCTAAAAGAACTGATAAAGATGGGTTATTTTTTGAAAGGAGAGATCAGTTTTGCCAGAACAACGCTTCCGGAGGCGTTGGGACAGATGGGGGAAAAGGTAGAGTTTCCTTTTTCAGAATTTGTGAGGATTCTGTCAGAACGCATGAAAAAGTATTCTGGTGAGAATTTTTCTCATACATTACGGGCAGTGATGGAAGAAAAACTGAAAGATACGTATCTGGAAACAGTGGATCTGGAAGAATTTTACAGTGCCGCCTGTAATCTGGGATATCTGGATAAGGAGATGCAGATACATATTCTGGACAGATACTTGAAAGAACAGGCGCAAAAAGTGGAAATGTTGACCGTACAGATGCCAAAACAGCAGAAATTGTTTCGCAGTCTGGGAATACTGGGAGGCGCCTTTTTTGTGATTTTATTTTGGTGATCAGAAGAACAGTGAAGGCACTAAACAGTTACGATCAGAAAAGAAAAGGGGGAGAAGCTTGGAGGTTGGAATCATTTTTAAAATCGGGGCAGTGGGCATTCTGGTGTCTGTACTGGGGCAGGTTTTAAAACACAGCGGAAGGGAAGAACAGGCATTTCTCACCAGTCTGGCAGGTCTGATCGTGGTGTTGTTCTGGGTGCTTCCCTATATTTATGAGTTGTTTGAAACTATAAAAAAATTATTCACTTTATAAGGGGGAGCCATGGAGATT
>HF995349.1 GCA_000432335.1 Firmicutes bacterium CAG:646
CAAAATAACCACCGGGCTATGACACCTAACCTGAGCCGATTGCTTTCGCCCAATGGCTCTATTGTTATTATAAATGTGAATTTTGTGATTTGTGTGAAACTTACAGATATTTATCAATAATTTTACTGATTGCACTTCTGTCCCTATGTACTATTTCAGCAACCTTATTTTGCGTCACTTTCTGTTCTCCATCCAAATAATACAAACGAAAGATCCTATGTGCCGTTGGATCTGTAATTTTTTCTACAAAGTCTTCCACTTTCTTACACTCCTCTTCCAATCTCGTCTTTCTTCTCAGATCTCTATTCTGCAATCGCTCATACCGTTCCTGATCGAATCCAACCACACCTTCTGGTACAGGATATCCTTTTCTGTAATTTAAAACAGTATCTACACTTAACATCGTTTCACTCTTCCATCGGTTGTTAAGTATGAAGTCCAGTTCTTTTATTTCCTGTCGTTTGCTCCTATAATTTGCCAATAACTCCTTTGTAATCTGCATGGTAATCACCTTCTTCTTTGTTTAAATTCCCACCAAGTGAATCTCTCCACTATGCCCGCTGGAAGCATTACGGTAATAATGTTGGTGTGGATTTCTCGTATCCTTACTTTTACTGTCTTATTTTCTGTTCTCTCATTGTCTCGCACCGGAAGAAACATTTTAATCACATCTCCTTCTTTTACTTTGTACTTCTTCCGGAGACGTTCTCTTTTGGTCTCGTGGGATATAGCTCTTTCCGCTACAGGATCTTTGCATCCACTTTTATTCACTGCTGCCACCTCCGTATTCGCATTTGCCACAATCGTTGTTCGCTGCTCCGAAGCAACCTTTACATGGATCTGGACGATATGATTTCAGAAGTGGCTGCCAGGCATTTACGAAAAGTCCATACTTTAAATATGATTTTTCATCATCTCCTGGATAATATGTACCACCTTCCTCATTTTCCTCATATCGTGCAATGTCCGGAACGTTGGAGTTGCTAAAAGATACCAAGACATAGCTTTCGTTTTCCGGGGTATGATCCGTATCCTCCACTGGAATCCAATTACTGACCATCTCGTTGAAATCACCGCTATGGTTATTCATGTGGGAGCGGATGATTTCTTCAATTGCCATTACCTGTTTCCCTGCTAGTACACTATTATCTTTTCTGTACTGCAATATCTCTTCCAAAATCTTCTCTAGTACGTTCATCACTCCACCTCCAACAAATCTGCATTATCAAAAATGTTTCCGATAACTTCAACGTTTCTTTCATCAATACTGTCAAAATCTGCTGTAAGACCATCTCCATCCAAAATATATCTCGCTATACAATCATCCCATTCGCAGATAAAGTAGCCATCTTCTTCATCCAGCGTTCCATCTTTGATAATACATATATCATTCTCCCAAATCCTCTTACCGTTCTTGTCTGTCAGTCCTGTGTACTGGCAGATGGTGTCCGGGTCGATTTCATATTGTTCCAATCTGTTTTTAGGATTCTGAGGCATAATATAGTGTCCGTGTAATCCCATACAAGGAATACATCTATAATATCCATACACCCATTCACCGCTATCTTTTCTCTTTGCTTTAAAAAGTATTTCTCTATTCATCTTTTACAGCTCCTCTTCTTCCTCCCTGTCAATCCGCTGTCCGCAATTCGGACAGTAGCTATAATCGTCATAATCTACCTCATACCTGCTGCCACAATTAGGGCATAACCATTCATCAAATATAAATGTTCCGTCTGGTGCATAACCATCTCCATCATATGTCGGTTGCTTCGGCAACTGCTTTTCCAGTGCTTCGATTATAATTTTGGCTAACTCTTCCATTTCCTCAGTGTCAAGCCATTGGTCTTCTGTATTCCATTCAGGAAAGTTTTCCACCACTTCTATCGCTTCTCTAACTTTCTTTTCATCCATCATCTATCCTCTACCTCCCAGGAAAGTATTCATG
This sequence comes from Firmicutes bacterium CAG:646, assembly GCA_000432335.1. Taxonomy (GTDB): domain Bacteria; phylum Bacillota; class Clostridia; order Lachnospirales; family Lachnospiraceae; genus Oliverpabstia. Next base: position 1,949 of record HF995349.1, read on the forward strand.
ATCCGCTCTTTCC
>HF995350.1 GCA_000432335.1 Firmicutes bacterium CAG:646
GCAATTGCATCTATTGATACGGCATCTGCACGTAATAATAGAATTCGCGCTCTTGTGACTGTTTGAGCCGGAATTGTTCTGGCACGAGTTTGAAGTTCAAGATATTCTCTTTCTTCCTTACTAAGTTCAATTGATGATGCTCTTTTTCCCATGAAAATGCCTCCAAAATCTTTATACGGACATTATAGCACAGCTTTTAAATATAGTCGAGTTATTAAAAAGATATTTCAATAGTATTTGTCATTTACTACATATCGTTGTTTACCATTTATGATCACTACGAATTCCATATGGCAGTGGTAGTGGGTATCCAGTTTTTCAAAGGTAGTGTGAAAATCCGCATGACCGATCATGTGCAGCGCAGGAATATTCAGCTGCTTTTGCGTGAGCAGTTTGTATTCGTCGGATCAATGCGGCGTGTCATCGGGAACATGCAGCAAGAAATCACCTCATCTCCTATAAAATCTCTATTATTATAATTGTATTTATTTTTCGCATCCATGTCAACTTCCAACAATCCTTCAATTAATCTAAAAAAATTACAAGCATATAACAAACGGAAATTCTTATAATATTCCCAGAAATACAAGGGAAGCGCACAGATACCTGGTATCTTTGTAACTATGAAAATCGTATTATGGGAGGTATTTATCATGAAGAGAGATATGAATGTATGGATCGGGGAAATGATCGCACAGGATAAAAAGAAAGGAATGCCGATTCTGTCTTTTCCGGGAGCGCAGCTGTTGGGAGTGACGGTGGAAGAGCTGGTAAAAGATGGACATCTTCAGGCATCCTGCATGGAAAGTATTGCGAAGAAGTATGATATGGGAATGGCTGTCAGTCTGATGGATCTGTCGGTGGAGGCAGAAGCTTTTGGCAGTCCGGTACATTTTGCAGAAGATGAAGTACCTACGATCAATGAGGCGATTGTAAGGGATGAAGAAGAGGCGGAGGCTTTGAAAGTTCCGTCAGTAGGAGATGCAAGAACCGGCGAATGTGTGAAAGGAATCTGTGAGGTTTGCGAGCGGATCACAGACCGTCCGGTATTTGCAGGTATTATCGGACCGTATTCGCTGGCGGGAAGATTGCTGGATATGACAGAAATCATGATTCTCTGCTATGAGGAACCGGAAATGGTAGAAACGGTTCTGGAAAAAGTGACAGAATTTTTGATCGAATATGCAAAAGCCTTTAAAGAGGCGGGAGCGAACGGCGTAGTTATGGCGGAACCGGCGGCTGGTCTGCTTTCTCCAGCTCTGATGGAGGAATTTTCCAATCCATATGTAAAGAAAATTCGGGAAGCGGTGGAGGATGATTCTTTTGTCGTTATGTATCATAACTGTGGAAATATCGAACCTTTGCTGGAACAGATCAAGGAAGTGGATGCAAAGGCATATAGCTTTGGAAATGCCATTGATATTGAGAAAGCATTGGAAGTTATTCCGCAGGATCGTTTGGTCATTGGAAATATTGATCCGGCAGGCGTACTGCGAAATGGAACACCGGAACTCGTTCGGGAAGAGACCAGAAAACTTCTGGAACGCTGCAGCAAATATCCGAACTTTGTCATTGCTTCCGGCTGCGATATCCCGCCGATGACACCATTTGAAAATATGGATGTCTTTTTTGAGACGATTGAGGAGTTTTATAAATAGAGAAATAGAAAAAAGCCCACATATCGCTAAGAAATGTGGGCTTTTTTCTTGTAAATCAGGAGCGACACCCGAATAGAGTTACTGCCGATACTGACGGGGCGTCAGCCCGGTATATTTTTTAAATACCCGGCAGAAGTAGCTTTGATCTCCGAAGCCAGAGGCAACGGCAATGTCGATGATGGTGTAGTCGGTATTTGCCAGAAGCCGTTTGCTCTCTTCGATGCGGACCATATTCAGGTACTCTTTGAAAGAGGATCCGGTGGACTGTTTGAACAGGGAAGAGAAGTAAGCAGGGTTCAGGTGGACGTGAGCTGCCACCTCTTCCAATGTGAGTTCACCGGAAAAATTTCCGGAAATATACAGGATTGCTTTTTTGATCAGATCGTGATTTTTGCCCGGTATGGCTTCAAACATATTTTCCGTAAAGGCTTCCAGCGTTTCCTGCAGGCTGTAACACAGTTCGTCGAGATTTGTGATTTCCTGAAGCTTTTTCAGAAAATGATTATTCATCTTCAGGATGATATTGTTGGTGGCGCCGCCTTCGATGGCTGCCCGGGAGAGAAGGGAACAAAGTTCGATGGCTCTCGCCTTGATCACTTCCAGATTGCTCCCTTCTGCGAAGAAAACATATCCCAACAGATCGTTTAACAGCGCTTTCGCCTGAGCGGCATCTCTTGTTTTTACTCGGGTAATCAGTTCTTTTTCTTTTTCGTAAGGATATTCAGCCTCTTCTGAGGAAGAAGAGGTTTTATATCTCTGGATGGATTCGTTGATTCGGGACTGCTGATGGAGCTTTTCCTGATTGATCACGAACTGCTGGTAGCTGTCGGAGATCAGGCTGGAAAACATATAAAAGAGCAGATGGCTGATCTGGGTAACTTTTGCCGGAGGCACCACCGGGAGGGAGTGGGACTCCTCATAGAGCTCCAACAGGGAATCGGTGGGGATGGGATATCGGCGGCTTAAGTCGGAAATCAGCAGGGAGTCCGGTTCATCCATGAGAAAAGGTCCCACCAGGATAGAACCAAACAGAGCATTTTTATTGATCAAAGGAAATACAATATGGTTCAGGTTGGCGTGGCAGGAAAATATGTAAGTTTCCCCCAGTTCCATTGCCCGTTTTCCCGCTTTTGCATGAAGTTTGCTGCACTTGTCGTCGTTAGGCAAAAAAGGATGAAAACGGCTGCAGAAAGAAGTGATATCTCCCTGGGACTCTAAAAGAGCGCCCGTATCGTCAATTACCTGAATGGGGAGCCCTACACAGGTATAAAAAGCTTTCAGCATATCGGAAATTCGTTGCTTGTCTATGATAGTATACAGATAAGGAACCATAAAAAAAACTCTCTTTCGTCAGGCATTTCGTATTATTTTTATCATACCATGGAAAGAACAAAAAAAATACCATCAGTCTAAAAAAAGTACAATATTTTCTGAGAGAGAATGGATAGAATAGGGCATACAGAAAGGGATTGCGGAGTCCCGAAAATATCTGTAGCAATTATCTATAATTTTTACTAATTACATGGGAGGAATGTAACATGGCTTTGATTCAGGAAATTTCAGAATTTTTGCAGAAGGGAAGAGCAAAAAATGTAAAAACACTGGTGCAGCAGGCATTGGATGAAGGAATGGATCCAAAAGTGATCTTAAATGAAGGTCTGCTGGACGGTATGATGATCATCGGTGGAAAATTCAAACGGAATGAGATTTTTGTACCGGAGGTTCTGGTAGCGGCAAGAGCATTGAATGCAGGTCTTAATATTCTGGAGCCGAAGTTGGTAGAGATTGGAAATGAGCCGATTGGTCGCGCGGTGATCGGAACAGTAAAAGGCGATCTTCATGATATCGGAAAGAATCTGGTCGCTATGATGCTGAAAGGCGCTGGATTTGAAGTATACGATGCAGGCGTAGATGTAACACCGGAAGCATTTATTGAAAAAGCAGAGGAAACAAACGCAGATATTATCTGTATGTCAGCGCTTCTTACCACTACGATGATAAACATGGGAGAATTGGTGGAAGAACTGAAAAAACGTAATCTGAGAGAAAAATATATTGTTATGATAGGCGGAGCTCCGGTAAATGAAAGCTTTGCAGAGCAGATTGGCGCTGATTATTACACACCGGACGCAGCGACAGCAGCGGAAGTTGCAAGAGATGCAGTTGTGAAAAAAACAGCCTAAAGCGGAGAATTTGAGAGAAAGGTTCTGACAGGAGAGGGTGTTGATGGAAGAAAAACGTCAGAAATTGGAGGATTTTCATCCGCAGATAGAAAAAGAGACCGTATTTCGCCTGATCCATTGTTATCCGGATTCTCCGGTATATGAGGACATGGAAGACAGCTTTCAGGAAATGCAGGAAGAGATGCTCCGCCTTT
>HF995351.1 GCA_000432335.1 Firmicutes bacterium CAG:646
GAAGTAGACAAAGATGGAAATGTGGATATTTACCTTCGTTTACTAGGCGATTTGGGATTAAATGAAAGCATTTTAGTGGAAGACGAATGTGAAAATAAAACAGCTCTAAATAGTAACGACCAAACACAAAGACGTCACGGAGCGCCTTCTGCAGATCAACCCCTCCCTTGCCCATGAAGCCCGCAAGATTCTGGATGTGAACAAGCAGGAACGTCATATCCGCGGCGGTCTTGCCACCCGGGAGAAGTATCTTCACATGGGGCAGCAGGGAATGTAATGTTCGACGCAGGGGTATCAGAACAGAAAAATTAAGGAATGTTCGTTTGTGTTTTGTGTAAAGCTCATGTATAATTCGTTTATAGGAGAAAGGGAATGTTGCGTTCGCAATCCTATAAATCAAAGAAGCTGTACAGCAGCAGAATACAGAAAGAAAAGGAGAAATGGTATATGTTGTGTATCAAAAATGGTCTGATTCACGACGGGGTGAATCGGGAGGCGTATTACGCAGATATTCTGGTGGAAGACGGGAAGATCTGTAAAATCGGCAAAGATCTGCCGATTTCAGAAGAAACGGAAGTGATAGATGCAGAAGGGCTTTTGGTATATCCGGGGTTTGTAGAAGCTCACTGCCATCTGGGGCTTGATAATTATGCCTGTGGATTTGAGGGACATGATTATAATGAAATGACAGATATTTTGAGTCCTCAGCTGCGGGGAATTGACAGTATCAATCCCATGGATCCTACATTGAAAATGGCAGCAGAAGGAGGAGTTACCTGTGTGGCTGCCGGTCCGGGCTCAGCAAATGTGCTGGGAGGTACTTTTGTTGCTATAAAGACGGTGGGAAAGCGGGTGGATACTATGGTGGTAAAAAATCCCGTTGCCATGAAATGTGCATTTGGTGAAAATCCCAAGCGCTGTTATAAAGACAAGACAAGTTCCTGTCGTATGGATATTGCCTCCAAGCTTCGGGAGACTTTAAATCGCGCCAGAGATTATATGGAGAGAAAAGAGCAGGCAGGGGAAGAGCTGAGTAAGCGTCCCGTATATGATCCAAAATTGGAAGCGCTGATTCCAGTTCTGAAAAAAGAGATTCCTTTAAAGGCGCATGCTCACAGAGCAGATGATATTTTCACGGCAATCCGTGTTGCGAAGGAATGTGATGTGGAACTTACGCTGGAACATGTAACGGACGGATCTCTGATCGTAGAAGAACTGGCGGCGGAACATTATCCGGTGGCAGTGGGACCAAGCTTTGGTCATGCTACGAAACTGGAACTGGTCAATAAGTCTTTTGAAACGCCGGGTCTTCTGGCAAAGGCAGGCTGTCAGGTGTCGATTATTACCGATTCCCCGGTGATTCCTCAGCAATATCTTCCCCTTTGCGCCGGTTTGGCGGTACAAAGTGGTATGGATGAATTTGATGCGCTGCAGGCAATCACCATTAATCCGGCAAAGCATATTGGCATTGCAGACCGGGTGGGTTCTCTGGAAGAAGGAAAAGATGCGGATCTTGTGATTGCAGACGGCTCGCCGCTGGTATCCACAACAAAGATAGTGAAGGTTCTGATAGACGGAAAGACGATAAAATAGAAAAAGAGGGCAAAATATGAGATATGAAATTAAAGGAGATACCCTTCCGGTATTGATTTGTTATCTGGAAAATGGAGAAAGAATGGTAACAGAGGGAGGCGGAATGGCATGGATGTCTCCGAATATGAAAATGGAAACCAGTACAAATGGCGGAATTGGCAAGGTATTCGGCAGAATGTTTTCCGGTGAAACCATTTTTCAGAATTTTTATACGGCGATGAACGGAAATGGAATGATCGCATTTGCTTCCAGTTTTCCTGGAGCGATCAAACCATTCCATATTGCTCCGGGCAATGAGATCATTGCTCAGAAATCAGCTTTTCTTGCCAGCGAAGCGGGAGTGGACTACAGTATTCATTTCAGCAGAAAATTCAGCGCCGGTCTGTTCGGAGGAGAAGGTTTTATTCTTCAGAGATTTTCCGGCAACGGCGTGATGTTTGCGGAGTTTGACGGTCATGTAGTGGAATATGAACTGCAGCCGGGACAGAAAATCATTGTGGATACCGGTCATCTGGCGGCTATGAGCGCAACCTGTACCATGGAAATCAAAAGCGTGCCGGGGGTAAAAAATATGTTGTTCGGCGGTGAAGGATTTTTCAATACAGAGGTTACGGGACCAGGACACATCTGGCTGCAGTCTATGCCGATCAGCAATATGGCAGGAGTACTCCGCCCATATTTTCCGGGAAATAACTCCTGATCCACCCGGTTATAAATCTTACAGCCTGTTCATAAGATAGAGAGAACGCAGAGAAATGAAAGGGGAACAGGTTTGTACGATCGTGGTTTGGGGGTATTGGAACAGTATGGAATAGAAGCGAAAACAACAGTGAGAGGCAGAGGAGCTTTGATCTGTGAGACGGATTCCGGTCTGAAAATTATCCGGGAATACTGGGGCTCTCCGGGAAAAATGGAGCGGCAGAGACAGTTGCAGCTCCATTGCCGGGAGGCAGGATTTCCACTGGTAGATCTGGTGCTGGAGAACCAGGAAGGACAGGTAGTGACGACCGGAGAAGAGGGGATTCCGTATATCGTCAGGGACTGGTATCAGGGAAGAGAATGTGATACAAGATCTCGGGAGGATATCAAAAAAAGTGTTCGGGCGATGGCAGATCTACATACGGTGATGGTGTTGGAGAGGGAAGACGAGACGGCGCCGCCCGGTCTGACGGATGAATGCAGGCGGCACAACCGGGAACTTCGCAGAATACAGAAATTTCTTCAGAGAAAAAAGAAAAAGAATGAGTTTGAGGAAACGCTGTCCGGCAGTATACAGGGCTTTCTGGAACAGGGAGAACAGACCGCAGATGAGATGGAGAGTTTGTTTTCGACAGAGTCGGAAAGGGAACAGGAAGATCGGGTGTGTCACGGGGAATGTACTCAGCACAACGTTTTATTCACGGGAAAGGGAATTGCCTTTACGAATTTTGAACACTGGAATCGGTCGCCGCAGATTTGCGATCTGGGACAATTTATGAGAAAAATTCTCGAGAAATATCAGTGGAATCTGCGGCTGGGAGATGAGATGATCAAAGCCTATGACAGCGGAAAATATTTGTCTGAAAAAGAACTTTTAAAGTTGAAGTTGTATCTGGCGTATCCGTGGAAGTTCTGGAAACTGGCGAATTTTTATACCAACAGCAATAAGGTGTGGATTTCACAGAAAAATCTGGAAAAGCTGGAACAGACGATTGCTCTGGCAAAGCCCTGGAATGAATTTTTGGAACATTTTCCGGGAGAATAGAGGCGAATACTTCCATTTTTCAGATAAATGGTATATAATGTGAAAAGAGTATCTGCTGGAAGCGGATTTTCGGAAAAAGATTTTTGGGAGGTACTGTGATGGAGTATAGAGAGACATATGAATCATGGTTAAGCAATCCGTATTTTGATGAAGAGACAAAAGATGAATTAAGAGCTATTGCCGATGATGACAAGGAGATCAAAGAAAGATTTTATAAAGATCTGGAATTTGGTACCGCTGGTCTTCGAGGTGTGATCGGAGCAGGAACAAATCGCATGAATATATATGTGGTAAGAAAGACAACACAGGGGCTGGCAAATTATATTGCCGCGGTAAATGCTCAGGAAAAGGGTGTGGCGATCGCTTACGATTCCCGCCGTATGTCACCGGAGTTTGCCAAGGAGGCAGCGCTCTGTCTGGCAGCCAATGGCATTCGGGCATATATTTTTGAGAGCCTGCGTCCTACACCAGAGCTTTCTTATGCTGTTCGCAAGCTGGGATGTGTTGCAGGTATCAATATTACTGCGAGCCATAATCCGCCGGAGTATAACGGTTATAAGGTATACTGGGAGGACGGAGCGCAGATCACACCGCCTCATGACAGCGGTATCATGGCTGAAGTTCAGAAAGTGACAGATTATAATGACGTGAAGACCATGGATCAGGCAGAAGCAGAAAAAGCAGGTCTGTATGTGGTGATTGGCAAAGAAATAGACGATGCCTATATGGAAGAGCTGAAAAGTCAGGTGATCCATATGGATGCGATCAAAGCCATGGCCAAAGAGCTGAAGATCGTGTATTCCCCGCTTCATGGTACAGGAAATATTCCGGCCAGAAGAGTGCTGAAAGAGCTGGGATTTGAAAATGTATATGTGGTAAAAGAGCAGGAACTTCCAGATGGAGAATTTCCTACCGTGAGCTATCCGAACCCGGAAGCAGACGAAGCGTTTGATCTGGGACTGAAGCTGGCAAAGGAAGTGGATGCTGATCTGGTGCTGGCTACGGACCCGGATGCTGACCGTCTCGGTGTGCGGGTAAAAGATTCCAAAACGGGTGAATATCACACCCTTACAGGAAATATGTCCGGCTGCCTGCTGGAAGAATATGAGCTGAGCCAGAGAAAAGCAGTTCAGGGAAGTCTGCCGGAGGACGGAGCAGTGATCAGTACCATCGTAACGACCAATATGGCGGCAACGATCGCCAAAGCGTATGGTCTGCGTTTTATTGAAGTGCTTACAGGATTTAAGTTTATCGGACAGCAGATTCTGGGCTTTGAAAAGAGCGGCAAGGGAACCTATCTGTTTGGCTTTGAAGAGAGCTACGGCTGTCTGATCGGCACTCATGCCAGAGATAAAGATGCTATTGTGGCAACAATGGCGCTGTGTGAGGCGGCGGCATATTACAAAACACAGGGGAAAACGCTGTGGGATGCCATGATCGATATGTACGAAAAATATGGATATTACAAAGATGATATTCAGTCTGTTACCCTGAAAGGAATTGAGGGACTGGCTAAGATTCAGGAGATTCTTGAGACGTTCCGCACAAATCCGCCGAAAAAGATCGGTGCATATGATGTGGTTTCTGCGAGAGACTATAAGAAGGATACCATTGTGGATCTGGCTACAGGAGAGACAAGATCTACAGGGCTGCCAAGCTCCAATGTACTCTATTATGATCTCACCGATGACGCATGGGTATGTGTAAGACCTTCTGGAACAGAACCAAAAGTCAAATTCTATTATGGCGTAAAGGGAGCTTCTCTGGAGGATGCAGAGGAGAAATCAGCAGCTTTGGGCAAAGAAATTTTATCCATGATTGATAAGATGCTGTAGAAGCTGGCGGGAGACGCTGGCATCAAAGGCGGAAAAGGAAGCGAAAAGGATAAAATATCCGTAAAATCCTTGACAAAACACATGCGACAGTATATAAATAGGTGTAGTAAAAATGATACTTTAATTACTTATAGGAGGAATAACATGAATAAAACAGAATTGATTGCAGCTATGGCAGAACAGACAGAATTATCCAAAAAGGATGCAGAAGCTGCTTTAAAAGCATTTGTTGATGTAGTATCAGAAGAATTGAAGAAAGGCGAGAAAGTTCAGTTAGTTGGATTTGGTACTTTTGAAGTTTCTGAGAGAGCAGCAAGAGAGGGAAGAAATCCTGCAACTGGCGAAGCTATGACAATCAAAGCTTCCAAAGCTCCGAAGTTCAAAGCCGGAAAAGCGCTGAAAGATCTGATTAACGAATAATCTCGAACAGGTTTAGGATATATGAGACTGGACAAATTTTTAAAGGTTTCCCGTCTGATCAAGAGAAGAACAGTGGCAAATGAAGCCTGTGATGCAGGACGGGTACTGATCAATGAAAGGCCTGCCAAAGCATCCGCTCAGGTAAAAGCGGGAGACGTACTGGAGATCCAGTTCGGAAGTAAGGCAGTAAAAGTAGAAGTGCTGAATGTACAGGAAACGGTAAGGAAAGAGGAAGCTCAGGAATTATACCGGTATCTGTAAGGAATTCCCTTCATATAATGTACAATAATCGGAAAGCCCAGTGGGGCTGGAAGATCAATGGTACAGAATATGGAGGGATTTTTTATGGAGGAAAGACAGGAGATGACCCACCGAATCAATCTGCAGGAACGAAAGGCAGGGACGCTTACGGGAGTGACCGATGTGATGTCCTTTGACGCAGAACAGATTCTTCTGGAAACCACGAAGGGAATGCTTACCATTAAGGGGAAAGAGCTCCATGTAAGCCGTCTGCATCTGGAACAGGGAGAGGTGGATGTGGAGGGAGTGGTAGACAGTTTGATTTATACAGAAAATGGTTCTTATGCTAAAAAACAGAAAGGGAGCCTGTTAAAAAGGCTGTTTCAGTAAGTATGAGCGCCTATATGGGAAGAGAACTGGTTCTGTTTATGAACTCCCTGTGGTATGGAGCAGTTCTCATGATGTTGTATGACGGACTGCGGATCTTACGGAGAGTATTTTCCCATTCAGCGCTGCTGGTGGGTGTGGAAGACCTGATATTTTGGATCGGGAGCAGTTTTTTTCTTTTTACCGTATTTTTTCAGGAAAATTCTGGGATATTAAGGATTTACCTGTTTGTGGGAGTGGGAGTCGGGGCTTTGGCATGGCATTTTTCCCTGAGCAGGTTCTTTGTGGAAGTGTTGGTGAAAATCCTGCGGAAAATAAAAGAAATTTTGGGAATTCCCATAAGGAAAGCAGTTATTTTGGCAAAAAGGTTGAAATTTTGGATTTCCCGTTGTAGAATCTCATTATATGCGAAGTATTGTAAGGACAGGGGAGCGGAATATGGTCAGAAAAAAAAGATCCGGAAAAGAGCGGAACATAAAAAAAAGACGGCGAAACGTGCAGAATAAGGCGGCGATGCTGGGAATCAGCAGCGTTGTATGTATGTTGCTGGGGGTATTGCTGGTGGAGGGGCATTCTCTGCAAAATAAGATCCAACAGAATGAAGTCCGTTATGCTCAACTGGAAAAACAGTTGAAGGAAGAACAGGCGCGCACCGGGGAGATTGAAGAACTGCAGGAGTATATGCAGAGTGATGAATATGTGGAAAAAATAGCGAAAGAGAAGATCGGGCTTGTGAAAGAGAATGAAATTATCTTTAAAGAGACAAAATAGGCAGGAGAGCCCACATATTTTGTCTAAAACTTTTTAGAGGAATCTCTGTGTATTTGACAAGTTTTTTGAGTATATGTATGTATAATGCTCCTTTAAGGACACCCGGAGGCGGTATGCCCCGGCGCGAAGATAAGGGGGTCAGGGATGCATGCAGATGTGGATGATTGCCATGCTCGCCGTCAGTGCTTTACTGATTGTCCGAGACATGGCAAAACTTATTTTCACCGACAGGACAAAGGGAAAACCGGTATACGACGCTTATCCGCAGAAAGAAAAAATAGAACGGTATGCAAGGTCATTTCAGCGCCTTGCCCATACCTTTTATGAATTGCCCAATTATCAGAAACAACTGTCTCAGATGGAAGTGCAGGAGATTTTTTCTCAGGTACAGAAGAGTGTATGCCGGGACTGTCCGCAGAGAGAGTACTGCTGGGGAGAGATGGAGCATCGGACGAGCCAGAAGATTTTTGAGATGCTGCAGGTGATCGAGGACGGCGATCAGGATCGGATTCTGCGGGCGCAGGGAGACTGGATTGGGGAGTGCCGTCAGGCGGTAAAATTTATGGAGGCGTTGCAAAAAGGATTTTTTGAGAGCAGGGAAGAGCTTCTGTATCGGAATCGTCTGATTGAAAATCGTCTGGCGGTTGCGGAGCAGCTGAATGAGGTTGCTCGTCTGGTGCAGAAGCTTGCGGGAGATGTAAGCGATATCTGTACCGTTCCTACCGCCATGGAAGAAAAGATAAAAAAACAGTTTCAGAAGCAGCATGTTCTGGTGAAGCAGGTGTGGATGCTGTCAAAACCGGATGAAAAATGGAGGATTTTTCTGACTATGCGTACCCGGGGCGGACAGTGCATGACTATGAAGGAAGTGGCGCGGCAGTTGTCGCAGGTCTGTGGATGCAGAATGGTCCCTTCCCGGGAGAGCCGGGCAGTATTGAACAGCGATATGAAGACGGTTTTGTTTACTGAGGATGTGAATTATAAGGTTTTATATGGGGTTGCTCGGGTGACGAAGGAGAGGGAGAGCGTATCGGGGGATAATTATGCCTGCGCCAGTACCGATGACCAGTTTGTCATGTGCCTTTCGGACGGGATGGGATCGGGAGTGGAAGCGTGTCGGGAGAGTGAAACGGTGGTGGAGCTTCTGGAGCAGTTTGTGACTTCGGGATTTTCCAGGGAAACGGCGGCTCGCATGGTCAATTCTGCTTTGGTTCTTCAACGAAAAGACGGCATGTTTTCCAGTGTGGATGTATGTTCGCTGGATCTGTACAGCGGAATCTGTGAATTTGTAAAAGCAGGCGCGGCGACGACCTTTATTCGGCGTTCTAATTGGGTGGAAACCATTACTTCTACCAGTATGGCGGCGGGGCTGGTGCAGCAGCTTGATTTTGAAAAAACGTCCAAAAAACTGTACGATGGCGATTATCTTGTGATGGTTACAGACGGAGTTCTGGATGCTCTTCCG
>HF995352.1 GCA_000432335.1 Firmicutes bacterium CAG:646
TATAATCACTAGTTCTTTCCTGTCTTAACTCTATCATATTATATTTCCCTTTTATAAAAAAAGTTCATTAGCCTTTCTCTGTGAGCATTCTTTTTCCATCTTCGCAGAAAATACCTGAATAATATTCTCGTCCATTTTTCTAGAATTCGATGGACAAAGTTGAATGCATCTCATACAAGATATACACTTATTGATATCTGTTGTCTTAGGGTTATCAATCGGAATTGCACCAACAGGACAACTTGAAGCACATATGCCGCATCCCTTACATGAATCATCCGTTTGAGGTTTTAATGGTATCCCATTATACTCTTTGTACGGAACATTTCCTTTTATTTTCAAAAGAGTATTCTCTTTCGTTGTTTTCAATTTCTCTGCAATTTTTTTTGCATAAGCGACAATCTCTTTTTTATCTTCTTCATCTGGTCTTCCTGTTGCAAATTGGTGCATAATAGAATGTTCTGCTACGGCTGAAATAGCTGCTATGCAAGAAAATCCTTTTTTAATTACAAAATCCTGTAATTCTTTTAATGTATCATCGTAGTCTCTATTTCCATAAGAGACAATAATAATTGCTTTTGCTCCATTTCCCCGATACTCCGCCATTCTTTCTAATGCAACGGCAGGTACCCGACCACCATATGAAGGCATTCCAATAATACAAACATCATTTTCGGAGAAATCTTTACCGTTAGATATTGTTGTTTGGGAAAGGTCAATTTCACTGGACTCTCCAAATACTTCGCTAACTGTTTTCACAATCTCCTTTGTATGATGCAGTTTACGGCATCCAGCGGTCGCTATTTTGTTTTAGAACGGCCGTTTTCCGAAGCCAACGGCCGCCCTTTTTTAGTTAGAAGATTACCACTTATCGTGTGTTAATCTTAATCGTGTAGTGTTTTGTAGCTCTCTTCATGATGGAATTGGCAGATACCTCATCGTTGAGGATCATCGCTTTCCAGTTATCCGGATCACGCTGTGAGCATACGATGGTGCTTTTCCTCTGCTCGTTCCGCTTCTCCAGAAGCTCAAAGAGGATTTTAATCTCTCTTTCGTCAGTGATTGTGTGGAGCAGGAAATCATCCAGAATGATCAGTTCCCATTTGAGATACTTCTTCATCTT
>HF995353.1:0-14353 GCA_000432335.1 Firmicutes bacterium CAG:646
GGAGGCGTTATGTTTGGAGTGAACGCGCTGGGAAATGTTGTCATTGGTCAGGAAGAGAAAACGGAAGCGCATAGTCAGGTGGCTACTGCAGAGCCGCCGGCACAGGAAGCATCTGCGGTGGGAAATGGAAGTACAGACGGCTATACCGTGGCACAAGTGGCAGATATGTGTATGCCGTCCGTGGTGTCTATTACCAATGCAAGTGTGAGCACTGTCCGGGATTTCTTCGGCGGTGTGCAGGAATACCCCATTGAGAGTACTGGTTCCGGTATTATTGTGGGACAGAACGATACAGAACTTCTGATCGCTACCAACAATCATGTGATCGCAGGAGCGGAGACTCTTACTGTAGCTTTCAGCGATGCGGCGGTTTATGAGGCGCAGGTTAAGGGAAATAACCCGGATACCGATCTGGCGGTGATCGCGGTGAATCTGGAAGATATGACGGAAGATACGTTGAATGCCATCAAAGTGGTAAGTATTGGAGACTCTGATTCGCTTCAGCTGGGAGAACAGGTGGTAGCCATCGGAAATGCTCTGGGATATGGACAGTCTGTTACTTCTGGATGGGTCAGCGCTGTAGACCGTGAAGTTTTTGATGAAAATGGAAACAGTACCGGAAAAATGATCCAGACGGATGCTGCGATCAATCCGGGAAACAGCGGAGGCGCTTTGCTGAACATGAAGGGAGAACTGATTGGTATTAATTCTGCCAAGGCGGCTGCTACAGAGGTAGAAGGTATGGGATATGCCATTCCGGTAGCGACAGCGCAGCCGATTTTGGATGAGTTGATGAACCGGGAGACACGCTATAAAGCCGATGCTAAGAAGGCGGCATATATTGGAGTTGTCTGCATGGACGTCGATCAGGATGCGATCGCCAAATATGGAATTCCGAAAGGAGCATTTGTGGATTCTGTGGAAGAAGGAGGTCCTGCGGAAGCAGCAGGAATCCAGAAAGGTGATGTAATCACAAAGTTTGATGGAGTGACTATTTCTGGCAAGGATGATCTGGTGAGCAAGCTGGAATATTATGAGGCCGGAGAGGAAATTGAGGTGATCGTCAGCAGAGCGGAAAATGGAGAATATAAGGAACAGACGCTCACAGTGAAGTTGGGAAAACGCAGTGAGATGACACAGACTGTACCGCAAAGGTAACTATTCAGCAGTCTGCTATCCCGCAAAGATAGAATGGAAGGCAAGGGGCTGCCGCATTTGAGAATACGAGTGCGGTGGTCCCTGTTTCTATTAATAAAAAGTTTACTTGTGGGATATAGGATTGTGTTTTATAATAAAAACCATACAGGGCTGAATTTATAAAAGGACAGTCAGCCGGGAAGAAAGGATAAAAGATGTCAGAAGACAAGGATTTATTGGAAAATATTCAGGATGATAAAAATGAAGATATTTCCAAAGGAAAAAAAACAGAAGATGAATATGAAAAAGTATGCTTTTTGTGCAGGAGACCGGAGAGTAAGACGGGACCGATGATCACGTTGCCTCAGAACATTCATATTTGTACAGATTGTATGCAGAAAAGCTTTGATACTATGAACAACAGCAATATAAACTATAACGATCTGATGAGCCACATGCCGAATATCAGCATGATCGATCTGTCTGCCATACCGAATCAGGTACCGGAAAAGCAGAGGGTGAAGAAGAGTAAGCCGGAGAAAGAGAAGAAGTCGTTCACCATGAAGGATGTTCCTCCGCCTCATAAGATCAAAGCGCAGCTGGACGAATATGTGATCGGGCAGGAACACGCCAAAAAAGTGATTTCTGTGGGGGTATATAATCATTATAAGCGGGTTCTGGCTCTGGAAGAGACGGGAGAAGTGGAGATTGCCAAGTCTAATATGCTGATGATCGGACCTACAGGAAGTGGTAAGACATATCTGGTGCAGACTTTGGCGCGCCTTTTGGATGTGCCGCTGGCGATTACGGACGCAACGTCTCTTACGGAGGCGGGATATATCGGAGATGATATTGAGAGTGTGGTTTCCAAGCTCCTGGCGGCGGCGGACAACGATGTAGAGCGGGCGGAGCATGGAATTATTTTCATCGATGAGATTGATAAGATCGCAAAGAAGAAGAATACGAATCAGAGAGATGTAAGCGGAGAAGCCGTACAGCAGGGAATGCTGAAGCTGTTGGAGGGAAGCGATGTGGAGGTTCCGGTAGGAGCAAACAGTAAGAATGCCATGGTTCCTCTGACAACAGTAAATACCAGCAATATTCTGTTTATCTGCGGCGGAGCTTTTCCAGATTTGGAAGAAGTGATCCGGGAGCGTCTGAACAAAAAAGCAGCCATTGGTTTCCAGTCGGAGCTGCGGGATAAGTATGACAAGGACAAGAATATCCTGGATAAGGTCACAGTGGAAGATTTGAGAAATTTTGGTATGGTTCCTGAATTTCTGGGACGCCTTCCCATTATTTTCACTTTGCAGGGGTTGGATAAGGATATGCTGGTGAAGATTTTGCAGGAACCGAAGAATGCAATTTTAAAACAGTATAAGAAGCTTTTGGAGATGGATGAGGTAAAATTGGAATTTGCTCCGGAGGCTTTGGAGGCGATTGCTGAGAAAGCGCTGAAGAAGGATACGGGCGCCAGAGCTTTGCGGGCGATTCTGGAAGAATATATGCTGGATATCATGTATGAGATACCCAAAGATGACAGTATCGGAGAGGTTGTGATCACCAGAGAATATATCGAGCATACCGGAGGACCCCAGATTTTGCTGCGAGGGCAAGAATTGTTTCAGCTGAAACAGAAAAACTGAGAGAGCGTCAGTTGCAAAGAAGTGGAAACAGAGAGTATAAGGGGATGACCGGGAACAGTTCCGGAGAAAGAGAGGGTATTATGAGTGAAGATTTCCTGAACAGCTTACGACAGACGATCACGGAAACTGCTGGAGCAGTGGGAAAGAAAACGGAAGATCTGGTGGAGATTCAGAAATTGAGAGGCAAATTGCGCAGTGTGAGCAGAGCGATGGATCTGGACTATCGAAAGTTAGGAGAGATTATTTTTCAGCGGTTTGCAGAAGGAGAACAGATGGATGAGGAGTTGGCAGAGCTTTGCGACGGCATTCTGGAACTTCGCCGACAGGCGGCTTCCTATAAAGAAGAGCTGGCGGGCAGAAAGGGTCAGAATATTTGCTCTTCCTGTGGGGCGCCGAATCCACAGAATGCAGTGTTCTGTATGAAATGTGGAACGGTATTGCCGGTGCGGGAAGAAGAGACGGAGGAGACTCCTGAGACCCCGGTACAAGAGCAGACAGTGCAGGAGGCGCAGGAAGAAGTATGGGAAGCTTGTACAGAGCCGACAGAAGATCCCGAAGCGAAGGAAGAATCCGCAGATAATCTAGAACATACGGCAGAAGTAACCGAAGATAAGCGGGAAACGGCAGAGGAAAAATCGGAATAATCTGCGAAAATAGGAGAGAAAATCATGGTTTGGTTAAGTGTGGCTGCGGCTATTTTCTTTGCGGACAGTGGAATCAAGCATTGGGCGGAAAAGAAGCTGAGTGATAAAGCGGTAAGGGAAGTGGCAGGGGACAGGATTCTTTTGCGGAGACTTCATAATTCCGGTATGGCTTGCAGCGTGGGAGAAAAACATCCGCAGGCAGTAAAGGTGGGAACGCTTACGCTCTGGGGAATCTGCTTCCTGGGATTTTGCCGTCTTTTAAAACTTCCCGGGAAGAAACTGGAGAAGGCGGCTGGCGCCTGCATTTTGGGCGGAGGCGCCAGTAATATGGCAGATCGTCTCACCAGAGGATATGTGGTGGATTATTTTAGCTTCAATGTAAAATGGGAAAAGCTGCGTCGCCTTGTATTCAATATATCTGATCTTTTCATTCTGGGAGGAACGCTGCTATCGCTTGTGGGACTGCTGAAGCGAAAAGACAGATAAGCATAAAAGAAAATTGCCGTATCTTGAAAACTTGCAATAATATTTCTCCCCCACAAACTCAGTCTGCGCTCACTTTGAGCCTGAAGTCTCAAAGATGTGCTCGACCATTCGTTGCGGGGGAGAAATATTTTCACACGTTTTCTGTATACGGCAGTATATTATCATATCTATGGACAAAAAATTAGTGCAGGAAGTGGGACTTGAACCCACACGATATTGCTACCACAGGCACCTGAAGCCTGCGCGTCTGCCAATTCCGCCATTCCTGCACGATTATAACAAATATGAAGTTTTTTGAATGCAGGAAGTGGGACTTGAACCCACACGATATTGCTACCACAGGCACCTGAAGCCTGCGCGTCTGCCAATTCCGCCATTCCTGCATATTTGGTTTTGTGTGTTGCTGATGTATCTCAGCGACAAGTGATAATATACAGGATTTGAAAAGAAAAGTCAACACCTTTTTTGAAAAAAATTCATTTTTTTTGAAAAAATATTTTTTGCAAGTTTTTCTTGAAAAGCAGACTTCTTTGTGATAAAATCTATAAGATTAAGCAAGGGGTATGTTACACGTAGACTTTTTATGTGGCAGACCCTTTTCCTATGTCTGGAAAAATAAGGCAAAAGATTAAGAGAGAAAGGAAATGGAATGATGAAAGCTTTTTTGATTCTTGAAGATGGACACGTTTTTACGGGAACCAGTATAGGTTCGCGAAAAGAAATCATCAGTGAGATTGTTTTTAATACTTCTATGACAGGGTATCTGGAAGTACTTACGGATCCTTCCTACGCAGGTCAGGCAGTATGTATGACATATCCGCTGATCGGAAATTACGGGATATGTTATGAGGATACAGAATCTTTAAGACCCTGGCCAGATGGATATATTGTAAGAGAAGTCTCCAGAACTGCCAGCAACTTCCGAAGCGAGGACACCATTCAGAATTTCCTGAAACGTTTTGATATTCCTGGTATTGCGGGAGTCGATACCAGGGCTCTGACGCGGCTTCTGAGGGAAAAAGGAACCATGAACGGAATGATCACCACGAATGAACAATATGATCTGGAGGAGATTCTTCCCCGGCTGAGAGCTTACAATACCGGAAATGTGGTGGAACGGGTAACCTGTTCCGAAAAGTCTGTTTTAAAAGGAGAAGGAAAGAAGGTGGCGCTGCTGGATCTGGGAGCGAAAAATAATATTGCTCGTTCGCTTCATCAGAGAGGGTGTCAGGTAACAATCTATCCAGCTTCTACTTTGGCAGAGGAGATTCTGGCAGACCGACCGGACGGCATTATGCTTTCCAATGGTCCGGGAGATCCGAAGGAATGTACGCAGATCATTCAGGAGATCTGGAAATTATATCAGTCTGACGTGCCGATTTTTGCTATTTGTCTGGGACATCAGCTGATGGCGCTGGCGACAGGGGCTGATACTTATAAAATGAAGTATGGACACCGGGGAGGAAATCATCCGGTAAAAGATCTGGAGACAGGAAGAGTTTATATTTCTTCTCAGAACCACGGGTATGTGGTGGATACGAATAATTTAGATCCGCAAGTGGCAGTTCCTGCCTTTGTAAATGTCAATGACGGAACCAATGAAGGATTGAAATATACAGGAAAAAATATTTTTACGGTACAGTTTCATCCAGAGGCATGTCCCGGTCCTCAGGATTCGGGATATCTGTTTGACCGGTTTATGAAAATGATGGGAGGGGAAGAATAATGCCAAAGAATCCAGAGATAAAAAAAGTTTTGATGATAGGTTCCGGTCCGATTGTGATCGGGCAGGCGGCGGAGTTTGATTATGCGGGAACGCAGGCGTGCCGTTCCTTGAAAGAAGAGGGGATTGAGGTAGTTCTTCTGAATTCCAATCCGGCAACGATCATGACAGATAAAGATATTGCAGATAAGGTCTATATTGAGCCCCTTACTGTGGAAGTGGTGGAACAGTTAATTCTGAAGGAAAAGCCGGACAGCGTCCTTCCTACCCTGGGCGGTCAGGCAGGACTGAACCTGGCGATGGAGCTGGAAGAGAGAGGATTTTTGAGAGAGCATCATGTGCGCCTTATCGGAACAACTTCCCAGACCATCAAAAAGGCGGAGGATCGCCAGGAATTTAAAGATACTATGGAAAAAATCGGAGAGCCGGTGGCAGCCTCTCTGGTGGTAAAAACGGTGGAAGACGGCGTGGCATTTACCAATACGATTGGATATCCGGTAGTATTGCGCCCGGCGTACACCTTAGGGGGAAGCGGTGGCGGAATCGCACACAATGAAGCGGAGCTGATGGAGATTCTGGAAAATGGTCTGCGCCTTTCCCGAGTAGGAGAGGTTCTGGTGGAACGGTGTATCGCCGGATGGAAGGAAATTGAGTACGAGGTGATGCGGGACGGCGCAGGAAACTGCATTACGGTCTGCAATATGGAAAATATCGATCCGGTAGGGGTGCATACCGGTGACAGTATCGTGGTGGCGCCTTCCCAGACATTGGGAGATAAAGAGTATCAGATGCTTCGTACTTCAGCGCTGAATATTATCACAGAACTGGGGATCACCGGAGGATGTAATGTACAGTATGCCCTGAATCCAGACAGTTTTGAATATTGTGTCATCGAGGTAAATCCCCGGGTGTCCCGTTCTTCGGCGTTGGCAAGTAAGGCTACCGGATATCCGATTGCCAAGGTTGCGGCAAAAATCGCTCTGGGTTATACGCTGGATGAGATTCCCAATGCGATTACAGGAAAAACGTATGCAAGTTTTGAGCCTATGTTGGATTACTGTGTAGTGAAGATTCCGCGGCTGCCTTTCGACAAGTTCATCAGCGCAAAACGTACGCTGACTACCCAGATGAAGGCGACCGGAGAGGTTATGAGCATTTGCAATAATTTTGAGGGAGCTTTGATGAAAGCCATCCGCTCTCTGGAGCAGCATGTGGACAGTCTGATGTCCTATGATTTTACGGAACTTTCCCGGGAGGAAATGCGGGAAGCCCTTACCATTGTGGATGATATGCGGATCTGGAGAATCGCTCAGGCGATCCGTCTGGGAATTTCTCAGGAAGAGATTTATGAAATCACCAGAATTGATCAGTGGTTTATTGATAAGCTTGCTATTCTCACGGAAATGGAGGAGGATCTGAGAACGAAAGAACTCACAGAAGATCTTCTTCGGGAAGCCAAAAGAATGGAGTTTCCAGATGCGGTGATTGCTGAACTGGCGAAAAAGACGGAAAAAGAGATCAAAGATTTAAGAAAACAGTACAGTATTTGTGCTGCGTACAAAATGGTGGATACCTGTGCCGCAGAATTTGCAGCCACCACTCCGTATTACTATTCTGTTTACGGGGGAGAAAATGAGGCGATAAGCGATTCCAAGAAAAAGAAAGTGCTGGTGTTGGGTTCCGGTCCGATTCGAATTGGTCAGGGAATCGAATTTGATTTCTGCTCTGTGCACTGTACCTGGGCGTTTGCGAAAGAAGGGTATGAAACCATTATTATTAATAACAACCCGGAGACGGTAAGTACCGATTTTGATATTGCGGATAAGTTGTATTTTGAGCCGCTTACGCCTGAGGATGTGGAAAATATTGTAAATATTGAGAAGCCGGACGGAGCGGTTGTGCAGTTTGGAGGACAGACGGCTATCAAGCTGACGCAGGCTTTGATGGAGATGGGTGTTCCGATTCTGGGAACCTCTGCGGAAAATGTGGATGCGGCGGAAGATCGGGAGTTGTTTGATGCGATACTGGAGCAGTGTGAGATTCCAAGACCCAAGGGACAGACGGTTTATACGGCAGAAGAAGCGGTGCAGGCAGCCCGGGAACTGGGATACCCCGTTTTGGTTCGGCCATCCTACGTTCTGGGCGGTCAGGGGATGCAGATCGCTATCAATGACGAGGATGTGGAGCAGTATATTGGAATTATCAACCGGATCGCGCAGGAACATCCGATTCTGGTCGATAAGTATCTGGTGGGAAAAGAGATTGAAGTGGATGCCGTATGCGATGGAGAGGATATCGTGATTCCTGGTATTATGGAGCATATTGAGCGGGCAGGTATTCATTCCGGCGACAGTATTTCCGTATATCCGGCGCAGACCATCAGCAAGTCTGCAAAGGCGACGATCGAGGAATACACCAGACGGCTGGCAAGAGCTTTGCATGTGGTGGGCATGATTAATATTCAGTTTATTGTATGTGGAGAAGAGGTCTATGTGATTGAGGTAAATCCTCGTTCCAGCCGTACGGTTCCGTATATCAGCAAAGTTACAGGTATTCCTATCGTGCCGCTGGCTGCAAAAGCTATTATGGGATATAGACTGAAGGATCTGGGCTATACGCCGGGATTGCAGCCGGAAGCAAAATATTTTGCCATTAAGATGCCGGTATTTTCCTTTGAAAAAATCCGCGGAGCAGATATCAGTCTGGGACCGGAGATGAAGTCTACGGGAGAGTGTCTGGGAATTGCCGAAAACTTCAATGAGGCTCTCTATAAGGCGTTTTTGGGGGCAGGCGTAAACCTTCCCAAACATAAAAATATGATTATGACGGTGCGGGATGAGGATAAACCGGAAGCGGTGGAAGTCGGAAAACGGTTTGAAGCGCTGGGATACCGAATCTACGCTACAAAAAATACGGCAAAAGCTTTAAAAGAGGCGGGAGTAAAAGTCATTCGGACCAATAAGATTGAGCAGGATTCCCCGAATCTCATGGATCTGATTCTGGGTCATAAGATCGATCTGGTCATTGACACCCCTTCTCAGGGAGTGGAACATTCCAGAGATGGTTTCCTGATTCGAAGAAATGCCATTGAAACTGGCGTCAATGTACTGACGGCTATGGACACAGCAAAGGCGCTGGTGACGAGTCTGGAAAATACAGATCTGAACCAACTGACACTGATCGACATTGCGAAGATATAAGGAATTTGTAAAGGGGAGAATCTATGGATATTATTGAAATTCTAAAAGTTATATTTTTTGGTATTGTGGAGGGAATTACAGAATGGCTTCCTATCAGTAGTACCGGGCACCTGATTTTGGTGGATAATTTTGTGAAGCTGAACGTAAGCGAAGCGTTCTGGCAGTTATTTTTGGTAATGATCCAGTTGGGGGCTGTTTTAGCGGTGGTGCTTCTGGATTTTGAAAAGCTCTGGCCATTCCATAAAAAAGATCCGGAAAGAGAGAGCAACTGGAAATATATCAGCGAGAATAAAAAACTGGCGGAGGTGCAGAAGTTCACCGATCACTATGTGGATATGAATAAAATTGTTTTGTGGCTGAAGATTCTGGTTTCCTGTGTTCCGGCGATCATCATTGCACTTCCGTTTAACGATTGGATTGAAGAGCATCTGGAACATGACGTCGTGATTGCCACAACACTGATCGTATATGGTATTCTCTTCATCGTGATCGAAAATTACAATAAAAAGAGAACACCTACCAGAAAGAAACTGAGTGATATTACTTTTAAAGACGCCTTATTTATCGGTGTGTTCCAGTTGTTGGCGGTGATTCCGGGAACATCCCGTTCCGGAGCGACGATCATCGGAGGAATTCTTCTGGGAACCAGCAGAAAGCTGGCAGCAGAGTATACTTTCTTTCTGGCAATCCCAACCATGCTTGGCGCAAGTCTTTTGAAGCTTGTAAAATTCGGTCTTGGCTTTACAGGAACAGAAATCATCATCCTGCTTTTGGGTATGGCAGTTGCTTTTGTGGTATCGATTCTGGCAATTAAATTCCTGATGGGATATATCAAAAAACATGATTTCAAAGTGTTTGGGTGGTATCGCATCGTGTTGGGAGCAGTGATACTGGGATATTATTTTTTATAGTAAAGAGGGATAGAATATGGAGAAAAAGAGAGTAGTCATTGCCCTGGGGCACAGAGCCCTGGGGAATACCCTTCCCGAACAGAAGGAAGCAACAAAAAGAACGGCAAAACGGATCGCACAGTTAGTAAAAGAAGGCGCTGAGGTGGTTATTTCGCACAGTAATGCTCCGCAGATAGGGATGATCCATACGGCGATGAATGAGTTTGGAAAGTATCATCCAGATTATACGTACGCGCCCATGTCTGTCTGCTCTGCCATGAGCCAGGGATATATTGGCTATGACTTGCAGAATGCCATTCGCTCGGAACTGATAAAAGAAGGAATTTTCAAACCCGTATGTACCGTTTTGACGCAGGTGACGGTAGATCCTTATGATGAAGCTTTTGCGGAACCGGTAAAGGTGATCGGTCGTGTTTTGAATGAGCAGGAAGCGGCGGAGGAAGAGGAAAAGGGCAACTATGTGATCCGCACCGGAGAAGGATATCGCAGGATCGTAGCGGCGCCGAAACCGCAGGGAATTGTGGAAATTGATACGATTCGGACACTGTTAGATGCCGGGCAGGTGGTTATTGCCTGCGGCGGAGGCGGAATCCCTGTTTTGGAACAGGGAACGGAGCTTAAGGGCGCCAGCGCAGTAATTGAGAAAGACCTTACCAGCGGAAAGCTGGCACAGCTTCTTTCCGCTGATGAACTGATGATCCTTACCAGTGTAGAGAGAGTTTCCTTGGGCTATCATACGCAGGAAGAAAAACTTCTGGATACGATCACTGTGAAGGAAGCAAAGGAATATATGGAGCAGGGGCAGTTTGAACCGAATACCATGCTTCCTAAAATGCAGGCTTCTGTGGAATTTGTGGAAAGTGGAGAAGGAAGAAAAGCAGTGATTACTTCTATCGATAAGGCGATAGAAGGTTATGAGGGAAAAACGGGAACTGTGATTGTAAAAGAGTAAATATGGAATTAGAAAAAACAGGCATTTTTAAATGCCTGTTTTTTCTTTAAAAATTTTAATGAGGGGGGAGATAGTGAGTGGTTAATCAACTATCTGTTCATAGTATAGGAAATAAATATGAGGAGAATATGTACAAATTATAAAAAAATAAGAAAAAGTATAAAGAAACAGTACGTGAAATTGTAAGAAGGAAGAAGAAAGGGTGGAACATTTTTCTTGCAAATAGTATAATTTCTGATAGAATAAAAGCAAGTATTGGTGAAAATGGAGAGAGTACAGTGGTTTGGGATTGGAAAAGGAGTTAAAAATGTATCGGGTTTTACTTGTAGATGATGAAATCTTAGTGCGTGATGCTATTCGAAGGAATATTGACTGGCAGAAACTGGGATATGAGTTGGCAGGAGACTGCCAAAATGGAAAAGAAGCTATTGAATTTGTTCAGGAGCATCCGGTGGATCTGGTACTCACAGATATCTGTATGCCGTATGTGGACGGGATGGAACTCAGTCATTATCTTCACGATCATTGTCCAGAAGTGAAGATTATTATTTTCAGTGGATTTGGAGAATTTGAATATGCCAAAAAGGCGATTCAGTATAATGTGAGCGAGTATCTGCTCAAGCCGGTGACAGCGGTGGAACTTACAGAAGTATTGAAAAATATGTATCAGACGCTGGAAACTGCCAGGCAGGAAGAGATGAAACTGCAGATGCTTACCCGGGATTCCAAAGAATATAAGAAGAATGAACAGTTGATCCGTTCGCAGGCGCTTTCTTCGTTGGTGACAGGTTCTAAGGAACCGGAAACATGTGTGAAGCAGATGGAAGAGCTGGGGATTTTTTTGAAGGCGCCAGAGTATCGGATTGCAGTGGTGGAAATTGATATCTATTCAGGTCTGTATGAACAGAGTCTGAGTCAGAGGCAGGAAAGCGCACTGATGGCTTTTGTGGTTTACAATATCAGCGATGAAGTGGTGAGAAAACACGAAGCGGGCATCGTGTATCAGGAGGCAAATAGCCGGATTGGTATCTTGTTTCAGCAGAATTCTACCAGAGATGCTTTTGATTCGCTGGGAGAAGTTTGCAGAGAAATTAAAGAAAAGGTCTATGAGAGTATGATGTTGGAACTTTCCATTGCTATCGGACCGCGAGTAAGGAAGTTGGAAAAACTGCATTTTTCTTATGACGAGGCGGAGAAAGCATTGGATTATCGATACCTGCTGGGAGGAAATCTCCTGCTGGATCTGGAAAAGGAGGAAAACTTTGGCAAAGAAGTTTTTCTGGAGGAACCTCTGGCATATCTTGCAGACGCTCTTCAAAATCATCAGAAAGACAGGATACAGGAGAGTTTGGAGACCATCAAACAGAGAATCATGGAGAGTAGGGTGAATAAAAGCCGCGCCTGCTTGTATCTTCAGCGAGTACTTCGTCTGATCAGTTCTGTTATGGAGAATATACATGCAAATCCGGAAAGTGTAGAAGCAAAAAAAGAACAGGTGTTAAATCGTATTGCCAGTCAGAGA
The DNA here is from genome assembly GCA_000432335.1 of Firmicutes bacterium CAG:646. GTDB lineage: Bacteria > Bacillota > Clostridia > Lachnospirales > Lachnospiraceae > Oliverpabstia. Next base: position 12,222 of record HF995353.1, read on the forward strand.
ACGTTTCAGGAAGCGATGGAGCTGGTGGAAAATTTTGCAGGGGAAGCCGCAGATTACATGGAGCAGGAAAACAGCTCTTCCGGTAAGCGGCAGGCGCTGCAGGCAATGGAATATATCAAAGAACATTATGCAGAGCAGGATCTGAGTTTACATAGCCTTTGTAATTTTCTGGGAATCAGTACCAGCCATTTCAGTACGATTTTCAAAGAAATTACAGGAGAAACTTTTATGGATGTACTGATTCGTACCAGAATGGATAAAGCAAAGGAACTTCTGGAACATACGACGCTTAAAAATTATGAGATTGCAGAACGGGTGGGATTTGCAGATCCTCATTATTTCAGTATTTCCTTTAAAAAAGCGACTGGCATGACGCCCACTGTATATGCGAGGAAACACCGCCGATGAAAAAGAAAAATCCTATATCCGCTTTTTTTGGAAGATTCAGGAGCATTCAGACCGTAATTTATCTTGTGATGGCAACGCTGGTATTGGTTGCTATTGCCACCGTGACGGTGATTTCCCTGTCATATACCAGAACTTCCATATTTGAAAATACGATAACGTATACGAAACAGCTTACCGGACAGGTGAATCATGATATGGATTCTTATATTGACTATATGGAAAATATTTCTTCCATGTTGGCGGCAAACGCTGATGTTCAGGATTATCTGTTTGGAAATAGTGAAAAGATTACGGAAGCATCCAGACAGCTTCTTTCACAGTTTTCTACCGTATTGAGCAGCAGGTCGGATATTTATAATGTAGGAATTGTAAAGGCAGACGGTCGAGCTTTGCTGAATAAAGGAAGCAGTCACAAGAATCCTTATGTTGTACTGGAGGATCTGGAGTGGTATGAAAAGGCGATAGAACATCCGGGAGAAGTGTATCTTTCATCGGCTCATGTGCAGCATGTGATTGAGGGAGAACGTCCCTGGGTAATCACGTTGAGCAGGGCGATTCAAAATAAGAGGAATAAAGAAGAACAGGGCGTTTTATTTGTGGATCTGAATTACAGCGCTATCCGTACCCTGTGTGACGACAGCAGTGTGGGAAGGAAAGGTTACATTTTTATTCTGGATGCGGAGGGGAATATTGTCTATCATCCGCAGCAGCAACAGTTATACAATGAATTGCAGACGGAGTATATCGAGGAAGTAAAAAACTGTACGGAGGAGTATCTGGAGCTGGGGGAAGGGGAAGAAGCCCGGCTGTATACGATTTCCCGTTCGGAAAAGACGGGATGGACGGTGGTAAGCTGTTCTTATATCGCAGAACTTCTGAAAAGAAGCGATCAGGCGCAGCGGTTGTATCTCATGATTGCGGTGGTTTTGATCGTGGCAGCGCTGGTCATTTCTAATATTCTTTCCAGAGAAATTACGCAGCCGATACAGAAGTTGAAAGATTCGATGGCTCTGGTGCAGGAGGGAAATTTTCAGGTGGGAAATGTGGAAGTGGAATCGAATAATGAGATAGGCAGTCTGACAGAAACATTTCACACGATGACCTGCAGGATTCAGGAATTGATGGATGAGATTATCAGTGAGCAGAAGGCAAAAAGAAAGAGCGAACTGAAAGCTTTGCAGTCACAGATCAATCCCCATTTTTTGTATAATACGTTGGATTCCATTATCTGGATGGCAGAGGGAAAGCGAAATGAAGAGGTGGTGTTGATGACTGCCTCCCTAGCGCGGCTGCTTCGGCAAAATATCAGTAATGAGGATGAAGAGATTCTAATCAGTCAGGAAGTGGAGTATTGCAAAAATTATCTGACGATACAAAAAATGAGATATCAGGACAAATTAGAATTTAAGATTCAGGTCGAACCTTCCATTCAGAATGAAAAAATCATTAAGCTGGTATTGCAGCCCCTGATTGAAAACGCAATTTATCATGGATTAAAATATAAAGAAAGCAAAGGACTTCTGTTTTTGAGAGGGTATGAAAAAGAGGGGGACATCTTTTTTGAGATTTGCGATGATGGTGTGGGAATGGACCGGGAAGCACTGGAGCATATTTTTGAGAAGCATACGGTGAACTATCGCTCGAATGGAGTGGGTGTTTATAATGTGCAGAAGCGAATCCAGCTTACATATGGTGCGGAGTATGGCATTTCCTACGAAAGTGTC